>NZ_JASBQE010000050.1 GCF_029960785.1 Polyangium sp. 15x6
TACCGGAAATCCGGCGGCGACTGATTCAAAGGCTCGCTGCGCCCCAAAGATGCGCGCGGTGCGGAGCGACGGTGCGGGCGCTCGTGCCGATATGAACGTGTGGGTGGATGTGGCAGAGTAGTGCTAGCGCCCGTCCAGCCGTCCCGCATAGCTTTGACGTCCGTATCCGTTTTTGCTGGACCGGAGGTTTTTCGCCCCTCTAGGATCGGACATCCAGAACACACGGACATCTGATCATGGCCCGCCCCAGCACCCTGCTTCTTGCATTCCTGTTGTCCGCCGGCGCCTGCGCGCAGCAGCCCGATTTCGATCCGAGCAAACTGAAAGGTCCTGCCGGCGGCCCGGCGAACGAGGTACTGGTGCTGGGATCCTCGCACCTGTCGCAGCTGCCCAAGCGCTTCGACCCGGCCGGCCTGCGCCCCCTGCTCGACCGGCTGGCCGCATGGCGGCCGCAGGCGATTGCGATCGAGGCCCTGTCGGGGCCGCAGTGCGACGTCCTGCGCCGCTACCCGCTGCGCTACCAGGACACGATCACCACGTATTGCCCGGACCCGGACCCGGCCAGGGCCACGACCGGCCTCGACGTGCCGGCCGCCACCGCCGAGGCGCACAGGCTGCTGGCCGCCTGGCCTGCCGCCCGCCCGACCCCCCGCGCTCCTCATTCCCCAGACCCCTCCCCCGACTCTTCCGCCTGTGCCCGCGCGAGCTTTGCCTTGATCTCCTCCGTCTCAGAGGTCGTGGTACACCGTGATCCCCGGCGTGATGACGAGTTGCCAGCTCCCGATGACGCGCTCGCTGAAGTTCGCGACTTGATCCTGGGCCTGCGGGGCTCTGGATCTTGCGGTGAACGCCGCTTCGTATTGCGGTACGTTCGTCGGAGCGAACCCCAGAAGTCCCAGCCTCAAGAGAATCGGCCAACCGGGCGCGAGGGTCCAGGGCGTACGCCATGCCCCCTGGAGCAGGAGGACGACGCCTGCGAAGCCGCTGACCGGCGTCTCGTCCGGTGGCACGAGGTCGAACGTGGACGAACCGTCGAATGTAGCGCGACCGTTCTGCGCCGCGCGGGCGTTGACGAGAGGGCCGCCGATGATCCCCAGGGTGAAGCCGGCGTCGAAGTGGCCGCCGCCTGCCGTGAAAGACGTATAAATCTCGGGTCCGGCGAAAAACGCGTTCAAGAAGAGGTCGTCCTCGACATCCGCGACCTGCCGGACGCCGTCGACCACCACGGTCGCGCCGAGCCGGGATCGCGGTTGCCACTGGAAGAGGTAACCGGCCGTCGCGCCGACGTACAAGGATGACGTGAACCTGTAACGGTAACCGCCGCTGAGGAGCGCGCCGATCCCAGGACCTGCGCCACAGGCCTCGTCGCAATCGGTCACCGTCCCCCCGAGGCTCGGGCTGATCGCGAGCCCGATTCCGGCGTGGACCGAGTGGACGGCGAGCGCTGGTTTCGGCGGCTCCGGGGGCGAGGTCGGTGCAGGGGCCAGGGCCACGGCGACCCGGGCGTTCTCCTTCGGGAGCACGACGAACGTGGTTTCGAGCGGCTGATACGAGGGCAGCTCGATCTTCGCCGTATGCATTCCTATCGGCAGACGCATCGGCTGAGCTTGCGGCATCGTACCGACGTTCTTGCCATCCACGATGATCGTCGCGCCGGGATGGTCCCCGTCGAACACCACCGTCCCGACGATGCGTTCGAGCGCGTTGCGCAGCGCTTGCGCGGTTGCTTGATTGTTCGGCTGGAGCGTCGGGAAATCGCGCGCGAGCACGTCGAGCATCTCGAGCGCCTCCACGGGTCGATCGAGCTCCTTCAAGAGGAGCACGATGTTCAGCGTATTGTTTTCGGACGGGCACGCCGCACGTGAGTTTCGGAATTCCGCGAGCGCACCTTCGAGGTTCTTCGCCTCGTACAGCGTTGTCCCTCGCTTGAAATGTGAAATCGCCAGGTCGCGATCTTCGCAGGTGGGTCCCGACGTTTGGGCGAGCGCGTGTGGAGCAAGGAAAAACGTCGCCAGCGTCGGACCTAGCAGCCGGAGGAAACCATGGATGTTGCGCATGGATGGATGTTCCTTGGCAATGCCTGCGCCTCAGAACTGGGGTCGCACTGTCATATCGGCCGATTCGTTCGGCTTGGGCGATTTCTCCGTGCGGAGGGATTTGGACGGGGAACCCTGGGAAGAAGGAGATACCGCAGGGGGGGCCGCGCTCGTCATGGCTTTCGTGATCGCTTCCGGCTGGGCCGGCGCAGGCTCCGGCACCCGGTGGCTCGCTGGAGCCGTCGGCTCGGCAGGTTTGGACGATGGGGATGCTGCAGGCGCCGCTGCAGCGCTCGTCGGAGCCTCTGTGCGGGGAGGATCGGAGGAAGTGAAGCGGAAGGTCAACAGCGTCACCGCGGAGATCGCAATCATGACGATCCCCGCGAACACCATCGTGGCCGTTCGTGTCCTTGCCCGAGGAGAACCAGGTTCGAGGTCGCGCAGGGGACCCGAGGTTGCGAGCGGGGGGGCCGTCGTCGACGGCATCGGCGCGCGGCCGCCCATGGGCAGCCGCGGAGCCGCGTGGAGTCGCTCCCGTTCGGGGAGCGGGACGAACAGCTCCTTGCGGAGGCCCGTCCCTCCCTGCAGAAACGGCTGGATGGCCGCCAGCATGTCCCCCGCGCTCGCGTAACGTTGGTCGGGGTCGAGCGCGAGCGCTTTGTGCGCGATTGCGGCGATCTCGGGCGGGACCCAGGGGGCGAGATCCTGGAGAGGCGGCGCGGGCTCGGTGCAGATGGCCACGATGAGCTGCCCGAGCACCTTGTGAACGTGATGCGGCGTCTTTCCGCAGAGCGCCTTGTAGAGCACCACGCCGAGCGACCAGATGTCGCTGCGATGGTCCAGGCTTCGGAGGCCTTTGGCTTGCTCGGGCGACATGTATTGAGGAGAGCCGATCGTCGCGCCCGTTTGCGTGAGCTCGCCGGTCGTGACGGCCTCGGGGTCGTGCTTCCGCATTCGAGCGATCCCGAAGTCGAGGAGCTTCACCACGAGCTCCCCGCCGTCACGCTCGGCCAGGAACAGGTTCGCAGGCTTGATATCGCGATGCACGATCCCCGCCGCGTGTGCCTTTTCCAGCCCGAGGCAAGCCTGGGCGACGACACGCAGGGCGAGATCCGGAGGCAAGGGACCCGTGCGCTTGATGTGCGCGTCGAGATCCGTGCCCGTGAGGAGCTCCATCACCATGTACGGGTGCCCGGACGAACGGTCGACCCCGAGGTCGAAGACCTGGACGATATGCTGCGTCTCGATGGCTCCCAGGGCGCGCGCTTCGCGCTGGAACCGAACGAGCATCTCGTCGTTCGTCGCCAGCGCGTCCGACATCACCTTGACGGCGACGCGGCGTCCGGTTCCCACGTGACGGGCCTCGAACACGGAGCCCATGCCACCCGCACCGAGCGCACGCACGACGGAATACTTGTCGTCGATGGTGCTGCCTATCAAAGTGAAGGCAGAAAAACATGGTTTGTCAGCGTCGTCAAGGTGCCGTACGTACTGAGACGAACCGCGGGTTTGCCCGGGACGTTTGCCCCCGGTCCCTGAGACGAACGCTCTCGGGGCGTGTTGCAGGACGCAGCCCTCGGTGAGTAATTGTGCGTTCGCCAACGGAGGTGCGCCCTCGGAGCCCTGGAGCTTCGTTCCCCCCAACCCTGGCAAACCCCCCCGCCCCGTCCCCCGTTTCACCGGCCGTCCCCCCGGGAAACCTCTTGCCGCGCGATCCCCCCCCTGCCAAAAAGGCGCCCCTGTTTCTCGCGCCGACCGATCGCCACGTCGAGCTCGCTCTTGCTGCGCCGGGCCAAGCTGCTCGTGGCGCCAGGACCTTGCGCGCCTTCGTGCAGGGCGCCCTCGCCATGGTCGAGCCGGATTGTGGCCTCGCTTCGAACGCCGTCACCCGCCTCGTCTCCCGCGTCGCCCTCGAAGCGGGCCCCGTCGCCGGCCTCGAGCTTCCCGACGCACCGGCCGAGCGGGTCGCGTTTGCCGACGTCATCGACTCCGCCCTCGGCCGCCTCCGCCGCGCCGGCGTTCGGCCGGACCACCTTTTCCAGGCCGAGGGACCCCAGGCTGCGCTCCTCGCCGAGGTCATGCGCCGCGCCGATGAAATCCTCGCGCAAAAGAGCCTCGTCGACCCGCGCAGCGCCGGGTTCGTCCTGTCTCGCGCCCTCCGCCGCGGCCCTTGTGACGCCCTCCTCCAGGAAATGTCGGCCTACGACGTCACCCTCTCCGGCCTCCTCGCCTTCGAGGCCGACGACCTCTCCTGGCTGGAGGCCTTGCATGCCCGCGCACGCGAGGCCGGTGGACGTGGCCTCGTCGTCGAGATGCCGCTCCTCTCGGGCGATTCCCTGTTCGACCCGACCGACCTCGACGAGGAGGCCGTCGGCGGTGTCGCCACCGTCCTCGAAAAACGCTGGGCCGAGCTCACGTTCGGCCCCTCCATCGATTGGAGCCCCCTCAATGACGGCGCCGCCTCCCTCGTATTGCGCGCCGCCGGCCCCGAGGGGGAAGCGCGCGCCGTCGCGGCCGAGGTCCTCTCCGCGCTCGGCAGCGGCGTCCCGCCCGAATCCATTGCGATCCTCGTCCCCGCCCTCGACGACGCCACCCTCGATCCCCTCCGCGCCGCCCTCTCCGACGCCCGCATTCCTTTTCACGAGCCCCGTGGCCCCTCGCCCGACGCTTCGCCCGAGGGCCGCGCCGCGCTCGGCCTCTTCGCGCTCGCGGCGGGACCCGTCACCCGCGAACGTGTCATCGATATCCTCCGCGCCCCCGGCCTTCATTCCGGTATCTGGGTCTCCGAGCGCGCCGAGCGCGACGCCGAGGCGAAGGCCGCATTGCTCGCGCACAGGCTTCGCGACGTCCCCGTCGAGGTCGATCGCACCGGCACGCTCCTCGTCGACAATCTCCGCACCGTCATCGAAGCCGCGGGGGATGGGGACGAGGCCTGGATGCCGGAGGCCCTCACGCGAATGCTGGAGAGCGTCGCGCTCCTCGCGGGCGGAAAAACCCGGGCCGAGATTGCCGCGAGGTTTGGCACGCTTTGCGACAAGCTCGATCTCGGCCGGCCCTCGATGGGCGAGCTCGGCGCGGCGCTCCGCGTCGAGGCGCTCCGCGGTCGATCCCTCGCGCTCAAGGCCATTGGCGAAGGACAAGCGGCGGTGCGGGTCATTCGCGATGCCACGCGCGCCGTCGTCGAAGCGGCCGCCATGCTCGGCCTCGAGGCTGCGCCGGCCCGCGTCGAAGAGCTTTATGCCGAGGTGCGTCGTGCGGGCGCGACGCAGGGCCGGTCCGACGGCGGCGGCAGCCGCGCCAGCGCCGTCCGGATCGCCCGACCTTCCGAGCTTTGTGGGATCCGGTACGAGGTCCTGATCGTCACGGGCCTCGGGCCGGGTGGGTACGGGCCGGAGGCGGACGGCGGGCTCATCGACGAACGGCTCTGGTCCACGCTGCCGGCCTCGGCGCGTCCGCCGACGTCACGCGAGCGCGACCGCATCCGCCGCGCCGAGCTCGCGTGGGCCATGGGCGGGGCGCGGCGCGTCGTGCTCGCGTACAGCACCACCGACGACGAAGCCTCCCCGCACCCGACCGTCACGCGCGCGCTCAAAGCGCAGATCGCCGAGCGCGTCGAGCCCTCCTCGCGTGTGTCGCGGGCGGCCTCGCGGATCGATCCACGCGGGGCCGAGCTCGTCGCGCTCTCGGCGGGCTCGCTCCCGGCGCCGCTCATCGCGGATCGTGTCTCCATCGAGCGCGCGCGCCTCGCGTTTTTCCTCGATCCGCGCGCGGACGCAGGCCCCTTCACGGGCCGGATCGACGCCGCCGATCCCGAGCTCGCCGCGCACCTCCGCGCTTGCGTGGGCGGCGACATGCCCTCGCGGCCGATCGCGGTCACGCACATCGAGAAGGCCGCGGGCTGCGCGTTCGCGGGGTTTGCGCGGCGCGTGTGGAAGACACGTCGCCAGGAGGACGCGCTCGAAGCGGCGGATCCGCGCGAGCGGGGCACGCAGGTGCACGCGGCCACGGCGGCGGCGTTCCAGGCGGCGTGGGAGGCGGGCGGGCGAGCGAACCGGCGCAAGGCGCTCGAAGCCGCGCGCGAGGCGGCGATGCGCGCGGTCGGCGCGGACAAGGAGGCGGCGCCGCTGCGGCGCGAGCTCTTGATCGCGGCCGTCGACGTGGCGCTCGGCTTCGTCGCGCACGGGCTCGACGAGCAGGGTTTTTCGTTCGCGCTCGCGGAACAACCGTTCGGCCCGTCGGGCGAGGCGCCGTGGGACGCGCTCCCGATCGCGCCGATGCCGGGGGAAGGGGAGGGAGACCGGGCGCCGGGGCCGTCGGTGTTCGTCGAGGGCAAGATCGACCGCGTGGATCGAGGCGACGGCGGCAAGAGCGCGGCGCGCGTCGTCGACTACAAGACGGGGCAGATTCCGAGCAAGAGCGAGCAGGGAACCTTGCACCTCCAACTGCCGCTCTACGCCGCCGCCGTGGCGCGGGCGACGGGCGCCGAGGAGGTGCAGGCGCTCTACCTCGGCGCGGACAAGCGTGGCGAGATCAAGGCCTCACCGGCGAAGGACATGGACCGGCGCGCGATCGCGGACAAACGCATCGACGCGGAGCGCACGGCCCGCAAGGTGGTGCTCTCGCTGTGGGACGGCCACATCGAGCCGCGTCCCGTGAAGGGGGATCTCTGCGATCGGTGTGACGCGCGGGACGTCTGCCGGAGGCCGGCCGTGGTGCCGGGCGAGGCGGACGAGGAGGGCGGCGGATGACGTTGCCCCCCGAAGACACGCTGCTCTACGCGTTCCGGCGCAACATCGTCGTCGCCGCGAGCGCGGGCACCGGCAAGACGTACCGGCTCACGGCGCTCTACGTCCTGCTCACGCTCGGGCTCACCTCGATGGGGAAGGCCGACGGCGACGAACCCGCCGAGCCGATCCCGCCCGAGCGGATCGTCGCGACGACCTTCTCGCGCGCCGCGGCGCAGGAGATCGCGGCCCGCGTGCAGGCGGCGCTCTCCGAGATCGCGGCGTGGGACGAGGAAGCTCCCGCGCCGAAGCTCGCGGCGATCATCGAGGCCCGGCGCGCGGCCATCTCGGATCCGCCTTCGATCCCCGAGCTCAAGCGCCGCGCGGCCGACGCGCTCGGTCGCTCCGCGGGCGCGCGCATCGACACGTTGCATGGCCTCGCGCAGCAGATCGTCCGCACGCACGCGCTCGCGCTCGGCGTCGATCCGCAAGCGCGCGTGGTCGAGGAGGACGAGGCGCAGGCGCTCGCTGATCTCGCGGTCGACGAAGCGCTCTCGGCCGCCCTCTCGGCCGGCGGTGATCGCGCCGAGGCCGCGCGCGCGCTCGTCGCCGCCGCGAACGGCGTGTGGGGCGCGCGCAAGCAGGTCGCGAGCCTGTGCGACCGCCTCGACGAAGAAGGCCTCTTGCCCTCGGAGCTCTTGCTCGCCGAACACGAAGGCGGCGCGCGCTCCCTTCGCGCCTCGCTCGACTCCATCGTCGCCACCTGCGTCGCGGGCGGACAACGCACCAAGGACGCGGCCGCGGTCCTCGCGCGCGCCCTCGCGCAGGGCGGCCCCGGCGAGCTCTTCCCGGCCGCGGCCGAAGAGCCGCTCCGCGACCTCTTCGGCATCGCCATGCGTGGCAAGACGAGCGACGCCGACAAGGAGTTCGCCGCCTTCCGCGAAGAGCTCCCCGGCGACAGCAACGCCGAGCGCGCCGCGGGCCTCGTCGCCATCCTCCGCGAGGCGCCGCATCTCTCGGTTCGCGAGCGTGGCATCGTCGCCCTCCTCGAGGACGCGCGCACCCGCCTCGGCGCCCTCCGCCGCCAGGAAGGCCTCCTGAGCTTCGGCGACATGCTCCGCATGGCCCGCGACGGCCTCCGCGATCGCCCCGAGATCGCCGCGCAGGTCCGCGCTTCCATCGACGCGCTCCTCGTCGACGAGTTCCAGGACACGAGCCGCGCCCAGCGCGACATCGTCTATCTGCTCCGCGAGCGCGAGGACAGCGCTCGCCCACCCGGCCGCGCGCCCATCGCGGAAAACCTCGTCGGGCACGGCCTCTTCCTCGTCGGCGACCGCAAGCAATCCATCTACGGCTTCCGCGGCGCCGACGTCGCCGTCTTCTCGCGCATCACGGGCGAGCTCTGCGGCCCGCTCGCTCGCGAGGCCCTCGCCCTCGCGCCCGAGATCTGCGCCCCCGAGGCCCGCGCCGACCTCGTCGCCCTCCGCGAGAGCCGCCGCAGCGGCGGCAAGATCCTCGACTTCGTCAACGCCTTCTCCGCCCACGATTTCCACGCCCCGAAAGACGCGCCTCCGCGCGACTTCGAGGTCGTCTACGGCCCCGCCGATCACCTCGTCCCCGTCACCGAAGCGGTCGGTACGGGCGAAGTCGTGCTCGTCGACGACGACGGCGCCTCGCCGCCCGACGCCGAGCCCGTCGTCCGCGGCGCCACGCGCTCCATGCGTGAAGCCTTCGTCGCCGCGGCCTTCGCCGCGCGGTTCGTCCGCAGCGGAGAGGGCTCCTTCCGCGACATCGCCATCCTCGCGCGTCGCCGCAAGACCCTCCCGCTCCTCGAGCTCGCGCTCGCTCGCATCGACGTCCCGCACGTCGTCGCGGGCCGCGCGCTCTTCGACACCTCCGAGGTCCGCGACGTCGCCGCGGTCCTTCGCCTCCTCGTCGATCGCCGCGACCGCCTCGCGCTCGCGACCGTGCTCCGCGGCCCCGCGGTCGGTTTGTCGGACGCCGCCCTCGCGTGGTTGGGCGCGCCGAAAACCGGTCTGTCCTTGCCGCTCGAACGATCGGACGCCCCGCGCCTGCTGCCGACCTTGCCCGCCTGGGAGAAGCTCGGACCCGCGGATCGCACGCGCCTCGAAGACTTCGTCCGCCGCTTCGTCGAGCTGCGCCGCGCGGCCTTGCGCCTTCATCCAGGCGAAGCGATCCGCGCGGCCGTCGCGGCCTTCGACCTCGATCGTGTCTTCGCCTCGATGCCCCGGCCCGAGATGCGCATCGGCCACGTCGATCGCCTCCTCGGCGTGGCGCGTCGCCGCGGCGGCTCGCTCCCGGGCTTCGTCCGCTGGCTCGATCGCCGCATGCGGGACGACTCCGACGAGCGCGACGAGGCCACGTTCGCCGAGGAGGAAGACGCCGTCCGCCTCATGACGATCCACGCGAGCAAGGGCCTCGACTTCCCCGTGGTGATCGTCCTCGACCTCGACGCGGGCGTGTCGCCGCGGCCCTCGGGCCTCGGGATCGCCTCGCTCGGAGGCCCGAAGCCCACGCTGATCCTGCGGCATCACGCCTCGCGGCCGGATCCGCTCTCCGACACCATGCTCGCGCGGCTCGAACGAGGCGAGCGGCCCGTGCTCGATTCGCTCCGCACCGAAGCGCAGGCGAAAGCGGACGAGCTCGCCCGCGCGCGCGAGCTCGCCGAGCGGCAGCGCCTCACGTACGTGGCGATGACGCGGCCGAAGCGCGCCCTCGTCATGATCGGCGTCCCCGATCCGCCGGAAGGCTCTCGCAAGCGCGCGAAGGGCGGCTCCGCGTTCGAGTCCCTCAAAGACGGGCTCACGAAGCCCGCGATCAAGGACGCGATCACGCGCCGCGAGCAAGCCTCGGCCCTGCTCGCCGATCCCCACGCGCAGCCTCGCGAGGCGCGGCACGGCGCCGTCTCCCCGACGGGCCCCGCGCCGCCCTGGCCGGAGCGTCCGCCGACGCGCACGATCTCCATCGCCACGACCCCGCTCTCGCTCTTCCAGGGCTGCGCGCGTCGCTTCCGCCTGCGTCAGCTCATGGGCTTCGACGAGCCGATCAGCACCGGCTACGTGGAGCTGCCCGGCGATCCCGCGGCCGAGCCCGTCGAGATCGACACCGAGGCCGATCTCGACCCGCGCATCCGCGGCCTCGCAGCCCACGGCGTGCTCGAACGCTGGCCACGCGAAGCCTTCGGCCGCTCCGTCGACGTCGCCGACGTCCGGCGCCGTCTCGCCCTCGCAGGTCTCCGTCCCGAGATGCCCGAGGCGTCACGCATCGCCGAAGGCATCGCGCGTTTCCTCGACGGTCCCTACACCCGCGCGATCCGTGATCAAGGCCTCCGGATGCTGCGCGAAGAACCCTTCGTCCTGACGATCGGCCTGTCCGCGGCGCCCGACGGTTCCCCGCGCGCCCTCGGTCTACGCGGCGCCGTCGACTTCGTGGTCTTCCGTCCGGACGGGACCGTCGACGTCATCGACTACAAGCTCTCGCGTCCGCGTTCCGACCTGTCGGTCTACGCCTTCCAGCTCCACGCCTACGCGCTGAGCATGCACCGCCGCGAGCCAGAGCGGCGCATCCGCGCAGGCGTCGTTTTCCTCGCAGGCTCCTCGCCCGAGCCGATCTTCCTCGCCGCCGAGGGCGAAGACGGCACCATCACGAACGCAGAGCACGACCACTTCGCGAACGAGCTCAGGACCCTCGGCGAACGTTTCGCCGAAGCACGCTGGGCCGACCGTTTCGACCCCGTCCCCCTCGATCGATGTCGCAAGCTGCACTGCGGTTTCGTCGGGGCCTGTTACGGGCCTGAAAGCACGATCTGACTGCAACGGGGAGGCGCCGCGCCGGGGCGCTGCCCCGGGCCCCGCGGGGGCTGTTCGCCCCTCGACCCGAACCAGGGCAAGCCCTGGACCTCTGGGCATCGACTGCGCGAAGCGCAGTCGATGCGGGGAAATTTTTGTAGCTGTCCGCCCCCTTTGCAGGCCAGGCCTGGACCGAGGGCGGAAGAACTGCGCGATGCGCAGTTCTTCCGACGGGCCGGTGGCAAGACCCTCGGGGTGGATTTCACGCTGGCGACGGGGAGGGAGCTCGTCGGGCGCGTGAAAACCGAGCTCGGCGCGCTCCGGGTGGTGTCTGCAACGCGTGCAGAGGGCACAACGAACGTCGAAGAGCCGTTTGCAACGCGTGCAGAGGGCACAACGAACGTTCGAAGAGCCGTTTGCAACGCGTGCAGAGGGCACAACGAACGTTCGAAGAGCCGTTTGCAACGCGTGCAGACGGCGCAACGAACGTTCGAAACCCGTTTGCAACGCTTGCACGCGGGGTCTCGTGCGTTGCGATCAGCGTTTGCAACGCTTGCACGCGGGGTCTGGTGCGCTGCGAAGCCGCTCGGGCAGTGAAGCTAGAACTCTCCGTCCGCGATCGCCCGCATCAACACCTGCATCGTCACGATGCCGAGGTACCGCCCGTGATGCTCCACGATCACCGGATCGTACGTGCGTGGCTCGTCCCGCGACGTCGCAAGCCGCAGCGCGACCGGCAAGGGCGTCGCCTGGTCCACCCGCAGCGGATGCGGATCCATCAGCGTAGCGATCGGACGACCGCCGCGGCGCGTGTGCGTGAGCTCGTCCAGAAGCCGCTCCCGCGTCGCGAGTCCGAGCACGTGTCCCTCACAGTCCACCACCGGCAGCGCCGCGAACGCGGTCGCTCGCCGCAGCGTCTCCGCGACCTCTCCCGCGGGCGTCGTCGGCAGCACGGACGCATGGGATCCGCGCAGCGCGCTGATCGTGCGCGGCGGCGGGATCGACCGGCCATCCCGCTCCGTCTGGCGCGCCGCGCGCCGCACGAGATCCTTCACGGTCGTAGACAGCGCGGAGAGCTCCGGCGCAGGCCTCGCGAGCAGATAGCCCTGGCCGAGCTCCACGCCGCACGCGAGCAGCGCGTGCAGATCGTGTTCGTCCTCGATGCCCTCCGCGATCACCTGGATCCCCGCGCGCCGCCCGAAATCCGCCAGCGCCCGCACGAGATGCGCGCGCAGCGGATCACCCGCCAGGTGCCGCACGATCGCCTTGTCGAGCTTCAAGAAATGCGGCCGCACGCGCACGAGCGCCGTGAGCGACGCGTAGCCCGCGCCCACGTCGTCGAGCGCAATCCGAAACCCTTGGCTCGCGTAGTGCCGGACGATCCGTTCGAGACGGTCACTGTCGAGCACCGCCCCCGACTCCGTCAGCTCGAGGACGATGCGCGTCGGAGCGACCCCATGCTCTTCGAGCAGCCGCCGCGTGAACCCCGCGCTGAAGGCCGGGTCGTCGATCACCCGTGGATCGACGTTCAGGAAAAACACGCCTTCGGATCCGACGCGCGCGAGCGTCTCGATCCCGATCTCACGGAAGCGACGGTCGACGGCCACGAGCTTTCCGTGCGAGTGCGCCATCTCGAGGAGCGCCTGCGGCCCCGACACACCACGCGCGTGTGCCTCGGACGCACCCGGGCCGAGGCGCCCGAGCACCTCGCGCCCCATCACCTCGCCGGTGCCGAGGTCCACGATCGGCTGGAAAGCCACGTGCAGGTGTTCACTCACGAGCAGTTCGTCGAGCCAGGTCGCGGCGGTCGACACCGCGCCCGAACCTGGCGGGATGGTCCCGAGGGTATCCTCCCTCGCCGCCAACGGCGCTTCCGCGCGCTGCTCACCTGCCTTCATCGGTAGGTCAATCCTCCGGTGTCCTCATACTACCGGTTTTTTTCGGGACGGTAGCATTCCCGTTTCTTGCGAACGTACGTACGCAGCGGTTCGTGGTTTTGCTCGCGTATGCACGCTTTCGAGTCCGCCCGCCCGGCTCTAGGGCTTTCCTTAGGGGAGGGCGTATGCCGAGGGAACGGGCCGCGCTGGAAGTCCTGGTCACGACGCCTCACGGCGCGCCTGTCCAGGGTGCATCCGTGCGTGTCCTCGGCCCGCGGGGGGCCGCGGTGGCGGAGGAGTTCGCGCCCGGGTGGAGCCGCGTCGTCTTGCCGCGGCGCGGCGATTACGAGCTCATCGTGGAGCCCGGGGCCTCGCCGTTCGAGCTCCGGTCGCTCCGCACCACGCTTTTCCTGACACCCGGCAAATGCGGGAGTGTGCTCGCCGCGATGAGCGGCCTCGAAGGGGTGCGATCCCGGGTCGAGCGCGTCGATTGCGCGGAAGGTCGCGTCACGGCCCACGTGGTCCTCGATTACGTGTGGTTTTCCCACATCGGTTATCCTCCGACGCTCGGCAATCGTGTGGACATGCTGGTCGACGGGGAGGACGGCTGGCGCGCGGTGGCCGAGGCGCTCCTCGACGCGCGACGCTCGATTCGCGTGACCACGTGGGTCTACGAGCCGGAGCTCGAGCTCTTGCGCCCCCATCCGCTCGCGGAGCCCGAGGACCGCGAGGCCTATACCATCCAGCGCATCCTCGAATCCCGGGCCCAGGCGTCCGTCACCGTCCAGCTCCTGCTCTGGAAACCGCCGCTCTTGCCCATTCCCGGCGACGCGCGGCGCGTCGCGCTCACCGAGGGGGACGGATTCGAGGTCCTCACCGAGAAAAACCCCACCGAGCGCCCGCTCTTCGACGAACGTCATGCGCTCGGAAATCGTCTGCTCGGCGAGATGCAGATCGGCTCGTTTCACCAGAAGACCGTGGTCGTCGACGGCCGCATCGGGTTTTGCGGCGGGATGAACATGCGCCAGAACGACTGGGACACCCGCCATCACCGTCTGTTCGAGCCGAGCCGGTGCCGATTCTCGCGGTCGAGCTCGTTCCGCGCCCGCGTCAAGGAGGGGCTCTGCGCCGCGGACCACCCGCCCCGCCACGATTTCGTGGCCCGTATCGAGGGCCCGAGCGTCGCCCACCTCGAAGAGAACTTCCGCGAGCGATGGAATCGCCTGCTCGAGCGCGGCGCGCCGAACGCCGAGCGCTCCACGTACGTGCCCGCGCCCGAGCCCGCCGTGCTCCCCGAGGCGCCCGGGCGCTCGGCCGTGCAGGTCGTCCGCACGATGCCCGCGCCGAACGCCGAGCGCGGCAT
The DNA here is from genome assembly GCF_029960785.1 of Polyangium sp. 15x6. Taxonomy (GTDB): domain Bacteria; phylum Myxococcota_A; class Polyangia; order Polyangiales; family Polyangiaceae; genus Polyangium. The sequence continues at coordinate 13,810 of NZ_JASBQE010000050.1, forward strand.
CCTCGACGTGTATCTCCGCGCCGTCGCCGCCGCCCGCCGCCTCATTTACATCGAGGATCAGTATTTCCGGTCCACCTACGTCAGCGAGGCGATCGCCGAAGCAGCCCGGAAGAACCCGCGCCTCTCGGTCCTCGTCATCACGAGCGAGGCGCAGGCGAACCACCCCCTCATCGGCGCGTGGAGCCACGCCTGCTTCGAGCGCATCCGCGAGGCCATCCCCGATTTCGAGCTCTACTCGCTCCGCTGCGCCGGCCGCGACGGGCGCGGCAAGCGACGCGTGCAGGAGGTCGACCTCCACGGCAAGCTGCTGCTCGTCGATGACGCCTTCGTCACGGTGGGGAGCTGCAACGTGAACGACCGCGGCTTCGAATACGAGGGCGAGTGCAACGTGGCCATCGTCGATCCGGCCTTCGTCGCCACCCTCCGGCTCGGCCTCTTCCGCGATTACCTCGGCGGCGATCCGCGCCTCGGAAAGGACATCGAGCGCGACGTCGCGATCTTCCGCGAGCACGCCGCGCGGAATGCCGAGGGCTTGCCCGACGGCGATCCGCACCCGTACGTCGTCCCGTTCGCCCCGCGCCCCCGACGCTCGCAGATCTTCGGCCGCAGCGTCTTTTGACGCGCCGCGCGCGCCTCACCCCTTGACGGCCGCGCCCCGCTCCGATGTTCTCTCGCTGCCATGCAGATCGACCGCTCCCGGTTTCTCTTCCTCACCGCGACGATGGCCTCCGGCGCGTGCGGCGGCGCCGCGCAGCCCGGGGCCGGTGATCCCGTCGTCGCGGCGCCGGTCGTGACGTTGCCCGGGGAGGACAACCCCGCCGAATCCCGCACGGCCGCGGGCTCGCCGGGCCAGCCGGGCGTGGGCGAGCCGAGCGAGGAGGTCCGCGCGACGCTCGAAGGGGCCGGTTCCTCGTCCACCGACGAGCCCTCCGTGTGCGACGACGGCGGCCCGGCGCCGAAGGGGTGTGACACCCTGCGCGCGCCGGGGCCTCAATGCGAGAGCTTCTTCGATACCCGCGAGATGTGTGGCAAGCTCGCGCAGGGGCTCAAGCCGCGCGTGGCGGAGAAGGCCGTCGATTGCCTGCTCGCGAAGAGCGGCAAGCAGTCGCTCTGCAGCTTCGACATCGCGAACCAGTGCGGGATGTCGGCCGTGCGCAAGGCGTCGTGCGTCGAGCCCTCCACGCAATCGGCGTGCGCCCCCGCCGTGAAGGCTTGCGGCGGCCGGCTCGCGATGAAGGATTGCCAGGCGCTCCTCTCGTCCGTGAACAGGAAAAACCGCGAGAACATGCTCGCCTGCGTGACCGAGGGCTGCTCGATCGATTATTGCATGTATTCGGTGGAGTGACGTGATCCGGGGCGGCGCCGCGGCCGGCGGCAGAGCCCGAGGGCGCCTGCCGCGGCCAGAACGAGCCATGGCGTGTTGCCCTCGCCTTCGGGGGCCGTGACGTTGCAGCCGCCATACTGGGGGAGCGGCGGGGGCACGCAGCGCCCGTCGACGTTGCAGCCGAAGCCGTTCGCGCAATGCTCGTTCTTGGTGCAGCTCTCGCGACAGGTGCCCACGGTGAAAGCGCAGATGTACGGTGTGCAATCGAGGTTCACGCGCTCCTCGACGGCGCAGCCGAGGAGCGGGCCCTGACAGAATGCCGGCCCGAGGCTCGTCACCTCGTCGACGCACTCGGGGCGAACGCACATGGCGGCTTCCGTGGCATCGATGCAGTTGCCTGCGCCGTCGCACGTGGCCACGCAGGTGTTTCCGAGCGAGCAATCGCCGTGCAGATCGACGCCCGCCGGCTCCACGAAGCACTGACCGTAGCGCCCGGGGAGCGAGCACGAGTAGCAGGGCAGCTCGCAGGCCGATTCGCAGCAGACGCCGTCCACGCAATGGCCCGTGGCGCACGTGTCGTCGCTCTTGCATTCCTGAGCGCCGCTCGGGCGGTAGATCTGCGCGCCGTTGCCGTTGAAAAGGAGCGCCGTGTTGTTCGCCGGGATGGCGACGAGCTGCGGCGTCGCGAGGTCGTACGCCTCGGGGCTGCCTCCCTGCGGGGGCGGCGTGGTCTCCCACGTGTCCGTGATGGGCTGATACCGGAACGAGACGAGCGACGGGTCGTCAAGGCGGAGGGATCGGCCGATACGGTGGAGCGCACGGCGGTTACCAGGGCCAAACCGCCGCCGAGCACGCGGTCCGGAGGAAGGTCGTCCTTGCCGGTGCTCGCGCTGCTCCTGGTCGTGGGGATCGGATCCGTGGGCGCGATGGCGCGGATGCTCGCGGGAAACGGGAGCACGGCCCCGGGGAGCAGCGCGAAGGAGGAAACGCCCGCCGCAGAGGCCCCGACGATGGCCGTCGCGCCGGAAGCCGCGGCGTCCGCGAGCGCCGTGGCCCTCCGCCCCCCGGAGGCCGTGGCGGCGTCGGCGATGCGCGGTGCACGACCGCCCCGATCTCCGGCGAGACCCACGGGGCGCGCGCCTGCACGGGCTCGGGCGCGCGGGAGCAGATCGCCATGATGAGATCGCCGAAGGCGCTGATCCCCTCGTGCGGCGCGGTGCCGCAGAGGGCGCGGTAGAGCACGACGCCGAGCGACCAGACATCCGTGCGGAAATCGATCTCTTTGATCCCGCGCGCCTGCTCCGGGGACATGTAGAGCGGCGAGCCCAGCATGGAGCCCGATCGGGTCATTCCGGTGGTATCGGCGCCTGGCTCGGCCTTGGTCTTGGCGATGCCGAAGTCGAGGATCTTCACGGTGATCCCGCCGTCCTCGCCGCGGGCGAGGAACAGGTTGGCGGGCTTGATGTCGCGATGGATGATCCGCGTCGCGTGCGCGGCCGCGAGCCCGGTGCACACCTGCCCGACGATGTTCACCGCGATCGCGGGGTCGAGCCGCGGGGCCCGCGAGAGCAGCCGCTCCAGGTCCTCGCCCTGGAGCAGCTCCATCACCATGAATGCCTCGTTCGTGTCCGGGTCCTCGCCCGTCTCCAGGATCCGGGCCACGTGATCGCTATCGATCGACGCCGTCGTCCTCGCTTCCCGGTGGAAGCGCGCGAGGCGCGAGTCGTCCTTCATCACCATGAACGCGGGCAGCACTTTGACGGCCACGCGCGCGTCGTCCGTGACGCACCTCGCCTCGTAGACGACGCCCATCCCGCCGGCGCCGATTTGCCGAAGGATCTCGTACTTTCCGGCCAGGATGTTGCGCACCACCACGTGACTCTACGCAAGAGCAACTGGCGCTGCAACGCGGTTGCCGTCCGCGCGGCGCGGCCTACGCGCCGGCGCGGACGTGACGCGCAATGCTCAGGCGGGCAGGGGAGAACGCGCGCCGCGCAGGCGCCGCCGCGCGAGGGCGAGCATGCCCGCGCCGAGCGTCGAGAGGACCACGACGAACGTGCCGCGATCCTTGTTCGAGCCATTGCCGTTCTCGGGCAGGAGCGCCACGCCGGACGGGCAGATCGTCTCCACGTTCTTCGACGACCGCGCCCGGATCTCGTGCTCCACCTCGACCTGGGCTTCCGACGGCTCGACCTCCAGATCCTTCGCCAGCGCCGCGCGCGGCAGCCTCGCTTCGAGCCGCGTCAGCCACACGTCTTTCGGGTGCAGTCCATTCAGCGCCGTCGCGACGTCGTCCAGCGTCGAATCCACGAGCGCGTCGTTCTCGCCGCATTCGAAGAGCCGCGCGTCGATCTCCCCCGCGGCCACCTCGCCGCAGGACGGATCATTCGACGGAACGCCTGCCGGACACGGATCCACGACCATCCGGTTGTCGATCGCGAACGTGTTGAAGCTCGTCACGCACGACTCGTCGGTCGCCTCCTCGTTGAGCACGCCCTGGCCGATGTACCCCTCCGCGATCGTGTTCACGGAGCGGGAGGGGAAGCCGAACTCGTCGACCGTCAGCGTGATCGGCACCTTCCCCCGCACCGCGCTGTCGATCGGCGCGAGCAGCGCCTGCGGCTTCGCGAATGTCGTGATCCACGTGGCGCCGTCGTTCGCCGCGAGCGTCTTTTCCCGCAGCGTGCCGTAATTCGAAGCGTTCGTCGCGAAATCCCACGACACGAGATCCGCCGGGACGAGCGCATTCGCGAAATTCTTCGCCTCCCATCGCCCCTCGGTGATCAAGAACAACGTGATGTCCACGTTCGCGCCCGTGCCGACCGCGACCATGCGCAGCGGCAAGGTCGGGCTGATGCCGGGTTGCCATACGCGGACCGGCTTCATTTCGTTCACGTCTTTGCCCGGCTGCAGCCGGAGCGCGATGAAATCGAATCCCTCGTCGATGTACGCGTCGATGACCGGCGCCGTCTCCGGGGGGATCGTGTATCCGGCGGCCGTCAGCCAATCGTCGAGCACGCCCGGCGTCTCGGTGCTCAGCGTCACGGTCTCGAACGGCCCCACCGTGCCGCGGTGCACCACGGTCACGCCTCCGCCGCCCGGCCCGAGCTCGCCCGCGCTCCCCGCGGCGAAATCGGCCTGCGCGCACCCGCAATCGAAATCGGGGCCATTGTTGCAGCGGATCGGCGGCGCGAACACGGTGGTCGACGTCGCCGCGTCGAGCGTCTCGAACCAGGCGTTGGTGGAAATCTCGATGACCGCGCCCGGCTTCACCGGCAAAAGCCAGCCCCATGTCTCGGGGTCGCCGTCGTACCGGATCTGATCCCAGAGCACCGTCTGCTTCGGCGAGACCGAGAGCGCCATCCGATGCGCGTTCACGATGGTGTTCACCATGGGCGGGACCACGCAGCCGCCACACGCGTGGGCGTCGCTCGGAGCGAGCAACGCGGCGAGCGACGCGGAGGCGAGGAGGGCCGCAAGCAAGGACGTCTTCATGAAGTTCTCCAATCACGCCGGGAAAAGGCGCGGCGCGGGACCATCGTATAGCAAATTGCGCCCGTCGATCGGGCTTTCGCGTCTCAGCCCCGCGGCGGGCGAGCTTCCTCGGGGGGGTCCACACCCGGGGGACGCAGAGGGAGCTCCACGGTGAACGTCGCTCCGGCGTTTGGCTTACTATCAACCCGGACGGACCCGCCATGCGAGGTCAAGACCCAGTGTACCAGGTATAACCCGAGGCCGAGGCCCCCGAAATTCTGCGCCGGCACCGCGCGCTCGAAGCGATTGAAGATCTTGGCCTGATCTTTCTCCGCGATCCCGATTCCATGGTCCCGGACGACGAGCAACGCCGAGGCGGCTTGCCTGCGCACGGTCACGTGAATGGGCTGATGCTTGCCGTACTTCATCGCGTTCGACAGGAGATTCACCACGACCTGCTCCAGGCGAAACCTGTCCCAAAAGCCCACCACCGGCTCGTCCATGTCGAGCTCCGTCCGGCAGCCGGCTGTCGCGAGCTGCGGAGCCATTCGCCCGGCGACCTCGCGGGTCAGGGCGGAGAGCTCGACAGGCTCGAAGGTGAGCGTCAGCCGTCCGCTGTGCAGCCTCGAGACGTCGAGCAGCTCGTCGACCAGATGCCCGAGCCGCGCCACCTGCCGATGAAGGACCTGGAGCATCGTCTCGAGCCGCGCTGGCGTGAGGTTCGCGGACGGGTCGCGGCGCGGCGTCCGAGCTCCTCGGCCAGCGCCAGGTCGGCCGGGCCATAATGACGCTGGGGCGCGGTCGCCAGCAGGAACATGACCCCGAGGCATCGTTCGCGCGCGAGGAGGGGAACCCGGATGTAGGCGTGGACGTTGTACTGCTGCAAGAGGGGCACGGCGCGGGCGTCCCCAGCGAATAGGAGGCGATCGGCGCGCCTGCGGTTCATAGGGCGATCGAGACACTTGCGCATCGCGCAGGCCACGAACGGGAGCCCCCGCTCGACCCCTTCGTCGATTCCTTCGGCTGGATGCTCGCGCCGAGCGCGCGAGCCACTACGAATTTCCGGGACGATGTACTAGGCTCGGCGCCCATGTTCCCGCCGCCGCCCCGCTTTTCGCGCCGCATGACCACCGCGGGCGTCACCGGCACGAACGGGAAGACCACGACCACCACCTACCTCGCGGCCGCGCTCGCTTGCCTCGCGCGGCCCGTCCTGCGTGTCACCACGCTCGGCGCCTTCCTCGACGACGCGCCGCTTCCGTTCCCGGCGACGCACGACGACTTCCTCGAAGCGATGCGCCACGGCTACGAAAAGGGCGCGCGACATGCCGCCGTCGAGGCCACGAGCGAGGCGCTCGCGCTCGGGTTTGCCAAGGCCTGGCCCATCTCCCTCGCCGTCTTCACGAACCTCACGCGCGATCACCTCGACGCGCACGGCTCGCCCGAGCATTACCTCGCGAGCAAAGCGCAGCTCTTCGTGCACCTGCCCGCGGGCGGCGCGGCGATCCTCAATGCCTGGGATCCCGCCTCGGAGCTGCTCGCCGAGGTCGTCGCGAAAGGCGCGCGGACCGTCACGTACGGCCTCCCGTCCCGCGCGCCGGGGAGGCCGGCGCTTCGGCCCGATCTCGTGGCCGAGGAAATCTCCGTCGGCTGGGAAGGCACGCGCGGCAGGCTCGCGCCCTCGTCACGTCATCGCGACATGCCGCAGGAAATATGCATTCGCGCGATCGGCGAGCCGTTCCTGGAGAATGCCCTCGCCGCGCTCGCGGCCGCGATCGAGGCGGGCGTCCCTCCGGCCGACGCGGCGGACGCGATCGCTCGCGTGCCCGCGCCGCCCGGTCGATTCCAGGTCCTCGGCGAGGGGCCACGCGCCGTCGTCGATTACGCGCATTCGCCCGACGCGCTCGCCCGCACGCTCGCCACCGCGCGTCGCCTCACCGCGGGCCGCCTCGTCGTGGTCTTCGGCGCCGGCGGCGATCGCGACCGCGGCAAACGCGCTTTCATGGGCGAAGCCGCGCGGCGCGCCGATCGGATCGTGCTCACGAGCGACAACCCCCGGAGCGAGGATCCTGCGGCGATCGCCGAACAAATCCGCGCGGGGCTCGGCGATCATCCGGGTGTCCGCGTCGTCCTCGACCGCGCCGAGGCCATCCGCGGGGCGATCGCGGACGCGGGCCTTTCGGACGTGGTCGTGATCGCGGGCCGCGGCCCGGAGACCGAGCAGAGCTTCGCCTCGGGAAAACGCCGCCTCGTGGACGCGGAGGTCGCGGCCGCGGCGCTCGCGCCTTCGTGAAGCAAAAAAAGAACCGGCATTCCCCGTACCCGCCGCGCGCCGTTCGGGCATGATGCCCGCGATGCAGCGAGGGTTCGTCTTGCGCCTGGTTCAGCGCGTCGTCGCCGTGCGCCCCGAGGAGATCGGCGCCGTCGTGTGGGCGTTCGTCTACTTCTTCCTGCTCCTCTCCGGGTATTACCTCATTCGCCCGCTCCGGGACGCCATGGGCATCGCCGGCGGCGAGAAGGCCCTGCCTTGGCTCTTCTCCGCGACGTTCGTGGTGATGCTCTGCGCGGTCCCGCTCTACGGCGCCCTCGTCACGCGCCTCTCGCGCCGCCGCCTCGTTCCCGTCGTCCACCGGTTCTTCGCGGCAAACCTCCTCCTCTTTTTCGCGCTCGCCTCCCTCGGCGTCCCGCGCCCGATGATCGGCCGCGTCTTCTTCGTCTGGACCAGCGTCTACAACCTGTTCGTCGTCTCCGTCCTCTGGAGCTTCCTCGTCGACGTCTTCACGAGCGAGCAGGGCAAACGCCTCTTCGGCATCATCGCCGCGGGCGGCAGCGCGGGCGCGATCGTGGGCCCGCTCGTGACCGCGGCCGTCAGTGAGCGACTCGGACAAACGCACCTCTTCTGGCTGCTCATCCTCTCGGCCGTCACCCTCGAAGCTTGCGTCTTCTGCGCGCGGCGCGCCGAGCACCACGCCGGCGCCCGGAACGAATCGGGGCCCCGCGCCTCCTCGGACAAACCCGTCGGCGGCTCGCTCTTCGCCGGCGTTCGCCTCATCGTCGCGTCGCCGTACCTCGCGGGCATCGCGCTCGCGATGCTCCTCCTCACGACGATGAACACGTTCCTCTATCTCCAGAAGACGGACCTCGTCCGCCGCGCGGCAGAGGGAGCGGCCGCGCATACGGCCCTCTTCGCCTGGAACGATACGGCCGTGAACGTCCTCTCCGCCGTGCTCTCGCTCTTTCTGACGGGCCGATTGATGACCCGGCTCGGCCTCGCCGCGGCGCTCGTGGTGCTCCCCGTCCTCTCCGGCCTCGGATTCTCGGCGCTCGCCGTCTATCCGTCGCTCGCCGTCGTGGCCGTGGTCGAGGGCCTCCGCCGCGCGGCACAATACGCGATCGAGCGCCCGGCGCGCGAGGTGCTTTATACCGTCCTGCCCCGGGAAGCGAAATACAAGGCGAAGAGCTTCATCGATACCGTGGTGTTCCGCGGCGGCGACGCCGCGAGCGCGTGGGCGCACAAGGGCCTGCTCTCGCTCGGTTTGTCCTCCTCGGGGATATCGCTCGTCGCGGTCCCGCTCGCGGGCCTCTGGCTCGGCGTGGCGCTTTTCCTCGCCCGCCGCGAGAAGATCATGGCCGCGGAGCTTCCCGAGCCGCGCGCGGCGACGAGACCGGCGGAGGAACCCCCAGCGTCGCCAGAAGCGACACCACCTGCGCAAGCTCCGCCGGCTTGACGAGGTGCGCCCGGAACCCGGCCTCCTGCGTGCGGAGGCGATCGCCGATTTGCCCGTAACCCGTGAGCGCCACGAGCGGCAAGCTCGCCATGCCCGGAATCTCGTGCAGCCGACGCGCGAGCTCGTAGCCATCCATCACCGGCAAACCAATGTCGAGCACGGCGAGATCCGGCGAGGTCTCCCGGGCGAGCGCGAGCCCGGAGAGGCCGTCGCTCGCGACCACGACCTCGTAGCCGAACGCGCGTAGCCCCTCCGCGAGCATTTCGGCGGCGTCGCCGTTGTCGTCGACGACGAGCAGCCGCGTTCGCTTGGGCGCAGCGGCGTGCGCGGACCACGCGTCGTCCCTCCTACCCGCGCGCGACGCATCCCGCCCGGCATCGGGTTTTTCCCCGAGCGGCAGGCGCACCGTGAATGCGCTTCCCTTGCCCGGCCCTTCGCTGTCGGCGAGGATGGTCCCGCCGTGGAGTTTTACCAGGCTCTGCGCAATGGCGAGCCCGAGCCCGAGCCCGCCCTCCGAGCGGTCGAGGGTGCGTTTTCCCTGAATGAACAGATCGAACACGTGCGGCAGGAGCTCCCCGGCGATCCCCACCCCGGAATCCCGCACCCGCACGCTCACCTCGTCGCCCTGTCGCTCCGCCTCGACCTCGACCTCCCCGCCGGGCTCGGTGTATTTCGCCGCATTCGTGAGCAGATTGGCGAAGACCTGCACGAGCCTTTGCTCGTCGCCGTGGGTGGGCAGCCCGGACGGGGGGACCGATACCGAGAGCCGATGCTTGCGCCCTTCGAGCAAAGGGCTCGCGAGCTCCACCGCCCTGCCGAGCACCTCCGCCATTTCGAGGGTTTTTCGGCGCAGCTCGATCTTGCCCCGGGCGATCCGGGAGACGTCGAGCAGATCGTCCACGAGCCGCGAGAGGTGCCCGACCTGCCGCTCGATGATGGTGCGCTCCTTGACGAGCACGTCCGGCGCGCGCATCTGCATGAGCTGGAGCGCAGTGAGCATCGGCGACAATGGATTGCGGAGCTCGTGGCCGAGCATGGCCAGAAACTCGTCCTTGCTGCGGCTCGCTTGCTCCGCCTCGTCGCGGGCCATTTGCGCGCGGAGGAGGAGCTGCGCGCGCTCGTCTTCCGCGCGCATGCGGCCGGTGATGTCGGCCGCCCCGCCCACGAAGCGCGTCGGGTGGCCCTCGGCGTCGAACATCACGCGCCCGCGCAGCGCGGTCCAGCGCATCTCGCTGTCGCTGTTTCCCTGCACGCGGAACTCTTGCAAGAACGTCCCGTCGCTCGTGGGCTCGAGCGCGCGGCGCACCGCCTCCCGCACGCGATCCGCATCCTCGGAATGTACGTGCTGGAAAAACGACTCTCGATCGAGCTCCCCCTCCGCGGGGAGCCCCATCGCCGTCCGACACCGCGCGTCCGCCTCCACCTGGCCCGTGTCGAGCCCGAGATCCCAGATCCCGATGGCCCCCGCGTCGAGCGAAAGCCGCAGCCGCTCCTCGGCGGCCGAGAGCCGCGCGCGCGCCGCCTCGGCCGCGCGGAGCGCGAGCACCTGGTCGGTGACCTCGATATCCATCGTCATGACGCCGTCGATCCGGCCGGCGTCGTCGCGGGTCGGCTGATACACGAAATCCCAGTAAGAGTCTTCGAGCACGCCATGATTGTGCCGGTCGAAGCGGGCCAAGGCCTGCTTTCCTTCGATTCGCTCGCCGGTCCGGTAGACGTGCCGTAAAAGCTCCATGAAGGGCTGCTTTTCGTGCTCCGGGATCGCCTCGAGGACGGGTTTGCCCGCGAGCTCACGCCCGCCGAGCGCGCGCACCGTGAGGGGGTGGGCGAATTCGAAGACGAGGTCGGGCCCGCGCAGGATGTTGAGGATCGCCGGCGTCTGGGCAATGAGCAATTGCAGCCGTCGCGCCTCGCGACGATCCCGATCGTGCAGCCGGGCGCGCTCCATGGCCTGCGCGCATTGATCGGCCACGAGCTGGATGAATTCGCGCTCGGCCGGGACGAACCGCCGCTCCTCGGCGAACCAGACCGACAGCGTGCCGAGGACCTCCCGCGGCGTTCGCAGGAGGACGACGGCGAGCGCGCGATAGCCGTGTTGTCTCGCGACATCGGCGAGGTTCGAATAACCCTGGAGGAAGCTCTCCGCCTCCTCGAAGAAGAGCGCGGCGCCCGTCGCGAGCGCGTCGGTCGAGGGGCCCACCGCGATCCGCGTTCCCACGAATTTCGTCTGGATGACCTCGGGGTAGCCCTGCATGGCGAAGACGAGCGGCGCGCCCGCGTCGCCGTCGGCGAGGTAAATTGACCCGGCGACCCCGCCGAGGGCAGCGATCCCGTGCTTCAGCGCGACATTCGCGACGTCCTCGGGCGTGATGGCCTCGGCGAGCGCCGCGGTCACCGAATGCAGGCAAGCGACTCGGGCCGCGTTCGCCTCGGCCGCGCGCCGCGCTTCCTCGCGGGCGTGGTGGATCCGGGCGTGCTCGATCGACATGCCCGCGCGCTCGGCGAGCGCCTCCACGAGCGTGAGATCCGCCTCGTCGAGCGGCCGCGGCGTGTAACGGCCGACGGCGACGAACCCCGTGGGGCGCCCCTGCACGGAGAGGGGCGCGACGATCTGCCCGTGGAGCGTGTAACGATCGAGGATCTGCCGGTGTTCGGGCCGCAGGCGCGCGCGTTGCTGCGCGAGGTCGTGCGCTGTCGAGAGGACGGCCTTGCCGGTGCGGAGGACATGCGCGCTCATGCCTTCGGTCACGCGCTGCGGGTACTTCGCGAACAGCTCCTTGGCGAAGGCCTCACGCTCGGGGTCCCGATCGCTGATCGCGGCGTAATGCAGCTCGGTCCCGTCCTCGGAGAGCAGGCTGACCGAGCACGAATCGCCGAGGGCCGAGGTGATCTGCTCGGCGATCGTCTGGAGCAGCACCTCCAGATCGAGGCTCGCCCCCGCGAACGCGCGCGTCGCGTCCGAGAGGAGTTTTCTTCGGGCCGCCGCGGCCGCATCCGAGGTTTCTTCTGTGCCGGTGCCCGACGAGGCCATCTCGCGTTGCCCATACACGATGCATCCGGCAATGGCAATGCTCGGACGGCTCGGGATTCCACCGAACGAGCCCTCGGGATTTCCCTGGTAGAACGCAGAACGTCAGCCGTATCCCTTGGCGCGCAGCCAGGCGAAGCTCCTCGCCATTCCCTCGTCGAGCCCGATCCGCGGCCGGTAGCCGATCGACTTGATCCGCTCGATCCCGTATTGCCCGCGGCGCAGCACGTACCGCACGGCCTCGCGGTTCATCTCGAGCTCCCGCCCGAGCGCGGAGGCCGCGCGATCGAGCGCGGAGGCCGTGCGGAGCACGAGCGGCGCGGGGAGATCGGGGAGCCCGCGCAGGCCCAGGAATCGCTGGTAGTGGCTGAAAAATTCGCGTGCCGTCGTGCGCCGATCGTCGGTGACCGTGAAAGGCAGGCCGCTCTTTTTCGTCTCGAGGACGAGGTCGATCGCGTCGAGGAGGTTGTCCACGTATACGTGGTTCACGTGACGGGCCTTGCTATCGACGTAAATCCAGGACCGCGCCGCCATCATGCGCGTGGGCCGCTCCGTCCAGGGGATCGAGCCCGGGCCATAGATGTCGCCGGGCCGCACCACGTAGACGTCGAGCACGCCCGGCTCGTGCGCCGCGAGCGCGAGCGCCTCGCTTCGGATCTTCGTCGCGCAATAGGGATTGTCGAGGCCGCCCACGGGTCCGTCCTCGGCCACGCCGTCGGGGTAATCGAAGCCGTGCACCATCACCGACGAGATCATCACGAAATGGCGCACCCCCGCGCGCCGCGCCGCCACCAGCATCGCGCCCGTGCCGCCCACGTTCACCCGCTCGAAGAGCGCCATCGGGCCCGACTCTCGAACGACCGCGGCCGTGTGATAGACGATCTCCGCCCCCGCGCAGAGCGCCGCGCACGCCGCCGGATCCGAGACGTCGCCGCGGACGAGCTCGATCGAGGGGCCGCCCTCCCGTTCCGGCGCGAGATCGAGCCCTCGCACCGTCCTGCCGGCGGCGAGCGCACGCTTTGTGAGTGCCCGGCCGAGGAAGCCCGACGCGCCCGTGATGGCCACGACCGATCCGCTCATGTGTCTCCCCGCTCCTTCTCTCCGAGAGGCGCCGCATCTTGACCGCAAGGCCCCTTTCGGTTTTCTTTCATGCCATGCCCCACGTCGATCTGAATGGCCAGAAGATTTTCTACGAGGATTCCGGCGGCGACGGACCGCCCGTCGTCCTCGCGCATGGCTTCTTGATGGATCTCACGATGTTCGATCCGCAGATCTCGGTCCTCGCGCCCGAGTTCCGCGTGATCCGCTTCGACGCCCGCGGCTTCGGCCGCACGCAGAGCGACGGCAATCGCTTCACCTACTGGGACTCGGTCGAGGACTGCATTCGGCTCCTCGATCACCTCGGCATCGAGCGCGCCGTCGTCGGCGGCATGTCCCAGGGCGGCTTTCTCGCGCTGCGCGCCGCCTTGAAGTGGCCCGATCGCGTGAAGGCCCTCGTCCTCATCAACACGCAGGGCGGCGTCGACGACGCCGAGACCCTCGCCGGGAACCGCGGCATGCTGGAGACCTGGCGGCAGCAAGGCCCGATCGATCCGATCGTCCACGCGATCGCCGGCCTCATCCTCGGCGCGCCCGAGCACTGGGAGCCGTGGGTCTCGACGTGGCGAAAGACCCCGATCGAGGGCCTCGTGGCGCCCACGCTCGCCCTCATCGAGCGCGAGGACATCACCGATCGCCTCGCGGAGATCAAGCAGCCCGCCATCGTCTTCCACGGCGACGCGGACCTCGCGATTTCGATGGAGCGCGGCCGCCTGCTCGCGGACAAACTCTCGGGTTGCAAGAATTTCGTCACGGTGAAAGGCGCCGCCCACGCGTCGAACCTCACCCACGCCGATCAGGTGAACCCGCCGCTCCTCGCGTTCCTCCGCGCGTACGCGTGAGTTTGCCGGACTGAACATCCGAGCAGACAAACCGGGGCCGTCGCGCTAGGATGCGCGGCATGCCGCGCCCCGTGCAGAACCCGCCGAACCCCTGGGCGAAGACCGAGGTCGAGTGGCTCGACGAGCCGCCGAACGCGACGCTCCAGGTCTTCGAGGAGGAGGCCCGCTCGATCCTCTCCGAGAACGAGAGCCCGGATCTGCCCTTCCGCTTCAGCCTGAACCCCTACCGCGGCTGCATCCACGCCTGCGCCTACTGTTATGCCCGCCCGAGCCACCAGTACCTCGGCTTCGGCGCGGGCACCGATTTCGATCGCAAGATCGTGGTCAAGACGAACGCGCCGCGCCTGCTCCGCGAGGCGTTCGAGAGGCCGAGCTGGCGCGGCGACGGGATCGTCCTGTCCGGAAATACGGATTGTTATCAGCCGCTCGAGGCGAGCTACGAGCTCACGCGGCAATGCCTGGAGGTTTGCCTCGCCTTCACGAATCCGGTCTCGATCATCACGAAGAGCCGCCTCGTGGCGCGGGACGCGGGCCTCTTGGCGGAGCTCTCCCGGCGGGCGCGGGCGCACGTGTTCCTCAGCATCCCGTTCGCCGAGGACGAAGACGGGCGCAAGATCGAGCCTTGGGCGAGCAAGACGAGCCTGCGCTTCGGCGCCATGCGCGCCCTCGCCGACGCGGGCGTCCCGGTCGGTATCGCCATTGCGCCGGTCATCCCGGGGCTCAACGATTCCGACATCGCGGAGCTCCTCGAACGCGCGCGGGAGGCGGGGGCGGAGGCGGCGTTCCTGCAGCCCCTCCGGCTCTCGGCCGAGGTCCTGCCCGTCTTCGAGGAGCGGCTCGCCGAGGCGTACCCGCTCCGGGTGCAGAAAATTCGCAATGCGATCCAGGAGATGCGCGGCGGGAAGATGAACGAGAGCGCGTTCGGGGCGCGCTTCTCGGGGCTCGGGCCCCGGTGGGCGATGATCGTGCGGATGTTCGAGGCCCATTGCGCGCGGCTCGGCCTGAACCGGGAGCGGATCACCCGTGAGGCAAAGACCACGTTCCAGCGGCCGAAGCGACAGCTCTCGCTCTTCGACGAGTGATCCGCGAAACCGACCACGATACCATGGCCCGGGGCCGCGGCGCGCCGTTTTCCCTCCCGCGCCGCCCCGGGCCTCGAAATGGGCGAACCGAGAACCCGCCAGGTTACCACCGCCGGCGGACGGGCGACCATGAGAATCTACGCTGCGCCACCAATTCGGTCATGAAGTGAGATCCAGTTCACGGACCTCGCGCCTGCGCTCGATTCGACGCGGAAAATGAAGGAACGCGACGGCGGTCGGGTTACGCTGGAGATGGTCACTGCGTAACGACGTCCGGCGCCGCACCCCCACCCGGCGTGCACGTCTCCGCAGTGTCGGAGGTGAGGTGTGTCATGGCCAAGAGCCTGTCCCTGTTCCGTATTTCCGCCGCTCTTCTCCCCTGTGCGACGATCGCCGCGACCCTGCCGAGCTGCATCCTCGACGAGGAGGAGCCGAATGATATCGCGCAGTTCGGCCACGATTGGCAGGACGACGGCGACGACGAATCCAAGCTGGCCGCGTTCGAGGAAGAGGACGAACCCGAGGACGTCGAGCCGGACGATGTCGATGCCAAAGGAAAGAAGAGCAGTGGTAACCCGAGTCCCCAGGCGGGTGCGGCGTGTACCACGGTGGCCACCTTCAAATATGCAACGTCGGGGGACGTCACGACCGCCTCGATCAACACGACCGTCGTCGCCTGGTTCACGAAAGGCTCCTATACGGTCCGGATGACCGGTCCTTCGCGGACCTTCTCCGCCGGGGTGACCGGCGTGCCCTCCGTCACCACGACGATGTGGATTCGCACGCTCGCCACGCCCTTCGACCCCGTCACGATGGGGACCACGGCGCGCAGCGCATGGCTGAACGCCGCGCGCGTCGTCAATTGCGTGACGGGGACCTCGGACATCCTCGCCGTCGCTTACGAATACATCGAGGGCGCCTCGAAGGACGCTGCCTACGCGAACGGCGCGGACTTCCACGATTATCTTGGCCTTTCGTGGGACCCCGCCGACGGGAACATCGTCGCGGCGGATGCCACCCAGCTCGGCAGGATCGATTGCTCGGGCTTCTTGCGGCTCGTCTTCGGCTTCCGCGCGAATTTTCTTTATAGCGGCCTGGAGGCGAAGATCCCGATGTCGTTTTACGTGCCGGGCACGCTCACCCGCGCGAGCAAGGATCAATATCAATCGGGGCCGGGCAAGATCATCGTTCCTTTCCGCACCCAGCCCACGGGCGCCGTCGCCTTCAACGGCACGCCCACGACGACGGAGCTCTCGGCCATCCAGGTCGGCGATATCGTATTTTTCGATTCGAGCTGTGATTACGCGGTGTCCTCCCCCTCGTGCGGCACGGACTGGACCTCGATCAGCCACACCGGGATCTACGTCGGCCAGGACTCCGCGAACAACGCCCGCTTCCTCTCGTCCCGCTCGACGGCGAACGGCCCGACGGTCGCGAACACGGGCGGCTGGTCGGTCTTCAACAATGCCACCGGCATCTCCGGGACCTACCCGAAGCGCTTCCGCGGCGCGCGTCGGTTCTGATCCGCAAATTCGGCCGGCACACCCCTTGCAGCTTATCGTAGCCGAACCACGCCGCCTCCCCCGGCGGCAGGCGCGGAAGCCCCGGCGCCGCGAAACCCCGACCCTCGGAGGTTCCCCCCATGGCCACGATGCTCGCTGCACTTCGGTCTTTTGCCAGCGTCCTCGTCCCCGGAATCACGCTCGCCGCGACCCTCACCGGTTGCTTCGGCGGGGGTGGAAAAGATGCGCCCCCCCCCGCGGGCCAGGACGTGGAAATCACGGACGGTGACGAGCCCGACGAGACGGGCGGAGACGAGACGACGACGCCGCCGCCCGACGACGAGCCGGTCGTGGAGACGGAGGACGAACCGCAAGACGCGGGGCCGTGCGCGAAGGTCGCGACGTTCACGTTCACGAAATCGGGGGACACGAAGATCGCGTCGATCGACGGCGAGCCGGTCGCGTGGTTCACGCAGGGCGGGTATTCGGTGCGGATGATCGGGGCATCGCGCACGTTCGACGCGGGGGACAAGTCGGTCGCCACGGTCACGACGACGTCGTGGGTGCGGACGCTGAGCGAGCCGTTCGACATGGAGAAGACCTCGGAGACGATGCTCTCGGCGTGGCTCAATGCGGCCCGCGGCGTCAACTGCGACGCCGGCACGACCGACGTGCTCGCCATCTCCTACGACTACGTGGAGGGCGGCTCCGAGGACGCGCGGTACGCGCTCGGCGCCGATTTCCATGACTTCCTCGGCATCGACTGGGATCCCATCGACGCGCTGAAGATCCTGCCGGACCTCGGGTTCGAAGGCGCGCTCGACTGCTCGGGCTACATGCGCCTCGTCTGGGGCAGCCGCACGAACTTCACGTTCGAAGGGAAGGACGCGAGCATCCCGCTTTCCCTGAAGTCGCTCACCGGTCACCTGCCGCGCTCGAGCGAGGACATGTACCGGTCCGGCACGGGCAAGATCATCGTCCCCTTCCGCACGCAGCCCGCCGGCGCGCCCTCCTTCCAGGGCGCCCCGACCACGACCGAGCTCGCCTCGATCGAGCCGGGAGACCTCGTCTTCTTCGACACGTCGTGCAACTACGCGATCGCCACGGCCATCCTCTGCGGCAAGAATCCGAGCGCGATCAGCCACGTCGGCATGTTCGTGGGGCGCGATAGCGGCGGGAACTACCGCTTCATTTCGAGCCGCACGACGGCCAACGGCCCGACGGTGGGCAACACGGGCGGCTGGTCGATCTTCAACGGCGGCGTCGACGGCACGGGCTCGTACCCGCAGCGCTTCCGCGGCGCCCGCCGGATCTGAACCGAGCTCCCGGGGGGGTGAGGCTCCGACGCCTCAGGTACGTAAGACAAACCTGGATCTCCACTTATCCACCTGGATCACGGATGCACCAGGACCCCGGATCCTGATTCCTGCGTCTGGCGGCCTGGCTGGGCTTCCCGCGGGCCACTCCCGGTGCCAGGTTTCCCTCGGGGCGGTTCAACCGAGGGGAGGCGAGGGGGGTGGAACGCTTCGACGTGCTCATCGTCGGCGGAGGTCCGGCCGGACTCGGTGCGGCGCTGATTCTGGGGCGCTGCCGTCGCAAGGTGCTGGTCTGCGACGCCGGGACCCCTCGCAATGCGCCCGCGCGAGGCATTCACGGGCTCCTCGGGCACGACGGTTTGCCCCCGGCGGAGCTCTTGCGCCGCGGGCGCGAGGAAGCCCGGCGATACGGCGTCACGATTCGCGACGTCGAGGTCTGCGACGTCCGCCGGAGCGGGCATGGATTCGAGGCCGAGCTCGCGGACGGCGGCCGGGTCGAGGCGCGCAAGATCGTGCTCGCGACGGGGATGCTCGACGTCATTCCCTCGATCGAGGGCATCATCAAGTATTACGGGCGCGGCGTGTACCATTGCCCGATCTGCGACGGCTGGGAATGCCGGGACCAGCCGATCGGCGTCCTCGGCCCCGCGCACCGCGCGATTCGTGCTGCATTGCTGCTCCTCGGCTGGAGCGACGACGTGGTCGTCTTCACGCACGGCCCAGCCGCGCTGACGGACGACGACAGGCGCCTGCTCGAAAAACATCGAATCGGATTGCGGGAGACGCCCATCACGCGGCTCGAAGGCGACGGCGAGGAGCTTTCGCGGGTCGTGCTCGAGGACTGCGAGGTCGTGCCGCGGCGGGCGATCTTCCTGAAGACGGGCGAGGTGCCTCGATCGGACCTGCCCACGAAGCTCGGTTGCAAGATCAACGGCGACGGGACGACGGAGGCGGAGTTCCACGGGAGCACGGAATCCGAAGGCGTCTTCGTGGTGGGTGACGCTTCGCCGCGGGTCCAGCTCGTCAGCGTGGCGCAGGCCGAAGGGGCGGCCGCCGCCGTCCGCATCAATGCCATCTTGCAGGCCGAGGACCTCGCATCTCGTTGAGCGTGTGAGAGTGGAAGACATCCCCCTGTCCATTTGATAGGGTGCGGCAATGTCCGCGTCCTCCCCCGTCCCCGATGCCGAGGCCGCCGTCCCCGATGCATCGGCCTCGCACGCGCCTCACGAGCCCTATGTACCCGCGCGCGAGAGCCCACGCGAGCTCACCGTGCGCGCCGTGGCGCTCGGCGCGCTGCTCGGCATCGTCTTCGCCGCCTCCTCGGTCTACCTCGCCCTCAAGGTCGGCTTGACCGTCTCGGCGTCCATTCCGATCGCCGTCATGTCGATCACGATCTTCCGCTTCTTCGGACGCGCGACGATCCTGGAGAACAACATCGTCCAGACGACGGGCTCCGCGGGCGAGTCGATCGCGGCGGGCGTGGCATTCACGCTGCCGTCGCTCCTGCTCATGGGCTACGACCTCGCGGCGGGCCGGGTGCTCCTGCTCTCCGTGCTCGGCGGCTTGCTCGGCGTGCTGATGATGATCCCGCTCCGGCACGGGCTCATCGTGGAGGAGCACGGAAAACTGACATACCCCGAGGGCACGGCCTGCGCCGACGTGCTCGTCGTGGGCGAGACGGGCGGCACGAACGCGAAGACCGTGTTCGCGGGCTTCGGGCTCGGGTTTCTGTACAAGCTCCTCGGCGACCCGCTGAAGCTCTTCAACATGAACCCCGCCCATCGGTTCACGAGCTGGAAGGGCGCGAGCGTCGCGGGGGAGCTCACGCCGGAAATGCTCGGCGTCGGCTACATCATCGGCCCGAAAACGGCGAGCACCACGATGGCGGGCGGCGTCCTCGCGTATCTCGTGCTCATCCCGCTCATCGCGTTCTTCGGCGACAGGATCGATAGCCCGATTTTCCCGGCGACGACGCTCATTCGCGACATGTCGCCGAACGACATCCGCAGCCGGTACGTGCTTTACATCGGCGCGGGCGCGGTGGCGACGGGCGGCTTCATCAGCCTCGGCCGCGCGCTGCCCACGATCGTCAAGGCGTTCCGGAGCGGCATCAAGAGCTTCCGCGCGGGCAAGGCGGCGAAGGAGGTGCCGCGCACGGAGAAGGACCTGCCGTTCTCGGTGGTCGTGTATGGCCTCGTCGCGCTCCTGCTCGCGATATGGCTCGCGCCCATGCTCGGGATCACGCTGCCCACGGCCATTCTGATCATGCTCTTCGGCTTCGTGTTCGTGACCGTCTCCTCGCGGATCTGCGGCGAGATCGGCTCGTCGTCGAACCCGATCTCGGGCATGACGGTGGCGACGCTGCTCATCACGTGCCTGCTCTTCCTGGCGATGGGCTGGGTCGGCGTGGAGCACCGGGCGATGGCGCTCTCGACGGCGGCGATCGTGTGCATCGCGGCCTCGAACGGCGGTGCGACGAGCCAGGACCTGAAGACGGGGTATCTCGTGGGCGCGACGCCGCGAAGGCAGCAGATTGGCCTGCTCGTCGGTGTCGTGACGAGCGCGCTCGTCATCGGCTACACGCTGCTCTTCCTCAATGCGTCCTACACGACGCGGGCCGCCGAGACGTACGACGTGCCCATTCCGGTCGAGTCGATCACCGCGCAGGTGGAGAAGGGTCCGGACGGGAAGGACTATCGCGTCGCTTATCAGCCGAACTCGGGCGCGGCCATTCCGCAAGGAAAATACCTGGTCGAGGAGTCGGGGAAGGTGGCGTTCGTCATCGACCCCGGCATCGGCGGGCGCGTGCCGCACGAGCCGAAGAAGCTCGAAGGCGACGTCGCCGTGCCCGAGAACGCGGCGAGCAAGGGCACGATGCTCGGCCCGGATCGCAAATCGTACACGGTCTTCGAGGTGGCCGAAGGCGGGGCGATGCACGCCGGGCGGTACCTCGGCGAGGACGGGAAGCTCGTCTACGAGCTGCGCGAGGTGAAGAAGCTCGACGCCCCGAAGGCGAGCCTCTTCGCGCTGATCATCGACGGCATTCTCACGCGCAAGCTGCCCTGGAGCCTCGTGCTCATCGGCGTGATGCTGGCGATCGTGATGGAGCTCTGCGGCGTATCGGCGCTGCCGTTCGCGGTCGGCGTGTACCTGCCGATCTCGACGAGCGTGCCCATTTTCGTCGGCGGCATCGTGCGGTGGCTGGTCGACAGGAAGCGCGGGCAGGCGGGCGGCGACGAGGAGTTCAGCCCGGGCACGCTGCTCAGCTCGGGATACATCGCGGGCGGCGCGATCGCGGGCCTCGTCGCGGCGCTCGTCGCGGGGCTCGGCATGGAGCACAAGTTCGACCTCTCCACCGTGTTCACGCAGTTTTCGACCTCGAACCTCTCGGGCGTGATCGCGTTCGGCGCGATCGCGGCCGCGCTTTACTGGGCCGCCGTTCGGGGGAAGTCGGCCGTCGGCAAGAACGAGGGTTGAAGGGCCGGGGGGCGCGGCGCGGACCTTGCCAGCCGCCCCCCCGATGTCTCCTCGAAACGTACTGAAATACCTCCTCGTCATCCTGTTTTTCCCCGCCTGCTCGGGCGGCGATCCCGAATCCTTCACCGAAGACCCCGAATTCCTCGCCGAAGAAACCGAATCCCTCGCCGAGGACGTATCCGCGATCGCGCGACGCTGCGAAGTCGGCTCCGATTGCGCCGCGGGGCTCGGCTGCGTCCAGGGTGTCTGCTCGCCGTGCAATCGTCACGCACACTGCGCGAGCGACGTGTGCGACCTTTACCAGGGCGGCCGGTGCATCCCCGAAAGAGACGTCCTTTACGTGGGCCGCAAGGTCGTCGTCGACTACGAAGAATGCGAACGCGCCACGGGCGCGAGGCACGATCCATTTTGCCAGATCCGGGACGCCATTCCTGCGCTGGGCAGCGGGAAAAAGGTGATCCGTGTCGCGCCGGGGTTCTATTTGCCATTCCACGTCAGCGCCGGCGAGGCGTTCACCGTCTACGGACCGGCCGGCGAGGGCGGGATCGCGCAGGTCACCGAGGAGGACGTGGGCGGATTGAGCGTGCGGGGCGGTGCGAACGTCGTGCTCGATGGGCTCGAGATCGGCCGCTATTCGTATCGCTCCGGCCTGCGCTGCGAGGGCCCGGGGACGCGGCTCGTCGTGCGGCGCAGCCAGATCTTCACCGACACGAGGGCGCCCATGCACTCGAATGGATGTGACCTGAAGCTCGAGCACACCGAGGTCTTCACCCGCGATTAGTCCCGTTTCGTGGTGGCCGCGGAGCCCTCTTTTTTCGCGCTCCGAGAGCTCCAGATGCGGTGGCCCGAAGCAGGCGGCGGAAGGTGGGGCATTCCATGTGGCTCGGCGCGCGGCACGCAGCGGCGTGCCGGAGGCCGTCGCGCATGGCACTCAGTTCACGGATTGTCTTGTCGAGTTCGTCCGCCTTGGCCACGAGCATCTGCCGATCGATGTGCGGTCGCCCGTCCGGCGCGAACATGAGCGCGATCTCGTCGAGCGAAAAGCCGGCGGCGCGCCCCAGCGCGATCAGCGCCAGCCGCTCCAGCACGCCGGGCTCGAACAGACGGCGCAGGCCCCGCCTGCCGATCGAGGCGATGAGCCCCTTTTCCTCATAGAACCGCAGCGTCGAGGCAGGAACGCCGGACCGCTGCGCCACCTCGACGATGTCCAGGTTTCTCACCCTCTTGACCTCAAGTCGACTTGAACTGGCATGGTGCAGCTCCTGCTTCTCGAAGGCAAGGAAAAGGAGAGGACCATGGATGCAACGCGACATGCGGACAACGAGCAGGCGAAGCTTTGGAACGGCCTCGCCGGACGCGCCTGGGTCGATGCCCAGGCGCTGCTCGACCAGATGTTCGAACCGTTCGAGGACCTACTCGTCGAAGCGGTCTCCGCCGAATCCGGAGGCCGCGTGCTCGACGTCGGCTGCGGCACGGGCACGACGACGCTCGCCGTGGCGCGGAAGCTCGGAGCGAAGGGCCGCTGCGTCGGCATCGACATCTCGGAGCCGATGATCGCCGCCGCCCGGACCCGCGCCGAACGAGAACACACGCCGCCGAGCTTCGTCCGCGCCGACGCGCAGAGCCACGCATTCGAGCCTGCGAGCTACGACAACATCATCTCGCGCTTCGGCGTCATGTTCTTCGACGACCCTGTCCGGGCCTTTGCGAACCTGCGACGCGCCGCGAGGGACGGCGCCGAGCTCCGGTTCATCGCCTGGCGGAGCGCCACGGAAAACCCCTTCATGACGACGGCCGAGCGCGCCGCGGCGCCGCTCTTGCCGAACCTCCCCGCCCGCCGTCCGGATGCGCCGGGGCAATTCGCCTTCGCGGATCAGCGCCGGGTGCACACCATTCTCGAAGAGAGCGGCTGGGCCGAGATCGAGATCCGGCCCATCGATGTCGAATGCATCCTGCCCGAGAAGGAGCTCGTCCGTTACCTGAGCCGGCTCGGTCCCGTTGGCCTGCTCCTTCAACAGTCGGACGAACGGACGCGCACGCAGGTCATCGAAACGGTCCGCGCCGCCTTTGATCCCTACGTGCACGGAGCCGAAGTCCGCTTCACGGCCGCCTGCTGGAACGTCGGCGCCCGAGCGCCGTCTGCTTCCGCCTAAATATCCTCCGCCTCGCGCGGCGCCGGCGTGCGCGGCAGGGTCACCGTGAACGTCGTCCCCTTGCCGAGCGCGCTCTTCATTTCGATCGTCCCGTCCATCATCTCCACGAGCCGCTTCGTGATGGAGAGGCCGAGCCCGGTCCCCCCGTATTTGCGGCTCGTCGAGAGGTCGGCCTGCGTGAAGGGCTGGAAGAGCCGGCTTTGCTGCTCGGGCGACATCCCGATGCCCTCGTCCTCCACGACGAGCCGCACGCAAGGCCGGTTTCCCGCCTCGTGGAGCGACGCAGAGAGCACGATACGCCCGCCCTTCGTGAACTTGGCCGCGTTGCTGAGCAGGTTGTTCAGCGTCTGCATCACGCGCTTCTTGTCCGCGACCATTTCGATCGGCTGGGCGGCGCCCTCGACGATCAGCTTGCTGCCATTGCGATCCACCATGGGCTGCACCGTCCCGCGCACCTCTTCGAGGAGCGCGGCGAGGTCGAACGGCGTGGGATCGAGGACCATCCGGTTCGCCTCGATCTTCGACAGATCGAGCACGTCGTCGACGAGCATCAAGAGCTGCTTGCCCGCCTGCCGGATCTTGCCGAGGTCGGGGACGATCGCCTTGTACCCGCCCTCGTCGGCCTCCTCCTCGAGCATCTCGCTGTAACCGATGATCGCATTCAGCGGCGTGCGCAGCTCGTGGCTCATGTTCGCGAGGAACTGGCTCTTCGCATGGTTCGCCGCCTCCGCCGCGCTCGCGAGCGTCTCGGCCTCGGCGCGCGCTTGTCGGAGCGCGCCCTCCGTCTTTTCGTGCTCCTTGATTTCCTGTTCGAGCTCGACGTTTTGCCGGTCGAGCTCCTCTTCGACGAGCTCGCGGCTCTCCCACGAGAGCACGAGCCACCACGCGCCCACGCCGACGAGCACCACGACCGCCGCATAAAGCCCGGTCAGCGTACGCCCGAGCGCGGCGCGCGCCTCGCCGGTCACGGCCGAGGCCTGGTGGAACAGGAAAAACACGAGCGCCGCCGCGAACGCCAGGCCCGCATAGACGGCGGCGAAGCGCAAAAGGCGCGAGGCGAGGCGCGGCGCGAGTTTTCCTTCGAGGAACGTCGCGATGCGCCGGCGGCTCTCGGTCTTCGATTTGCAGGCGTCGTGGCAGCGCCCGTCGAGCGTGCAGCAGAGCGAGCAGATCGAGCCCTGGTAGACAGGGCAATGGGCCATGTCCTGCGGCTCGTACGAATGCTCGCAGATGCAGCACGGCTCGCTGCCGTGGGCCTTGTCGTTCGAGAAATGGTCGTTCGTGCGGGCGATGTAATATTTGCCCTTCGTCGCCACCGCGATGAGCGGCGAGAGCACGAACGCGAGGCCGAGGGCGAGGAACGACGAATACGCCTTCAGCGCCGGGCCGAAGAGGCCGGTGTAGCAGAGCATGGATACGACCGAGGCCGCGGCCATCGACCCGAAGCCGACCGGGTTCACGTTGTACAGGTGCGCCCGCTTGAACTCGATGTACTTTGGAGACAAACCAATCGGTTTGTTCACCACGAGATCGGCGACGATGGCCCCGATCCACGCGATGGCCACGTTCGAATACAGCGCGAGCACCTTGTCCAGGGTGTGGAAGACCCCGAACATCATGAGGAGCAGCGCGATCGCCACGTTGAACACGAGCCAGACCACCCGGCCGGGGTGGTTGTGCGAGAGGCGCGAGAAGAAGTTCGACCAGGCGAGCGAGCCCGCGTAGGCGTTCGTCACGTTGATCTTGAGCTGCGAGACGAGCACGAGCAGGATGCCCGCCCCGATCATCATGTTCCGGCTCGAAAAGACGTATTCGTAGCCGGCCACGTACATCCAGATCGGCTGCAGCGCCTTCTCCACGCTCGTGCCGTGCCGGATCGCGAGCGTGGCGAGGAACGCGCCCGCGAGCTGCTTGGCGCCCCCGAGCACGATCCAGCCCGGGCCCGCGGCGAGCAGGGCGAACCACCAGACCTTGCGGTTCGATTTCGTCTTGTCCGGCATGAACCGGAGGTAATCGACCTGCTCGCCGATCTGGACGATGAGCGAGAACGACACGTTCGCGGCGAGCCCGAACAGGATCGGATCGAAATGGCGGCCGCTCGGGGAATCACCGGCGAAGCTCGTCCAGCCGGCGAGCGCGGAAGGGTCCTTCTCGAAGACGTAGACGAACGGCAGGATCATGAGGACCAGCCAGAGCGGCTGGGTCCAGAGCTGGAACCGGTTGATCAGCGTGACGCCGAAGAGGACGAGCGGGATGATGCAGAGCGAGCTCACGAGATAGCCGGCCGCGAGCGGCATCCCCAGCCAGAGCTCCAGCGCCTGGGCCATGATCGAGGCCTCCAGCGCGAAAAAGATGAACGTGAACGAGGCGTAAATGAGCGAGGTGATTGTCGAGCCGATGTACCCGAACCCGGCGCCGCGGGTCAAAAGGTCCATGTCGAGGTTGTATTTCGCGGCGTAATACGTGATCGGGACGCCGGTCAGGAAGATGATCGCGCTGCAGACGACGATCGCCCAGAAGGAGTTCTGGAACCCGTAATGGACGACGAGCGAGCCACCGATCGCCTCCAGCGCGAGGAACGAGATGCCCCCGAGCGCGGTGCTCCCGAGCAGGAGCGGGGACCATTTGCGGAAGGACCTCGGCGCGTACCGCAGCGAGTAGTCCTCCATCGTCTCGTTGGCGACCCAGCCGTTGTACTCGCGCCGCTCCCGGACGATTTGCCTGACGAGCTGCATCGTTCTTCCGAAACGGTGGCGTCAGCGCGCGCCCTGGATCTCCGCCAGCATTCCCTGGTAGGCGCGCTCGCGCTCGCGGTGCCGCCGGAGCTCGAGGGCCATGCGGATCCGCGCACGGAGCAGCACCATGTGGAAGGGCTTCGTCACGTAATCGTCGGCGCCGCGCTCGAGCGCCGAGACCACGCCGTCGAACTCGTCGAGCGCGGAGAGCACGATGATCGGAAAGCGCCCGAGGCGGCCCTCCGCCCGGAGGACGTCGAGCACCTCGATGCCGCTCCGATCCGGCATGACGAGGTCGAGCAAGACCAGATCGAATTCACGCGTCCGGAGGAGCTCGAGCGCCGGCTCGCCGCCGTTCGCCTCCTCGACGTCGTGCCCCTTTCGGACGAGCCATTGGCGCAGCACGTCCCGGGTGACGGAGTTGTCGTCGACGAGCAAGATACGGCCCCGCTCGGCGGACGGCGCCTCGGAGAGGCGCGCCTCGCTCGCCGGATCCGCGGCCTTCGGCATTCCGCCGATCCTGGGCGCGTGGGGCAAAAGATCGAGCGCGTAGCCGGCGAGGAGATCGTTCAGCATGACCCCCGCCGCCTGAATGCGGCAAAGCGTGGGGATGAGGGCGTAATGCCCGGCGCCCTCGGCCGCGGCGACGAGGCGCGCGCAGAGGGGCGCAATGGCCGAGGCGGGCTCGGCGCAGGCGTCGCCGAGATCGCGCACGAGGCGCGGCAACGTGAGGGCCGACAGATCCCGCAGCGACTCCGCGCCGAGGCGCTCGTTCACGAGCGAAAGCACGGCCGCGCCGGCGCTGCGCAAGGCTTTGAGCTCGGCGCGGATCTCCTCGGGGCCCTCCAGCGTCTCCAGGAGGTCCTCGCTGTATCCGATCACGGCCGTGAGCGAGGTCCGCAATTCGTGACGAAGGTGCGCGACGAGGCGCCGCAGCTCCTCCTCGCTCGGCGCGGGACGGCTCGGGGGCGATGTATCGGGGCGATCGGGGTGGCTCATGACGCCTTCCTCTCGAGGAGCGCCCGCATCTTTCCGAGCAAGCGATCGATGTCCACGGGTTTGACATCGTAATCGTCCGCGCCGGCCGCGAAGGCGTGCTCGCGGTCCTCGGCCATGGCGCGCGCGGTGAGCACGATGATCGGCACGGCGCGCGTCCGCGCGTCCGCCTTGAGCTTGCGCGTGACCTCCAGGCCGTCGATGTCCGGCAAGGTCATATCCATCAGGACGAGGTCCGGGATCGCCTCCTCGACCATGCGGATGCCGGTCCCCCCGTCCTCCGCGATCCGCACCGAAAACCCCCGGCGCCCGAGGCGGCGCGCGAGCATGTCGCGATTCATTTCGTTGTCCTCGACGAGCAGGATGTCGGGCATGGCTTTGACCTCCCTTCGAAGCGCTAGGCGCTCTGGCCGGTGGGTTTGGAGAGGCGTCGGAGCGCGAATTGCAGCGCGGCCTGCAGCTTGCCGAACGAGAGGAGCTCGCCGAGCCCGACGTCGAGCCCGACGAGGGCGCTCGCGACGCGCGGCGAGAGCCCCGAGAGCAGGCAAGAGGTGCCGAGCAGGCGGGCGGCGCGGCTCATTTTGACGAGGTGATCGGCGGTCTCGGTGTCCATGTCGTCGACGCCGGTGAGGTCGAGAACGACGAACGTGCTTTGCGTGTCGACGACCGCTTCGAGCAAGCTGCCCATCATGTCGGAGGCCCGACGCGCGTCGAGCCCGCCCACGATGGGCAATACGAGGATGTGGTCCCAGACCTGGATGACGGGCGTGAAGAGCGCGCGGATGGTCTCTTGTTGCTCCTCGATCTTGGCGAGCTTGTCGGTGAGCTCCAGCGTCCGCTCCCGCACCTTTTCTTCGAGCCGTTCGTTGGCCTGACGCAGCGCTTCCCGGGACGACTCGAGCTCCTTCTGGAACGAAGCGAGTTTTTGGTACGCGTCCGAGAGCGAGTCGTTCACCGATTTCCAGAACGCTTGCTGCTGCTGTGACTCCCGCTGCATTTTTTTGATCTGCCAGAACGCCGTCTCCAGCTCCTTGCCGGAGAGGATGGCGCCTTCGGGAATCTCGGCTGCTCGGAAAAAATCTTGCGCAGACAATTCGGGCATCGCCCCCCGCTCCTCATCCACCCCCTATCCCAGCGCCGACATTACCAGAGGACCGGCGAGCGACCAAGCCCAGACGGCGTGTTTCATTCCACGATCGATTTTCGCGGAACCACGTATGCGTGTGTGATCCGTAATGTCGCCCCGCGCAACCAATCCAGCGCACGAGTGCTGTTCGGACGGAACGCGTCTTCTTTGGCGCGCATGGGGCGTCGTATGCGCGACGCGCGGATGCCCCCTCACGGGGGGAGCGACGTCCCGCCCTCGGGCACCGGCGTCCTGTTTTCGATGGATCAGTCTTCGAGCGCGACGAGGTATTCGTCGAGCGGCGGCACCTTGTCGATGATGCCGAGGTCGAGCAGCTGCTTGCCGAGCGTGTCCCAGCGCTCGCGCGTCATCATCCCGAGCTTCTTCGTTTGCGGGTTCTCGACGAGCGGCTTCTGCGCCGCGGCCGCCGCGGCGAACGTCTCGGCGTCCATGGTCGTATTGAGCTTTTGCATCACCGCATTCGCGGGGGCCGGGTCGTCGAGGTAGGCGCGCAAGCCTTCCCGCGAGGCGCGCACGAACGCGCGGACCTTGTCCGGGTTCTCCTTCCAGAGCGCCTTGCGCGTGATGATGACCGTGCCATACGGGTCGAATCCCTCGTCGGCGACGAGAAAGACCTTCGGCTCCGCGCCCTTCTTCCGCGCCGCGATCGGCTCCGACGTGATGAAGCATTGCTGGGCGTATTCCTTGTCCAGCACGAACCGGGCGACGCCGCCGTCGTAAGGAACGACCTTCACCTTGTCGAATCCGTATTTCTTCTTGAGATAAGCGGCGTACGCGGTGCCGGGCTCGATCGCGAGGGTGCCGGATTGGAAGACGTCGGCCATGCTCTTCGCGCCGCGCGACGCGTGGACCATGATGGCTTGCGGGAATGTCTGGTACGTGGCGAAGACCGGGATCACGTCGGCGCCGCGGGCGCGGGCGATGATGAGCTCGTCCGCGCCGACGACGCCGAAGTCGCTCTGGCCGTTCGCGACCATCTGCAGGACGGGCACGCCCGCGCCGCCGGGCATGATGTCCACGTCGAGACCGGCGCGCTTGTACGCGCCCGCCTCGCGGGCGGCATAAAACCCTCCGAACTCCGGCTCGGGCACCCAGTTGAGCGTGAGCTTGACCTTGCCCGCCGCCGCGCCCCCGCCCTCCGCGGAGCCCTTGCACCCCGCGGCGGTCGCGAGGATCCCGAGCGAGAGCAAGAGCCAGGTGCGGCGGGGAAGGCGGGAGGGAGGCGCCGTTTTCATACCGGCGTTGATCTCACAGCCGCGGATGCGCTGCAAGCCTCAGCGAACTTGCGCCCAGAGGAGCGCGAAAAGCTTGCTCCGCGCCGGGGCGTCGAGCTTTCCCTCCGCCGCATATTCGACCCGCCCGTCCTTGCCGACGAGGATCACGCTGCTCACGCCGCGCCGCAGGCCATACGCGCTCCGGAATTGGCCATCCCAGTCGCAATAGATCGGCTGCCCGACCTCCACGGCCTTCTTGCGCACGGAGCGCTCGGCGAAGCCGCGCAGCGGCCAGGAGCGGTAATCGCTCGTGTCGGCAATGGCCACGAACTGGATCTGCTTCGCCTCGGCTTTCGTGTCCGAGAGCTTGTTGAGCTCGTCCTTGAGCGCCCGGTTTTGCGTCGCCGACTTGCGATCCTCGTAGAGAATGAGCATCGGCTTTTTCCGGGGAAACGCGAGATCCATGACGCGCCCGTCCGGATCCTCGACCACGACCCGCCGCGCCGATTGCCCCACGCTCGGCAGGGCCAGCGCCGAGCCCGCGGGGATCAGGAGGAGCAGGGAGAGGATCATCAGGAAGAATCGGAGCTTGCGGACGAACGTCTGTTGCATGGACTTGCCTTCTCGCCTCGATCGTCTGGGGGACGCGGGGCGTAGCACCCATGGGTACAGGAGGCATGCCAAGGCAGGACGCTATCTTCCGAACCGGGGGGATGTGTCTCCAGGGGTCGCCCGCCCGATTCCGACGCATCCGGAGCGCCCTCCGGAGCTCTCGCGCGCCATTCCGACGTGTCCGGATCGTCCTCCGGAGCTCTCGCGCGCCATCCCGACGCGTTCGGATCGTCCTCCGGAGCTCTTGCGCGTCATCCCGACGGGTGGGGACGCTCGTTCTTCAGCCCTCCGAGCCGCCGCCCTTCCTCCGCCTCGCGCCGCTCGGCTTGGGGAAGAACTTCTCCGCGGCGGGTTTTCCGAGCTCGCTGACGAGCAGACCATACACCTTGGTCATGATGCGCCGAAAAGCCTCCTCGGCGGCGTCGAGCCGGGTCGAGGCGAGCGACTCCGCGGTCAGGGACGTGGCGAGTGCTTTCTCGGAGGCGTCGAAGGCGGCGAGGCCGGCGGCGATCTTCAGGACGGCGTCCTTTCGGACCTCGTCATTCGCGGGGAGGTGCTCGGTCAATCGTTTCTGGAGCTCGTCGTACCGCTTCTTTTCTTCATCGATGGGGGCGGCGGTATAATATCCGATTCCATCGGGAAAGATGAGCGTATACGGCGCCTTCTTGACGGCGTCGGCGCTGCGCCCGGCGAGGTTCGCTCGTGCGTCTTGCGCGACGGAATCGAGCTCGTCGTCGGCCGCGTCGCGATCGGCGCGCGCGTCCTGCACGGGGCCCTTCGCGTCTTCCCATTCACGACCGCGCTGGAGGACGAGGAGTGTCGCCGCCTCGACGTCGGCCGCGAGCGCGGCCCGCTGGGCCCGGCGGAGGCGCCGCGAGACGTAACGGCCGTAATGGACGTTGTGGCTGAAAGCGGCATCTTCGTCGGGGAGGCGCATAGAGGGGACCCTTTCTCCTTTTGAACGGCGGCCGAGGCTACGGGGGGTGGGGGAGGGTGTCAAGAGGTTGACGGTGGCCTGTGGCGGGAGGGCCTGCGCGGGGCGTGGTCATGGGCCCTTTCGCTGGGCTTCGAGCTTGTCGCGGAGTTCAAGGGGTTTGGTCTTCGTCCGGGGTACTGCGGCGCGCCTCGTCGATCCGCCGCGTCCTCTTCCCCGGGATTGGTTCGCCCCTTCGTTGGGCCAGGAGCTCGTCACGCAGCTTCCGCAGGGGGCCGAGGTGGTATTCATAAAAATCCGTCGGGCCATTTGCCATCCCCACGAAAGGTCACCACCGAACTCATCCACGCATTCGCGTAGGCGCTCCGCGGTGGCATCGGGGACGCGCGGGCGGTCGTCCTGCTGCGTCAGTTGTCGGACCGTGGCCCCGCAGCCGAGCGGCACGAGCGCCGTCGTCGCGCAACCGAGGAGCCCAAGGGAGAGGAGGGTTTGCGCACGCGCAGAGGTCATGCCAAAGCGGACCACGCCGCAAAGGCGTGCGTCAATGCGGCGGGCGAGGAGGCGGGGCCGGCATTGGGCCGCCGGGTCCCGGCGGCGCCGCTTGTTTTCGTTGTCCCTCCGAAAGCAGCGCCCGATAGGTCTCCGAAGTCCGAACGAGCTCCTCGTGTGTGCCCATTGCCGCAATGCGGCCCTTGTCGAGCACCACATTGAACGTCGATTTCACGAGGTGCGGCGCATGCGTGACGATAATCGTCGTCCGCCCGGCCGAGAGCTCGACCACGCTGCCGAGCAGCTCCTCCGCCGTGGCCGCCGGCAGCCCCGCTTCCGGCTCGTCGAGCACGAGCAGGCGAGCGTCGCGGAGGAGCATTCGCGCCAGCATGATTCGACGCTGCTCGCCGCCCGAGAAGTTCGGCGGCACCTTGCGCACGACCGCCTCGAGCCCCCGGCCGCCCTTGTCCTCGGCCAGATCGTCGAGCCGCACGCGCGCGAGGATGCGCCGCATCGCCGCCTCGTCCGGCGGATCGGCGAGGCCGAGCGCGAGGTTTTCCGCGACGCTGCGCTCGAAGAGCAATGACGCCTGGCCGAGCACCGCGAAGAGGCGCGAGAGGCCTTGCGGCGAGAGGCGCGTGAGGTCGACGCCGCCGACCTCGATCTTGCCACGCGTCGGATCGTCGAGCCGCAAGAGCAAGCGCACGAGCGTGGACTTGCCCGAGCCCGAAGCGCCGCAGATCGCGACCACCGCGCCCGCGGGGATGCGAAGCGAGAGGTCGCAGAGCACGTCGTCCTTCGCGCCCTCGGGCCGGTAGCCGACGTGATCGAGGACGACCTCGTCGCTCGCGATCGCCGCGAGCGGGAGCGGGCTCTCGGGCTCGGGCGGGTGCGGGGGCAAGGCGAGCAGATCACGGAGCGAGGCGAGCAGCGGCGCGCGCTCGAGCAGGCCCGAGCGGAGGCCGTCGAGCGCCTCGAAGCGCGCGAGCAGGAGCGGCGTGACGAGCAGGAGCTTCGCGACGTCGCCGGCCTCGTACACGCGGCC
Source organism: Polyangium sp. 15x6 (assembly GCF_029960785.1). Classification (GTDB taxonomy): domain Bacteria; phylum Myxococcota_A; class Polyangia; order Polyangiales; family Polyangiaceae; genus Polyangium. Next base: position 46,006 of record NZ_JASBQE010000050.1, read on the forward strand.
CGAGAGGCGGAGCGCGATGAGGATGACGAGCGGCGACATCGCCGTGAGCACGCTCTTGATCTGCCCCGACGCCGCGAGCGCAGCGGCAAAGCTCCGGCGCGCGTCGGCCGCGCGATGTGCCGCGTCTTGGACTTCGGTGAGCGCCGTTTGCCGCGCGCCGAGCAGGCGCAGCTCCTCGGTGCCCGCGAGCATCTCGCCGAGCGAGCCGAAGACCGCCGTGTCCGATCGCTGCATGGCCTGCATGCGCTCGCCCACGCGGCGCGAGGCGCGATCGGAGAGCACGCGCGAGAGCACGAAGAGCAGCGCCGTGCCCACGAGCACGGGCCACGCGCCGCCCGTCGCGAGCTCGAACGCGAGGACGAGGAGCGTGACGATCGCCTGGGGCAAGCCCGTGATGACCGCGACGGCAAAATCCGATACGGCCGCCGCGTCGCGCGCGATGACGAGCTTCACGGCCTCGAAGCCACGAACGGCCGGCGCTTTCACGCCGGGCGGCGCCGGCGGACCGCCTTTGGGCGCGAGCGCGCGCGCACCGGCCGCGTCGACGTCGCGCGGAGAGGCCCAGAGCGCCGCGCGCACGAGCTCCACGCGGAGCGCCGCCGTGAGCTCGGCCGAGAGCTCGGAGCCTTTGCGGCTCTGCGCCATCGTGACGCCCACGCTGATCGTCACGGCCGCGAGCGTCGCCACGATGACGAGCCACGGGCTCTGTCCCGACACGAGGCGCGCGAACAGGCCCGCGAGGCCAGGGCTCGGCGAGGCGGGGCGCCCCTGGATCGCGCCGATCGCGACGCCGACGAGGCCCGGCAGGACGCCGGCCATGACGCCCGCGAGCGACGCGAGGCCCGCCGCGAGGACGAAGCCGACGAGCGGGCCGCCTCGCAAGGAGCGACGGACGACGCGGAGGATCCTCCAGAGATCGCGCACGGGCCGCGGATGCTACCCGAAGACGGACGAGCAAGGGCGCCCGTTGCAAGCCGCGCGCTTTCGGTAGACCCTACGCGTGGTGCGAAGAGAGCAGAACGGAGGCCTCGTGCTCACGGCCCTGCTGTGCGCCTCGCTCGTCGCGTGCACGAGCGAGCCCGCGCCCGCGCCCGCGCCTCCGCCACGCGCTGCCTCGTCCGTGTTCTCGCCCGAGGTCGCCGCGCGCCTGCCGCTCGCCGAGCCCGAGGACGGCGGCGCGCCCGTCGCGAAGGCGCCCGTGCCGGGCGTGCTCGAGGAGATCCTCGCCGCCGCGCCGAAGTCGTCCGCTCCGCCGACGGGGCCGGACGGAGGGACGCTCGTCGGTACGGAGACGGGCGTCCGCGACGAGACGGAAGGCGCGCCCGAAGGCCCAGGCAGTCGCCTCGAGGTAGCCGCGCCGCGGATGGCCAAACGAATCCAGATCCAGGAGGGGAGCCCCGACGTGCACGAGGGGATCCCGTCGCCGGCCGTGGAGCGCGCAGCGCGCGCGCAGCTTTATTACCCGCTCGTCACGCGTTGCCGCGGCGCCGATGGCAAGATCCTGCCGCCCGACACGATCGTGCTTCGTTTCAAGATCGACGTGGACGGCTACATCGTGCCCTCGTCGATCAGCGCGAGCGGCACGGAGGCGCGCTACGAGGCCGCGGCAAACTGCATGCAACGCGAGCTGTCGGCAGCGGCGTTCCGGGCGCCCGCGGCCGCGCGGGGCGTCGCCACCTGGGTGAACGCCACGGTTCCGTCCGTCGATTGATTGACGCCTCGATGCCGGAACTTGCTCCCACGCCGGGCGCTTGCGGTTCGGGTTGCATGACCGGCGCGGCGAGCCCAGCCTGGCTCGATGCCTCGCGGCGCGGGCAAGGGAGGGGAGCGCGGAATGCGGTCCATTTTCGTGGGCCGCATCGCTTGTCCATTCGGCTTGCGTGGTCTTTTCGAGCCTTCGCTTCCGTCCGGGAAATACGGGGATGGAGTATAAGGGCCGAGCGCCGCCACGAGGACCGAGGGTAGAGGTGAGCGGAGACCGACGGTGGATCTGAGCGACCAGTCCCAGACCCTGGTGATCATCGGCAACGGGATGGTCGGCTGGAAGCTCTGCCAGCGAATGGTGGAGTACGGCGCGAACGACGAGATCCGCATCCTCGTGTTCGGCGAGGAAGCGGTGCCGGCCTACGACCGCGTGCACCTCACGGAGTACTTCGCCGGGCGCCCGCTCTCGACGTTCTCGCTCTCGCCCGAGAGCTGGTACCAGCAAAACGGGATCGAGCTCTACCTCGGCGATCCGATCGTCGAGGTCGATCGCGAGCAGAGCGTGGTGCGCTCACGCTCGGGCCTGCGCGTCGAGTACAACCGCCTCGTCTTCGCCACCGGGTCGCGCCCGTTCGTCCCGCCGATCGAGGGCGCCGATCTGCCAGGCGTCTTCGTCTACCGCACGCTCGACGACGTCGCCGACATCGAGGAGTACGCGTGCGATTTCGCGCCGACGACGAGCGCCGCCGTGATCGGCGGAGGCCTGCTCGGGCTGGAAGCGGCGAAGGCGGTCTACGATCTCGAGCTCGACGTGCACGTCGTCGAGGTCTCGCCCTACCTCATGCCGCGGCAGCTCGACGCCGACGGCGGCGCGGTCCTGCGCGACAAGGTCGAGCGGATGGGCGTGAAGGTCCGGTGCGGGAAGAAGCTGCTCCGGATCGAGCAGGTCTCGCTCGATCCACCCGGCGGCGCGTACGGCGACGACGGCGTGTCCCGTCCCCTTGCCCCGCGCTCCCCGGACGAGCCCGAGGCCGAGGGCGAGGACGTCGCCCCTGCGATGGCGCTGCGCCTGCACTTCGACGACGGCGAGACGCTCATCGTCGGCATGGTGATCTTCGCGGCCGGCGTGCGCCCGCGGGGCGAGCTCGCGAAAGCGGCGGGCCTGCAGATGGCCGGCGACGGCGGGATCGTGGTCGATGACCGGCTGCAGGCGATCGATCGGAAGACGCGCATGCCCGATGAGCAGATCTTCGCCGTCGGCGAGTGCGCGTCGCACCAGGGCACGACGTACGGGCTCGTCTTGCCGGGCTACCAGATGGTCGACGTGGCCGCGGCGAACCTGCTCGGCGCCGAGCGCAAGTTCGAGGGCGCCGACACCTCGGCGAAGCTCAAGCTGATGGGCGAGACCGTCGCGGCGCTCGGCGAGCACGATGGCGATCAGCGCCTCGGCGGCAACGCGCTCGTGTTCAGCGGCGGCGGCGTCTACCGCAAGCTCGTGATCCGCGACGGGCGGCTCATCGGCGCGGTGACCGTGGGCGAGTGGGAGAACCTCGACCGCATCCGGGAGCTGCTCAAGGCGCCGCTGCCGCTCTCGTTCTGGGACATGCGCAGGTTCCGCGGCACGGGCAACCTGTGGCCGAAGTCCGAGTCCTCGCCCGTCACGGAGTGGCCGGCCGAGGCGATCGTCTGCGGCTGCGTGCGGGTGACGCGCGGCGCGCTCGCGCTGGCGATCGAGGGCGGGTGTGCGTCGGTCGAGGCGCTCGGGACGAAGACGGGCGCGGGCACGCTCTGCGGTTCGTGCAAGCCGCTGCTCGCGGAGCTGCTCGGCCAGGACGGACCCGTGAGCGTCTTCGAGCCGATGCCCACGTCGTGGCGTGAGGGGCCGCGGAGCCGTCGCGGCGACGGCGGGCCCCGGTCGCGGCGCGGGGAGGGGCCGCGGAGCCGTCGCGGCGAGCTCTCGCCCTCGTCGCGGCTCGAGTCGTCGAGACGCACGAGCGTCATCCCGCCTTCGTCGCTCGCCACCGTGCCGTCGTCGACGGGCAGCGACGCGCCGCGCTCGCGCCGCGATGGCATCCCGTCGTCGCTCGAGGCCCTCGCGGGGCTCGAGCTCGCACAGCCCTCGGTCCGCGACATCGCGCCGGCCTCGCGCCGCTTCTCGATCACCATCACGGATCGGCCGCCGGAGCTCGCGAGCGCGCAGGGCCTCGGCCTCTGGAGCGTGACGCCCCTCGCGCCCGTGGTGGTCGAGGACGACGAGGACATCGAGCCGGCGCCGATGTCCGTGCGGGGCCGCATGATCCACGCGCCGGCCGAGGACGAAGGCGACGCGGGCCCCGTGTCGATGCGCAGCGCGACGCTCTCCTCCTCGCGCGTCGCCGTGGACCTGCCGCCGCCGAGCACGCTCCGTTCGTCGATCCCGCCGTCTTCGCCGGCCGAGGCGATCCAAGCCGCGAACTTCGTCGCCGCTTCCTTCGAGGCGCTCGAAGCGCCGGAGGAAGCGCCCGTCGCGCGTCGTGGCGTCGCGCTCGCGTCGGAGACGCCGCCGGCCGGCACCGAGATCGCGCCGCGCTCGAAACCGACACTCGGGGAGACCACGCTCCGCGAGGCCGTGAAGACGCCGCCGACGGGCACCGAGCTCGCGCCGCGCTCGCCGCGCCTCGCGCTCGATCCGGTTCGCCGGGACGACGCCGCGCCGACGCCGCCCACGGGCATTGCGGTCGTGCCGCGATCACCGCGTTCCTTGGAGGCCCAAGCGCCTCCTTCGGTCCGCGCGTCCTCGATCACGCCGCCCTCGGGCATCGCGATCACGCCGCGCACCCCGCGCCGCACCTCGACCCCGCCGGCGGGCATCGCGCTCATCGGGCTCGGCGGCGAGGCGCTCCCGCCTTCGCTCCCCGAGACGCCCGCGACCGGCCTCGTCCTCGGCCTCGCCGCGCGCGCCACCGCCGAGGGCCCGATCCGCAGATCGACCCCGCCGGCCGGCTCGGTGCGCGTCATGTCCATCTTGCCGCCGCCTTCTTCCCACGCGGTCCCGCCCTCGTCCGCGCCGCCGACCTCGTCGCGCCCGATCTCCAGCGGCGTCATCCTCCCGCCCTCGGACGTGGCCATCATCTCGGTCGACGAGCCCTTGCCGAGGCTCGCCCCCTTGCCCATCATCGAGCCGCCCCTCTTCGCGGCCTCCTCGGACGTGCCGCCCTCCTCGGCGCGCCGGCTCTCCGCGATGGAGGGCCTCATCGACATCGACGAGCGCAAGGAGAGCTCCTCGACCCGCTACTCGCGCATCTCGCTCCTCGCGAGCGTCGACGAGGGCGAGATCGCCGGGGTCCTCGCGGTCTCGCGTGACGGGCTCACGCCGAGCGTCACGCCGGGCCTCGCCGCCGTGGATCGGGCGCCGATGTCCCGGCGGAGCTGGGTGCCTCCGAAGCGCCTCAGCATACCGCCGGGCGCGCTCCAGACCCCCTCGGTGCCGCCGGTGCGGCCCTCGATCGCGCCTTCGATCCAGGCTCCGCCGGAGCGCGGTCGCAAGATTCTCCTCGTTGCGTCGGTCGTCGCTTTATCCTGGGTCCTCGTGCTGGTCCTCGCCCCCTCGCTCACCCCCTCGCGCTCCGTCCGGACGGGCGTCTTCCTGGACGTGCTCCTGCGTCCGGGGATCGCGAAGCAGGTGAGCGGCTACGCCCTCGTCGGGCTCGCGGTGGCGAGCCTCGGCGTCTCGCTGCGCAAGCGCTGGAAGCGGTTCCGGTCCGCGGACGTGCCCGTCTGGCGCACGGTCCACGCGGTCCTCGGCGCGGCGACCATGCTCTTGTTTTTCCTGCACACGGGCCTCTCCGCGGGGACCCGGATCAACCTCGTCCTGGCGATCGACTTTCTCGCCGTGGTGCTCCTCGGGGCGCTCGCGGGGGGCGTGTTCGCGGTGAGCTCCCGGTGGAGCCCCCTCGTCGCGCGGGACCGTCGTTTGCGGGCTTCCTACGTTCACCTCCTCCTGACCTGGCCGTTGCCGATCCTGATCGCCCTCCATGTGCTTGCCGTGTACTACTACTGAGAGGCGGGCCTGCTGATGAGCACGCGTACCTCGATCTTGGCCTGGCTCCTGCTCACGGGGCTCGTGGGCGGCTTCGGGGCCTTCCGGTTCACCTCAAAGGACCAGACGCTCTATTTGCCCGATCAGACGTCCCACGGGCATCATCAAATCGAAATGGCGTGTGCGTCCTGCCATACCCCGTTCGGCGGCGTGAAGGACGACGCTTGCACGAATTGCCACGGCGAACAGCGCACCGCGGCCGACTCGCATCCGGCCTCGAAGTTCAACGACCCGCGCAACGCCGGCAACCTCGAAAAGATCGACGCGCGCCGCTGCGTCACGTGCCACGTCGAGCACTGGCCCGAGGGGACGCACCGCGAGGGCTACACGCTCCCCGTGGATTTCTGCGTCACGTGCCACGAAGACGTCGGCACCGAGCGGCCGAGCCACGCGGGGATGTCGTTTACCACGTGCAGCGACGCGGGCTGCCACAACTACCACGACAACCGCGTGCTCTGGGAAGACTACCTGAAGAAGCACCTCGGCGAGCCCTTCTTGCTCGCGTCGGCGAAGGTCTTGCCGCGCGGGGTCGCGACGGTCGCGAAGGGGCCGAAGTCGCTCGCCGGCAAGGATCAGGACGCGCCGCGCACGGTGGCGTTCTCGGCGGCGCTCGTCTCGGAGTGGGAGGAGTCGGCGCACGCGCGCGCGGGCATCAACTGCTCCGGTTGTCACGGCGGAACGCAGGGCCTCGCCTGGGTGAACAAACCCCCGCTGACGATCTGCGCGGGCTGCCATGCCGAACAAAACAAGGGGTTTGGCCTGGGGAAGCACGGAATGCGCGTCGCCGCGGGCCTCGGCCCGATGAGCCCGGCCCTCGCGCGTTTGCCCATGCGGGCCGAGGCCAAGGAGCTCGAGGTCGGCTGTGAGAGCTGCCACGGCGGGCACTCCGTGAATGCCCGGAAAGCGGCCGTGGACTCGTGCCTCGGATGCCACGACGACGAACACAGCCGGTCCTACCAGCGGTCGCCGCACTTCAAGTTGTGGGAGGCCGAGATAAACCGCACGGCTCCGCCCGGGACGGGTGTATCGTGTGCAACGTGCCACATGCCCCGCGAGAAGTCGTCGAGTGGAGCTGTCGTGGTGCAGCACAACCAGAACGACAACTTGAGGCCGAGCGAGAAGATGGTCCGCAACGTCTGCGCGAGCTGCCACGGCGTGGGCTTCTCGCTCGACGCGGTCGCGGACCCGGAGCTCGTCCGGCACAACTTCGCCGGTCGCCCGAAGAAACACGTGGCGAGCGTGGACATGGTCGAGAAGCGCGCAGCGCCGGGGAAGCGCTGAGCAAGGAGAAGGACGACGTGAAGATGGGACACTCGAAGGCGGGCGCGATGTTGTGCGGCGCCGTGGCCCTCGCCGGCGTGACGGCGTTCGGCTGCGGTAGCCAGGGTGGTGGCGGCGGCGGGGGCATCCAGCCGCAGCAGATGGCGGACGCGCTCTACGCCGTCATCGCGGCCGATCGCGCGACCTACGCGGGCCAGGTCGTCGATCGCCTCGTGAAGGAGAACGCGATCAAGGCGACCGAGCGGTTCAAGGAAGAGAAGACGCTCCCGCTGCCGGCGCAGATGCTGCGCATGGGAGCCGAGCACGCGCAGAAGACGAACTCGAACTTCTCCTACGCGCTCCTCTCGATGTGGCCGATCAACCAGCAGAACAAGGCCAAGACGGACGCCGAGAAGGCGGGCCTCAAGTTCGTCGCGGAGAACCCGGGCAAGAACTACTACACGGAGGAGAAAATCGCGGACAAGACCTATTTCACCGCGGTTTATCCGGACAAGGCCGTCGCCGCCGCGTGCGCGAATTGCCACAACGAGCACGCCGACAGCCCGCGCAAGGACTTCAAGGAAGGCGATCTCATGGGTGGCCTCGTGATCCGCATTCCCGTGAACAAGTAACGCCTCGGCCGGGGGGGCCGAGCGGGGGGGTTTTACTTATCGGCCGGAGCCGGCGCCGAAGGCGCGGCAGGCGCAGCGGACGGCGTCGTCTCGGGGGATTGCGGCGCGTCGGGGGACGCGGAGGTATCCGCGGGCGGCGGCGGAGGCGGGGGCAGGGCCTTGGGCGGCTCGGCGAAGAAGGGCTCGGGCGCGGACGCGAGGCGGAGGAGCGTGGGCGTCTTCGTGAAGACCTCGGCCGTGTAGGCCTCGGCGCCCTCGACGGTCTCGCCGGCGTTCAGCGTGGTGTGCACGCGGTAGAGGCCCGGGCGCGGGAACGTGCCGCGCGGGCAGACCTCGTGGAGCAGGATGGTGAACGAGGTCGAGGCGCCGGGCTTCAAGCTCCGGAACGCGTCGCGCGGCAGCCCGCGCGGCGGATCGCCGAGGCAACTCTTCGTGTGCCCGTAAGGCCCGTCGACGCGGAACGAGAGCATCCACGGCCGCAGCGCCACGAAGATCGGCCGGAGCCCCGCGTTTTTCGCGGTCACCGTCAGCGAGACCCCGTTCGGCGCGGCCACGTCCTTCCACGCGTCGGCCGTGATTTCGAGCTTGCCGGCGCGCTCGTCGACGATCGGCGCGGTCGCGGCCGGCTTGCCGTCCGCAGGCTTCGTTCCGTTCGTGCTGCCGTTCGTGGCCTGCAGCGGCGGAGGCGGGCTCTCGCCGAGCACGATCGCGGGCGCGACGATCTGCGGCTGCGGAGCGACCGTGGGCTCGCGCTCGGTGCTCTCGGCGGCGAAGGGCGGCTCGGGCGGCTTCTTCGAGGTCTTCTTCGGCGGATCCCAGCCGAGGCGCGCGTGCAACGTGACGCCCGGCCGGAGCGCGTCCGCGGCCTTGCCGAAGCAGAAGAGCCGCGGCTCGAAGGGCTCGACGTACGACTGCCCCGGGCCGAGCAGAAGCGCGCGGCTCTCGGGGAAGCTCGACGGCTTGAGCGCCTTCGGCAGCTCGCACGTCGTGGGCTTCTTCTCGCCTTCGATCTCGATCTCGAACCGGAGCAGCCGCGGATCGGCGGGCACGCGCAAGGGGACCGTGCCCTCGTTGTCGATCCGCATCGTCCACGGCCCCGTCATCGTCGGCGCGACGATCCAGAGGCGCGCTTGCGCGGGCGGGAGCGGCGGCGGCTCGGGCGCTTTCTGGGCCTTCGCGGGCTTCGCGGGCGGCGCCGCGTGGGCGCTCGGCAAGACGAGGCTCGAGAGGCAGAACAGCGAGGCGAGGAGGGAAGCGCGCGAGGGTCGTATCAACGGGAGCTCCGGCGTCGGTCGAGAGGCGGCTTTCCGCTTTCCTTCCGAGGGCGTCAACCTTAGCGTACAAATGAGCGCCCGCATGCGAGGTCTGTACGCCATCGTGGACACCGCCGCGCTCGACCGGCGCGGAATCGACGTCGTCGCCTTCGCCGAGGCGGTGCTCGCCGCCCGCCCCGCCGCGATCCAGCTCCGCGACAAAACCTCGGGCGTGCGGCGCACGCTCGCGCTCCTCGCCGAGCTCACGAAGCTCGCCGCGCGCGCCTCCGTCCCGCTCTACGCGAACGATCGGCCCGACCTCGCGCTGCTCACGGGCTGCCCGGGGATCCATGTAGGTCAAACGGATCTGCCCGTACCGCTCGTGCGCGCGCTCGCGGCGCGGACGGGCGCGTCGTTCACCGTGGGACTGTCGACGTACGACGAGGCTCAAATCGAAGCCGGCATCGCCGACGGCGCGGACTACCTCGGCATCGGTCCAGTCTTTGGGACACAAAACAAAGACGACGCCGAGCCGCCGATCGGCCTTTCGCGCCTCGCGGCCCTCGCCGAGCACGCGCGCTCGCTCGGGTATGCGCGTCCGCTCGTAGCGATCGGCGGGATCACGCTGGAGAACGCGGCCGCGGTGGGCGCCGTCGTCGACGGCGCGGCGGTCATCGGCGCGCTCTTGCCGATCGCGAGCGGGGACGCGGGGCTCGCCGAGGCGACGGGGCGCGCGCGGACGCTGCACGAGGCGATCCTCGGCACGACGCCCCGAACGGAGAACGCATGAGCCTCGTCGCCATCGCCCTCACGGCCGCCGTGGCCGCGTCCCTCGGCTACCTCGCGAGCCGGCGCCGCGAGAGCGCGCGCGAACTCGAAGGTCCGGACGAGACCAAGGCGCTGGGCGACAAGAAGAAGCCTCGCGCGCTGAAGGCGCCCGCGCCCGCCGATCCGCTCGAGGGGCTCGCGTTCGCGCTCGGCGACGTCGTCTCCGCGGAGGGCGACGAGCGCTGGCTCGCGGGCGCGATCGTGGCGCGGGAGCAAGCGCTCGCCGCCGTGATCTTCGTGGCGCCCGAGGGCCTCGCGCACCACGCCGTGGCGCTCTTCCCGGCGGCCGCGCGCACGGCCCTCTGGCTCAGCCCGGAGGCCGTGGACACCCCGCCCGAGCCGCCGGGGACGCTCGAAATCCGAGGCATGGCGATGCAACGCCGGAGCCGTTTGCCCGTGACGTTCGAGCGTCTCGGCCAGGGCGCGCCGACGGTCGGCCCGTCGGGCATCCTCGCCATGTACGAGGCAGGCGGCCGCGAGGTCGCGCTCGTCGTCACGAGCGAAGGCAAGTCCCTCGCGTGGGCCGGTCGCCGCCTCGACGAAGGCGAGTACGACCGCATGGGCCGCGTGGGCGACGAGGGCTGATCAAGGCATCGCGTCGCGCAGCTCCGACACGAGCTGGATGATCGACAGGTTCGGCGACGCGTTCCGCTCGAGGTAGCCGATCGTGCGGAGCACGAACTCGTAGCGCCGGGCGTCGATCACGGACGCGCGCGGATCACTCGCCGCGCGACCACGCGCCGAACGGGCGAGCGCCGCGCCGAGGGCGCGCAGGTCGTCGCGCAGCCGCTCCTTGTCCTTCGTGTCGAGCGCCTCCGCGAGCGCCACCGCCGGCCCGAGATCCGGCGCCGCCACGGCCGAGAGCATCGACGTGACGAACTCGTCGCGCGCCGCCGTGCGCTCGGCGTCGGCGAGAGCGAGCGCCGCGGCCGCGCTCCCGGCGGCGAGCTCGATCGCGAGATCCTGCTGGCCCGCGGGCATCCCGTTCGCATCGAGGATCTTGTGCAGCACGGCGTCCGAGAGCGGCCCGAAGCGGATCTTCAGCGTGCGGGATCGGATCGTGTCGAGCATGCGATCCGGCCGCGACGTGAGCAGCACGAAGTGCGTCCCTTGCCGCGGCTCTTCCAGCGTCTTGAGCAGCGCGTTCGCGGCTTGCACCGTGATCTCCTCGGCCCTTCGGATGATGAAGATCCGCGCGCGGCCCTCGTGGGGCGGGTAGGAGGCGTGGGGGAGCACGATGCGGCGCACCTGCTCCACCGAGATCCCTTGCACCTCCTCGGAGCTCTTGCCGAGCGTCGCCGCCGGGTAGAGCCCGCGCTCGACGAGGATCACGTCCGGGTGCTTCGGCACCTCGGGGCGGTCGGCCCCGAGCGTCACGGCGCGCTGGCAGGCGTCGCATCGCCCGCAGCCGAGCTTGTCGCCGCCGGTGCACACGAGCGCCTGCGCCAGCGCGAAGGCGGCCATCTCCTTGCCCACGCCGTCGGGCCCTTCGAAGCGGTAGGCGTGGTGGACACGCCCGCTCTCGAGGGCCCGCACGAGGGTCCGGATGGCCTCGTCCTGGCCGAGGATGCGCGAAAACGGCACGCGCGAGGCCTAGCACGGAGCCCCGCCGCGTTGAAGTGCCCTCGCACGGCGCGCTTGAATGTGGAAGGCCCGCCAAACAACCAAGATCCACCCATTTGAAGGGAGGAGTCATGCGCTGCTCGTCTCGTGCTGCCTTGCTCGGCGCGCTCGTCGTTCTCGCGGGGGGACTTTCGCCTGGCCGCGCCGAAGCCGATACCTGGCCCGTCTCGCGCCATGACGCCGCGCGTACCGGCGCATCGGCGGGAAACGTGCCGGTGGTCGAGCCCGTCGTCACCTGGCGCGCGTACATGGGCGGCCGCCCGACGGGCCGCGTCGCGCGCTTCGGCCTCGACCATGTCTCGCAGTTCGTCGTGGCCGCCGGCGGTCGCTTCATCGCCAAGCACGGCGTCTCGGGGGCGACGCTCTGGAAGAGCGACATCCTCGGCATCGGCGCGGTCGAGGCCTTCACCGATCTCGACGGCGATGGCGGGAGCGAGGTCGTGGTCCGCACCGACACACGCGCACACGTCCTCGACGGCGCGACGGGCAAGCTCCTCTGGAGCTCGCCGCTCGGCGAGTTCCGCTCGCCCGCGGCCGTCCGCGTGACCGATCTCGACGGCGATGGTTTGTCCGACGTTTACATCGACGAATGCTCGGGTTGCGCGACGCCCGGCACCATGACGGCGGGCGCTTTCTCGTTCGCGGGCGGGTTTGGCACGGGCGGCGCGCTCTGGATGCGCCCGGCGAATGCGTCGCCGCCGCCCTCGCACACCGGCACGGACACGATCCTCGACCTCGACGACGATGGTTTGCCCGAGATCGTGCTCACCTCGCCCTCCGAGATCGTGATCGTGAGCGGCAAGGACGGCCAGACCGTGACCACGGTCGGGGTGCCCGGCGCCTCGGACAAACCTTTCTCGCAGGCGTATGCGCTCGCGGCCGAGATCGACGGTTTGCCGGGCAAGGAGCTCGTCGTCGTGCAACCGCACGGCCAGGTCGCGGCGAAGGTCGGCCCGCCGGGGATCACGGTGTTCAAATTCGATCCGCAGACGAAGGCCGGGACGTTGCTCTTCCAGCGGAAGAGCGCCGGATACGACGCCGAAATGGTCGCGCTCGCCGACGTCGCCAAGGACCTCGACGGCGACGGTATCGACGAGCTCGTCTTCTCGCACCGCGCGACCGCCGCGTCCCCGTTCACCACCGAGATCCTGAAGGGCGCGGCGGGCACGACCGTCGCCGTGCTCCCGGGCGCGCGCTTCGAAGGCGCCGCCGACCTCGACGCGACGGCCGGCGCGGAGCTCGTCACCGCGACCGCGGCGGGTCTCTCGGTCCACCATTTCGACGGCAATGCCCTCTCGTCCCTGGCCGGCCCGATTCCCGGCGTGCGCGCCCATTCGATGCCCGACCCGGCGCGCGGGCAGAGGGGCCCGCTCGAGCTTCGCCTCGCCGTGCTCCCGCGGCCGGGACAAACCCCGGCGCTCCTCGTCGGCAGGCCCAAATCCGATCTGCCCTACGAGGCCCTCCCGATTCCGCAGACCTTCCGGGACATCCAGGGATACGCGGTCGGCGCCTCGGGCGCGACGAAGATCGGCGAGCACGTCCCGCTCGTCGGCGACGTGACCGGCGTCTTCGGGGCCGATTTCTCCACGCGGCCGTATCCGCAGGTCGCCGTCGGCACGACCGCGGGCACGATCGTCGTGCTCGGACAAACCCTGCAGGGGACGAACGGCATCGTATTCTGGGGCGGCAAGGCGACCGGCTCGCTCGTCGGCGGCGGGATGCAGCCGAGAGGGGGCGCCGTGGGCGGGCCGCTCGTCGGGAGCGACGACCTCGGGCCGTTCGTGGTCCTGCCGGGCTCGCCGCTCGGCCTCTACGTCGGCGACGCGCGCTTCGCCTCGCTCATCGTCCCTCCGCTGCCGCGCTTCATTCAGCCCGGCATGCAGGCGGCGAGCATCGTGGACCTCGATTCGCTCGGGATGGCCGTCATCGGCGTGGAAGGCAGCGCCCTCGTGGCGCGGCGCTCCGAGGACGGCGCCTCCCTCGGCGCCGTCGACCTCGGCCCCGGCGCGCCTCACGGCACGCCCTTGCCGCTCCGCGTGCAGGGCCAGAGCGCCCCGCGCGTCGGCCTCGACTGGCGCATCGAGGGCGTGCAGATCGTCCAGTCCGCCGTCGATTTCACCACCGGCAGCCTCGTTTGGCAGGGCGAACCATTGCCCTACGGCGGCTTCTTCGGATCGGGCGTCGGCGACCTCGATGGCGACGGTACGGACGCGTGGTATTCGATGAACGACGGCTTGAACGCGCGCGACGCCGCGACGGGCCTCGTCACCACGACGCCGGGCAATTACATGTGGTATGCGCTCCCCATGGTCGCCTCGTTCCAGGGCGGGCCCGGGCCCGAGCTCCTGCTCCAGGCGGGCGGGGCCGCGCCGCGGCTCCTCCAGGCGGACCTCGGCACCGCGTGGCAAGCGGAGAGCCCCGAGCAGGTCAATGGAATGGCCGGCGCGCGCGTGGTTTGCGGCAATGCCGCGCGGTTCGTCACGCCCGCCGTCCTCTCCCCCACGCTTCGCGCCTTCGACGGCGCGACCGGCGCGCTCCTCGGCGCCCGCACGCTCGCTGGCGGCAGCGCGTTCCCCACCGTGGACGCGGCGCTCGCCGCGGGCAAGCGCCCCGGCGAGCTCTCGAACGTCTCCTCCGTCGCCTCGCTCGGCCCGGGCGGCCCCGCCATTCTCGCGGGCTCCTCGGACGGATACCTCTATGCCCTCGACGCCTGCACGCTCGATCTCCGCTGGTCGAAGTTCCTCGGCGGCTCGGTGGCGGAGCCCGTCGTGGGCGACACCGACGGCGACGGCGCGGACGAGATCATGGTGGGCGTCGCGGACGGCTACATCCACCATATCGACGTCCCCGGCTGCCTCGCGCCGAGCTCGATCATGTTTGGCGGGACAGACGATGGCCCGCCGTATGATGCGCCGCACGTCGTCAAGCCCGGCGAGGCGGTCACGGTCGTGTTCGCACAGGTCCCCGAGGCGAAGAGCTACGAATACGCGCTCGTCGGCCCGGACGAGCAGGCCCTCTGGTCCCCGGCCTACAGGACCGCTTCCGGGACCTCGATTTCGCTCGACCTCACGGGCGCGCTCGCCGATCGCCCGTACCGCGTGGCCGTGCGCGCGATCGGCCCGAACGGCGCGAGCCCGGACGTCTTTTCGGGGCCCGTCGTCGTCGAGGACGGCAAGGCCCCCACGCTCGATGTCGCGGCGACGGTCGAGGGTACGACCATGCACGTCGCCTTCGATGCCTCGGACGACCTCGCGCTCGACCACTGGCTCGTCCGCATGCACGAGGCGGCGGTCGAATCCTCGGAGGAGCTCTTCGTCGGGGAGGGGCTCTTCGATGGACTCACGGGCAAGGCCGAGCTCTCGATGACGCCCCCGCCCGCGCTCTTTGGCAAGAAGATCAAGGTGGTCGTCTCCGTGCTCGACTCCGGGGGCAATCCGGCGCTGACCACGATCAACGCTTCCGTTGATGACAAAGGCCAATTCACACACGTCGATCCGCCCGTGGTCCTGCATCCGGATCCGCCGGTGAAACCCACGACGCCCGAGCCCCAAGCGTTCGGCGGCTGCGGCGCTTCGGGCCGAACGCCCGGCCCGTCCGCCCTCGTGGTGGCGCTCGGGCTCGGCCTCGGCGGTCTGTTCCGTCGCGCGCGGCGCGCCTCGACCAGGCGCCGCTGACGGGCCCATCCGCGCGTCCGTGCGCCCCGCCGCTGCGCAGGCGCTTCCCATCCGAATTCGTGGAACAGCGAGAGTCGAGAGGGAGGCGGGGACAATCCTCCCCGCCCATTCCACGAGACTCCCGCGTTGGCCTTTGCCGCCGCGTGGCACGGCGATGGCAGTGGACGGGGCGCATGAACCGTAGCTCGAACGTGCTCTCGACCGGGTTTTCCGCGGCTCTCGCGGTTTCGGCGCTGGTCTTCCCGGTGAACGAGGCGAATGCCTTTCCGTGGTCTGGATTCGAGTGGACCTTGAAGGACAGCGGCGATACGCCGGTCGGACCCGGCCCGAACCCGTTCTCGGGGGCCAACGTCTTCGTCGACGCGCAAAACCGCCTGCACATGCTCATCGAGGACGAGGACGGCGACGGTGTCTGGTCGTGCTCCGAGATCATCTCGACACGCGCCGTCGGATTCGGCACGTACACGATGACCCTGGAGACGCCGATCCGGCAATTCCACAACCAGGCGGTCCTCGGCTTCTTCACCTGGAGCGACCAGGGTACCACGAATACGGAGCTCGACGTGGAGATCGCACGATTCCAGGGCACGAACGCGAACGATCCGAGGCTCGTGCACTCGGTGCAGCCGCGCAGCTCGCATTACCCGGTCCCCACCACCTGGACCGGCGCGTCGTTCCACCAGTTCATCTGGACGAGCGCGCGTGTCAACTTCACGAGCCGCCCCCTCGCCGGCGCGGGGACGTCCATTACCTCCCGAATCAACAATCCGCCGCGGCCGCTCGCCACGACGAACCTTCGCATCAATTTCTGGCTGCGCGCCGGCACGGCGCCCGCTGGGGCCACGGGCCCGCTCGAGGTCATCATCCGGAACGTGACCTACACCCCGTCCTGACGTTCCCCGCCGGAATTGTAAAGAAGTTCGTGCCTGCCCGGCGCGCGTTGACAGCCTGCGCCGGGCGCCGCAAGCTCCTCCCACGGCGCGAGGCATGAGGCCCGCGCTCGAAACACCCGCCGGGCGCGCTGAGCCCCGGCGAGGAGGAGTGAACATGCATCCTGCATTCGTGGCGTGGTGGCACGCGGGCCGAGGCGGCTCGTGTGGCCCCGAGGGGTGGTCCGGCGGTCGTCGTGCTTGGTTCGGAGGCGGCTGCGGCCCCGGCAGAGGCGGCGGCCATGGGCACGGGGGCGGCGACGATCTGCCCGGCGGCTCCGATTTCGACGGAGCGGGCGGCGGCAACTTCGGCGTGCGCCGGCCGCTGCGATTCTTGGCCCATCGGCTGGAGCTCGACGACGGACAAATCGCGGAGCTCGCGACGATCCTGGACGAGCTGAAAATCGAGCGGGCGCAGGCCGCGGTGGATCATCGGCGCTCGACGAGCGCGTTCGCCGACGCGGTGATTGGCGAGAAGATCGACGATGCGCGGCTCGAGGAGATCCGCGCGGATCGGGTGAAGAGCGCCGAGCGGCTGCAGGCGTCGGTGGTGCGCGCGATCGGGCGCATTCACGCGATTCTGTCGGCCGAGCAGCGGAAGAAGCTCGCGTATCTCCTGCGAACGGGCGCGCTCGCCATCTGATGTCCCCGACCTGTGTGGGGGGCTCCGGCCCCCCGCACGCTTCTTCCATTGCACGCTCGGCGCTGGCAAAGGGTTTTCATGAGCAAACCCGTCATCGCCGTCGTGGGCGCGGCTCCGGCGTGGGCCTCGCCGTGGCCCGCCGGTTCAGCGCGAAGGCATTGGCGCCGCCCTGATCGCGCGTCGCCCCGGAGCCCTCGACGAATACGTCTCCGAGCTCCAGCGCACGCAACCTCGCTCGCGGCTGACCAGCCCGCAGTTGCGACAGGCCATGTGAAGCTCGAAGCCGGACCTCCGATGCTATCGCCCGCCCGCGCTCGGCTTTCCTCCCTTGCAAACGCAGATATCGGGGAACCTCGTCGGATCGGTCTGGATCCATCCCCTTCCCTTGCAGATCTCGCATACCGCAGGACGTGGAGGTGGCGCCGGCGGCAGGACCGGCGGCGCGGCCGTACCACCCGGCGGCGCCTTCGTCGCGCGCCGTTTTCGCCATTCGAAGGGCTCGATCTCGATCCGGCTCCGCACGTCTCCACCCCACGAGACGGGCACGCCGTGATGCTTCAGCACGTGCACGATCTCCCGTCCAATCGCCTCTCCCCCGCCCGCCTCGTCCCCGTAGGCGGTGAATGCGAGGCGCAAGCCGCCACCTTCGAGAGCCCGCTCGAGGTCTTGCCGGTGATAGAACGCGCTGCCCCGCGCCTCGCGGTCGCCGCTCATGGCATCGATGAGCTCTGCCCCTTCCTGCAGGGTGGACCCGAGCGCCTGCGCGGTGACGATCCCGCGCGCGTCGAGGTCGTCGAAGGCGCTGTCGAGGCGATCGTTGATCGTGCGATCACCCCACGTCGCCTCCTCTCGCGCCCGAGCCTCGAGGCCCACCTTCACGCGCGCGGCGAACTCCTCGAATAGGGCGGGAAACGGCTCACCGAGCTCGACCTCGATGATCTCTTCGAGCGCTTCGAGGATGTTCGCTTCGTCGTAGACCCCAGCGCGGCAGTCGACGTCGACGACGCGCTCGAGCCACTCCCGGCACTGCGCGATGGCTTCTTCCGTGGGCATCGGGCAGCTACGGTACCGACCGCTGCGGTGCTCGGTCAACGGCGCCGCTAGAGGGAAGATCGCTTCGCGATTTTCCGAGCATCGAACCGGTCGATGCTTTAGCTAACGGCTGAGGTATCGCGTCTCGCCCACGTCGAGGATCCAGAGATTGTCCTCGGCGCCGCCTTCGGCCTGCCACGCCGCGCGCGCCCGCTCGGGCGGCTCGCCGATCGGCTCGTCCGTCAGCTTGAACGTCCCCCAATGCATGGCCACGAAATGCTTCGCGCATAGCATCTTCGCGGCCAGCGCCGCCTCCTCGGGCCCCATGTGCTGCGGCTCCATGAACCAGCGCGGCTCGTACGCGCCAATGGGCAGCATCGCCCAGTCGATCGGCCCCGCCCGGCGGCCAATCTCCTCGAACGTATCCCAGTACGCGGTATCCCCGGAATGATACGCCGTGCCCTCGGGCCCGCGGATCACGTATCCGCCCCAGAGCGCGTCATTCCGATCCCACGGAAAATGCATCGACCAGTGCCGCGACGGCACGAGCGTGATCTCCAGCGAATCGATCCCCGTGGTCTCCCACCAGTCGAGCTCCACGACCTTCGCCGACGCCCCGGCCGCCTTCAAAAAGCGCGCATTGCCGAGCGGCGCCACGTACGTCGGCCGATCGCCGAGCCGCTCGATGCTCCACGCGTCGAGGTGATCCCGGTGGTTGTGCGTGATCACGACGATGTCGATCGGCGGCAATTCCTGCCACGCGATCCCCGGCGCGACGAGCCGCTTGATCGGGCCGATCCGCTCGCCGAGGACCGGATCGAAGAGGATGTTCTTCTTGCCGAGCGTGAGCAGAAAACTCGCGTGCCCGATCCAGGAGAGGCTCGGCGCGGGGCTCTTCACGAGGTCCGCGTCGTGCGGGCGGCTCGGCGTGACGAACCCGCCAGGATCCTTGATCTTTTTGCCTTTCAGCGGATCGAGGACCCGCCAGCGGAAGAGGTCGGCCGGGCCTCGGCGAGGCTGGGTGGCGAGGTGATCGAATCGACCCACGGGACCTCCTCCTTTTCGCTACGCGCTAGCTCACGATTCGCAGGCTCTTGCCGACGAGGACCTCGTTGTGGCTGCCCACGCGGTAGCCGGCGAGGTCGAGCGTGACGTACTTGAAGCCGTTCTGTTTACCCGCCGCGACGATCGCGTCGCGGATCTCCGGCTCGGCCGCGCGCGTGAGCTCGGCGAGCGCGAGCTCGATCCGCGCGAGCTCGCCGTGGTAGCGCACGCGCACCTGCCGGAAGCCGAGCCGCTTCAGCGCGGCCTCGAAGCCGCCGATCTGCGAGAGCCGCTCGCGCGTGACGCTCGTGCCGTACGGGATGCGGCTCGACAGGCAGGCGGCCGCGGGTTTGTCCCAGATGGGCAGCCCCATCGTCGCCGCGCCCGCCCGGACGTCGGCCTTCGTGAAGCCGAGATCGACGAGCGGGCTCACCACGCCGGCGAGCCGCGCCGCCTCGAGCCCCGGCCGGTAATCGCCGAGATCGTCGACGTTCGTCCCGTTCAGGATCGCCGAAAGCCCCCACTCGGCCCGCTTCTGCGCGGCGATGCGGTAGAGCTCGCTCTTGCAGTGGAAGCAGCGGTCGGGGTTGTTCGCGACGTAGCCGGGATCTTCGATCTCGTTCGACGCGACCAGCCGATGATCGGCGCCGATCGAGCGGGCGACCGCGACGGCGTCCTCGTGCTCGCCCGGCGCGAGGCTCGGCGAGATGGCCGTCATGCCGACGGCGCGAGGCCCGAGGGCCGCGTGGGCGGCCGCGAGCACGAACGCGCTGTCGACGCCGCCGGAGTAACAGACGAGGACCGATCCGAGCTCGACGAGCCGCTCGCGCAGGCGAGCGAGCTTGTCCGCGATGGCAGGTGCTTCGGCCATGGGCTGAGGATGTAACACGCCGTCAGTCCCCGGGAGGGGAGGCGGCCTGCTTTTCGCCGGTGTTCTCCGGGGCAGCCGCGGGCGCGGCGGCCTTTCCATCGGGCGCGTTCGTGTCCTCGGGTTTGGCCTCGGCCGAGGGCGCCTTCGGTGTGTACTCAAACACCTGCAGGTTCGGTTCGAGCAGCTTGAAGATGCCCTTTTGCACGTCGTCGCCCATCTGGCCGGTGATCACCGCGATCCAGTGCGGGTGCGTGTTCGCGGCCTGTTCGAGGCGGTTCCACATGCGCGGGCGCAGGCTCACGCGCGCGCCACGCTTGCCGAAGTCGACCTGGAATTCCTTCCAGCCGTTCTTGTCCGTGGTGACCTCGGTGGGGAGTCGGTTGATCTTGATGGTGACTTCGAGCTTGCCGACGAGCGCCATGCGAGCCTCCACGTTCCCGGGACGGTGCCCAAATCGGAGCCGGAACACAAGTCGAGCCCGCCTCGCACCGAGTTACTTGCGGGAGAAGGCCGGAATGGGTGACGCTTGGGGCCTCTCATGAACCGCACCTCGCTTGGAAGGTCCGTCACGCTCGCCGCCACGCTGGGGGCACTCGCCGCGCTCGTCGGCTGCTCGGACAACCGCTTGCCGCCCGTGCCCGTGCCGAAGGCGGAGCAGAAGAGCCAGCTGCCGCGCTGGTACCCCGAGAAGGCCTGGACCGCGAAGGAAGGCCAGAGCCAGATCTACATCGAGGGCAAGATCGTCTTCCAGACCGGCAGCGCCACGATCCACAAGTTCGGCGAGACCGAGAAGGTCCTGAAGACGCTGCTCGCGTTCGTCAACGACCACCCCGAGGTCACGCGCCTGCGCATCGAGGGGCATACGGACGACGCCGGCGCCGAGGACAAGAACCAGGACCTCAGCGCGAGGCGCGCGCTCAGCGTGTGCAACTGGCTCGTCGACAACGGCGTGAACCACCTGCGCCTGCTCGCCGTGGGCTTCGGCGAGACGAAGCCCATCGCGCCGAACGAGCTCGAAATGGGCCGCGCCGAGAACCGCCGCACCGAGTTCCACGTCGCCGAGGTCGACGGCAAGCCGTTCCTCGGCAAGGACCCGACCGCCGGCGGCATGGTGCTCGACGTGCCGAGCCTCGAAGAGCGCAAGGCCGAGGAAGAGGCGCGCAAGAAGCCGGTGATCGCGGTCGTGCCGACCTTGAACTTCAAGCCCACGGGCAACGAAGTGAAGAAGGTCCAGGACAAGCAGATCTCGCTCGACCCGACCCAGAAGAAGCCCGAGCAGAAGAAGTAAACGCTACGGCCCGAGGTGCCGCGCGGCCGGGTTTTCCGTGCGGTACCGATCGAGCAGCGCGAGCGTCTCGCGGAGCGACTGCCAGTAGTCGAGCACGTTGCCCTTGGGCGTCGCGTACTCGAGGAAGAGGTTGTCGTCGGTGGAGACGATCGGCTCGCCTTCCGTCTCCGCGACGAACCGATCGAGCTCCTCGCCCGACGCCACGAGCTCGTCGAGCAGTCCCGGGAGCGTGCCGGCGCCGAGCGTCTCGCGGATCGCGGGCACGGTGGCGAGCCGATCGAGCTCGGCGCGCGAGGCGACGAGGGGCCGCGCGCTCGCCACGAGGATGCCCTGCGATCCGCCGACGAAGAGCGCGACGTGCGGGAAGACGACGCGCAGCGTGCGCACGATGGTGGCGAGCTCGCGCCTGCGGATGTGGTGGAGCTGCACCCACTGCTGGAGGATGCCGCCCTCGGCGAGGCGCGCTCGTACGAGCTCGTAGAATTCGCGGCTGTAGAGGCTCGCGGCGCCCGCGAACCACACGCTCGTGAGCTCCATCGTGACGAGGTCGTATCCGCCCGGCGAGACGAGCAGGTGGTTCCGGCCGTCTTCGAGCGACAGCACCGTGCGCGGATCGTCGAGCGAGTTGCGCGCCGGGCCCGCGAAGTATTTCCGCGACGCGTCCACGATCGCGGGCGAAATCTCGGCGACCTCGATGCGCTCCCATGGATAGGCGGCGATCGTGCCGAGCGTCGTGCCCGTGCCGAGGCCGATGACGAGCACGCGCTTCTCGCTTCCGCGGAGGAACATCGAGGGGAAGTGCGCGAACCTTCGCTGCGCGGCCATCTCGGGACCGTTGTCGCCCTGGAACTTGCCGTTCGTGTAGAGCGTGAGCACCTCGGCGCGCCGCGCCACCGTGGTCACGCCGCCGTGCACGTCCTCGCGCACCATCTCGATGCGATCGGGCGGCGGGCCCGCGGAGAAGTAGACGTTCGCGCCGTTCGTCATGCGCGCCATGTCCCAGCGCGGCAGCACGAGCGCGACGACGATCGCGGCCGCGGGCAGCGCGAACCGCGACAAGGCCGAGCCCTTGTCCCCGGCCGCCGCGCGTGACGCGAGCACCGAGGCGATCGCGAGCGCCGCGACCACGCCGAGCAGCGTGCCCTGCGAGCCGAGCGCCGGGAGGATGAAGTAGCCCGTGATGATCGAGCCGAAGATCGTGCCGACCGTGTTCACCACGGTGAGCCGTCCGACGCGCGCGCCGACGTCGGGCATCGAGGCCACGCGGTGGAGGAGGAGCGGAAACGTCGTGCCCAGGAAGACCGTTGGGACCGCAAGGATCAGGAGCGCGGCGAGGGCGCGCACGAGCTCGCGGCCGGCCCAGGAGTGCACGTGTTTGCCCGCGAAGAGGAAGAGGCGCGGGAGCTCGGCCCAGAGCGGCATGGTGACCGCGAGCGAGATCGCGGCGGCGCCGAGACCGAGCGCGAGCGCGCGATCGCCGCGCTTCTCGGCGAGGGCAGGGGAGCGCGCCGCGCCGATGGCCAGGCACACGAGGAAGACGGCGAGCATCAGGCCGAACGCGTACGCGCTGTTGCCGATGAGCAGCGCGAGCAGGTGCGTCTCGACGACCTCGGCCGCGAACACGATGAACCCGGAGGCGAAGGCGAACGCGAGCGCCGTGCTCTCGCGGTAAGGACCGGGATCCTGCGCGGCAGGCGTCGGAATTTTCGGTTTCTCGTCGGTGGCCTCGTTCGTCGCGGTCGCCGGGTTCTCCGCAGGCGCGCGTCTGCCCGCGACGATCGCGGTCACGCCGATCGTCACGTTCGCCAGGGCCGCCGCCCAGATCGTCCCGCGCACGCCGAGCGCGGGCAGCACGAGGTACGCGCTCGTCAGCGCGCCGATCGCGCCGCCCGCCGTGTTGATGGCGTAGAGCAACGACAGCCTGCGCCGGCTGCGCTCGCCGACCTCGCCGGCGACGACGCGTGACAGGATCGGCAGCGTCGCGCCCATCGCCACCGTCGGAACGATGACCACGAGCGCCGTCAGCGCGCCGCGCGCCGCCGTGAGGATCGCGAGCGAGCCCGGGGCCTTTTGCGCGACGTGGACATACGCCGCGGTCAGGGCTTCGAGCGCGGCGGGCGAGGCGGCGACGACGAGGCCGACGATGATCTCCAGCACCCCGTAGGCCACGAGCGGGCGGGCGATGCGCGCGGCGCGCTTGCCGCCGAGGTGCGCGCCGAGCGCCATGCCTCCCATGAACGCGGCGAGCACCGTGCTCACGGCGTACGCGGTCGCGCCGAAGACGTAGCCGAGCAGCTTGCCGAACGCGACCTCGTAGAGGAGTCCGGTCGAACCGGAGACGAGGAAGAGCGTCACGACGAGGGAAAACCGAGGTCGCACGCCGCGGACGATAGTCGAAGGGGCCGAGATCGCACGGCGCGAAAAAGGCCATCGCGCTGATCCCGGCGCGCGTGGCCCGCGGTATCCTCGGGGCGCGATGCGTGGCCCCGTGATGAAGATCGAGGACATCGCCGTTCGTTACGGCGATTGCTGGTCCATCCGATCGGCCACGATCACCCTCGAACCCGGCGTGATCCACGCGATCCTCGGGGAAAACGGGGCGGGCAAGTCGACGCTGCTCAAGGCGGCGGTGGGGTTCGCCCCGCGCGTCGCCGGCACGGTGCGGATCGAGGGAGGAGCGGGCGCCATTGGAATGGTGCACCAGCACTTCATGCTCGTCTCCGCGTTCACGGCGCTGGAGAACCTCGTCCTCGGCAACGAGCCCACGGGCTCGTTCGGTCGACTCGATCTCGCGAAGGCGCGGCGCGAGGCCGAGGCGCTCATGGAAAAGACGGGGCTCCGGGTGAACCTCGACGCGCGCACCTCGGAGCTCGCGGTGGGCGAGCGGCAGCGGCTCGAGATCCTGCGCGTGCTCTACCGCGGCGCTCGCGCGATCCTGCTCGACGAGCCGACCGCGGTGCTCTCGCCGCTCGAAGCGGAGGAGCTCTACACGACACTCGGCGTGCTCGCGGAAGGCGGCGCGACGATCGCCGTGGTCACGCACCGCATGGACGAGGTCATCCGCTTCGCCGGCCACGTGACGATCATGCGGCGCGGCAGGACCGTGCTCTCGCGGCCGATCGCCGCGGAGGAGCGCAGCGATCCGAAGCGGCTGGAGGACGTGCTCACGCGGGCGATCATGGGCGGAGAGCCGCCGCCCGAGACGAGCCCGCCCGCGCTCGCGCAGGATGCGAAGGTCGCGCTCTCGATCGAGGACCTCGTGCTCGTCGACGCCGGAGGCAAACGTGTGCTCGACGGTCTCAGCCTCACGGTGAAGAAGGGTGAGATCGTCGGGATCGCGGGCATCGAGGGCAACGGACAGCGCGAGCTCGTGCGCGCCGCGGCGGGGCTCGAACCCGGCGTGGCCGGATCGATCGTCCTCGACGGGGCGCGCCTGCCCGCCGTTCGATCCACGGAGGATCTTCGCAAGCGGCGCCGCGCGATCGCCGTGGTCCACGAGGATCGCCACGCGGACGGGCTCATGCTCGACGCGTCCGTGGGCGACAACCTCGTGCTCGGCGAGCTCGGCGAGATCGACGGGCCGGGCGCGGAAGCCGCGTTGATCACGCGGCGGATCGAGCGGTTCGGCGTGTATCCGCCCGAGCCGGCGCGTCGCGCGGGAGAGCTCTCCGGCGGCAACCAGCAAAAGGTCGTGGTGGGGCGCGCGCTCGATCGCATCGAGGCGAGCCCCGAGCGCGCGCTCGTCGTCCTCGGACAACCGACCCGCGGCGTCGACGTCGGCGCGGCGTCGACGATCCACGGCGCGATCGTCAAGGCCGCGGAAAAGGGCCTCGCCGTGCTCGTGGTGAGCGCGGACCTCGGCGAGCTCCGGCGCCTCTCGCATCGCATCCTCGTCATCCATCGCGGCCGCATCGTGGCCGAGCTCCCGCCCACGACCTCGGACGACGTGATCGGCCGGGCCATGCTCGGCATGGAGGACGCGTGAACGACAAACGCGTCCGCGCCCTGCTCCCGATCGTCCTCGCGATCGCGGGCGGCATCCTGCTCTTCAACCTGATCGCGTTCGCCTTCGGAGAGGCGCCGGCCTCGGCGCTGCGCGTCGCGTTCGAGGGCACGTGGGGCACGCCCTACGGCTTCGGGCAGGTGCTCTTCAAGGCCACGCCGCTGCTCTTCACGGGCCTCGCGTTCGAGGTCGCCCTCCGCGCGGGCCTCTTCAACATCGGCGCCGAAGGACAACTCGCGCTCGCGAGCCTCGTCGGCGCCCTCGTCGCCGCGAACCTGCCCGCCTCGCTGCCCATGCCGATCGCCCTGCCGATCGTGCTCGCCGTGGCCGCCGCGGTCGGCGCCCTCGTCGCGTTCGTCCCGGCGATCCTGCGCGCCCGCCGCGGCGTGCACGAGATCATCACGGCGATCATGGTGAACCGCATCGTGGACGCGATCCTCCCGTGGACCTTCTCCACGGTGCTCGGTTCCACGTCGCTCCGCACCGCCGACATCGCGCCCGGCGCCGCGCTCCCGCGCCTCGATCGTGTCGTGCCCTCGTTCGCGGGCAGCGCCGCGAGTTTTGCGTTCCCGCTCGCCGTCGTGATCGTCTTCGCCGCGATGTCGCTGCTCGATCGTACGAGGCCTGGCCGCGAGATCCGCTGGGTCGGCCTCCGCCCCGAGGCTTGCCGCGCCGAGGGCATCGACGTCGAGCGGCGCATGCTCCTCGCGATGCTCCTCTCCGGCGCGCTCGCCGCGCTCGCCGTCTCCTCCACGGCGCTCGGGTACAAGGGCTACTACGAGCTCGGCCTCGGCGCGGGCGCGGGATGGAGCGGCATCGCGGTCGCGATGCTCGGCCGCGGCAAGGCGATCGGCATCGTGCTCGCCGCGATCTTCCTCGGCACGCTGGAGCAGGCCGGCCTCGCGGTGAACGCGCGTGTCCCGAAGGAGGCGATGGACGTCCTCGAAGCGACGCTCATCGTCCTCGTCGCCGTGGCGAGCCGCGTCGCGTCCAAGCGCACGGGCGTCGTGCAGGCGGCCGATCCCGAGCCCGAACCTCCCCGCGACAACCCCGCCCCCACGCCTGCCTCCGAGGAGGCCCGCTCGTGAGCTCGATCTTCTCCCTCACCATGCTCGCCGAGTCGATCCGCATCGCCGTGCCTTACGCGTGCGCGGCGATCGGCGGCGTGTGGGCCGAGCGCGCGGGCGTCATCCAGATCGGCCTCGAAGGCATCCTGCTCACCGGCGCGTTCACCGCGGTCTCCGTCACGCACGCCACGCACAGCCCCACGCTCGGCCTCGTCGCGGCGATCGGCGCGGGCATCGCGCTCTCGCTCGGCCACGGCCAGCTCACCGAGCGCGCCCGCGTCCACGCCGTCATCAGCGGCATCGCCTTGAACCTGCTCGCGCTCGCCGCGACCCGCATGGGCCTGCGCGCCCTCTACGACAGCGCCTCGAACTCCCCCGGCATCGAGGCGTACCGCTTCGGCCCCACGGGCGCCACGGGCGGCGCGATGCTCTTGCGCGTCCTGGCCGATCCCGTCTTCTTCTGCGCGCTCGCCGCCGTCGCCGCGACCCCGTTCGTCTTGCGAAACACCCGCTTCGGCCTGCGTGTCCGCGCCGCGGGGGAAAACCCTGTCGCGACCGCGAGCGTGGGCATCTCCGTCACGCGCGTCCGCCTCTCCGCGCTCGCCGTCTCCGGCGCGATCTGCGCGCTCGGCGGCGCGCACCTCGCATACGACCAGCAACGCTTCGAGTCCGGCATGTCCGCGGGGCGCGGCTTCATCGCGCTCGCGGCCGTCGTCGTCTCGGGATGGCGCGCGGGCCGCGCGGCGCTCGCGTGCCTCGCGTTCGGCGTGCTCGAAGCCTTGCAGATCACGCTTCAGGACGAGGTGCGCAAGACGGCCGTCGGCGATCTGATCCAGACCTTGCCCTACGTCGCGACGCTGCTCGTGCTCGCGCTCGCCCCGCGCCGCGCGGGCGCGCCGGAGGGACTCGGCAAGCACGCGGCGGAGTGAACGAGCCTCAGGAAGGCCTCTTCACCACATCCACGAAACTCTCCACCGTTCGCCCATCCGCCACGCCGATCACCCGCGTCTCCCGCGACGGCCCCGTCGCTCGCACCACCTCGTCGAGCGGCACACCCCACGCGCGCGCCAGCGCCTCCAGCACCGCGCCCGCCAGCGTTTGCAGCACCGCGCGCCACGGCTCGCTCCTCGGCGCTTCCTCGCTCGGCCACAGCGTCGGATCACGCGCGTCTTCGAGGATCGCCGGCAGGTGCATCCGCACCACGAGCACGTTCGGCGCGAGCTTGATCTTCGAGCGCCACCACGGACCACGCCCGCTCTGGTGATCCCGCACGAGGAGCACCTCGTTCGGCACCGCGTCCCACGCCGCGATCGCCTGCTCCGACAGCCATCCCGTGGCGCCCTCCGCGATCGGCAGCGCCCCGAGCCGACCGCCGCACGCTCGCACGACCTGCGCGCACGCCATCTGCTCCGCCGGCTCCTTCACGAGCGCCGGCAAGAGCGCGGCTTGCTCCGACGCCCATCGCGCGATCTCCTGCCGCTCCACCACTGGCACCACCGTCGCTTGTCGCGTCGCCCCGGGCCGACCCACGAGCACGCCCGAGATCCCGCGCATCGAACACGCGCGCAGGCCCCCCACGGCCACCACGCCCGCGTACGTCGGGTGAATGCACGCGCGGCCCACCATGTCGCCCGACGACGTCACGAGCGGCCGCAGGTTCTGCGCCATCTCCGGGATCTCGCGTGGCCAGAGCCTCTCGAACGGCTCGGGCTCCGGGCTCCACGTCCGACCGAGCAGCTCGTAGCCGTCGATCGTCATCCAGTCCGACGCGGGCACCACGCGCGTCCGCTTGCCGTGCGCGTCCTCCACGTCGAGGTGCACGTCGAGCGCAGGGCACAGCCACGCGCAGAGCTCCTCCAGCGTCCAGCAGCGATCGTGCCCGCGCCGGTAGAAGATCCCGTCCGGCGCGTCCGGCGGCGCGCGCAGCCACACCCGCACGCGCGTCCCCGCGTCGCTCATCACCTCGCTTTCGCCCGCCGCGCGCAGGATCGGGCGCGTCGTCCCGCCCGCGTAGAGCTCGAGCACGCTCGTCTCCTTGCGCCCTCGCTCCGACGTGCGTGTCGTGATCCGGGCCCTTTGACCCCAAAGGAACACGGCGAACGGCCCGAGCCCGCCGCCGCCGCGGCGGAAGCCCTTCGCCAGGAGCCCCGGTGGATCGCGGCGCAGGAGCAGCGACGACCAGTACTCGCTCGCCGTGTCGCGCAGCGGCGCCGAGAGCGCTTCCGCGGCCATCCCCGTGCCCGTGTCCTCGATCTCGAGCCAGTGCCCTTCCTCGTCCTCGCCGAGCCGCACCGTGATCGTGCCCCAGTCGCTCGGCCACTCCTCCAGCATGCGCCGCGCGCGCACCGCGCTCGCCGCGTTCTGCACGAGCTCGCGCAGCGGCATCGACGCGTCGCTCTCGTCGAGCCGCGTCGCCCCGAGCCGCTCCACGAGCGAAGGGATGTCCGTCACGTGCACCCGCGTATCCACCGGCGTCCATCCTTCGACGGGGAGGAAATCCGCGAGCCGGCTCGGATCCTCGACGCCCGCAACGCCCCGCGCCGCGAGCCTCGGACGACCTGCCTCCGCGAGCAGCGTGTCCACGATCCGGAGCTCGCGATCCACCGCGACGAGCGTGTCCATCCCGAGCCAGAACGCTGGCGCCTCCTCCACCGTGAAAGGACTGTCGGCGAGGAAGATCAAACGGCTATTCGCGACGTACGGCTCGCGCAGTTTTTCCTGGAGAACCCAGTGCTCCCGCCGCGCCCCCGTGGGCCTGCGCGCCGCGCGCCAGAAGTGCGGCGCGCGCGAAAAATCGATCCGCGACACGTCCGCGATGCGCAGGAGGCACGCGAGCTTGAACGCGTCCACCGTCCAGCCCGAAGGCATTCCGGGCAGCGGCGCGATCGTCTCGTGGAAATGCTCCGGCAGCTCCGTCGCGAGCCACAGGTGGCTCCGCGCGATGCGCCCGATCGTCGGCCCGTACGCGTGCCTGAGCTCCGCCGGCTCGACCAGGTGGTGCTCCTGCCCGCGCGCGTCCCCGTACGGCACGAGCGCGAGCCGCTCGGCGTGCCGCGCGTAGAGCGTGCGCAGGGCCTCCGCGATCGCCTCTTGCTCGATGTCCCGAGGAGGCTGCTCGAGCTCCGCCGTCGTCGGCGCGCGCCCGAGCTTGCGCACCAGCATGCCCACGACCGCGTCGAGCCACGTGCGCTCGCCCTTCAGCGCGTCCGTGCCTTCGTGCATCGTCGCCAACGCGAGCGCGAGATCGTGCACCACGAGCGACGACGCGAGCACGAACGCCTCGGGCGGCGTGAGCGGGAAGTTCGGCCCCGCCACCGTGTCCGCGCTGATCCACAGATCGTCGGTGTGCAAAAGGTCCGCGAGGCTCGGCTCGTCGGTGCGCGCCGCGACCATCTCGTTCGCGATGGCCGTGGCGCGCCCGCGGATGCGCATCAGCGCGTCGCGCAAGGTCGCGCGCGGACTCGCGGCGTCGTCGGCCTCGCGGGGCGCGAGCGTGCTTTCCCAGAGCGTGGTCGTCTCGAGGTGCGCCATCGCTCCGAGCGTATTCCGACTCTGCCCGCGAGGGGGAGGGAGAAGGGGGAGAGGGAGAGGGCGTGATCGTGCGCGCCGAGCGCGATGCGTTACGGCGCGGGCGAGCGCGGCTCCTGCGTGGCAGCCTTCTCCGACGCTTCCCGCGGGAAGCGCTCCTTGTGCGTCGCGAGCATCCGTTCGGCGATCGCGACCACGTCGCCTACGTCCTTGCCGTATCCGTCGGCGCGGATTTCCTCGGCGAAGGAGGGCGTCGTCACGGCGCCGCCGATCATCACCACGTGCGGCAGCCCCTGGCCTCGCACGGCGTCGATGACGTCCTTCATGCGCATCATCGTCGTCGTCATCAGCGCGGACAGGCCGATGATCTGCGCTTTGTGCTCGCGCGCGGCGGCGAGGATGTCCTCGAGCGGCACGTTGCGGCCGAGGTCGTGCACCTCGAAGCCGAAGTTCCGCAGCATCAGCCCCACGATGTTCTTGCCGATGTCGTGGATGTCGCCCTTCACCGTGGCGAGGATGACCGTGCCCTTCTTCTCGATGTTGCCCGACGCTTCGAGCAGCGGCATCAGCACGGCGACGCCGGCCTTCATCGCGTCGGCGCTGGCGATGAGGTGCGGGATGAACTTCTTCCCCGAGCCGAACAGATCGCCGAGATGCCGGATCGCCGGCGTGAGCACGTTCAGGAAGATGTCGAAGGGATCCATGCCCTCCGCGAGCGCGCGCTTCACGAGCCCGGGCACGCCGTCCTTGTCGCCCTCGACGACCGCGGCCCACAGGAGATCACGCGTCCCCTTCGCCTTGCCCGCGCCCGCTTCGGCCTTCGGCTCGTCGCCGCCCGGCGTCGCCACGTTGAGAAGCTGTCCCGCCTTCGCCGCCTCGAGCATCGCCTGATCGCGCTTCCTCGTCGCTTCGAGGGGCACGGCCATGTCGATGTACCGCCGGCAGCCCAGATCACGCCCCGCGAACAGGCTCGCCGCGGCCACGGTCTCCTGGAGCAGCGGGTCGACCGCGTTGCAGATCGCGCTGTCGAGCCCCGCCGCGATCGCCTGCGCGAGGAACGTGTTGTGCACGGTCTTCCGCAGCGGGATGCCGAACGACACGTTGGACAAACCCAGCGTCGTCGCGCATCCGAGCTCGGTCGAGATGATGCGGATCGTCTCGATCGTCTGCGCCGCGGCCACGGGCGCCGCGCTCACCGGGATCGAGATGCAGTCGAAGACCACCCACTCCTTGGGGATCCCGTGCTCCTCGCACATCCGCAGGATCTTCTCGGCGTTGCGCACGCGATCGATCGCGCGCTCGGGGATCTCGCTCTCGGCGCACATGCCGATGACGGCGCAGCCGTAACGCTTGATGATCGGAAGCAAGAAGTCCGCCTTCTCGCGCACCGGATCGACGCTGTTCACGAGCGGCCGGCCCGGGAACGCCCGGATGCCGCGCTCGAGCGCGTGCACGTTCGCCGAGTCCACCACGAGCGGCAGGTCCGTCACGTTTTGCACCGCGAGCACGGCCTTCTCCAGCATCGCCGCCTCGTCCACGAGCGGGACGCCGACGTTCACGTCGAGCGCCATCGCTCCGCCCTCGGCCTGCGCCCGCGCGTCTTGCACGATGAGGTCCGTCCGGCCCTCGCGGATCGCCTGCGAGAACACCTTCCGCCCCGTCGGGTTGATCCGCTCGCCGATCGTCAGGAACGGCGCGCCCTTCCCCATCCGCAGGCTCCGGCTCCGCGACGTGATCCACGTCCCCGGCAGGCGGCTCGTCGCCGCGTGCGGCTTGTGGCCGACCTCCGAGGCGATCATGCGGATGTACTCGGGCGTCGTACCGCAGCAGCCGCCCACGATCGCCGCACCGCGATCGACGAACTGCCGCGCGAACGGCGCCATCTGATCGGCCGTCTGCGGGAAGACCGTGCGGCCGTGCCGCATCACCGGCAGGCCCGCGTTCGGCTGCACCGAGAGCGGCAGCGACGTCGCGCGCGCCATGCGCCCCACGACCTCCAGCATGTCCTCCGGCCCGACCGAGCAGTTCACGCCGATCACGTCGGCGCCGCAGGCCTCGAGCACGATCGCGGCCGTCTCCGGATCCGTGCCCGTGTCCGTCAATCCGCGCACCGTGTACGTCATGTGCGCGATCACGGGGACCGTCCGCGAGACGTCGCGCACGCCGATGAGCGCCGCCTTCATCTCGACGAGGTCGAACATCGTCTCGATCGCGATCACGTCGACGCCCGCGTCCACGAGCGCGCGCGCTTGCTCCGCGAAGATCTCGACCGCCTCTTCGAACGGCAGCTCTCCGCCCGGCTGCAGCGTCGTCCCGCTCGGGCCGATGTCGCCCGCGACGAGCGTGCGCTTGTCCCCGATCGCGCGGCGCGCGTTCTGCACCGCCGCTGCGTTGATCTCGCGCACGCGGTCCGACGCGCCGTACTCGCCGAGCCGGAGCCGCGAGGCCCCGAACGTGTTCGTCAGGAGGATGTCCGCCCCGGCGTTCACGTACTCGCGGTGCACCGCGACGATCGCGTCGGGCTCCTCCACGTTCCAGAGGTCCGGCGCGTATCCGTCGGGAAGCCCGCGCGCCTGCAAGAACGCGCCCATCGAGCCATCGAGGATCAGCACCTCGCTGCGCAGCCGCCTCGCGAATTCCTGACGATTCACGCGGTCTCCTTAGCTCGATTTCGAGCCGCTGACGACCGGATCCCCCTCGTATTCCAGCGCTCCCCCGTCCTCCCGCGGCACGAAGGCCACCACCGTCGTCACGGATTTCCGGGGCCAGAGGCTCATCGCCTCGTTGGCCGTCACGCCGATCCGCGAAGCCTCCACGAACTGACAAAGCGCGCCTTGGGCCTCGATCGGATAACCAACATACCCCGGCCGGTACCGAGCCGACCGCGCGAGCCCGGCCCGCGCGAGGTCCGACGCGATCCGCGCCTCCACGGCCCGCGACGCTCGGTCCACGAGGAACGTCCCCAGCGCGTCGAGGAACCACGCCTCGGCCGGCTCGCCGCGCCGCGCGAGCTCATCCAGCGCCTCGTCCCATCGCTCGCCGAGCGTGACCGCGAGGAACCCGACTTCACGCGCGCCCGCGAACCGGCTCGCGAGCACGGACGAACGCAAGAGCCCCGGCGGCGCCCCGCACGTCACGACCTCGTCTTCGCGGATCTCCTCGACCTCCGCCGTTCGAAACACCCCTTCGAAGGAGGCCATCGCGAGCGCGCGGCCATGCGCGAGCCGGATCGCGTCCTGCACCCCGCGCTCCTCGATGTCGGCGATCCGCGTCGCGTGCGGCACCCGGAGGGCGCGCAGCACCTCGCGCTCGTCGGGCTCCTCGAGCCCGCTCCGCATCGTGATCACGCTGCGACGTAGCAGCCGCATGGCCTTTTGTTCCGTAGCGTCATCTACCACTGGCAAGTGCGTGGGAGGTTGCCTATCTTAGGGGCGTCTGGGAGCCGCCGGCCTCTGCGCGGCCTCTGTGACGCAACAACCGGCGTCCATGGCTCCTCCGGACGAGGCTACGAGGAGGACTATGTCTATCAGCATCACGCCTAAAGCGGCCGAGAAGGTCGTCGAGATTGCGACGGCCGAGGACCTCATCGGGCAGGGCCTGCGTCTGCGTGTCATCGGCGGTGGTTGCGCCGGCTTCTCCTACGATCTCTACTTCGAGGACAAGCCGACCGACCTCGACGAGACCTTCGAGGACAAGGGCATCAAGCTCTACGTCGACCCCCTGAGCTATCAGTACCTCGACGGTACGGAGATCGATTACGTGGAAGGCCTCCACGGCTCGGGTTTCAAGTTCTCGAACCCGAACGTGAAGAGCACCTGCGGCTGCGGCTCGTCTTTCTCCGCCTAGCACGGCGCTCCCCGCGCCTCGCCGTCCGCTCTCCCGCGGACGGCAAGAGTCACGAAAATCCCTGCAAATCCCGGTTTTCTGCGTTCTTCGGTCCCTCGAAGATCGCCCGCCTCGCGGCCGTTCCGGTCGCACAGCGTGCAGCCACGCCGCACCCATGGTCCTTTCTCTCTGGGGCCATGTCACCCCGTGAGCCAGGGGCGTGCCACACGTTGGCCACCTTCGAACGAATCGCGGGCGGCGTGAGTCATGCAGGGAGTCGGTCCGTCGGGGCCGACGTCCTCGAAGGCTCCTCAAACGGCGTCCACGGCGGGTAGGCCCGAGCGACTACGCGGTGCGCCCCACTGGAATCGCACCTTTCATGAGAATGAGGGAAGACGTGCAGACCTCTCGAGACCAAAGCAGCGCGGTTTCTCGGTATATCGCGCATGTTCGGCAAATTCCGGAGCTCTCGCGCGAGGAGGAGGTCGAGCTCGCCCGTGCTTTCCGGGATCGGGGAGACGAGCGCGCGGCCGCACGGCTGGCGCTCGCCAACCTGCGGCATGTCGTGTCCATCGCGATCAGCTACCGGCGTTATGGCATTCCTCTCGCCGATCTCATCGCCGAGGGGAACTTCGGGATCGTACACGCGATCCGCAAGTACGACCCGGATCGCGGCAATCGGTTCGTCACGTATGCGGCATACTGGATCCGTGCGTACATCCTGAACCACGTGATTCATTCATGGAGCCTCGTCGGCGTCGGATCCGGCCCGCTCCGGTCGAAGATGTTCTTCCGTCTCCGCCGCGAGCGCGCGCGTATCGCAGGGCTCGTGGGCGAGGGCGAAGCGGGGGACAAGCTCCTCGCCGAGAAGTTCGGCGCGCCCGCAGAGAAGGTCGTCGAGATGGCCCGGCGGCTCGAAGCGCGGGACGTCTCGCTCGATACGAAGGTGTTCGAGGACGGCGCGCGCTCGCTGGTCGATACGCTCGTCGCCGAGGACCAGGATCAAGAGGAGCGATTCTCGCGCGCCGAGGAGGGAGCGCTCCTGCGCGAGCGGCTCGAGCAGGCGGTGCAGAACCTCGATCCGCGGGAGCGATACATCGTGGAGACGCGCATGATGGCCGATCCGGAGGAGGAGCTGTCGCTCGCCGAGATTGGCAGGCGCCTGGGTGTCTCGCGCGAGCGCGCGCGACAGCTCGAAGCCCGCGCCAAGCGCAAGCTGCGCGACCGGCTGCACCCGCTGGCGGCGTGATTCTATTTGGCCGAGAGGGGGACGCAGAGCGTCTCCCTCTCGTGCTGCTGCTGCTGCTGCTGCTGCTGCTGCCGCTGCTGCTGCTGCTGCTGCTGCCGCTGCCGCTGCCGCTGCTGCTGCTGCTGCTGCTGCTGCCGCTGCTGCTGCTGCTGCTGCCGCTGCTGCTGCCGCTGCTGCCGCCGCTGCTGCTGCTGCTGCTGCTGCTGCTGCTGCCGCTGCTGCTGCTGCTGCCTCCGAACGCTCGTCCTTTCTTTCGTCCGGGGAGGGCGATTGTGCCCGCGTGCTCGGAAGGCGAAAGGCCGAGCCGTGCTCGCCGTGCTCGCCGTGCTCGCTTCGCTGCGCGCGGCTGCGCGCGGCTGCGCGCGGTGCGAGGCTTCGCCTCGCAGCCTTTCGCCTTCCTCCGCGCGCGGGCCGGGGTTCGGGGTCCCCGGTCGGGGATACGGAGGATGCGATGGTGCTCAGGATTTATGGCGTGGCGGTCGAGATGCTCAGGATGTTGCGGCCGGTGATTGAGAGGGTCGGGACGAAGGATCCGAATCTCGGGGACCAGTTGCGGCGGGCGGCGACGAGTGTGCCGCTGAACCTGAGCGAGGGCGCGTATTCACAGGGAAGGAACGAACGGGCCCGGTGGCATACGGCCATGGGTTCGGCGGCGGAGGTCCGCGCGTGCCTGGACGTGGCGGAAGCACTCGGATACGTGGATAGCGTGAACGAAGAACTACGCAGCAAGCTGGACCATGTCATCGGCACCCTGCATCGCCTGACCCGGCGTTAATGGCCCGGGCGTGCCGCCCTCCGTTGGGCGGCACGCCTTCCAGCAGCAGCAGCAGCAGCAGCAGCAGCGGCAGCGGCAGCGGCAGCAGCAGCGGCAGCAGCAGCGGCAGCAGCGGCAGCAGCAGCAGCGGCAGCGGCAGCGGCAGCAGCGGCAGCAGCAGCAGCAGCGGCAGCAGCAGCAGCAGCAGCAGCAGCAGCGGCAGCAGCAGCGGCAGCAGCAGCAGCAACGGTTCTTTCAAGACGAACCATTGGGAAAATCGGGCCGCGCATCCGGGCCTTGGTGCTGCCGTACCTGGAGGGCCGCTCGATCCAGGAGATTGCCGGATCGCTCAGGCTCAAGACGAAGACCGTCCACGGCCGCCTGCATCTCGCCCGGGAGCACCTGAAGACGCTCGCGCTCGCTTGACGCGCTGGCGCTCCCGTTTTCACGCTGCGGACTCGATAGCCCGTCCAGCCGTTGCTATGGCACTGCGAGCGCAATGAGCGCAGCCCGCGAGAGCCAAGGTGCCCGGGCGCCACAAGGGCACCTACGTTGGACCATCTCTCCTCGGGCTCATGACATCGCTCGTTGCGACACGCTCGTCGAACCAGATGTCCTGCCCATGCTCCAGGTCGAATCGGAAGCCGTATGGTAATGCGATCAAGGCGGCAAGGTCTGGACGCGCCGCCGTGACATGATGGGTATGCATTGTCCTCAGTGACTTGGTGTCGCCGTCGAATCTGTTCGTCGTAAGCCACCAACCGGACATGTGCTCCGGCGACGGATAACGGACGCCTTGGATGTCCGGGTCACCTTCGAGTACGCCAGCGGAAATGACGGTGAGTCGGTCTGGACGCGGTGGGTGGAACTCTGCGTTTTGGAGATCGCATATCCGATGCTGGTCGCGCCAATATGTTACTGTCAGGGTCACTCCAGGCACGAAGTCGGTTGCATCTGCCTTGTATTCCCAGGCCTCTAGTAACCCATCGATTCCCATGAACTTCGTCAGCCAGTAGCCGTACGCAAATGTTTCGCCATGCTGGAGGCTCGCGCCAGTCGCCTCCAAATATGTCGCGATGTGGCGCAAAAACGCCTCCGCCTCCGAAGCCAACTCGGGTGTCGATACGTGCGCGCACAGCTCCCGCGCGCCTAGTCTCGCCAACCCCTTCGTTCGTACGGAAGTTCCTTCGTGAATGATTTCCATGACTGCCTCACTTATGACGTAACGTGCCGCCTTGTGAGTTGCTGCATGTTACGCATTGTGGATACAGCTTCTGCGGGTTGCCAGTGGTGTTCAGCTTGTTGGGAGGTTGATGATCTGGGACAAAATTGCCGGATCTCGTGCCGGGGGTCGTCGTACCACACGTGTGACATCCGGTATCGCCTCCAATTTCGTTGATCTGTGCGCGCTCTCTGGCGGAAAAGTCACGTTGAGGTCCGCGCGCGGGTACCGATTTCCCCGCATGGGGTCCCGGTTCGATGGTGCTCGGTCGAGCTCCACTCATCCCGGCCCCAGCACTGGCCGGAGCGGTCGGCGACTGCGTCGCCGGCGGCTGCGTCGTCGCAGGCGCAGCCGTCGGCGCCTTCGGCTGCGAGACGGGCTTCGTCGTCGTCTTGACCGTCGTCGTCTTCGGCGCAGGCTTGGCCGCGGGTTTCGGTGCGCTCGCTCCCCCACCGCTCCCACTCCCCGTTGACAACGATTGCCCGTTGTGCGTCTCAGCGGGCTTCTTCTTGGACTTCGGAACGAAGTTCGGATGCCGCGCATGGCAAAGCCCCTGGAGGCACTCCCTGGCTCGGTCTTCCGCGAGCGCGGAGGTCTCCGCCGGGCTGAGCCCCCAGTCCTCGTGCGCTTGCGCCGTGCTCGCCGGCAACTCCCTCGGCTCGGCCGGCTCGGGCTCCTGGACCGGGCGCGGCTCGGCTGCGGGCGGCTGTTTGTCCGCGACGGCCTGCTCCGCGGCGCGCCGCTTGACGAGCATCCTCGTACAGGCCGCCGCGCCCGTCCCGCTCCGTCTCCGCGTCTGGCCCGGCTCCCGATACGCCGCGCACCGCTGCTCCTCCGGCGGCCTCGCGATCGGTCGCGGCAGCGGCTTCGGCCGCTCGACCTGTTTGGCCTCGTCCTTTTTCTTGCCGTCGACCTTCGCCGCGACGACACGCGGCTTCGGGGGCGGGGTCCGCGCCGGACATTCGAGCGTGTTGTACGGAATCGGTAAAAGCCTCGAGCTCTCTCGGGGCGAACTGATATCGAATACGTAAATGGGGCTGCCTTCGCGCCTCGCGAGATCCACCTCCCGGACCCCGAAGAAGGGCGTGCCGTCGGAGGTGAGCCCCCAGATCCGCTTGTCTTTCGGGACGTTCGGCGGACGTACGCAGACGTGGACGACGTTCGGCGCCTCGAAGATCCGGGCCATCGTCGGATCGCGCGAGGAGGCGCACCCGGACAAAACGAGCGACAGCGTGACGAGCGCGGCGATGAACCCAATGGCCTGAGGATTGCGATGACGACGTGACGCATTGCACGTCCGGCCAATCGGAGGCGTCGAGGGAAGCCAGGCCATGGAAGTGCCTTCCGTGGATGCAGGCCACACCAAGCCATCCCCGTGGCGCTATGCGCGGGCCCGCGTTGTTCCTGACGATCCTTGTGCATGCCGAGCGCGGCGCTGCGCAATGGAATCCGCATGAATATCGGACACACAATGTCCGTGCGCGGCGAGGCGATGCGCCTCGACGTCCGGGGTGGCTACGTCGACGATGGCTCCCGCGTCGTATTCGACCAACGACCGGCGTATCGAAGACCTCCACGATCCGTGTCGACGAAGCCCCGGCCGTTGTCGACAAGCCCGGCGAGCATGTCGACGAAGCCCCGGCCGTTGTCGACAAGCCCGGCGAGCATGCCGACGAAGAGCCCAGCCGTTGCCGACAAGCCCGGCGAGCATGCCGACGAAGGGTCCTGATCAAACTTGATCAGCCGGTTCGGCGCGACGAACGCGCGGGACTTCCGAACCGACGACCTCTCGCCGTGAACTTGTACGCCGGCACCCTGTCGAGGGTACCGTGAGCGGCATGCCCCTGAAAGTATCGATCGCCACGAAGAAGGAAGACGCTCAACTGCCCGGTCGCGAGGCCGAGACGATCAACGCCATCCTAGAGACGCGCTTCGACCTACTCGTCGCAGGCGCGACAATCTTGGAGGAGGCTCTCAAAATCCGCGTCATGACAACAGCGAAGGCGCGTGAGTATGCGAAGGAAGTTCAGGCGTGGGCCCGGGCTCATTTTTCGGATCTGGACATCGAGGTTCGGTTTGAGGGTGAGATGACGTAGGCAAGCCGAACAACCGCCGGAAGTGGTCCGGACCTGCCCCACCTACGAATACGTAACCCCTACCGTCTGCGTCTCGTGTGTTGCTCATCCCCGTTAGGATACCTACGGGACAACGCACGTCCATCCATATCGCCCGGCACGGTTGACCCGCGGATCGGCACTCCGATCTCCGCGGGCAAACGGTCCTACCTAGGACATTTCATGTCCTAGGCCATTACCGAATATCCACTGAAAACCCGAGGATTCGTGATAGATTCATCCCATCGAGTGAGCCGCTGAAACGGTCGAGCCGACGACGCGCACGGGGCGCGACGCGGCGCCCGTGGCGGCCCTTGCTGGGGCTTTCGTCGTGGCCAACGTCCTGCCGCTGGACAAGCGCGTGAACGTCGTTCGGCACCTCGTAGAGGGCGCGAGCGTGCGCGCGACGTCGCGGCTCACGGACGTCTCGCTTCCGACGGTACTCTCGACCCTGCTCCGCATGGGCGAGGGGTGCGACAACCTGCACAACGCCCTGGTCCGCGATCTCGACATCCGCGAGATTCAGCTCGATGAGATCTGGTCCTACGTGCAGAAGAAGCAGGCCCGCGTGACCGCGGAGGATCCGGCGGAGTTCGGCGACGCCTACGCCTACCTCGCCATGTCGCGCACGAAGAAGCTCCTCGTGAGCTACCACGTGGGGAAGCGGGACGAGGCGAACACGCGAGCGTTCATCGCCGATCTCCGCGCGCGGCTCGTGACGATCCCGGAGTTGTCCACGGACGGGTGGCAGAGCTACCCCGTGGCCGTCGGGCAGAGCTTCGGCGGCGCGGCGGATCACGCCGTGATCCAGAAGAACTACACGAAGAAGGGGCGCGCGGACGGCCAGCGGCATGACCACCGCTATGAGCCCCCGCGGGATCCGTTCATCACGAAGAAGACGGCGCACGGCGCGCCGAACCTCGATCGGGCCAGCACCTCGCACGTCGAGCGCGCGAACCTCACGGTCCGGATGCACGTCCGGCGCTTCACGCGCCTCTGCAACGGCTTCTCGAAGAAGATCGAGAACCACCGCGCCGCCGTGAGCCTGCACGTCGCCTGGTACAATTTCTGCCGCGTCCACGAGTCTCTACGCGTGACGCCGGCCATGGAGGCGGGCATCACGGATCACGTCTGGTCCGTGCAGGAGCTTGTCGAGCGCGCTCTTGCCGCGGAGCCGTGCGCGCCCCCGGAGCCGAAGAAGCTCGCGCCGCCCGTCCCGGCCCCCGGGGAGAAGCAGGGCGCCGCCCGCGAGCTGCCGAACGGCAAGGGATGGCTCCGCGCCCTGCCCGGCGGGAAGGGCAAGCCCAGCGACGCGCCGCGTGCTCCTACGCCGCCCGCTGCGCCCCCGGCGAGAGTCGGGACGGGGGAGGCTCCACGTGAGGCGCTACCGCCACCGGGAACGCAGCTTGACCTGTTCGCGTGGCGTCCGAAGGCGCGACAGTTGTTGCTGTTCCCAGAGGAAACTTGACTGTGACTATGGTCTCGTGGGGAAGCTACATCGCCAACTTAATTTCCCATTGAGCAATGTCGAGGAGGTGCATACGCGCTTCCAGTTCGTCCTTATCGCCGAGGCCGAGAACGTCGACATGTCGTGGATGCGGTGGAGTGGTATTGAAAGGCGTATGCACAACCCTGAGACGAGGATGTTGTCTTACGCCACCCGCCGGTAGACTAACGACGCCATTTTCGTCGGGCTTTCGACCTCTATCCCGCGTTTCCGATGGAGTCGAGTACTTATCCCAGTCCGTCGACATGCCAGTGCCACGTTGTTTGAACACTCCAGGCAGCAGTTGTCCACGTCCGTTGATCCACATCTTGTGGACGCGCATCAATAGCCGTGCTTCGTTAGGCACGATCTCCACGGCAATGTGCCCGTCGTCTGACGTG
The DNA here is from genome assembly GCF_029960785.1 of Polyangium sp. 15x6. GTDB lineage: Bacteria > Myxococcota_A > Polyangia > Polyangiales > Polyangiaceae > Polyangium. Next base: position 86,514 of record NZ_JASBQE010000050.1, read on the forward strand.
GGCAACGGTATTGGAACCGCACGTGGCTCTTCGGCTATGGTAGGCGTAGGCGCGAACGCTACAACGTCTTCATCAGCCACAGAAACAGCTCCTTGTGATCGACGGATGGCTCGTGGATCTGCCCCTTGATCTCAACCACGCTATTCCGACCCCAATAGCCTATTGGTCGGCCGCCGTGCGGCACATTGATTAGCAATCGATACTTAGGCTCTTGCCACACCAGGTCGATGCTGCCGTTGGGGCCCGGAGCTATATCTGGCGCAGGAATGGTGACCTTGGCCGCCAAGGCTTGGCCCGCTTGGGCTGCCAAGAAGTCGACTGCTGCATTGAACGTAACGGGATCATACGCAGCGCTTCCCTCGCCGTCCCAATCCGGCTCCAGGTCGAGGATGCAACGAGCGGCTTCTATCGCCTTCCGAATGTGGGCCAGGGGATCGGTAGCAGCCCTCGTGTGCTCCTGCTTTGTTGTCTTGCCTTTCCAAGTCGACATGTCGACGAGTTGTCGACGATGTAATCCGCCGTAATGGACCAGTCTGGCCGGCGCAAAATAGTGCTTGGGGCCACCATGCGTAGCAAACAGAAGCCCCATTGTACGGTCATGAATCGTCATGACTGACTGCTCGTTAGGGCAATGCACGGCATACCGGACTTGGCCATAAAGGCCCGGATTTCAGCCTCCTTCTTGGAGGCGCGCTCGATCGATTTTGCGATGCTACGCAGATCATCACCATCGAGGGACACAATGAAGTCTCGTGATGCCCCATCGCTGTCCACGTAGCGTAGACGCAAGTTGTGTACAACTACCGTCGCGGATAGAACCGCATCTGCACTCCCATCAAAAATGGGCCGAATATCAGTCAGAATACGGACGTCCTGTAGGATGCGCTCGTATTCTCCGACCATCTCTTTGGCTTTTGCACTAATCCCGATGGTTCGATCGAATGAGAGGACCCGCTGTAAAATGTCCCGTGATTCGCCTGTGAATTCGATCGTGTGGTCACGAGTTATTGCGTGCATGACGGCGTCAACGAAGTCGCTTGCCGACACGTCAGCGGTATGTACCTTTGTTAGGTACATTCGTGCCAATACAGTCACAATGTCTTTGGCGTCGGCAGGCGTAAGCGGTGTCGCATCGAGGATGCGCGCCTCTAGGTCGTTCCCAGAAACGCCGATCGGAGCATCCTCGATCGCTCGCCACAGATCCTCACGAACACTGTCATCTAATTGCAAAATCTTGCACAGCGTTCCCAAGTCCTTGGATGGGATGGTGAACTCGACGTTCGGAGCTTGGATGGATTTGTCTTGACTATGATTGGTAGACATGGCTGTGCCTGCGTAAGGTGACTCTTGAAACGTACAGCAGGCTGACGGGCCTGTCCATTCCGCCCCTGATCAACGTGCCATAGCTCCGTGGGTGTGAAAGGGGTCACAATAGAGACCCTGTACGCAAGAGCAGGGTGCGTGTCGGTGACTTCGACAGCACTCGTCCGTTCAGCGCTTCCGCACCCTGGTCTTCTGTGTGCGGCGTAGGGCCTGCTTCGGGGCGGGAGCCGCGCCGAGCTTCCGGAGAGCGGCGCGGAGCCGCTTCTCGTGGGCGTAGAACGTTGCCCGGGGCTGCCCCGCGGCCCGCGCGGCGTCCGCGCCGATGAGCCCGCGGGCGGCCAGTTCCACGACGCGGGCGACGTTCGGGCTCGACGCCACGACCCGGGCGATCACGTCCCGCGCCTCGATGGTCGACATGGGATCCGCCGTCACGAGGATCGGGACGTCCCGAAGCGAGGACGCCGGAGCCTCGTACAGCGTGGAGGCACGCCGCGAGAGGTTCTGCGCCCGATACCACGCCGTCTGCTTCATGAAGCCCAGCAGGGACGCCTCGGGCGGCGTCTTCTGCCCGCCGCGGACGCGCCCTTCGGCCAGGGCTTCCCACGTCGTGATGATCGTCTCCTGCACGATGTCCGGAGCGTGAGCGCTCGCCACGCCGATCGCACGGACATGGCGGAGGAGCATCGGGCGCATGGCCTCGATGTCCTCCGCGTACGCTTGCGCCGTGCTCGCCGGCAACTCCCTCGGCTCGGCCGGCTCGGGCTCCTGGACCGGGCGCGGCTCGGCTGCGGGCGGCTGTTTGTCCGCGACGGCCTGCTCCGCGCCGCTTGACGAGCATCCTCGTACAGGCACCTGCGCCCGTCTGGCTCCGTCTCCTCGCCTGGCCTGGCTCCCGATACGCCGCGCACCGCTCTTGCTCGGGCGGTCTCGCGATCGGTCGCGGCAGCGGCTTCGGCCGCTCGGCCTCCTTGGCCTCGTCCTTCTTCTCTTCGGCCTCCTTGGCCTTCTCCTTCGCCGCGACGACACGCGGCTTCGGGGGCGGGGTCCGCGCCGGACATTCGAGCGTGTTGTACGGAATCGGTAAAAGCCTCGAGCTCTCTCGGGGCGAACTGATATCGAATACGTAAATGGGGCT
>NZ_JASBQE010000051.1 GCF_029960785.1 Polyangium sp. 15x6
TTCGCTCCGCAGTACGCCGACGTCGACCTCCACATCTCGCCCTGCTTCGGGGTTTGTCCACGGGACATGCCCCCCGCCTTACACCATCGCGCGATGGTTTGGTAGAGAAAAACACCAGCCATCTAGGGTCGCTCACCCATGGATCCCAATGCAGCGTTGCACGACGCCCTCGCCGAGTTTTTCGCGGCTTTTTCAGCGAATTTCCTCCAAGGACCGCGCGAAATCCCCCCGTTCACTGCGAGGCTCGTCGGGACGTCGATCGAAGTGACCCTCCAGGTAGGCGAGGGCGAGCCGACCGTCATCCGCCAGCGGGGCTCCGCCCTTTACCTCCTCGCCGGGCGGCTCTGGGCCGTGGCCCGCGCGAGCGAGGGGCACGGCCAGCGTTGTCTGCTGCCGACACTCACCCCCTACCCCCTCAATTTCCCGACGGAATGGAAGAACTGGCAGAATCTCCAGAATGCGGCGCTGCCCGCGGTGGGCCGGATCGCGTTGGCGCTCGATGACGATGCGCACGACGAGGCGGTCCTCCTCGTCCGACACGTCCTCGACGTCGATTCCGGCTATTGGCTCGAGCTCGAGCGCGCCGTGCCGAACGAGCTCCGGAAGGAGGTGCTCGCGAAGCTGTCCGAGCTCAAGCAGCGGACCAACTCGACCTCCTCCCTCAGCGGCCACTTGAAAGTGCTCGCGTCTCATACCGGGAGCAGCGATCCGCGCGAGCGCCTCTTCGTGGCCAAGCATTATCGATACACCACGAAGCACCTCTCGAGCGACAATCACCTCACGTTCCTAAAAATTATCCAGCCTGCGCTCGAGGCGTGGCTGAAGGAAGAGGACGGCGCCATCTTCGAGACGGCGGTGGGGATCGCCGAGATGCTCGGGTACAAGCTGTTCGAGCGCGGCGCCTACGCCGAGGCCGAGCCATTGCTGTCGGCGGCGCTCGACGCGGGGATTGCCGGCGCGGAGCTGCTCCGCGCCCGCTGGGAATGCCGACTCTATCGCGGCGACGAACGCGCGGCCGCGGAGGACTGGCGCGCGGCCGAGCCGATCGACGACCCGGCGCAAGGACTCTCGTTCGGCTTCTTTCATCGGGGCGACCGGCAGGATCGAAAGGCGATGGGGCTCGGGCGGGTGGCGCGATCCCTCGGAAAACTCGCGAGCGGGGAAGACCCCTGCCGCGATCGGCCCAAGACCAAAAAGCCCAAGGCCATCTCCGCGACGGAGCGTTCGTCGCTCCTCGCGAGGGCGCGCGTATTCGCCGACGAGGCGGTCGCCCTCATCGACGAGCGCGCCCGAGGCGACGAGGCTCGCGCCCGCGCCGGCCAGGGGGTCACGGATCGCGGCTTCGAGTCGCGCATTTTCGCGGCGCGGGCGTTGGTCCGCGAGGCGTCGGGGGACGCGGCCGGCGCGCTCGACGATTATCGCCGGGCGCGGACGCTCGGCACCGCCGCCGGGCTCTCCTGGCAAGGTGACCTCCATGGAGAGGACATCCGGCGCCTCGAGGGTGCGGGCAAGGTAAATGGCGGCGCGATCCCGGAGAGCTTCGACCCCGTCTGGTTCCTTGCGAGCGAGCGCAACGACGACGAACGCAGCCGCGCGGCCGCCGCCTGGTGCGCACAGCCCTGGCGCGTGGTCCCCGATGCTCGCCAGCGCGGCACATCCATTCCGATCGCGTTCGCCCTGGTCAAGGCCATCGTCGATCATTCGGCGGCCCTGTGGAAGCTCGGCGAGGCGGACGGCGTGAAATTGCCCGATCGGCTCGAGTTCGTGCAGCGGGCCCGACCGCTCCTGGATCGCTTCGCCGACCGGCGCGACGCAGACCGTCTGGAAAGCGTCCTCGACGACGCGCACGAGATCGCGTTCGATGTCTTGCCCCGCAATGAAACGGCCGAGCGCGTGCCTTTCTTCACTTTCCTGCGAGCGCTCGGCGACGCCGAGACGATCGATGAGGAGCGTGTCCTCTCCGCGCTCGGCGACGACGCGTGGAGCCGCTTGCGGCGGCAACTCGAGGCCAAGCTCGACAAGCTCGACCCGCTGCGTGACGTCTTCGACGCGACCGTCCGCGCCGGCGCGCCGATGGCTGCGGTCGCCGCGGCGCTCGCCGCCTACCGGGAGCTCTTCCGGAACGATTGGGGATCCTTTGCCACGCCGCGGCCGCCCTGGGAGAAGCTCGCCAAGCCGCTCGAACAGGCGGACGGCGCGAAGCTCGCCCCGGCGCTGATCGAATGCATCCGCCGCGAGCAATCCGTGCCAGATCATTACGGCCTGACGCGCCTGCCGGCGAAGTCCCTCTGGCCGCTCTTCTACGCATGGCACCCCTCGACCGAGGCATTCCTGCTCGAGGTGCTCAAGGGGAAGCTCGACAATGGAAAGAGCCTCTCCGCGACGCAGCGCAAGACACGCCACGAATGCCTCTCCTGGTTTGCAGACGAGAAGAAGCTCGCCAAGCTCGGCGCGGCGCTGGCGAAGAGAGGCCGATAGCAGGGACGGTCGATTTTTCCCGTGATGGAGGAGGGCTCGGGCCCATTGTCTTCATGGGACCTACGAAAAACGCAAGCGCGATGGACCGTTCTCCGGCAAGGTGCGTGTTTCCAGGCCCCCGGAGCAGCATGGTTCCTGCGGCTCGGGAAAACGTCTCGATCTTTCACCACGAAACAGAGGTCCTTTTCATGAACTACGTTCATCGAGGAGCGTCCGGCGGAATCCTCATCGCCGCGCTGGCGACGCTCGTGGCATGCGGCGGCGGCGGCAGTAACCCCGGCGCCGGTGGCTCGGGTGGCTCGGGCGGCACCGGCGGCACTGGCGGAATGGCTACAGGGGGCAGCGCCGGCATGGGCGGCGGTGGGGGCGACATGCCCGACGCGGGGCCCGATGCATCGACGGGCGGGGGCACGCCCGGCGGCACGGTCGAAGTGCTCGCGGGCGCTGTGGGCGAGGCGGGGCACGTCAATGGCCCCAAGGGCACCTCCCGGCTCCGCGATGTCGGAGGGATGGTCTATATCGCGCCGACGCTTCATGTCGCCGACCGCCATGCTGCCATCCGCAAAATCGATGTGAACACCGGCGTCACGACCACCGCCCCCAACGACGACGGCCTCGACGCCGAGTTCTTTCAGCCTATCGCGCTGGCGACCGGCGGCGGGAACTCGCTCTACGTGCTCCAGGGGCTCAAGACCATGATGAATGGCGTCGTAGGGCAGGTCTCGCGGTACAACGTGGGGAGCGGCGTCATCGAGGCGGAAATCACGCTCGATTCTTACCAGGAGCTGCCTTATGACCTGTTCGACCCGGTGCCCTTCGCGGTCGAGCCGTCCGGGAACGTCCTCGTCGGGGAGAAGGCGCGCGTCTCACCTTCGACGCTCATGGTCTCGAATATCGGGATCCGGGAGGTCTGGGGCACGAGCGCATCGCTGACCGCGTGGGTGCCGGCGAATGGCACGATGTACACGGTGCATCGAGCGCCATCGTTCGTGCTCGAGAGCGATCTCGCCGCCAAGACCTGGAAGCTCGTCGCCGGCACCGACATGAACCAGGCCGAGCCTGCCGTCGACGGCCCCAAGGAAACGGCGCGATTCTCCAATCGCGTCGGCGGAGCGTCCCACGACGGCAATGGGCACCTCTACGTCGCCGACACCAACGCGAACGCCGTGCGCAAGGTGGATCTGGCGACGGGAGCGATCACCACCGTCATCGGCGAGCTCTCGCCCGTCGGGAGCATCGTGACCGGGGACCTGAAGACAGCACGATTGCACCACCCGCAATGGGTGACGTGGCTCGGCGACGGCAAGCTCGCCATCGGCTGCCCCGAGGATTTCGTCGTACTGATCGCCACCGGCCTTTGACCAAGCGGTCGTACGGGCGCTGCTGCAGACCCGTTTCCCCGACGTACGGCAATTCTCTTTACCGTATCACGGGCTGCAGTACGATCGGAGGTTGGGACGGCCATTCCCGTCACGCAGCGCGGAGCCCGATTCATGACGAGCCTCAGCCCCAGCCTGCACGCCCACCGCCACTTGCGCGCCGCGATGACCCTGTCGAGCTGGGAGGCGGGCTGGCGCTCACTGCTGCTGCGCGGGTATGTCGATCCGCCCGAGGTCGAGGAGTTCAAGACGCCCGCCACGGCCGATCACCTCATCGTGCTCGTCACGGACGGCGCCTGCGACATCGAGGCGCGCTACCGCGGACGCTGGCAATCGGCCCACTACGAGCCGGGTCACATCGGCATGACCGCCCCCGGCCAGGAGGCGACGCTCCGCTGGCGCGGCCAAACCACGCACAGCACGCTGCAACTGCACCTGCCCACGCCGACGCTCCAGCGCGTGTTCCGTGATCTCTCCGCCGGCGATCCCGAGCGGCTCGAGATGCCGAGCATGCTGGGGAGCGTCGATCCGCTCGTGCAGCAGATCATGCTCGGCCTCGCGCGCGCCCTCTCGGCCGGCGTGCCCGATCTTTACGCGGAATCGGCCGGCGAGCTTCTGGCCGCGCACCTCTTGGTCCACCACGCATCCCGGCCGGCGCCGCGGCCGGTGAGCGCGCGTGATACGCTGCGGCTGCGCCGGGTCGAGGCGTTCATGCGCGAGCACCTCGGCGAACCGCTCTCCCTGGAGACGCTCGCGCAGCAGGCGGGCGTGAGCCGCTTCCATTTGCTGCGGCTGTTCAAGCGCGCGAACGGGGAGACGCCGTTCGCTCGCCTGACGCGGCTGCGCATCGAGGAAGCGCAGTGCCGCCTCGCGCGCGGCCGCCAGTCGGTGACGGAGATCGCGCTCGCCTGCGGCTACCAGAATCCCGCGCACTTCGCCTCCGCGTTCCGCCGGCTGGTCGGCGTGTCCCCTACGAGCTACCGGCGCGGCGCCCGCTAGAACATCGAGCGGTTTGCAACCGGTCGATGCTCCAGCTCTCGCGCCCGTCCGGGCGGCGAGACCGCGCACGGCAATCGCGCGGTGCTCCACGGCAATCCCGCGAATGCCGCGGCGCGCGCGCGGACGCAGGATCCTCTCATCGAGACGCGGCAAGCGCTCGATCAGGAGAATGACGACATGGCAACCGAGAGAGTGGCGATCGTGACCGGTGCGTCCCGCGGCATCGGCGAGGCGGTCGCGAAGCGTCTGGCGCGCGACGGCTTCAGCGTCGCCGTCAACTACGCGGGCGAGGCGGCAGCCGCCGAGGCGCTTTCGCAATCCATCGAAGCGACGGGCGGCCGCGCGCGGGCGATCCAGGCGGACGTGAGCGATCCGGCCGCGGTGCGCGCGCTGTTCGACGCGACGGAGGCGGCGTTCGGCGGCGTCGACGTGCTGGTGAACAACGCCGGCGTCATGGTGCTCGGCGCCATCGCCGACGTCGATGATGCGACGTTCGCACGGCAGGTGGCGGTCAACCTCCAGGGCACGTTCAACACGCTGCGCGAAGCTGCGCGGCGCCTGCGCAGCGGCGGCCGCATCATCAACTTCTCCTCGAGCGTGGTCGGCCTGCTCCAGCCGACCTACGGCGTGTACGCGGCGACCAAGGCGGGCGTGGAGGCGATGACCAGCATTCTGGCCAAGGAGCTGCGCGGCCGCGACATCTGCGTCAACGCGATTGCGCCGGGCCCGACCGCGACGCGGCTGTTCCTCGACGGCAAGTCCGAGGAGGCGATCGATCGGCTCGCGAAGCTCGCGCCGCTCGAGCGGCTCGGGCAACCGGAGGACATCGCGGCGGTGGTCTCGTTCCTGGCGGGGCCGGATGGGGCGTGGATCAACGGACAAACGCTGCGCGCGAACGGCGGAATCATCTGACGTGCGCGCGAACGGCCGCCGCTCTTCGGGCACCGGCGCCACGACGCAGACGGTGACGTTCGGCGCGCAGGTGGGCGCGCGCCCTCGGCCTCCATGACACGCGTCGGCTTCGAGCGGACGCCGCAGCACGGAGCCTTCGGTGGAACGGGCTTGAACGGCGCCCGTGGAGATGCGAAGGTCGAACGGACGCGCGAAGCCGCCGCACGGCGCTGATCACCGTCCTCGCGGCGAGCGTCGACGACCACGGCGAACCGGTGTTGAGCATGGCCCCCAAGCAGCTACGGAGCTTCATCGCGCGCCTTTACGAAGCGAAACATTTCGAGGACGCGGCATTCCTGATCCTGCGCGAGGCGCTCGACGTGGCGAAAAGAGCGCTCTCGAAGAGCCCCTTCGTGAAGCACGGCCGCGTCCTGCGCGGCATGGTCCATTTGCGACCCGCGGACGGATACCAGCGGCTGGTCGTCGTGGACGAGCCGTCGCCGAGGCCCGCAGGCTCCGCTTCGCCCATGCATTTGCCGTCCGCGAGCGCGTGGCGATGGGTCGCGCGCCGCGTCGCGCCCGTCGCCATCGACGTGCCGCTCGGGCGCGTCCGCGTGTTCGCCGACGGGAACATCGACGTCGTGGCGGAGGGGGGTTTTCTGGAGAGCGAGAGCATGCAACGGCTGACGAGCCGGGAGGCGAGCCACCTCCTCGCCGTGCCGATACGATCCATGCGCGGCGTGGTCGAGGGAATGGCCACGGTAGAGATCGGCTGCCCGCGGGCCGTGGGGGAGGACTTCATCTTCGCGGCCGTGAGCGAGGAGCTTCAAATCCTCGCCGACGTCGCGTCACCCTACCTGGTGGGCCTACCGCTGCGGCCCGCCTCGACGTGCCCGACGGACGACCTCTTGCCCGTCGTCGGCCCGGCCATGGCGGCGCTCGTGGAGATGCTCCGGATCTTCGCGCAACAGGAGGAGACGCTCCTCATTGGCGGGCCCACGGGCGCGGGCAAATCACGGCTGGCGCTCTGGTGCCACGCGCAATCGCCGCGGCGTGATGGTCCGTTCGAGGTCCTCGACCTCATCACGGTCCCCGAGGATCTCCAGATGGCCGAGCTCTGCGGGTGGCGAAAAGGCGCTTTCACGGGTGCGGCGCGCGACGCGCCCGGCGCCGTCGCGCGCGCCCTCCGGGGCACGCTCTTCATCGACGAGATCGACAAGCTGTCCTTGAAGGCGCAGGCAGGGCTCCTGCGCCTGCTCGAGACCAGGAAATACCGTACGCTGGGGGATACGGGGCGCGAGCAGAGCGCCGATGTGCGGTTCATCGTCGGGAGCAACGCGAACCTCCTCGAGCTCGTGGAGCAGGGGCGGTTCCGGGAGGATCTTTATTACCGGGTCAATGTGCTACCTGTGAAGCTGCCTTCCCTCGACGAGCGTCGTGACGAGATATCGCAATGGGCGTGCTTCATGGCCCTGCGCCGGCATCGCGAGTCGGTCCCCAATGGGCACATCCGTGTCGCGGCGGGCGTCGATCGGCTCCTCTGCGAGCGAACGTGGCCCGGCAATCTACGCCAGCTCGATAACGTGGTTCGCCGCGCCTACGCGCTCGCGTTGATGAGCCAGGGGGCCACGGCCACCGAGATCGTCCTCGAAGAACGCCATTTCATTCGAGCGTTGGGCTACGAGGCCGGCGGCGGACGGCGCTCCCTGCTCGAGAGCATGCGGAGCGCGGCGGCCGCGTTCGTCGAGGAGGCCGAGCGGCTCGAAGAGCGGGGCCTGGGGCTCGATCTGGATCATGGGGATGCATTCCGGGGTTTCATCCTCGGCACCGCCGTCGAGCGGCTCGGCAACCGGGAGTCCGCGTTCCGGATGCTGGGCAAGGCGCAGCAGGTACAGAGCCGCAACCACCACAAGATGCTGCGCCGCGAGCTCGAGAAGGTGGACGCGCTCTGCAAGGCCATCCGCGAGGAAGACACGAAGCTCTTTTCAGCGCTCTCGGACGACGAGTCCTGAGCGAGGAGGGCCCCTTCCCGGCGCCGATGCGGCTTGAGGCTCACCGGAGGCGCGCCGCCGTATTCGCCGACAGGAGGGCTTGGCGGGGCAGGCGCGGAAGCGCCCCGGAAGACGTGTTGACAGTCGCTTGTCGGATAGGATACATGTTCAAACAAAACATGAACGACATTCTCTCGTCGAACCGTCCCAATCTCCTCGCTCTCTTTTTCGCCTGCCTGAGCCTCTACGGCATGGGTTGTGCGCTCGACAATGGCGAGAGCCAGGCCGATCCCGAAGATGTTCTGCTCGGCGTCGCGGAGCAGGGCGTTGGAGGGGATCCAAACACGGGTAACCACCTCCGGCCTGCATGCTTCTGGGATCACGGCGCCCAGCAGACCGCCCGGGACCTCAGCGCCGCCGCGCTCGTGGGAAGCACCGACCAGTTGCCTCCCATGCCCTACCTGCTCGCGCCTGACACGACGGGTGACCTGGAGAATTGCCGGCAGGACTTCCTGGAGGTCCTCGTTGGGTGCGCTCTTCCTGTGGGGGACCTCGTCGAGGATACGAGCGATGACAATGCGGTCAGCGGATACAAAACCTACGCCGGGTACGTCGGGATCGCTCCGGACTGGAAGACGCGAGCGCTCAACGCGACGGAGAAGGCGTTCATCACGGGCTGCATGCTCGAGCGCATCAATGCTCTTGGAATGCTCAACCCCATTCTCCTCCAGGGTGATCATGACGTGCTCGAACCTGATGACGAGCTTCTCGACCTTTATCCCATCGTCGAGTCCACCGCGTGGGGAAACCTGTTCGACTCTACGGTCACGCTCAACCCGATGCGTGACCCCGAGGAGCCGACGCTCCCGGCGTTCGGCGCATTCGTATGCAGCCACCTGGACACGTGCGCGACCATCCCGACGCTCGGCCGGACCTGCTATGAGGACGGCTGCGGCATGACGGCGCTTGGCTCGTGCGACGACGTCGACGCCTCGTGCCAGGCGAATCCGAATCAAGCTGCCTGCGCGGGGCGAACGAATGCAGTCAGCACGCGCCTTCTCGAAAGCGCGGTCGTTTGTGACTGAGGATCCGTAGGCCATCGAGCGGATCGGCAACCGAGAGGCAGCGACGAGTCTCGAGGGGCCAGGGCCACTCCCCTGCGCCGATGCGCCTTGATGTCCGCGCGAGGGTCCGTTACGTTCGTCGAAGCATCTTGGATTCCTTGTTGCTCGATAAGTACGAGATCCTGCGCGTCCTCGGGCAGGGCGGGATGGGGACCGTCTACGAGGCGCGCGAGGCCGGCTCCGGGCGCCGCGTGGCAATCAAGTGGATGCACACGCGTCCGTTCACCCAGGATGATCCGGACCTCCTGCGGTTCAAGCAAGAGGCGCGCATCGCGGGTACGCTCGACTCGCCGAACGTGACGGCGGTCCTCGAGCTCGCGCGGGACCCGAAGACGGATATCGTTTTTCAGGTGATGGAGCTCCTCGAGGGCGAGGACCTGCGGTCGCTCGTCGAGCGCGTCGGTCCGCTTGCGCCGGACGTCGCGCTCCGTATCACGGCGCAAGCGTGCTCGGGGCTTGCTGCAGCGCACGCGGCGGACGTGGTGCATCGGGACATCAAGCCGGAGAACCTGTTCCTCGCGCGGAAGGGGGACGGCGAGGTGGTCGTCAAGCTGCTCGATTTCGGGATCGCGAAGATACGCCGCTCGCACGGGGATGCGAGCGGGTCCGGTGGGAGGTCGGCACCTCCGGTGCCCATGACGACGACGGGACAGATGCTCGGGACGCCGCTGTACATGGCGCCGGAGCAGATCGACGCGGCGAAGCACGCGGACGCGCGCAGCGACGTGTATTCGATGGGCGTGACGCTTTACACGATATTGACGGGGGCGCCGCCGCGCGCGCACATAAAATCGCTCATGCAGCTCGTGCACGCCATCCTCACCGAGCCCGTCCCGCCACTCGCGGATCGCGCGCCCTGGGTGCGCCCAGAGGTCGTGGCGATCCTCGAGAAGGCGATGCACGCGGACCGGGAGGCGCGGTACGCGAACGGCGCGGAGCTTGCGGCGGAGCTCACGCAGCTCCTTCCGGGGGGAACGGCGCTCCGCGAGGAGATGCTCGTGGGGATCGGGGACGAGCAGCGGAAGGTGGCGGCCGCGTCCGCGGAGACGCAGCGGCGGGCAGAGACGGCGACGGCGCGAGGCAAGCCGGTGGAGGCGGCGCTGAGGGAGAGGCGCTCGCTGCCGCGGTGGGCTCTCTGGGCGGCGCTGGTCGCGGTGATGGCGGGCGGGATCGTGGCCGGGATGTTCGTCGTCGGGCAGTAGCGTACCTGAGGGACGCGGGTGGACGCAGGCTGCGTACCCAGGGGACGCAGCCGACCCGCGTAGCGCTCTTCATGCGGCGAGATGCTCTGGCGCGGCGCGGGTTTCGGGGCTGGCACGCGTCCTGCTCATAGGCCCGGCCGTGGGGCAACTTCGAGGAGCAATGGCCATGGCACACGCATATTCTTTGCATTTCCGCAATCTGATCAACCTCGGGCTCGTCGGGATGGCGCTTTATGGAATGGGGTGCGCCCTGGAAGACGCGGCAGTCGACCCCAACCTGTTCGATGATCCGACGCTTCACGGAGCCGGGGGCGAGCCGAACACGGGCAATACCCTCCTACCTGGATGTCTCAATGATCACGGCGTCCAGCAGACCGTTCGAACCCTCGGCGCTGCCCGGCTCTCGAGCTACCTGCTCGACACCTTGCCCTCCATGCCGTACATGCCCGCGGGCGACGCGGCGGGCACGCTTGCAGGCTGCCGGCGCGAGTTTTTGAAGGTCCTCGTCGGATGTGCGTTGCCCACGGGCGCGTCGGTCGTCGACTCGAACGACCCCATCGTGATAGGCACCGGGACGGTCACGAGGAAATACTGGGGACAGATCGGGCTCGCCCCGGACTGGGAGACACGAGCGCTGACCACGGAGGAGAAGGAGTTCGTCACGGCCTGCGTGATGGCACGCACGAACCGATTCGGGGAAGAGATCGATATCTTGCTCGACGGAGATCACCCGGAGATCGAGCCCGACTCGGCCTTACAACTCACTTATCCCTATGTGGAGTCCACGGTATGGGGAAACATGTTCGACTCCACCGTCCCGCTCAATCCGACGCACGACCCGAACCACCCCACCCTGCAGCCCTTCAATGCCCACGTGTGCAAGAACTACTCCGACTCGACCTGCCCGGATGCGGCCTTCCGAGTCTGCGACGAGAGCGACGACTGTGGTTTCATCAATCACGGCCCTTGCAGCTTGATGAATTGCATACCCATCCTGGGTGGCTCCGTCTCCGCCAGTTGCACCGCGTGGCCGAATCGCATCACGATCTATTTGACGGACCACGCGACGGTCTGCCCTATCCCGATCGATCCCCCGATCGATCCCTGAGCGGCCCGGACGCGCCTCGGCGTCACTCCACCAGCGAGGCTTCCTTGGCCTCCCGCGCGTACCTCACGGCGAGCCGCGGGTTTTCCCGAAATGATGCGGCGAATGCCTCGCTCGCCGCGCGCGCGGCCTCCCGTCGCGCCTCCCCCCGCGCGCTCCTCGCCCGGACGAGCAAGAGCAGGCCGCGCGATGCGAGCGCCATCGGGTGACGAGGGTTGAGCGCCAGCCCCTTCTCCACCATGCGCAGGCCCGCCTCGACGTCCCCGGCCGGGCTCTTCCTCTGCTCTTCGAGCCAGAGAGCCCGCTGTACATGAATCTCGGCGAGGAGCTGGTAGAGCCTCGGCTCGTCACGCTTCTTCGACAGGAGCGGCCGGAGGGGCGACATCGCGGCCTCGAAGCTGGCCTCGCTCGCGCGTTTTTCCTTCATGGCCACACGGGCCACGTAAAGCTCCATGCGCGCGAGCAACGCGGATCCGTCGATCGCCTCGCCGTCGGTTATGGATCTCCGGACGCTCTCCCGCTCGGTCGAGAGCTCCGGCAAGGGCGCGCGGCCCATCGCGAACGCGTGCTCCGCCTCGACGAGGCGGATCTCCGCCATCTCGCGGACGAGGAAGCCGCCCTCTTCGGCCTGACCCATGAAGGGCCGCAACGCCTCGACCGCCTTCGTGATGGATGGCCCAGGATCCATGCCGGCCGAGAGCTCGTACGTCGCGCGAACACGAAAGGCCTTTGCACTCCAGAACGCGGTGATCCAACCGCCGAGCTTCTGCCGCTCGAGCTGCGCGACGGCCTCCGACAGGATCACGAGCGCAGCCTCGGCGTCCGCGCCGATGTCTCGCTCGTACTCGACGCGATGAAGCCCTGCGCGGACCATCCCGTAGACAGGCAACGAGAAGCTCGGATCCACTACAATGGCACGCTCGAACTCCTTCGTCGCGCGCTCGAGCATGGGTCGAGGAGCGGTCCCGTACAGACGATCGACGGCCGACTGCAGAAGGTAGGCTTGCCCGAGCTCGTTCAAGGCCCACGAGAAGCGCGGGTCCACCTCGAGCACCCGCTGGAATGCGTCGATCGCCGCCGCGAACGACGCTCGCCGGCCGCGATCGCTCTGGAGCAGGGATTGCCGCATCAGCGTCGCCGCGCGCGCATAAAGGGCCATGGGGTCACGCGGGCGGACACGAACGGCGTCCTCCGTGGCGGAGAGCGCCGCGCGCTCGGCTTCGTCGACGTCGCCCCTCGTGTCGACTGCAACGGAGAAGCGCGCGTTCATCGCTTGCGCGCGCTGCACACGCGCCCGCGCGTCCCTCGAGCTCGAGGTCACCGCGCGGGCGCACGCCGCGTCGGCGGCCTCGAACTCGCGTAATGCCTTGCTCCCCTTCGCATAAGCCGCCCACCCCATCTTCTCCCAGAGCTCACACTCGGCCCGATACACCTCCGGATCGCTGCTCCCGATCTCCCTCGCCACCCTGTACGCCTCGGCCGCGGGCTCGAAGTACGACTTCATCTTCTCGTGATCGAAGGCGGCATCGTGCCGGTATTTGCTGCCCTCGGCGAAGAGCGCGTCTCCCTCGAGCTTCTTCGGCTCGTGCATCCACGGCGCCTGCTCGAACGCCATCTGCGCCTTCGCGATCGCCTCCTCGTTCTTTCCCTCGTACAGCGCGACGAGCCCCTCCGCATACGACGGCGATTCGAGCCTCACCCCCGTCGCCGCGCGGAGGTGCGCGAGCGCCGGATCTCGCAGCGACCGCTCGAGCTTCGCCACCTCCGCCTTTCGCTCCGCCTCGTTCGTGATCCGCTTCGTCTCCTCGACCGCCCGCCGGAAGAGCTCCCCGAGCGCGTGCCCGAGCGCATATTCGAGATCGGCCGACGAATACCCCGCCGCAATTGCGCGCTCCAGGTGCTCCCGCGCCTGCTCCGGATCCCCCAGCGCGAGGTGCCCCCGCCCGAGCGCATAATGCCGGGGCCCCTCCCCCACGCTCCCCGCAGAGACCGCGCGCTGCTCGATCTCGCGCAGCCTCGCGCGCACCACGTCCCGCTCGCGCTCGACATCGTGCACGGGCAGCGCGTACGCGGCGCGCAAGAAGAGCTCCATCTCCTTCACGCTCTCCCCGAGCTCCTGCGCCAGGCGCTCGCGCGCCGCCGCCTGCCTCTGCGCGCGCGCATAAACGCCCGCGACGGCGAGCGCGCCCAATGCGAGGACGACGAGCAGCGCCGTGAGCAGCTTGTTTTTCTTGACCTTCTTCAGGAGCACATACCCGAACGAAGCCCGCTTCGCCAGGATGGGCTCGCCGTCGAAGTACCGCTGCAGATCCTCCGCCAGCGCTCGCGCCGATTCGTAACGACGCGCAGGATCGCGCTCGAGGCATTTCATCACGATCGTCTCGAGCTCCTCCGGCACCCCCGCCTTCACCTTCCCGAGCGGCGGCGGGTCGTCATAACCGACCATCAGGAGGAGCCTCAACTGGCTGTCCGCGACGAAGGGAGGACGCCCCGCGATCACGTCGTACAGCGTCGCACCCAGCGAATACACGTCCGAGCGGCGATCCAGCGCCCGCACGTCCCCGCGCGCCTGCTCCGGCGGCATGAACGCGAGCGTCCCCACCACCGCCCCCGACTGCGTTTGCCCCTCGTCTTCGATCTGACGCGCCAGCCCGAAATCCATCACGTAAGGTTTCTTCGTCCCGTCCTCGCGCTCCTCGACGAGGATGTTGCCGGGCTTGATGTCGCGGTGGATCATCCCGACACGGTGGGCTTCGTGCACCGCCAGGCAGACTTCCTTCATCAAATAAACGCACTGCTCCAGGGCCAGCCGCTGGCGCACCACGGAGAGCGGCTCGCCGTCGATGAATTGCATCGCGATGTACGGCTCGCCGTCTGCCTGGCCGGCCTCGTAGATGGGGCAGATATGCTCGTGCTGAATACGCGCCTGCGAGCGCGCCTCGCCGATGAAGCGACGCCAGAGCTCGGGGTCGTCCCCGTGGAGGAGCTTCAGCGCGACCTTCCGACCGAGACGAGGATCCACGGCGCGGTACACCGTCCCCATGCCGCCTTCGCCGACGAATTCGATGTCCTCGTAACGCTCGAAGAGCGACTTGGGCACGGCCCGACGCGCAGGGCGTAGCTCGGGAAGGACGATAGGGGCCGGGTCTCTCCGCAGGCTCTCGTCGGTGCCCATGTCGCTCACGAAGACGGCATATCGACCCGGACTCGGGTCGTGGACCCTCTGGATCCAGTTGTGAACGGTAAGCCGGCCGATGTCGAGCGCGGACACGAGCCTCTTTCCCCTCGCGCGCTGTGACGCAAACCAGCAAACGTGGGCTGCCTCGCGTAGCCACCAGCTCCAGGGGAGCACACGCGGACGACCCGTTGAGCCTATCCTCTCGCAAATCACCAATCTTTACAAGACTGGTTCTTCGCGAACGTGGACCCACCTTGGTGAACCTCGCTGCGCCGACCCAGAGTCGGACGCGGCGCCACCCTGGAGGACTTCATGAGCGACGTCACCATCCTCTTCGGAAGACCCCATGTCCCTCAGTTCGGCGACGATCGTTTCGAGATCGACGTGCTGGCCGCCGAGGAGCTCGGCATCGAGTCGTACGCGATCCCGCTCGATCCCGTCGTGAATGGCGAGCCGGAGCGCGCATTGCGTCGGCTGCCGAAGCCCCGGTACCGGACGTGGCTTTACCGGGGATGGATGTTGAGCGAAGAAGAATACACCGGCCTGTACGAGGCCATGCAGGACCGCGGCGAGGAGCTCATCGTCGATCCCGAGAGCTTCGCAGAGACGATGTACATGCCAAACTACGTCCCGCTGCTGGGCGACGACACGGCGCCCACGCGTTGGACCGAAGACGAAGACATCCGGGAAGCGTGGGAGATAGCCCTGGAGCTCGGGCCTCCGCCGTGGGTGGTGAAGGACCACGTGAAATCGGTCAAAGAGCTCTGGCACCGCGCGTGCTTCGTGCCCGAGGGCGCCACGTACGATGATTTCGCCGAGGTCTGTGAAAAGATCCTGGAGTACCGCGGCGATCGCTTCGAGCGGGGGTTCGTCGTGAGAAAGTACCTCGACCTCGCGACGTTGCCCGGCTGGGCGCCAGGCCGCCGCCGCGTCACCGACGAACACCGCCTCGTGTTCTGGGAGGGGCGACTTGTGGCGCACGCGCCGTATTACGATGTGGAGTCGACACTGGAGGAGCCGGGGCAATTCGCCCATCTCGGGCAAACCATCGGCTCCCCATTCTTCACGGCGGACGTGGCCCGGCTCGAGCGGGGTGGGTATACCGTGATCGAAATCAACGATGGCGGCTGTTCGGTCTTCCCCGAGCAGATGGATCCGCGCGATTTCTACCGGGCGGTGCTGGGTTGATCGGTCGCATTCCCCTCGTGCGTTGCCTCGAAGGCCTCCAGCACCTCGCGAACAGGTCGCTCGCCCGGGCGGCAACGCTCGTTTGGGAAAAGGGCGCGCCGAGGAAGCCGCCCAACGCTCTTCATCGAAGCGCAGAGCCAACGCGACCCGAAGTCGATTGACGTGGACGTCCACGCGTGGTAACGCGTCTTCCCTTCATGTTACCCGGACTTCGTGACAAAGTCGCCATCGTCACTGGACATCGCAGCGGAATCGGCAAGGCGGTCGCGTCGTTGCTGAAAGAGCACGGCGCGCGTGTGCACGGTTTCGACCTCCCCGACGTCGACCTGCGTGATCTCGGGGCCATCGACGCCCACGTGAAGCGCGTCGCCACGCTCGAGGGGCGGATCGACATTCTCGTCAACAATGCCGGCGTCACGCACCTCGGCAATCTCGTGGACACCTCGCTCGAGGCGATCGACGACGTGCTCACCGTGAACCTCAAGGCGCCCTTCCTGCTCATGCAATCCGTGATTCCTTTCATGTTGCAGAACGGCGGCGGCGCAATCGTCAACAACGCGAGTGACCAGGCCTTCATCGGCAAGCGCGACAGCGCGATTTACGGCGCGTCGAAGGCGGCCATCGCGCAGCTCACGAAGAGCGCAGCCCTCGACTGGGGTCCCCGCGGCATTCGCGTCAACTGCGTCGCGCCGGGCAGCACCGATACCCCGATGCTGCGCCAGGTCCTCTCCGTGCTCTCCGAGCGAATGAAAGTGACGAGCGACGACGTCTACAAGGCCGCCGTCCCGCTCGGCCGTTTCGCGGATCCGAGCGAGATCGCCTGGGCCATCACGTTCCTCGCCTCGGACGCGGCGTCTTTCATGACGGGCGTCGTCATGCCGGTCGACGGCGGCGGGGTGGCGCAATGAGCGCGCGTGTCGCCCTCGTCACGGGCGCGTCGAGGGGGATCGGCGCGGCCCTCGTCGAGCGATTTCACGAAGGAGGGTTTTCCGTCGCGGCCCTCGCGCGATCCCGCGTGGATTCACCCCACGCGGCGGAGAGCTACGTTTGCGACGTCAGCGACGCGGGCGCGGTCGCGGAGACCGTACGCGCCATCCTCGCGCGCTTCGGCCGTATCGACGTGCTGGTGAACAACGCGGGGCTCGCCGGGGCGAATTCGCTCGATCCCGAGGGCGACGATGCGTTCTGGCACCAGGTCCTCGCGGTCAACCTGAATGGCACGTACTACCTGTGCAAGCACGTGCTTCCTCACCTGCCCGACGGGACGGGGCGAATCATCAATATTTCGTCGGTGCTGGGGCTCAAGGGCGCGCCGGATCAGACCGCGTACACTGCGGCCAAACACGGCGTGATCGGCTTCACGCGGGCCCTCGCGCTGCACGCCGCTCCGCGCCGCATCACCGTCAACGCGATTTGCCCTGGCTGGACACGCACGGCAATGGCCGAAGGCCGCATGCGCGAGCTCGGCCTGGACGAGGCGGCGCTCGCGAAGAGCGTGCCCCTCGGCCGCATGATCGAGCCACGCGAGGTGGCGAACCTGGCGTTCCATCTGGCGGCGGAAGATTCCGCCGGCATCACGGGACAGGCCATCACGATTGATGGTGGGGCCCTCGTTTAGGTCCTGGGACGAACTCCGTCGACGAATCCGGTTCGAGGTTTACGGGAAGAGCACACGCGCGCGTCGCAGGGGTGATCGAATCGATCACCCCTGCGATCGAGCGGATCGCAGGTCCCTCGCGGGGCCGCCGACGCTCCTCGTGAATCCCCGGTGATCTGGGAGGCTCTGGGCATGGCACGGGAGCTGCTCACGCTCCGCGCCGACGCCGGCCCGGAGCGGGCCGCCCGAGCCCAAGGAGCCTCCCATGAAGACGAATCGTGCCCTCTTCCACCTCGCGACGTACAGCCTCCTCGCGGCGACCACGGCGATTGGCTGCGGCGATATGGATGCGACCGAGCTCGACGAGGACGTGTGGGAGTCCGAGAGCCTGCTCATGGCGCCGAGCCAGGCCGACGCGGACAGCGCGATTAGCAGCGCTTACAGCACGTGGAAGACCCGATACGTGACGTCCTCGGGAGCGGGCGGCTTCCTGCGCGTGCAGCGGCCCGAAAATTCGAACGACACCGTGTCGGAGGGCATCGCGTACGGAATGCTCCTCGCAGCATACCTGGGCGACAAACCCACGTTCGACGGCCTGTGGGGTTATGCGAAGAGCCACCTCGACGGCAATGGCCTGATGCACTGGCAGATCAACGCGAGCAACTCCGTCATCGGCTGGAACGCGGCCACCGACTCCGACGAGGACATGGCGCTCGCGCTCATCGTGGCGGAGAAGGCCTGGGGCGCGGCGTACGGGGTCGACGCGAAGACGCTGCTCGGGCGCATTCTGCAGCACGAGGTGGAGAGCGGGACGAACGTGCTCAAGCCCGGCGACGCGTGGGGCGGCTCCTCCGTGACGAACCCGAGTTATTTCGCGCCCGGCTATTACAGGGCATTCAAGGCCTACACGGGTGATGCGCGGTGGGAGAGCGTGGCCGCGTCGTGTTATCAGATCATCGCGAACCTGAACGCCAACACGGGCGCGGGCACCACGGGCCTCTTGCCCGACTGGACGACCGCGGCGGGCGGTCCGGCCTCGGGAATGGGCTTCGATTACAAGTACGACGCGGCGCGCGTGCCGTGGCGCCTCGCGGTCGACGCGATCTGGTACGGGACGCCGCAGGCGATCGCGCAGCTCGACAAGATGAACACGTTCTGGAAGGGCGTGGGTGTCGGGAACATCAAGGACGGGTATACCGTGTCCGGGAACCTCATCGGTCAATGGCACAACGCGACGTTCGTGGGAATGGCGGCGGCCGGGGCGGCCGTGTCGCCCGACGCGGCCTTCAAGGCGGCGATGTGGAACGAGACGAAGAATTTCCAGGCCGAGAATTATTATAACGACTCACTCCGCGTGCTCGCGCTTCTCTTCATGGGCGACCGGATGCCGAACCCGGTGGGCGGGAGCACGCCGCCGCCTTCGCAGAACGCCGCGCCCTCGGTGAGCATCACGGCGCCCTCGAACGGGGGCAGTTTCACGGCGCCCGCGAGCATTTCGATCCAGGCGGCGGCGAGCGACAGCGACGGAACGGTGAGCAAGGTGGAGTTCTTCGCGGGCGCGGTGAAGCTCGGGGAGGACACGACGGCCCCGTATTCGTATACATGGAGCAACGTCGCGGCGGGCTCGTACGCGATCACGGCGAAAGCGACCGACAATGCGGGCGCGACGACGACGTCGAGCGTGGTGGCCGTGACGGTGAACGACCCTGGCCAGCCGCCGCCGGTCGGGGGCGGGTCGCTGTCGGTGCAATACAGGGCGGGCGACACGAACGCGAGCGATAACCAGATCAGGCCTCACCTCAATATCGTGAACACCGGGGCGAGCAGCGTGCCGCTGAGCGAGCTCAAGATCCGGTACTGGTACACGAGCGACGGCGCGAACGGGCAGCAGTCGGCGTGCGATTACGCGGTGGTAGGAAGCTCGAACGTGACGCGACAGTTCTCGGCGGTGAGCCCCGCGCGGACCGGGGCCGATACGTACGTCGAGGTGGGCTTCACGACGGCGGCGGGGAGCGTCCCGGCAGGCGGGCAGAGCGGCGAGATTCAGCTTCGGTTCAACAAGGACAACTGGTCCAATTACAACGAGGCGAACGATTACTCGTGCGATCCGGCGAAGACGAGCTTCGCGAATCACACGAAGGTGACCCTCTACAGGAACGGCGCGCTCGTGTGGGGGACGGAGCCGTAATCACGCGCGTTCCCGTTCCTGTCGTCAGCGAATGCTGCCTCGCTACCGCTCGGCGACGAGCAGGGTACGTACCTACGGCCCCCTGCTCGTCGATGCCCTCGAGCTCGCGGTACGTCCCCTCCCCGCCAAGCTGAAACACGGCGAATCAACGCCCCTCGGGCGTTGATTGCGCTTCCCTCGCTCGCGCAGGCTGAGTACGCTTCCGCGATGGCGCGCGGGGAGCCGTCCGAGGTTCGTCGCGAGCCGAGCGAGGCTTCTCCATCATGCCCATCGCCATGCCCTCGAAGATTCGGATCCTCTTCCTCGGAGCGAACCCTTCCGATACCACACGCTTGGCGCTGGGACGCGAGGTCCGCGAGATCACGGAGCGCCTTCACGCAACACCCGAGGGCGAGCGCTTCGAGATCGTGCAGGCGTGGGCCGTTCGCGTCAGCGATCTTCAAGCGGCGCTGCTTCGGCATAGGCCGCAGGTCGTCCACTTCTCCGGGCACGGACGAGGCGACCGGAGCGGAAGCTCCCCCGATTCGGTCGGCGTCAGCCGGGAGATGTTGCCCGCCGACGAGCCGCGCGCGAAGGATGTCGATGGCGAGATTCTGGTCGAGGACGATGCGGGGAGAGCCAAGCCGATCCCCGCGTCTGCATTGGCAAACCTGTTCGGCATCGTGGGCGGTGTTCGTTGTGTCGTGCTGAACGCCTGCCATTCTGCCGTACAGGCGGAGGCGATCCGGCAGCACGTGGATGCCGTGATCGGCATGAGCCGCAACATCGAGGATGCAGCGGCCATCAACTTCGCGTGGGCGTTCTATCAGGGGCTCGGGTTCGGGGAGTCGCTGAGCAATGCATTCGAGCTGGGCAAGAACCAGATCGAGCTCTCCGGATTCGGGGATGGTGAGGTGCCGAGGCTCCTGACACGAGAGGTCCTGAGCCGTGCCGGAGTCGTCGTGGCCGACATGCATCCCCGGGCGAGCCGCGACATGGAGGAGGACCGCGTCGATCCATTCCTCGCGAGTGTCGAGCGCGTGGCACGCTTGCGCCACGCTGGGGCGCGCGTCACGCGTCACGAGGGGCCCGCGCCATGGGCGGGCACGCTCGACATCGAAGTGCAGGAGGGAGCGATCTTCGAGCTTCGTGTCGTCGGCGCCATCGACAGGCCGATCACGGAAGAGCTCTTGACGCAATACATCAAAGAGGTGGTGCAGCCGCTCCGGCAGCGAGATCCCTACGGGGGAAAACCCACGCTGGTTCACGCGGGTGCGCCCGCCGCTTATGCCTTTCAGATCGAGGCAGCTCGCCGAGGTGTGCTCCTCAAGAGCTTCTCCGAGTACCAGGGTCTCCTCGATTTCACGCGTTACCTCGAACGACAAACGGAGCGCCTGGAGAGCGACGGCATTTATCCCCCGTGGCTTTACGTCGATCAGCCCGCGCGCGTGAGCCTCGCGGGGGCTCGCGAGGAGAGGCGGGTCGAGAGCGCGCTCGCGACGTTGTGGCAGGAGCTCGACACGCCCCTCCATCCGCGGTTTGCCCTCGTGCTGGGCGATTTCGGGGCCGGCAAGACGTTCCTGCTCCACGAGCTCGCGCGCCGCATGGCGACGGAGAAGCATCCGCTCGTCCCGGTGCTGGTCGAGATGAGCAAGCTCGAAAAGGCGCAGACGCTGAAGACCCTGCTCGCTCAGCATTTCGCAGCGACGGACATGGCCGGCTTCGATTTCGCGGCGTTCCAGTACATGCTCGCCGAGGGGCGGATCGCGCTGCTGTTCGACGGCTTCGACGAGCTCGCGTTGCGTCTGCCCTACGACCGAGCGGTCCAGCATTTCGAGACGGTCTTGCAGGCGGCGCACGGCCTCGCGAAGGTGGTCGTGACGAGCAGGCGGCAGCATTTCTTGACCGACCACGACGTCAAGCGCGCCCTGGCGGAGCACGCCGAGCGGACGCAGGGATACCGGTTTTTCCTCCTGGAACGCTTCGAGGAACCGCAGATCCGGAGGTTCCTGCAGAACACCTTGCAAGATCCGGCCGAGGCCGACGAGCGTTACCGGCAGCTCGACAACGTGAAGGATCTGCTCGGGCTCTCCCACAACCCGCGCATGCTGGGGTTCATCGCGAAGATCGACAAAGAGAAGCTCCGGCGGGCCGAGGAGAACGACGAGGAGGTCACGGCGGCGAAGCTCTACGAGTGGCTCGTCGATCAGTGGCTCGATTTCGAGTACGAGCGGGCGAACCCGCCCGGAGCGCCGCGAGGCGTGTCGCGAAGAGCTTTGCGGTCGGTGATGTCCGACCTCGCGCTGCTTTTGTGGGATCGGCCCGTCAAGACGGTCGAGATTCACGAGATTCGCGAGTGTGTGGTGTCGAGGATGCGGGCGCTCGGGGAGCCGGCGCTCGACGCGGGGATCCTGGAGCATCTCTTCGGGTCAGGGTCGCTCTTCGTACGGGATCGGGACGGCGTGTTCCAGTTTGTGCATCGCTCCGTGCTGGAATGGCTGGTCGCGGACGTTGCGGCGCGAGAGGTCACGGGGAGAAAAGACTCCAAGGCGCTCGCGCTCGACGAGATGAGCGAACTCATGGCGGATTTCTTCGCCTCGATGGTGGGGAAAGATGCCGCGCTGGAGTGGGCGTCGAGCAAGCTGTCCGGCGCGGCCGAGGGGCACGCCAAGAAAAACGCGGCGCTCCTGCTGAAGCGAATCGAAAAGACATGGGGACCGCTGCCAGAGGTCCAGGTCCCCGTGACGATGGACCTCGAAGGCCAGGATCTGCGGGGAGGCGATTACTCGGGGGTCGATTGGAGCGACGCCAACCTCGCGCGGGTGGATCTGCGGGGCGCGACGCTCGTGGGAGCCAATCTGTGGGGGGCTTCGCTGGTTTCGGCCAACCTGTCTCGCGCGAATCTGCGAAACGCCAACCTCGCGCGGGTGGATTTGAAGGAGGCCGATCTCTCGTTCGTCCGAGCGGAAGGCACCGACTTTTCAATGATCGGTCCCCTCGACCCGGCTCGGTTCCGCGGCGCGAACCTGCTCCGAGCAAAGGGCATTCCGGACGAAACGCAGCACGCCTTGCTCGCCGTAGGTGCCGTTCCGCCCGTGCTGCGGCATGTCGAGCCGATGTGGACGACAGCTTCGGCATGCCAGAGCGTCGCCTGGAGCGCGGATGGATCCATGCTGGCGACGGCGTACGCGAATGGCACGGTTTGGCTTGTGGACCCGGTCGCGTGTAAGGTCCTGCGTGTCCTGTCGGGACACGCAGCCGCGGTCCGCAGCGTGGCGTTTGCCCCGGGCCACGAGACGCTTGCCTCCGGTTCGGATGACAAGACCGTTCGTCTCTGGGACATCAGAACGGGCCGCGTCCTGGGCATCCTGGAAGGGCATGCGGACACGGTGAGGTGTGTGGCGCTCGCCCCCGATGGCAAGACGCTCGCCTCTGGTTCGTCCGACAATACCATCTGGCTCTGGGATGTCGTGACGAGGCGCGTCGTGCGTACCTTCGAGGGACATACGGCTCCGGTGAGGAGCATCGCGTTTGCTCCCGACGGCAAGAGCCTCGTGTCCGGTTCGTCCGACAAAACCGTTCGGCTCTGGGATGTCGTGATGGGACGCATGATCGGCGTCCTGAAGGGGCACGCAGGTGCGGTCACGAGTGTTGCGTTTTCTCCCGGCGGCAAGAGAGTCGCCTCGGGCTCGAACGACAGAACCGCTCGGCTCTGGGATGTCGCGACGGGACGCGAAATACGCGCCTTCACGGGCCAGGTAGAGCCCGTGAATTGCGTCGCATTCGCGCCGGATGCCAAGAGCCTCGCCGTCGGCTGCGACGACAAAACGGTTCGGTTGTGCGATGTCGCGGAGAAACGCGCCCGGGTCCTCACGGGTCATTGGAATCCGGTGACGAGTGCCGCGTTCGCGCCTGATGGCCGAAAACTCGCAACCGGCTCGGATGACAATTACGTTCGGCTCTGGGACGTCACGACGGGACGCGCGACGCATGTCTTCGATGGGTGCAGGCACTCCGTGACGAGCATCGTCTTCGCGCCCGATGGCAAGACACTCGCCTCCGGTTCGCATGACAAGACAGTTCGTATCTGGGACGTCACGACGGGACGCGTTCTGCGGACCATCAAGCGACATTTGCTGACGGTGACGAGCGTCGCCTTCGCGCCCGATGGCAAGGCACTCGTATCTGGCTCGTACGATAACACCGTTCGGTTGTGGGAAATCGCCACGGAGGGTGTTCCGTGCACGTTCACTGGTCAAAAGAGCCTCGTGACGAGCGTCGTCTTCGCACCCGATGGCAAGACAATCGCCTCGGGCTCACGTGACGACACCGTGCAGCTGTGGGACATGGGCACCGGACGCCACATATGCACGCTCGAGGGGCATGAAGACTCGGTGACAAGCGTCGCTTTCGCGCCCGATGGCAAGACCCTCGCCTCGGCTTCGAATGATACGACGATTCTGCTCTGGAATGTCGTCACGAAACGACCCTCGCGTATTTTGTCGGGCCACGCGAGCATCGTGACGAGCATCGCGTTTGCCCCGGATGGCAAGACCCTCGTCTCTGCTTCCGAGGACACGACGGTTCGGCTGTGGGACATCACCACGGGGCGCGAAGATCGGATCTACGAGGGGCACTCGGATTCCGTGACGAGCGTCGCGTTTGCCCCCGACGGCAGCCAGATCGTCTCCGGTTCGGCGGACAATACCATTCGGCTGTGGGAACGGTCGACGGGTCGCGCAAGGATGGTTCTCGCGGGGCACTTGTCTCCCGTGAGGAGCGTCGCGTTCTCCCCCGATGGCCGGACGATCGCCTCCGGCTCGTCCGATAACACCATCCGCCTCTGGGACGTCGCCACGGGCCAATGCCTCGTGCTCCTCCTTGCCGCGCCCGAAGGCTGGGTCGCCTTCACCCCCGACGGCCGCTACAAGCTCGGCGGCGACATCGCCGGCTCCTTCTGGCACGTCGCCGGCCTCTGCCGATTCGAACCCGGCGAGCTCGACGAATACCTCGATCTCCGCCTCCCCGACGACGCGCCCTTGCTCCCTGCCAAACCCTGACGGGTCGCCCGTTCCCCGAGTGAGCCTTCTCCCATCATGCCCATCGCCATGCCCTCGAAGATTCGGATCCTCTTCCTCGGAGCGAACCCTTCCGATACCACACGCTTGGCGCTGGGACGCGAGGTCCGCGAGATCACGGACCGCCTTCACGGAACACCCGAGGGCGAGCGCTTCGAGATCGTGCAGGCGTGGGCCGTTCGCGTCAGCGATCTTCAAGCGGCGCTGCTTCGGCACAGGCCGCAGATCGTCCACTTCTCCGGGCATGGTCGAGGCGACCGGAGCAGTAGCTCCCCCGATTCGATCGTCGTCAGCCGGGAGATGTTGCCCGCCGACGAGCCGCGCGCGGAGGATCTCGATGGCGAGATCCTGGTCGAGGACGATGCGGGGAGAGCCAAACCGATCCCGGCGTCTGCATTGGCAAACCTGTTCGGGATCGTGGGCGGTGTTCGTTGTGTCGTGCTGAACGCCTGCCATTCTGCCGCCCAGGCCGAGGCGATCCGGCAGCACGTGGATGCGGTGGTCGGCATGAGGCGATCGATAAAGGACGCGGCCGCCATCAGTTTTGCATGGGCGTTTTACCAGGGGCTCGGGTTCGGAGTGTCGTTGAGCCAGGCGTTCGAGCTGGGCAAGAACCAGATCGAGCTCTCCGGATTCGGGGATGGTGAGGTGCCGAGGTTTCTGACCCGCAAGGCCCCGAGCATGGTACGCGATTCCGTCGCCGAAGGCGCCGTGCCGGGCCCACCGGTGCAGGACGGGCCGGTTTCGAGGCGTGTCGTGACAGGTCGCGAGGAGGAGGACATCGTCGATCCTTTCCTCGCGCGTGTCGAGCGCATCGCGAAGCTGCGCCATCCGGGCGCGCGGATCACGCGCGGGGGCGCGCCTCCGCCGTTCGCGGGCGTGCTCGAGGTCGAGGTGGATGCCGGCGGGTTTTTCCGGATGAGCCTCGTCGCCGCGCTGGACCACGAGATCACGGAGGAGCTCGCGGCGCGTTTTTCCGCGGAGATCGACGGGCCCTTCCGCCGGGGCCATCCGCTGCTCCGCTCGACGCTGGTGCATCGAGGCCAGGCCGCGTCCGTCGCCCTGCGCGCAGAGCTCGATCGCCAGGGGATCGAGCTCAAGACGTTCGACGGGTACCAGGGGCTCTTCGACCTCGAACCTTATCTCGCCTGGCAAACGCGCGAGTTCGAGAAAAACCCGGCGTACATCCCGACCGCTTACGTCGATCCGCCGGCGTGGATCAAGGTCGCGGGCAATCGCGAGCTCCAGCACACCGAGAACGCGCTGCAATCGATGTGGGAGCTGCTCGCGACGCCGACGCAGCGGCGCTTTTTGCTCGTGCTCGGGGAGTTCGGGGCGGGCAAGACGTTCTTGCTCCGCGAGCTCTGCCGGCAAATGGTCAAGGACAAGCACCCCGTTTTGCCCGTGCTGCTCGAAATGAGCAAGCTCGAAAAACAGCACAGCCTCGCGGAGCTCCTCGGCGCGCATTTCTCTCGCGCGGACGTGTCCGGGTACAACTACAAGGCATTCGAGTACATGCTCGAAGAGGGGCGTGTCGCGCTGTTCTTCGACGGGTTCGACGAGCTCGCGGACAAGGTCACGTACGACAGCGCGACCGGGCACCTCGAAACGGTGCTCTCAGCCGCCCGCGGGCAGGCGAAGGTGGTGCTCTCCAGCCGTCGCCAGCATTTTTTGACGGAGGGCGAGATTCACAAGGCCGTGGAGCGCGAGTTCGCGCGGAAGGCCGAGAGCGCGGTGCAAGGGGGGTATCGGCTCATCATGCTGGAGCCGTTCGGCGAGCCGCAAATCCGGCGGTATCTGCGCAACGTGCTCACGTCGGCGGAGGCAGCGGACGCCCGGTATCGGTTGATCGGCGAGGTGAAGGATCTGCTCGGGCTTTCACACAATCCTCGCATGCTCTCGTTCATCGCGGAGATCCCGGAGGAGTCGCTGCGGGAGGCGAAGAAGGAATGGGGCGAGATCACCTCGGCGAAGCTCTACGAGCTGCTCGTGAAGCAATGGCTCGACTTCGAGCACGAACGCTCGCGACGTCAAGGCTGGTCGAAGGGTATCTCGCGGGAGGCGCTTTCGCGGGGCGTGGCTTCGCTTGCTCTATCCATGTGGCATGCGCGGGTGAAGACGGTTTCGGTGGGCGAGATTCACGAAGGGCTCGGGCAAGCACTCGCAGCGCTCGGGGAGCCGGCGTTCGATCCGGCGTTGCTTACACACGTGTTCGGGTCGGGATCGCTGCTCGTGCGGGACGAGGAGGGGCGGTTCTCGTTCGTGCATCGGTCGGTGATGGAGTGGCTCGTCGCGAAGCAAGCGGCCGATGAGCTCGTTTGGGGCCAGGATCCGCCAGCGCTCGTGGTGGACGAGATAAGCGCGCTGATGGCGGATTTCTTCGCAGCGATGGCGGGACGCGAGCACGCCGTGCCGTGGGCGCGGGAGAAGATGGCCGGCACCGACGAGGGCATCAGTCGGAAAAATGCAGCGCTCTTGCTCACGCGAATGAAAGAGCGGGTCGATCGGGTGAATTTCGAGGGGCAAGATCTCCGCGGGCGAGACTTCTCCGGGATAGATTGGCGAGGCGCAAACCTTCGCGCGGCGGACCTGCGTGGGGCCATGCTGAAGGGGGCAGACTTGCAGGGGGCCTCGCTCGTCGGAGCCAACCTGTCTCGCGCGGATCTGCGCGGCGTGAACCTCACGGAAGCAGACCTGGCGGAGGCGGATGTTTCGTTCGTCCGAGCGGAGGGCGTCGATCTATCCATGGCTGCGCACCTCGACCCGGCTCGGCTCCGCGGCGCGCACTTGCTTTCGGCGAAGGGTATCCCGGATGAACGGCACGACGCTTTGCTGGCCGTAGGAGCCGTTCCGCCGGTTTTGCGACACGTCGAGCCGATGTGGACAGCAGCTTCGCCGTGCAAGGGCGTCGCCTGGAGCCCGGATGGATCGATGGTCGCCACGGCGCACGAGGATGGCACCGTTTGGCTCGTGGATACGGTCGCAAACGCGGTTTTGCGGATCTTGCCTGGGCACAAGGGTGGGGCCAGCAGTGTCGCCTTCGCCCCCGATGGCAAGACGCTCGCCTGTGGTTCGTCCGAGAAGAGCGTGCGGCTCTGGGACGTCGCTACGGGTCGCATGCTGCGCGCCTTCGAGGGGCACGCGTCAGCGGTGTTGAGCGTCGCTTTCGCCCCCGATGGCAAGACACTCGCCTCTGGTTCTTATGACAACACCGTTCGGCTGTGGGACGTCGCTACGGGCCGCAAGTTGTACGCCGTCGAGGGGCACGCGTCCCCGGTGTGTAGCGTCGCTTTCGCCCCCAACGGCGAGACGCTCGCCTCGGGCTCCTATGACAATACCGTTCGGCTATGGGACGTCGCGACGGGCCAGATGCGGGGCACGTTTTTCGGGCATGTGGATCCCGTGTGGACCGTCGCGTTCGCCTTCGATGGCAAGACCCTCGCTTCAGGTTCGTCGGACAATACGGTTCGCCTGTGGGATGTCGCGACGGGTCGCGAGCTGCGCACCTTCGAGGGGCATACCTATCCGGTGCGGTGCATCGCGTTCTCTCCCGATGGCAAGACTGTCGCCTCCGGCTCGGAGGACAATACGATTCGGCATTGGGAGGTCGCAACCGGCCGCGCGCTGCGCGTCCTCGGGGGGCATACCTATCCGGTGCGGGGCATCGCATTCTCCCCCGATGGCAAGAGGCTCGCCTCTGGTTCGTCGGACAAGAGCGTGCGGCTATGGGACATCGCGACAGGCCATACCCTACATGCGTTCGAGGAGCATGCATCTCCCGTAAGGAGCATCGCGTTTTCCCCCGACTGCAAGACGCTCGCCTCGGCTTCGTATGACTCCACGATTCGCCTCTGGGACGTCATGGCGGGACGCGCTCTGTGCGCAATCCGGGGACATGTGTCTCCGCTGTGGAGCGTCGCATTCGCTCCTGATGGCAAGACGCTCGCCTCAAGCTCGTCCGACAGCACGATTCGTCTCTGGGACGTCGCGACGGGTCGCGAGCTGCGTTCGTTCGGGGGGCATGCGGCTGCGGTGTACAGTGTCGCATTCTCCCCCGACGGGAAGAAGATCGCCTCCGCATCGAAGGACAGTATCGTTCGTCTCTGGGACGTCGCGACGGGCCGCGCCCTGCGTTCCTTCGGTGCGACATCTGTTTCGGTGTACAGCGTCGCATTTGCCCCCGACGGGAAGGCGCTCGTCTCTGGTTCGGACGACGGAACGGTACATGTCTGGGACGTCGTGACGAGCCGCCCCCTGCGCGCCATCGAGGCGCATACATCCGCCGTGGCGAGTGTCGCGTTTGCTCCCGGGGGCAAGACACTCGCCTCCGGTTCGGATGACGATACCGTGAGGCTCTGGGACATCGCGACGGGTCGCGCATTGCGTGCTTTTGAGGGGCATACATCCGGCGTGAGGTGCGTCGCGTTTGCTCCCAACGGCAAGACGCTCGGGTCCAGCTCCGCGGACAATACCATTCGCCTTTGGGACGTCGGGACAGGGCGTGTTCTGCATACCTTGGAGGGGCATGGGTCCGAGGTGTTGAGCGTCGCGTTTTCCCCCGATGGCCGGACGCTCGCCTCCGGTTCGTCCGACAACACCATCCGCCTCTGGGACGTCGCCACCGGCCGCTGCCTCGCCATCCTCCTCGCCACCCGCGAAGGCTGGGTCGCCTTCACCCCCGACGGTCGCTACAAGCTCGGCGGCGACATCGCCGGCTCCTTCTGGCACGTCGCCGGCCTCTGCCGATTCGACCCCGGCGAGCTCGACGAATACCTCGATCTCCGCCTCCCCGACGACGCGCCCTTCCTCCCAGCAAACCTCTGAAGCGCCCGCCTCATCCTCACCGCATTCGGGCGAGCGCCGCGCGGCCCGCGTCCACGAAGACCTCCACCCAGCGCTCGACCTCGTCGCGCGAGACGCCCATCCGTGAGGCCATCGTCGCCGCGGTCGCCATGCCCCGCAGCACCGCGAGCACGGCGTCTTCCCTGCGAACGCTCTCCTCCGTGCTCGTCGAGGTCACTCGTCCCGGCGCCGCATGTCGAATGCCCGGGGGGCATCGCGCGATGGGGAGCCGCGCGGCCGGGTCGCCGAGGAGCACGTAGGCCGAAAGATCCTGTCTTTGCATCCAAAGGTTGGCACGACGTACCCGGCTCGCCTGGTCCTCCACGAAATCGGAGGAAAGGCTCGCTCGATGGGCGCGCTCCTCGTCGTAGATCGTGACCTCCGTGCTCACCGAACGAAAGAACCGGGCGAGCTCGTGGTGCGCGACGCCGAACCGATGCCCGTGCACGAGGGCTTGCAAGATCCCCTGGAAGCGCTCGGCGCGGCTCTTCGGGACGAGGCTTCCGCCCTCGATGTCGTAGTCGAGAAAGCTCCAGGTCCACGCGAGATCCACGTGCCCCACCACGCCGAGCGGCCCGTCGGGGTTCGCGAGCGCGGCCTGCGGCAGGGCCGCGACGAAGGGCGGATCGCCGCCTCGGGGCAATGCGGCGAGCACTTGGTCCGCCGCGCTCCCGATGACGCCGAGCTCGTGGAGCCTGCTCAGCCAAGGGAGATACGCGCTGCGCGAAGGGGTGCCGGCGCCATAACAAGCGAACATGAACCAAACGCCGCCGGGCAAAAATGGGCCGCGGCGAATGTCGTTCGCCGTGAGGAGGTCCCCCTCGCGGCCGAGGACCATCGCGCCTTGGTGGGCGTATTGCTCCTCGAGGGATCGCCATCCCGCCTTCGGGATCCCCGCGCCGTGGCTCATGGTGAAGAGCATCCCGGCGCGCGTACGTGCCGCCTCGCGCAGCAAGACGCCGGCGGCGCTCGACGAATCGAACGCCGTGCCCGCGGGATCCGTTGGGATCTCGACGATTTCATCGGCGTCGAATGTGCCCGCAGCCTGGCCCTGCCGCGCGATGGCGAGGCTGGGCTGCACGAGGTAACGATCTCCCTCCTGCATCGCGCGCGTGCCGTCCAGCACCGCATGATAAAGGACCCGCGCGCGCGGGACCTCCATCACGTCCGCAAAGCGAATCGCCTTGTCGACGTAGGCCTCGTATCCGCTGTCGTCCCTGAATGCGAGTCGACCGACGAACGCCTCGCCGCCGAGCATCCGTTGGAGGTCCCACGAGATGAGCTCGGGGCCTCCGAGCAGGAGGAGATACCGAGGCCGCTCCGCCTCGCGCCGACGAACGGCGTCGCGATATTCTTTTTGAATCCAGGCCCCGGCCGCGACGGGATCCATTCCGGGATCGACGCGGTACACGATCGCCTCCTCCCCCTGTTCTTCCTCGCGCTTTTTTCGGAGCGGCGCGAGGAGCGAGAGCAGGCGGTCGCCGGCAAGGCCTTTGGGAGCGACGAGGGCCCAGCGCTGTCCCGGCAGCGCGTCCGGCGACGCCTGGAGGTTTGCCACGCGCCGCAGAGTCTCGGGCGGCGCGTCGAGCCCCGGCGCATCGAGGGTCGCGGCGAGCGGGAGGCCGCCGTCGAGGACGGGGCGTTGATCGTCGGCGTGAGCGAGGAAGAGCTGCAGTTCGTTCAAGGGGCCCTCGAATGCAGGCACATCGTCGTCGAGACGGGCGGCGCGCGCAACAGATTCGTGGGGGACCGCGGAAGCCCGAACCTCGGGCGCCCGCGGTCCCCCATTGCACGGAAGCCGTGCATCAGCCGCAAAAACCGCTCCAGGACGACATGATGCCCGGAGGCGAGACGGACGCCGCGGACGAGCAGCTCGCGCCGTAGGTGCCGCTCTGCGTCACGCCATAGGTCCACGGGGTCGAGCAGACGAAGCGCGACGAGGAGTAGACCGGCGAGCAGCCGAAGTTCGTGCAGGCTTGCGCCGAGATCGTGAACATCTCACAGCCGCCGGTGCACGAGACCTGCGCGAGCGCCGCCGCGCCGTAAGAACCCGAAACGGGCGAGCTCGGGCCGGTGTAAAACCCGATGTTGCACGAGACCGTCAGCGACGCAGGGGCGGCCGCGATGTTCTTCGCAGTCTCCTGGAGGTTCGCGAGCTGCGCCTGGAGACGCTCGATCGCGTCGTTCGCGGCAGGATCCTCCTCCGCCTGCGCCTGGAGCTCCGAGAGCTCCTTTTCGGCTTGCTCGATCGCCCATTTGTGCCCCTCGGCGCCGGCGATGATGCGGCCCGCGCCTTCCTGCTCCCCGTTCTCCCAGACGCCCGGAGCGAGCTCCTTCCACGCCGCATTGGGCACGAGCGCGAGGGAATCGCCCGTCCGCTCCAGTTGCATTTCATTCTGCCCGGGGATGGACCGCGCCCCGCTCTCGTCGATGAGCGCCTCCGTGGCGCTGTCGATCGCTTCCTCGGGCTCCGAGGAGGCCACACAACCGGCCATCACGAAGCTGCCGGCGACGAGGGCCACGGAGAAGAAACGGACGGCGAAGATCGAATGTGCATTGTTCATGGCTGGACTCCTGTTTTTTGCTCGGCCGTGGTTGCGACCGCGTGTCCCTCCTATGTGCAGCGACCGTGCCAGCCGTGCCGTGGCGCGCCGCCACCGCTTTTCGTGCGCGCGACGGGCCTGACGCCTGGCGCTGACGCGTCAGAAGCCGAAATGGGTGTCTGTCGAGGGGGATTGTCGCGTCAGCGCGCGCGGACGCGTGGTGTCAGGCGAGGCCGAGCTCGCGCACGCGGCGCAAGAGCGCCCGCTCGGAGACCTCGAGCCGCTCGGCCATCCGCGCGAGATCGCCGCCGAGCTCACGGTGGCATTGGGCGATCTCTTGCTCCGTGAGGTCACCCGCGGTGCGAAACCCGGGGAATCGCTCGATGAGCAGGTACAGGGATGCCCGCGAAATGCCGAGTCTCTCCGCCGTGGCGGCGAGATCCCAGCGACATATGCGCAGGGCCTCGCGGAGCTCGGCCTCGGTGACGTCGGCGGGCCTTCGCCGAGCGACATTCCGTGGAGGAAGAGGCGGCGGCGCGAGATCGTCGTTCGGGGCCTTGGCTGCGGCCGGCGGCGGATCGGAAACGTGCACGTGCGGCGGTTCCGGCGGCGCCGGTTCGATGGGCCGCGGTTTTTCCGACTCGCGCGAAGGTTGCCTCACGAGAAGTCGCTCGACGGCGGCCGTGATCTCCGCGCGATTGCGCCCACGATTGCCGACGACGATCTGCCGAACGACGTTCCGGAGCTGCCGCACGTTGCCGGGCCAGTCGTAGTCGACGAGACGCGCGACGAGGGACGCGGGGAGCCACGGCTTCGCGTCGCTGGCCGGGGACGCGAGGCGGTGCGATTCCCCGATCTCCGCGAGCTCCTCGCGCAAGAACCGTACGAGCAGGCGCCCGATGTCGTCTCGACGGTCGCGCAGCGGCGGGATCCATATCTCGTACGCCGCGAGCCGGTTGAGCAGCGGCGCGCGAAACGAGCCCGTCGCGACCTTTCCTTCGAGGTCCGCGTCCGTCGCGGCGACGACACGCACGTCGGTTTTTTTTAGCTGCGTGGAGCCCACGGTCTGGATTTCGCCCGTCTCCAGCGTGCGCAAGAGCGCGACCTGGAGCTCGACCGGAGCCTCGCCGATCTCGTCGAGGAAGAGCGTTCCGCCGTGCGCCTGCTCGAAATACCCAATCTGACGCCTGACCGAGCTGGTGAACGCCCCCCTCTCCGCGCCGAAGAGCTCGGCCACGGCGAGCGATGGCGAAATGGCGCCCAGGTTGACCGGGATGAACGGCTTGTCGCGCCGCAGGCTCGCCCGGTGAATCGCGCGGGCCACGAGCTCCTTGCCGCTGCCGGTCTCCCCACGAAGCAAGACGGGCAGAGCGAGGTCGGCGACGCTGCGGATGTCCCAGAGTACGCGGCGGAGGCCGTCGCTCGCGCCGACGAGCTCGCGGGCGTCGTCATTTGCGCCTCCGTCGGGGACGTGCTCGGTCGTGCTCACGTGATGTGCGAGAAGGACAATCCGATGGCCGAGCTCGAGCACGACCCCGCGGGCGAGCTCCTTGGCGGAGAGCGTGGCACTGCCGAGGACGCGCTGGCCGCGCAGATTCAACGCGGTGCTGCTGTCGCCGATATCGATGCGCAGGCCGCCGTCGGGGGTGCCCGTGAAGTGGATGGGTTTGCGGCTGAGATGTTCGTCGCCGAGGGGCGCGCCGTCGCCGGGGGTGGCAGGAGGCGCGAACACGGGTTCGGTGCGGGAGAGGGCGAACGGCCGACCGGAAGAGCCGTCGACGAGGACGCGATCCCCCACGCGGTCGAGGACCGGGTGGTAGAGGATGGTCAACGCGAGGGCGGGCGTGTCGTCGCCGGATGCGGTGGCGGTGCCGCGGCCCACGAGGGTGGTGCGATGGAACCCGGTTGTCCTGCCAGTAGGCATGCACCGCCGATGGTAAGACGGGGCGTGCGGCGG
This sequence comes from Polyangium sp. 15x6, assembly GCF_029960785.1. Taxonomy (GTDB): domain Bacteria; phylum Myxococcota_A; class Polyangia; order Polyangiales; family Polyangiaceae; genus Polyangium. The sequence continues at coordinate 33,720 of NZ_JASBQE010000051.1, forward strand.
GGGCAAGGGGAAGAGGAGCCCTCGCGGCATCTGACGCGTCAGCCCGCTCCTCCGCTGTCAGGTCCGTCCACGAACGCGTCAGCAATCGCTTGACGCGCCACCTCACGCGGCTAGGGCGCGAAAACCGTCGTGACCTGCCAGGCACGGAACCTGCTCGGGGGAGGACAACAACGACGCCCCCGTTCTTCGAGAGGTTTTATGCTCCACGACATTCGCAATCCGATGATGCTCCTCTGTGCCGCCTTCGCCGCGCTGGCGACGGGCTGCGGCACGACCGCCACCATTTCGCGGTTCAACGAGCCCGCGATCGAGGGAAAGATCATCTCCGCCAACGATGGCATCCTCACGGTCGAGACCCGGGCGGGAAATGATTCCATTGCGCTTCAGCGCGTGACGGACATCGATCATCCCGGAAACGTCGCCGGCACGATCGGCACCGTGCTCACCGGCTACGGCATCGCGAACATCGCCATCGGCGCAGAGAATTGCGAAAGGGGCGGGCCCGCGTACTGCCTGGGCGTGTTCCTGCCGGCGGCGATCGGAGTTCCGCTGATGGCGTGGGGCTTCGCGACATGGGGCAGGTCCGTCTACGCCGCGAGCCCAAGCACGAAGAGCAATGACGTGAGCTTCACCGTGCTGCCGACGGCGGCGATTCAGAAGAATGACAAGTTTTTGGGGGTGAACGCGACGGTCACGTACTAAGCCGCTCTCGGGCTACGGCCCTCCAATGCCCCGCACGATCTCCACCGTCACGAGCGTCGCCGTCCACCGCTCCGCGGGCTCGTCGTCCGGCACCATTTCCCTCCTCGCCACACCGATCGCCTCCGCGAGCGATTCTTCGACCCGCAAGAACCGCAGATCCACCTCCGGCGACGCCGTCCCCACGACGATCAGCCGATCCACATTGGATTCCCGCCCGGCCGATACCATGCACCGAAACGCCCGCCCAAGGTGCCCCCGGAGCCAGAACGTCTGCCGTCGCCACGGCGCGATCTCGAGCTGCGTCGTCCCGAGGATCTCCACCCTCCCGCTCGACGGGCAATTGAGCACCTGCGCATACATCGGCTCGCTCGAACGGTTCTCCACGGAAAAACACACCGGCTGCCCGTCGATCAACCGATATCGATACCGCCCGTGCGGGTCCGGCTCCGCCTCGGGGAGCGGCGGGTCCGCGAGCTCCTCCGGATCGAGCCTCCCCACATCCCGTGCGTCGAGCACCCGCACGCGCAGCACGCCCGGCCAATCGCGACATCGACGCGCGAGGCGCAGCGGCAAGTTGTATCGCGCATGATGCCAGAGCCCTCGGACGAGCGCTGCACGATCCCCTGACGGCACCCAGGCGAGCGGCGCCTGGTCCCCGATTGCACCCGCCCCGAACCCGTGTACGTCGTCCCCGATCCAGAAACGCCCATCCGGCGAGCGCCCCACGACCGCCTCCACCTCGCGCTCGCCATACGCGGAGACGGGCACGATCGAGAACGGCGCCTCCGCCTCCAAAAAACGCGAAAGATCGGCGTCGAACGGATCGAGCCCCACGACCAAAGCGTCGCCTTTCCCAGGTGCCACGAGGCGCCCCCGCGCCCCATCGCCGAGGACGAAATCACCTCCCACGGGCGAGGCCAGCGCCGAGGACGCGGTGGCGCTCTCGACTTGCAGGAGCCCGCGCCGGGCGGCGAACTCTTCCAGGGAATGAATCGGCGGGAAAAACGCCGGGCTCGGCCCATACACGGCGACCTTGGCCCCCACTCCGAGCCCTACCATCGTGCCCGCGTGGATACGGTAAAGCCCGCCTTCCCGGGTGATCGCATACCCGGGATCCTGCCTCCGAAATGGGCCCCCGAACAGGCGCCGCTCGGACCGACCGAGGAGGCACGGATGCTGGCCCGGAAATGCGGACGTGACCCGCGCGCGGAGGTTCTGCCAGAGATCCGCCCATCGCAGGGAGCGGAGCCTCTCGTCGGGCTCCGCGGCGAGCAGGTCGAGCAGCCCCGCGGTGAATGCGCCGTGACGAACACCGCCCGCGGATTTGCCCTCGCTGGCGGCTTCGCCCGATTGCGCGGATGCGACGACCAAGAAGCCTGGATCCGAGGGGTCGAGGGACGAAAAAAGCCCGGTGTCGGCCTCGCTGCCGCTCCGCTTGTTGGAGACCGAAGGCAACATCGGCGGATGTTCGATCGAGCAAAACCGAACCGCGCTCTCGCGCGTACGCAGCGCGCTGCGCGTCGCGCCCGCAGAGCAGCAGCAATCGAGGATGACGGTGAGGTCGTCGGTCCGCGCGGCGATGCGACGCAATACGTCGTTGATCCAGTGGTCGAACAAGAGCTCCCCGCCCGCGAGCGCGTCGACCGGGACGAGCGCCTCGCGCGCGGTCCGCGTGCCCCGCGGGAGCACCTGCGTGCCGTGGCCCGAATAATGAATGAATACCCGATCGCCCGGACGAACCCCCTCCCCTGCGAGCGCTTCGAGCGCGGCGCGGAGGTTCTCCGACGTCGGTTCGCGTTCCGGCAGGCGCGGTCGCCTCGACGATCCCGGGTGAGGCGCGACGAGCTTCGTGATCGAATCGGCCGGGACCGAGAGGCGGTCGAGGAGGAGCGCCTCCAGCGCGTCGACATCGTTGACGCAGCCGTAGAGCGGATCGACGCGCGGATAAGCGTCGATGCCGACGAGAAGGACGTGGAAGCGGGGTGATGCCTCGCTGGAGTCACCCTCTCGCGTTCGGTCGATCACGGTCATTTGTGTTCGATGGAAGCAAACGACGAGCCTCCCGTAAAGAAGGAGGTTCGGGTCAATCAAGGGTGCGTTGACACACATTGACATCGCTGACGCGTCAGACGTCAACCTCTGACGCGTCAGCCGGGGCCGCGCAGGCCGCGTTCCTGGGTGACAATCCAGGCACGAACGCTGCATGATGGTCCATTCAGACACGCCACGCGATGCAGGCGTGGACACGTCCGAACAGGAGAAGGACATGACGACGACGGGCCTGCTCGATCTCGGTGCTTCCGAGATCGTCGATCGAAACACGGGGGAGCTCCTCGGGTACGCATTCACCGTGGAGAACGGCAAGGGGCAGCTCCAGCGCTGGCTCTTGTTCCGGAACCCGCAGAACGAGCTCGAGATCCGGCCGCCCGCCCCAGCCATGGCAACCTGGTCCCTCGCGGACTGGCAGGCGAACGTGCCCAACCTTTGGAGGCCCAACGGATTTTACGTGTGGGCGCAGGCGAACGTGTATCGGCACGGCGAGACGCACAACGGCGTGACCTGGAACCAGATCCCGCCGCCGGCGCAGCTTCCCAGAGCCACGTTTCCGGAGCGCCCCGGGAGCAACTACCAGCTCGATTACACCGGCGGCAAGGTGATCGACGTGCTCCAGGAGGATTGGCGTGGCTCGGCGTACGTCGTCCGGGGTCTGTCGGAGGCGTCGAGCATCGAGTACTGGTCCTTGCCTGCACGATACGGCTCCGCGGGGAACAAGCGCGCGGTCGTCTCCGTCGGGACCGACGAAGTGACGTCGCTCGACGCGTTCGTCCGGCTCGCGAGCGGGTCCTGGGGGCCCGGATGTTCGTTCGTCATCACCGGCTGCCTCAATCACCACGGCGCCGCGGCTCCCTTCGCTCCCTGAGCTTTCGATTGCCTCTCCGCACGGAGCCCAGTAGCCTCACGGCATGTCGTCGGGGATCGACGCTGCCGGGACGCTGGCGGAGAACGAGGAGCTCGCCCGAACCTTCCCCGTCGAAGAACGAGCGCGCGCGAGTGATCCAGCGGTCGCTTCCACCGCCTCGCTGACCACGAACGTCGAGCCGCCCCCACCCAGCGACACGCAGCCGGGGCGCGTCCTCGAGGACCGCTACACCCTCGTCGAACGTCTCGGCAGCGGCGCGCACGGCGACGTCTGGGCGGCCGACGATCGTGTCCTCGGCGAGCGCATCGCGCTCAAGTGGATGCGCGTCGCGCACGGGTCGGCGCTGGCCCGGGTTCGCCGCGAGATCACGACATTACGCATGCTCCGCTTCCCGGGCGTGGTGCGGCTCATCGACGACGGGGTCGCGGACGGAAGGCCCTTCCTCGTCATGGAGTTCGTCGAAGGCCGACCCTTCCCCGGGGCGGAGCCCGGCGCCTCCACGCCGCGCCTTTCCTGGCAAGCCCTGGCGATCCCGACGCTGGCGCTCCTCGAGACGCTCTCGCACGTCCACGCGGCCGGCGTCGTGCACAGGGATCTCAAGCCCGAGAATGTCCTCGTTCGCCCCGACGGGCGCCCCGTGGTGCTCGATTTCGGGATTTCACAGCTCCACGCCCCTGGCTCCGAGCGGCTCACCGGCGCAGGGCAGATCGTCGGCACCCCGCTTTACGTGGCGCCCGAGCAGATTCTCGGGCGAACCGTCGATGCACGAACGGATCTCTATGCGATCGGCGTGATGCTCTACGAATCCCTCACGGGCCGCGTGCCTCACGAGTCGCCGGACGTCCCTTCGATGCTACGTGCGCGCCTCGTGAAGCCGGCACGACCTTTGCTCGAGCTCGCGCCGGATCTGCCTCCGGTCGTGGGTACCGTCATCGATCGATTGCTCGCTGCTCGCATCGAGGATCGATTCGAGTCGGCCGCGGACGTGCTGGCAGCCCTTCGAGGCGAATCGATGTCCGCTTCCGCGACGCTCCCTTGGCTTGGCCCGCGCAACCCCGTGCTCGAAATCATCGAGGCCGTACGAGCCAGGTGCTCCATCGACATCATCGGACCCCGAGGATCGGGGCGCTCCCGCTGCATGAGCGAGGCAGCGGAAGAGCTCGCCGCCCGAGGCTTCTCGGCGCTCTGGACACGTCCTTCCCGGGCGCCGCTCGGCAGCCTCCTTTCCATCGTGGGGGAACCACCGGGCGGGGACGAGCTGCGGCTCGAGGGCGCGCTCGCGCACGCTGAAAGCGCATTGAAGACAGCGCTGGGCGCGGGGACCGTGCTGTTCGCCGACGATGCGGAGCGGCTGGATCTCTGGTCGGCGGAGATCTTGAACCGGCATCGCAAAGGGTCGGGCGTCGTGATTCGCGCGGTCCTTTCGCCCTCCGCCAGCGCATCGAAGGACGAGAGCGTGGTTCTACCGCCTCTCGACGAGGCTTCGCTCGCGCCGCTCTTCGCCGGACCGGACAGGCTCTTTCATTTGCGCGAGGATGCCGCGCGTATCTTGTGGGAGCGAACCGACGGGCTTCCAGCGCGAATCGAGACGGAGCTCGTCATGTGGACGCGCCTCGGCCTCGCTCGCCGCGAAGCCGGGGTCTTCATGGTGGACCGAGATGCCCTGGGTCGGCTCCAGGCAGGGCTCGCAATCATCCCGGGCGCGCACACGGCGGCTCACGACCTCGTCGAGGACGACGTCCACGTGGAGGAAACGCAATCGTGGCTCTCGATCGCCGGGCGCCCCATGACCATCCTCCAGCTCGCGCGTGTCATGGGCTCTGCGCCCTGGCGCGTCGAGGCAGCTTGCCATGCGCTCCTGTCCCGCGGAGCCGTGAAGCTCAGCGGCTCCGAGCGATTCGAGGGGCGCGGGCGCATGCATCTGCCCTGGAGCGAGCAGCAACGCGTGGAGGCGCACCGCGCACTTGCAGCCGTCATGCAGCCCGGGGACGAGAAGCGATTGCATCATCTCCTGGCCGGGGGGTTCGTCCGCGAATCCGCGCGAGAGGCCGTCGATGTCGCGCAACGTCATGCCGTCGAGGGAGACCTCGGCGCCGCGACGGCAGCGCTCGCCGAAGGATTACGGGCGACACGTGAGCTCGGATCCGGCCCCGAACAAAGCCGGATCCTGACGGCATGGGCGAAGGTCGCATTTGCAGGGGGCGCGCCGCGCGAGCTCGATCGTGTCCTGTACGAGCTTTCACGGATACGCGATCGTGACGCGGCGCTCGATCGGCTCGAGGCCCTTCTCCGAGCGGCGATCGCCGCGCCCGGGGCAGGCGGGCTCAATGCCCTCGAAATGGCCGACGACATCGGGCCTTTCTCGGATCCGGAGCTCGAGCGGCTACGGCATCGAATCCGCGCGGTCGCGGTCGCGGCCCAGGCGTCGTCGTCGCTCATCGCGAAGGTGCTCGAAGAAATCGAGGCATGGGCGGAGAGCAGCGAACATCCGCTCGCCTTGCTCAGCCTCGCGGAGGGGCGCGCGCTCCAGCGATACCACGAAGGGCGCTTCCAGGAGGCGGCGGCTCTGCACGCGCAGGCCGCGGCGCTCGAACCGTGGACGACGGGGCGCATCGCGGCGATGCTCAACAGCGCCTCGGCATTGCTGGAGGCATTCCAGCACGAGGAGGCGGCCCTTCGAGCCGCGGAAGCGCAGGCGCTCGCGGCCCAGTGCCGAAACCCCTACTGGGAAGGCCGCGCCGAATGGCTGGCCCGGTCGGCGAAATACCGTACCGGCCAAACCCGAGGACCCGACCTCGAGCTCGTGGACGCCATTGCACGTGTCGGAGCGCAGGGCCTGGAAGCGCTGGTTTGTCTGAACGAGGCAGCAGCGGCCATGCGCGCGGGAATGCTGGGCGAGGGCGCGGCGCTCGCGACGCGGGCGGCCTCGATCTGGCACGGAATGGGGCGGCCCTTCGCGACGATGCTGGCCCGCGCGCTCGCCATCGCGTGCGGCGCGCCCCCGGACGCAGGAGAGGTGGAGGCGCTCGCCGAACGGGCGGTGGCATGCAAAGGCCCGGGCGTCGGGATCCAGGCGCTCGGCCTGCTCGGTCGAGAGTTCCCTGCGATGAGAGGTCGATGGCAGGATGCCGTCGCGGGGCTCGTGCGGGAGATCCCGAGGACGAACTGGGATCGGTGGATGGATGTGCTCTCCGTGAACGAGTCGCTGGAGGGAGCGATCGGGAGGTCGGAGGAGATCCTCGATTAACGTTTGGGTCGATCACGCGTTGACGCCACGCCGAGGCGCGGACGTTCGTCCCTTTCCTCGCACCGCATAAGCGATCCCGTCCTGCAACGACGCGAGCGTCACCACGCCGCCGAGATCGGCGCCGAGGTCGACGAGTGCCTGCGCCACGGCGGGCCGGATTCCCGTCATGATGACCTCCGCGCCGAGCAGGTTTGCCGCCCGCGCGGCGCGTACGAGCACCTCGGCCACGTGCGTGTCGACCGTGCTCACGCCGGTCACGTCGACGACGATGATATGCGCCCCGCGCTCCTCCACCCCGCGCAGCATCGTCTCCACGAAATGCGCGGCGCGCACCTCGTCGACGGCCCCGATGAGCGGAATGGCCACCGCCTTGTCCGTGAGCGGGACGAGCGGCGTCCCGATCTCCTGGATGGCCAAGCGCTGCGCCTCGATGACCTGCTCCTGGAGTCGCAACTGCTCCTGGGCAGCGCGCCTCTGTTCGGTCACGTCACGCCCATAAATCGCCAGGCGCGCGAGCTGTCCGTCCTCGCTCCGCACCGGATACGCGGTCACCTCGAACCAGCGCTCGTCACGCGCGGCGTCGAAGCGCGCAGGAGTATCGGTGCGCCGTATCTCCTCCACCAAAGAGGTACGGCGGGCGGGCTCATCGAGCGGGAATACGTCGCGCATCCCGGCCACCTCCGTCGGGATGCATCCAAGCCACCCCGCGGCCGCCCGGTTGGCCGTGACGACGACGCCCTCGAGGTCCACGAGCAGGAGCAGGTCCGTCGACGCGTCGAGCATGGCCTGCGCGCGCGCCTGGCTCTCGCGCAGCCGCTCGTCGGCCCGGCGCTCGGCCGTCACGTTCGTCGCGATGCCGCCGATCCAGCGAATGGTCCCCTCGCTGTCGCGTACGGGGAACTTGATGGATCGGTAGAAGTGGATGCCGTCTTCCCTCGGACCAGATTCCTCCGCCACGATGGCTTCGCCCTTCGCGGCGACGAGGCGATTGTTCTCCCTCCAGGAATCGAATACCTCGGGAGGAAAGAACTCCCTGGCGTTGTGCCCGACAATCTCGGAAATCTTCTCACGGCCCATGAAGAGCGCGCAGGATTGGTTCGTGTGACTGTACGTGTCCTCGAGATCCATCACGAAGATGAGCGCCGGGATGTGGTCGATGACCGTCTGCATGACCCGATCTCGTTGCCGGACGGTCTCCTCGAGCTCGGCCACACGCTTGCGTAGCGCATCGTTTTCGAGCGTCACCCTCTCGATGGTTTCCATCTCTTTCGTCATCACGTCTCCCGAGATGATGACTTTACCAGGCCCTTCCCCGACGCAACAGAGCGTAGATCACGATTGCGTTGCTCCTGCGGCCCGTGCGTTGGCGACGCATCCGTCATTGGAAGGGAAGGCACAACCAGACCTGCGTGTCGCATTTCGCCGTGCACGTGCAGTACCCGAAATTGCATTTCAAGCCGACGGGAAAATCGGTGCAGGTGGTCCCGAGGATGAACGGACCCAGGGCCGGGCATGGCCCTCGTGCGGCGAGCAGCCCCTGCGTGGTGCAGCAGATGTTCTGGCCCGGGGGGCGGCGACGGACAGGCCGCTTGGCATTGCTCGTGCGTCAGGCACGCCGTGCCGAAACCAGAATCCCGAGAATGATTGCGGCAAAGCGAAGACGATGGTTCATGGCGTTCTTGTAAGACTGTGGTTGGGCGCCCCATTGCACTCCATGCACGGCTGCACCCTTTTTCTGCGTACGAAATCGCCTCGTGAACCGTCGGTGCTTGACGGTACGCATGGCCTACGTATTTACCCTTCATCGGACACGTCATCGCCGCGAGAGCTGTGCGCTCTCCGCCGGCTGGGTGGGATCATGTCATCGGTCGCCTGTAGCGCTGGAAATACACGCGGGCGGATGCCGCCGCGAGATCGAGGATGTTCCCGAACACGAGGAATGGACTATGAAGCACGGTATGACGAACGTGTTCTCGCTCACGGGCCTCCGAGGGGGAGAAGTGGGTACGGGGCTCCAGGACTTGAAACGCGGGGACACGGACGACGGGTGAAGCCGAAAAAGGCTACCGCTGACCTCGTTGTCCGGGCAGAGGTCAGGTATGGGCGAGAGCCGCGACATAGAGCGGAGGCTAGAGGAAGCGAAAGGTATTTACGACGAGCTCGTGGGAATCCCGACGGCCCGTCAGGGGGCAATCTCGGTTGCCTTGCGGATGGCTGCGCGGTTCGGGCCAGCCTGCTTGGTCATCGTGATTTCCGTCATCGCCTACGTCATCCTGGGGGTCGCGAGGACGACCTGCTTGTTGCCGTATGGTGGGATCCTGGCAATGGCGGTGTCCTTCGTGCTCGTCGAGGCCATTGCACGAGGGAGGGGACATGCCGAGAATGGCCAGCAAAGACGAAAAAGTTCGGCTCAACCTGGAGGTACCGAAGCGCGTGCGAGAGCGGCTCGAGCGCGTGCAGGAAATGAGCGAGGCCGATAGCCTCACGGAGGTGATCAGGCGGGCGCTGACCCTGTATGACGCGCTGCTCATGACGACGCGCGAGGACGGGGGCAAGCTCCTGGTTCGATACGAAGATGGGTCGGAGCGCGAGCTGATGCTCGTCTGAGCGACCTCGCCAGCACAGCCGCGACGTCGAGCCCGCGCCGGTCCCCGCCGGTGGCGGGCTCGACGCTTTCGAGCGCTTCCGCGAGGGTCAGGACCCGGCTTGCGAGGGCGGCGCCGCCGAGGGCTCGGACGGGCGTTCGGCGGCGTTCGCGACGCGAGGCAGCGCCTTCCAGGCCGGGAGCAGGGCGAGCAAGGCCGGGAGCAGCACCACGCAGGCGACGAGGTTCACGCCGAGGCCGAGCAATGACAGCTTGCCGACGCTGGCGAGGCCCGGGTGCGTCGCGAGCGCGAGCACGCCGAACCCAAAGCCGTCGGTGAGAATGGCGCCCGTGACGTCCCAACCAGTATGTTGCCACACTTTTTCTAGCGACTCACCCGCGTCCACGCGCGCGAGCAGGTGCGCGCCGTCGTCCACGCCGATTCCGAGGAGGATCGGCAGCACGATCATGTTCAAGTAATTCAGCTCGGCGCCGAAGACGGGGAGCAGCGCGATCGTCACCGCAAGGCAGAGCAGGGCCGGCCCGAGCGCGAGCAACGCGAGCCGGAGACGACCAAGCGTGAGGTACAGGACGAGGAAGACGAGGACGCCGGTGGTCACGAGGATGCGCGGGGCGTCGCGCTCGATCGTCTCGAGCATGTCGGCGAGCACCATCGGCTCGCCGGCGGCCGCGCGCACCTCGCCCCCGGGCAGATCGACGCGGCGGAGCTGCGCCGCGAGCCGCTTGATCGCAGCGGCGTCGGCCATGCTCACCGTGGGGTAGAGCAGCACGAAGTGCACGGGGTCGGCGCCAGGCTTGGGCTCGAAGGTGTGCCGCAGCGCGGGCGGGAGGTCGGCCGGGCCGAAGGGCTCGGCCGCGGCCATGCGGCGAAGGCGCTCGAGCCGGCCGCGCGCGTCCTCGTCGAGGCTCTCGGGGCGGATCCGGGAGGTGATCTTGGCGATCTCGCGCAGGAGCGGGCGCTTCGCCTCCTGGTCTTCCGGGAGCAGGTCGGCGCGCGTGGCGATCAGGCCGATGGTGGCGCCTTCGCCGAGCGCGGTCATGCGCGCGCGCACGGCGGCGGAGACCTCGCGCGCCTCGGCCTCGCTGCGGGCGAGCACGACGAGCGGAGTCTGCGAGCGGCCGAGCAGCGCGTTCACCTCACGGTCGCGGCGGAAGCTCGGCAGGTCGGCGTCGTCGAGGTGGGAGAAGTCGGCGTCGAAGCGAGCGTGGGGGAGTTGCGTGAGCGCGAGGGCGCATGCGACGAGCAGGCCCCCGAAGAGCGCCGGGGCTGCGCGGTGCATGAAGCGCACGCCGGGGAGCGACACGCCGGCGCGCACGGGCGAGAGGCGCGGGGCGTGGCGCGCGAGCACGCCGAGCAGCGCGGGCAGCAGCGTCAGGTAGGCGAGCAGGACGAGGAGCGTGCCCAGCGCGGCGAGCAGGCCGAACTCGCGGAAGGCGCGGAAGTCGGTCCAGGTGAGGCAACAGAAGGCCGCGGCGGTGGTGAGCGCGGCGGCGAGCGAGACGCGGCCCGCCTCGCCGAAGGCGCGACGGATCGCCTCCTCCTCGGCAGCGCCGGCGCGGCGCTCCTCCTCGTAGCGGCCGAGCAGGTGGACGCCGTGGTCCATGCCGATGCCGACCAGGATGGCGCCGATGAAGGCGGTGAGGATGTTGAGCGTCCCGAAGAGCGCGCCCGCAGCGCCGTACGCCAGCGCGAGGCCCGCGTAGAGCGGCGCGAGCACCAGGCCGATGGCGAGCAGGCGCCGGAAATGGAAGGCCAGGTAGGCGACGACCAGGCCGAGCGCGAGCGCGGAGGTCAGCGCGAGGTCGCGCCCGAGCACCGCCTGGAGGTCGACACGCTTCGGGTACCGGCCGGTGAGCTCGACGCGGAGATCCGGCGCGTAGGCCGTGGGCTCGGCCTCGCGGAGCACACGCTCGACGTCGGCGACGACTTGCTTCGCGAAGGTGAGGTCGGAGGCGAGCCGGGTCGGCCGGACGAGGATGGCCAGGGTGCTGCCGGTCTCGTCCTCGTGGTACGGCCCGCGCCGCGCGCCGCCGCTGTCCTCGAGTCGCTTGCGGTACTTGGCTTCGAGGTCCGCGACGTCGACCGAAGGCGGCGGCTCGTCGTCGAGGTCGAGGTAGGAGCGCTCGATCTCCCAGCGCTGACGCGCGGCGAGGCGATCCCGGAGCGCCGTGAGGTCGGCCGGGTCCGCGAAGTAGAGGCCGCGGTCTTCGAAAAACTCCGCCGGGAAGCGGTGGTCGACGTACTGCACCGTCTCGAGCTTCTCGAGGCGGGGCGCGATCTCGTCCGCGAAGCGCCGCCGCGCGGCCCGATCCCCGCCCTCGACCAGCAAGACCACGTACCCCACCCCGCCGAAGCGCGCTCGCAGCGCCTCGATGCCCTGCACGCTCGGGTAGCTCGGCGGCAGGAGCTGGGTGATGTCGGGGTCGAGCTTGAGCCTTCCAGCGGACCAGGTGCCCAGCGCGGCGGCGAGGGCCACGAGCACGATGGCGAGGGCGGCATGTCGAAAGGCAAAGACCGCCACGCGCGCGAGGGCGGCGCGGATGGCGGCGGGCACGGAGCCGAGGCGCGCGTCGCCGTCGTGATCAGGCGCGGCTGACATCACGCTCCCTCGGGCCGCTCAGGGGGACCGCGTCGTTCGCGTCGTTCACAGCGGGCGCGGCCGGGAACACGTGGTTGCGCAGCAGGGGGTAGTTCCAGGTCGCGAAGACGACGAGGCGCGTGAGGGCCCAGGCGAGGCGGTCGTCCATGGCGGGCAAGAGGAGGAGCACGGCGACGCCGCCGGCGTTGAGGGCGGCGCTCGAACCGGAGACGAACAGGAAGCGCCCGGCCTGGCTGGCCCGCGGGCCGGCGGTGGCCTCGAAGGCCCACGCACGCGAGAGCGTGAAGGCCACGACCCCGCCCGCCACGCAGCCCGCGCCCGTGGCGAGCGGCGGCGGCGCGCCGGTCCCGATCACGAGCACCTGCACCACCACGAAGTCGAGCGCCGTGGCAAGCGCGCTCACGGCGATGGCGCGCGGCAACGCCCGGCGGTCGTCGCGTGGCAGCTTGCCACTGAGCGCGCGGACCAGGAAAGCGAGCCGCTGGAACGCGGTGGCGTGCGAGGTGAGCGCGATGAGGGTGACGCCTGCGGCCGCGATCCAGTGCGGCGGGCGCGGGTCCTCCGGCGAGACGATGGCCTCCAGGATGGGGCTCAGCGCGACCGAGAGGCCGAGCACGAGGATGCGCTCGGCGCGCTGCATGAAGCCCACGTCCTTCATGGTGGCGCCGAGCGCCTCGCCGCGGGCGCGCACGTAGGGGACGAAGAGCGAGCCGGTGAGCGCGAACAAGCAGGGCAAGAGCACCCAGCTCTCGCGGTAGTACCAGGCGAGGCCCACGAGCACGGCCGACTCGCAGTAACGATCGAGCACCGAGTCGAGCGCAGCTCCGCTCGGCGAGGCCTGCCCGGTGGCGCGCGCGACCCGCCCGTCCAGGTAATCGAGCGCGCCCGCGCTGACGTAGAGCCACCCGCCGAGGGCGAAGCGCCCCGCCGCGATGGCGACCCCCGCGCCCGCCGCGAGGCCCACCGCCAGCGTGGTGATGGCGTTGGGAGGCACGCCGGCGGCGGCGAGCCCCTGCCAGAGCGGGCGCATCAGCCAGGCGAAGAAGTGGCGCGCGCGCGCGGTGGTGAGCCCGCCGAGCCCGCGGCCGTCGGCCTCCTCGTCGTGGAAGCGACCGAAGGCCAGGGTGCGCACCGCATAGGCGGCGATGCCGATCAGCACGTACGCGATGAGCAGCAGCGCAGGCGCGGCCGCCGTCCAGATGCGCTGGGCGGTCGAGAGGCTGCCGGTAAGCAAGTCGGAGAGCGGGTTCATACCGAGACCTCCGGGGAGGCGCCGCCCTTGCGCGGCGCCGGATCGAGCAGCGCGCGTTGCGCGAAGAGGACCGCGCGATGGGCGGCGAAGGCCACCGCGGCGCCGGCGAGGATGTCGAGGATGTAATGGTGCCGCAGGTACATGGCGGAGAACGCCATGACCGCGGCCCAGGCCATGGTGAACACGCGCAGACGGCCGCCGAGCGACCACGCGGCGAGCGCGGGCAGCACGGCATACCCCACGTGCAACGAGGGCATGGCCCCGAACACGTTGGAGCTGCGGGCATAAAACGCGTGGAAGATGTGGACCCCGAACAGGGCGTCGAAGCGCGCCCCGCCGGCGGGATTCGAGGGCGCGTCGAGCACGGCCGGACCTGCGCCGTAAAGGTCGACGTACCAGGGCGGCGCCGCCGGCCAGACGATCCAGATGATCCAGCCGAGCAGGCTCGCGGCCGCGAAGCTCCACGAAAGCTGCTGCATGCGCTCCTGATCGCGGAAGTACAGATACGCCCCGACCGCGAAGACCTGGATCAAGTAGAGGAGGTAAACGACGCCGGTGAGCGCATCGAGCGCCGGGTGCGTCGCGTGCGCGACGATCTCCGAGATCGGCACCTTTCCCGCGCTCGTGCTCACGCCGAAGAGCGCGCGCTCGGCCTCGAGGAGATCGGCCACGTGGACCTCCCCGCGCAGGTGGATGAACAGGCGCAGGAAGTCGTAGGCGAGCCCCGTGAGCACGAACGGCGCGGCGATGGCCGCGAAGCGCCGCGCGCGCGGCCCGGTCCAGGCGAGGACCACGAACATGCCCACGAAAACGAAATGCTCGGGCCGGAGCCCCAGCGTCGTATGGATCACGAGGAGCAGGAGCGGGGCGCCTCCGAGGGACGCCCACGCCCACGTGCTCCCGTCGCCCGTCGGCCGCAGCTTCATCGCTCGCCTCGCCACGTCGCCGATGAAATCAGTCGTAGTACTCGTTGCCGAGGTGGGTGATGAGCTCCTCGCCGATCATCCACCGCAGCGTGTTCTTGAGCTTCATCGATTGGATGAAGAGGTCGTGCTCCGGATAGAGCTCCGGCGCCGTCATCGGGCTCTTGAAATAGAAGCTCAGCCACTCCTGCGTCCCGCGCATCGACGCGCGCGCCGCGAGGTCGAGCAAGAGCGCCAGATCGAGCACGATGGGCGCCGCGAGGATCGAGTCCCGACAGAGGAAGTTGACCTTGATCTGCATCGGGTAGCCGAGCCACCCGAAGATATCGAGGTTGTCCCAGCCCTCCTTGGCATCGCCGCGCGGCGGGTAAAACTCGATACGGACCTTGTGGTAGATCTGGCCATAAAGGTCCGGATAACGAGGGGGCTCGAGGATCTGCTCGAGCACGCCGAGCTTGGAGACCTCCTTCGTCTTGAAGCTGTTCGGGTCGTCGAGCACCTCGCCGTCGCGATTGCCGAGGATGTTGGTGGAGAACCACCCCTGCAATCCCAAGCTGCGGGCCTTGAGCCCCGGGGCGAGGATGGTCTTCATCAGGGTTTGTCCCGTCTTGAAATCCTTGCCCGCGATGGGCACGCCCATCTCGCGCGCGAGCTGCCAGGCGGCGGGGAAATCGACGCAGAGGTTCGGCGCCCCGTTGGCGAAGGGGACCCGCTCCTTGAGGCAGGCCCAGGCATAGATCTGGGAGCTCGAAATGCTCGGATCGTCCGCGGCGAGGCCCGCCTCGAACGCCGCAATGCTCTGGTGCACCGCGCCGGGGGCGATGAAGACCTCCGTGCTGCCGCACCAGATCGCCACGGCGCGCTCGGCCCCATGGCGTCGAATGAACCCGCGGATGTCTTCGCGGACCTCTTCGACCATCTCCGCCTTGGACCGGGCCGCCTTGACGTGCGTGCCGTGGAGGCGGCGCACGTACTCCGGATAGAAGGCGCCGCGCATGGGCTCGATCTGCGCGAGCTCCGCGGCGACTGCGTCGATGTGCCGCGCCTCGAGCACTTCCGCGTGTCGCGCGACCTCGAGCGCATTGTCGGGGAAGATGTCCCAGGCACCGAACACGAGGTCGTCGAGCGACGCCAAGGGGACGGCCTCGCGGACGAGCGGGGAGCGGTTCTCGGTGCGCTTGCCGAGGCGAATGGTGCCCATTTGCGTGAGCGAGCCGATCGGCTTTTCGAGCCCCTTGCGGGCGAGCAGCACACCGGCGATGAAGGTGGTGGCCACGGCGCCGAGGCCGGGAAGCAATACGGCGAGCTTGCCGGTGGCGGGGCGAATCGTTTGCGGGCGTTCTCTCACGGCTCTCCTCGATCCTTGGCAGCGGCGCAGCCAGGCACGTTCGATTTCATGGGGGTGGTCCGGCGAGGTTCTCGGCGCGCAAGATGCACGCGCGACCGGCGCCCAGGGACTTCGATCCGACGAGCCGTCCGATCCCTCCGACGAGCCCATGCATTTGGACCACGAACCAGCGGGCAGAGTGGATGACCTTCAGGGCGCTTGCTCGACATGTGGGTCGCCTCGTCCGTCTCCCCCTGCCACCTCCTTGCCCGCTCCGCGCCCAACCCTTCGCCCAAAGCCGCGTCAGTTTCCTGCCATGCGTTGCGCGTCGGCGCGATGCGCTCCCTTGGGCCGCGTGGCGAGGTATTGCTTGGCGACGGCGACGGCCTCGGCGGTACGGCCGGCGCGCTGGAGCGCGACGGCTCGCAGATAATCCGCCTCATCGGCCCGCGCATCCGCCGGGTACGTCGAGACGAACCGCTCGAACTTCTCGGCGCCGTCGGCGTAATCGCCCCGACGAAGTGAATCCATCGCGTCGGCAAACGCGCGCGACGCGGCCGATGGGACACGCGCGGGCGGCGGAGGCACGAAGGTGGGCGCGGAAGGCGGCGTCGCAGCCTCGGGGCTCTCTTCCGAGGCGGATTCGCTCACGGCTTCCGGGGAGCGCTCGTTCGTCCACCCGTTTCCGCGCACGACCGCGGCGCGCGACGACGTTTTTTCTTTTGCAGGCGCGCTCGGGACGACCGCGGACGACGTGGTGTCCGGCGCGGCCTTCTCCACGGGTTTTTCCTTTTCGAACGCCTCGTCCGTCGCCCGCCAGGATCCACCCGCGGGAATCACCGCCGTGAATCCCGCATACTGGACCTCGGCCGTGCCTTGCTCCACGGCCACGCTGCGGATCCGGCCTTCCTTTGCCTCGACCCGAAATGCGGTCGCGCGGACCTCGATTTGCGCGTCTTTCGTGCGCACGACGAACCGCTCCCCCGCGCCGAGCTGGTTGCGCGCCACGTCGAGCGCGCCGTCCTCGAGGATCACCTCGTCGAGGCCCGCGCTTCGATTGCGCGTGAAGCGTGCGTCGTCCGATGGGCGCAACTGCGGCTCGGACGCGCCTCGAAGGCGCGGCGGCGCGCTCATGTGCTGCGCGACTTCGATCCGGCTCGTCGCGGCGCTCCACTTCCCACCGAAAAAGCCGAGCGCCACCGCGATGGTCAGCGTCGCCGCCGCGAGCAGGAGCCGCGCCTTCTCGAACGAGGCACCCGGGGTCGGGAGCGCCGTCGCGCGCTCGAGGAGGCCCACGCGCGCCCGCTGGTGCGAAAGCGGCGTCGCCCGCTCGCGTGGCGCGCGCACGGCATCTCCGATTCGATGGAGATCGCGCGCGAGGCTCGTGCACACGGCGCAGCCTTTGAGATGGCGCTCCATCGACGCCGCCTCCTGCGGACCGAGCCGCCCGTCACGCAGGGCCTCCACGAGATTCATCCACGGGCAGCCCGTAGACGTCATCGCATCCCCCTTTCCAGCGTTCGCCGAAGCTCGGCCCGCGCCTCGTGCAGGCGCCGCCAGACCGTGCCGACCGGCGTGCCCAGGATCCGCGCCACCTCGGGACCGGACATGCCATTGTATTCGACCATCACCAGCACGATCCGCTTCTCGTCGGAGAGGCGCGCGATGGCCGCCTGCAGGAGCGCCTCCTCCTCGGCCTGGTTCACGTGCTCCTCCGGGCTCGGCCGGGACGCCGTGGGGGCCGCGCAAAACGTATCGTAGAGCGCGCGCAGCCGCGCGAACGTGCGCTTGCGCCGCCGGAGGAGCTGCACGGCGATGCCCATCAAAAAGGGCAATGCCGAGGCACGCCCGTCGAACGAGGCGGCCGCGCGGGTCGCCGTGAGAAACGTCTCCTGCACGAGATCGTCGACATCCGAGGCGTTTGGCGCGGCACGCAGGAGGAACTGGCGCACGGGTTCGTGGTAACGATCGAAGAGAATGCCCAGCGGCCCGAGCTCGCCCTGGGCGATCGCAACGAGCAGCTCCGCGTCGCTGAGAGCGGGGGCATTCGACAAACGCTTGGGGGCGAGCGTCGTCATGGAATCGCCACCTCGAGCCCGACCCCGAGGCCGACCGTGTAGCCCGGGAAAGGCACCGACGCCCACGCCCGCCCGCTCGGCGCGACTTCGCCGTCGACGGCGATCACGGCACGGAACGCGCCGGTGATCGGCACGACGACCTGGGCCTCCAGGCCGAGCCGGAAATAGACACGCGTATCCTGGTCGAACTTCTTGTCGCCTTCGAGCTCCTCCTCCGGCACCACGCTCGACACCACCGCGAGGGAAGGCCGGAGCGCGGGCCTGAGCTCGACGGATCCCACGGTGAAAGTGCGAAATGCCGAGGCGCCGATGCATAACTCCGCCGTCTGCGGCAGCCCCTCGACCAATGGCATCGAAAAACCATCTTGACGGATCCAAACACCACCCCCCCACGACCGGAAGGGCACCGCTGCCGAGAGGGTCAGCCCGCCCCAGATCCGGTGCGCCGGCCCCGCGTACCGTGGCCCGACGGCGGCGCTCAAGAGCACACGCGGCTCACGCGGCTGCGGATCCTTCTGCGACGTGGGAGGTGTCTCGGGGCTCGGAGGAAGCGGCTTGGCGAGGAGCGCCTCGCCGAGCGGCCCGACGTCGTCCGGCGACTCGACCTCGCGCGTGACGGCATGCCCGTCCGCGTCGACCACGGTGACCTGCGCCACGTCCACGCCGACGACCAGATCGACCTCGCCGCCCACGCAGCTCCAGGGCTGCCCCGGTTCGCCGGTCGCCGCGACCAGGTCCTCGACCGCGCGTCGCCATGCCTCGGGCTGGGCAGAGACGTTTGCCCCGACGCGCGCCGGCGCACATGGCTGCGGGGGCGCCGCGCTCGCCGCGGTGGGGAGCATCGCCGAGAGGCTCAGGCCGAGAAACGTCGTGCGCAACGTCAAGAAGTCAGGACTCCACCCCTCCTTGCCCGCTCGCCGGCGGACCCTTCGGAGAAAAATTGCACGGGCGTGGGAGCCGGGTCAAGCGAGGTCCCCTCCCATACACATTGGAAAAACCGAGGCATTCGTGTCCCGGCCCTCTCGCGGGCCGGCCGATCCATGGCTGCATACATGTAGGGAATGGTGTAGACCCGTGCATGCCTGCTGTTTGCCCCCGCGTCCTCGCGACCATTGCCCTGGGCGCCCTGTTCCCTTCGCTCGGCTGCTCGTCGGCTTTGCCGAATCCCCGCCCGGACGTCGAAACGACCGACGCCCCCCGCCCCGCGCCTCGCTGGGGGCTCGTCATTCACGGAGGCGCGGGCGTCCTCGATCGCGCCTCGCTCTCCCCCGAGCGCGAGGCCGAAATGCGCGCGGTCCTCGCGGCGTCGCTCGAGGCGGGGCACGGGCTCCTCGCGAAGGGGGGCAGCAGCCTGGATGCAGTCACGGCGGCCATCCGCATCCTCGAGGATTCACCTCTCTTCAATGCTGGCAAGGGCGCGGTCTTCACGCACGAGGGCACGAACGAGCTCGACGCGGCCCTCATGAACGGCCACACGCGCGAAGCGGGCGCGGTGGCCGGGCTGCGCCACGTGCGAAACCCGATCGCGCTCGCGCGAGCCGTGATGGGAAAATCGCCGCACGTGATGATGATTGGCGAGGGCGCCGAGCGCTTCGCCGAGCAAGAGGGGCTCGCGCTCGTGCCGGAGAGTTATTTCTACACGGAGGAGCGATGGCAGGCGCTCCAGCGCGCCCTCGCGGCGGAGAAAAAGGCGCCTCCGCCTCCGCCGCAGGGCAAACCGCAGAGCTTCTGGGAGAGCCCCGCCGGGCGTGAATACAAATTCGGCACGGTCGGCGCGGTGGCGCTCGATCAGGCGGGCCACCTCGCAGCGGGGACGTCGACGGGCGGGATGACGAACAAGCGATTCGGGCGCGTCGGGGATTCACCGATCATCGGGGCGGGGACGTACGCGGACGAAGGCTGCGCGGTGTCGGCGACGGGGCACGGGGAATACTTCATCCGGTACACGGTGGCCCGCGACGTGTGCGCGCGGGTCGAATATTCGGGAATGGGGCTCGGGGCGGCGGCGGATCGGGTGGTGATGGACATCCTGGTGAAGGCCGGGGGCGAGGGAGGCATCATCGCCATGGACGCGCAGGGAAACGTGGCCATGCCGTTCAATTCGAAGGGGATGTACCGCGGATACATGGGGGCGGACGGGGTCGCGTCGGTGGCGATCTTCCGGGATCGGTGAGGTGCGGGCGAAACGTCGCGCCGAGCACCCTCGGTCGCCAGGTGCAGACGCCGCGTGACGGCTCGTGATTCGTGCCTAGACTTCTCCCCATGAGGCTCGTCGGACAGATCCACGTGACGCTCCGGGGCGAGGTCATCCATCGGGAGCCGAGCATCTGGGAGAAAATCAAGCAACGGCTCGGCGGCTCGCCGGACCTCGCCACGGACCGCGTACGCGTGGCGTTCGAGGCGAGCTCGCTCGTCGACGCGATCAAGCGCGCGCTCGTGAGCCTGGGGTTCGACAACGCCGTGTCGCTCGTGGTCGACGATACCGTCGTTTTCCAGGACACGGACAGCAAAGCAGGAGATTTGCCGGATCTCATGATCGCGATGTCGGAACACACATCGCTGTTCGGCAGTGGATTCCGCGAGCTCCGGCTGGCGCTCGAGCACGAGGAGGCGGGCTTGCACCTGCTCGTGGAGACACGAGCGTTCACCGAGCACCACGCGGGAGAGCCTTCGGCGTACGTCTCGATTGGCGGGCGCATCCAGGAGCTCGAACCCAGGCGCGGCGAGTCCGCGGAGGAATACCGAAATCGTGTCGCGCCGCTCGTCACGGACAGCACGCGCCTGGAAAGCGCGCGGCTCCAGTTCGAATCGTTCGTCACGCGCCTCGAAGGCGCCTTGCGGGCCACGATGCCCGAGGCGATCATCTCGCAAAAGCGCGCCGAGGCGCTCGTCGTGCGGCCGTCGCGCGAGCCGGAGCAGGAGGCGAAGCTCGAACCGTCGAACCCTGCCTACGACCCTTACGCCCGGTATTACCCGAGCCCGATGGGGATGATGCTCGACGTCATGCTGATCTCGTCGTTCATGCACATGATGCACGCGCCGATGATCCACGTGGTGAACCCGTCCGGAGCGCACGTCGGGTCTGCCGCGGACGTCTCGCAAAACCCTGGGCTCGCGGAGGCCAATTCCACGGATACGGGCGACGGCGGGGACGTTGGCCACGATGACGCCGGAGGCGACGATTTCGGGGGCGGCGACTTCGGGGGCGGCGACTTCGGAGGCGACGACTTCGGCGGGTTCGACTGATTCTCACGGGTCATCGAGCAGCCAAACCGCCGGGCTCTGCTCGACACGCGCGCCGACGAGCTCCGCTGCGGTGTCGAGGATCTCGGGCCACGTCGACGCGGCGTAGCCAGCACGACGCGCCAGATCGGCGCCCCGTGCCGCGACGACCAAGGCGTGCGCGGCGGGCACGTTGTAGCCCGCGGCATAAAGCGGGTTGAGCTCGAGCACCACCGGCCCCCCACCTCGGACGAAGGCGAGATCCGCCACGTAGCTCGGCGGAAAATCCGCCGCGAGCAAGGCCGGCGCGAGCGAACGCACGGCGTCGACAATGATCTCGCGGCGATCGGCGAGCGCGCTTTCGAGGGCGCGCCGTGGTTCGTCGGCGAGGACCTCGAACGGGCCATGATAACTGGCCATCAGGACGCGACCGCACAGCACCGTGAGCCGCACCTCGAGGGGTACACGCACGGCATCACGCGCACCCGGGAGCGCAGGCAGCTCGATTCGCTCGAGCTCGAGGTGCTCGCGCAATGCGAGGCCGCCGACGTCGAGGGACACGCGCAGGCGGCGGATCACCTCGAACACGGTAGCCTCGATGTCCGCCTGGTTGCTGCCGAAGTAATGCTCCGGGTTGGTCGACTTGGTCGAAGTGTAGAAGCCACGAATGAAGATGCCTTCATGCGGCTCGATCTCCGCATCGAAGAGGGCATTGTAGATCGCCTCGGTCAACGAGCTGCGCACGGCCGCCGGCGAATCGATGGCCGCGGCGCACGCGTCGTCCACCGGCAGAAAGGCCGTCCGCGGCGTGGGAATGCCGGCGCGCACGAGGACCGGGTACGAGCGATCGAGCCCGAGGACGCGCTCCACATCGTCGGGAGGGTCGAGGACACACGCGGGCAGAAGGGCGAAGGCGCGATCGAAGACGGTCCGGTAGTTCTCGCGCGGCAGCATGGGCAGATCGATCCAGCACACGCTGCCGCGCACGTCGCCCGAGGCATCGTCCAGCGCGTTCGCGTGACGGATGGCGATGTCCCAGCATCGCAGGCGGGCGAGCTCGGTCCAGAAGGCGTGGCGGCGCTTGATCATGGCCACGTTCCGAGGGTCGGCGTGGGGGTCGAAGGCGCGGTCGAGATCGGAGATGAGCGCGATGCGAGGCACGGGAGGAGCTTCGCACATCTCGAGCCAGCCAGGCCGGGGACCTGTTAACCATTCCGGAATGGCTCCCCTCCCCGACGTGACCATCGAAGATGCGCGCCCTGTCGATCACGCAGACGTAGTGCGTCTCCTCGCACGACAGCTCGCCGAGCACGACGTCGTTCTCGCGCCGGATCGACTCTCGGGCGCGGTCCACGGCATGCTGACGACGCGCGGCGCGGCCGAATCCTCGTGGCGCGGGATGGCGCGACCATCATCGGCGTGGCCGTGTTCGCATACACGTGGACGCTCGAGGTTCGTCCGGCCATTACGCTCGGCGAGCCCACCGGTCGTCGCGTCGTCAGGGGTCATGCCACACGAATGACCCGAGCCGATCGGTGCAAGGGATCCGGTACGCTCCGGCGCCTCTCCATGTCCTGAGGCTCTTCCATCCCGACAACATCCACGCCCCACTGCGTCACCACCTGGTCCGAGGCTCCCGGGATCGGGACGGCGGCACCATAGCCGTCGATGACGGGCCAACGGGGCTCCGTCCATTCTGGAGGGATACGGCCATGAACAACGTCCTCGCGTTGCAGAAGATCTCCGTCGACCGCCACGATAACCCCGAAATGTGCTTCTCGGTCATTAGCAGCATCATCGCCTGCGTCCGCCCCAGCTGACGTTTCCAGGCTATCGAAGCAAGCTTCCGCAGACACGGCCGAATCGTCTTTTTTAGCTTCATGGCGGCCTGCGGCAGCTCTCGTGTCGCTGCGCGCAGGCCGCCATGAACTCGTGTGTTTCACGAGGAGGGCGGGACATGTCGGATATCGAGCGGAGAGCGAGACACAATCTGATCCTCTTCACGTTCAACCACCCGGAGGAGTACTCGAGCCTCGAACGATATCAATCGACGACGGCCGACTTCCAGGCGCTGGTGAAGGAATTGCTGCCGCCCGGCTGGATCCTGGACGACGGTGTCGGGATCTGGTGCAGGGTCAGGCCGCCGATCGACCGGACGCCGGAGGCGGGTTTCAAGATTCACCTCTCCGCGACGGACGAAAACGCGAGGGCCCTCCTCGCGACGGTCGTGCCCATCCTCACGGCAGAAGGCGCCGCGTTCAAGTTCCTCGCCGATCGGGCCATGCTCGATCTCAACAACTCCAGCGGCCGGGACCGAGGATCGTGCGGCAAGTTCATCACGGTATACCCCGCCGACCTCGACCGTTTCCGTACGTTGATGCAGCGCCTTCACGAGGTCACGAAGGGCTTTGCAGGGCCCTATATCCTCTCCGACAAGCGGTACGAGGGCAGCAAGGTCCTGTTCTATCGCTACGGCGCATTCAGGAGCACGCTCCGCGTGAGCACGTACGGCGAGATGGAACCGTTTTTCGCGACGGCGGACGGCCGGCAGATCCGAGATCAGCGGTTGCCCTATTTCTCGCTGCCCGACGGAATCGCCGATCCCTTCCCGACCTCCGCGAGCGACAGCGCCGAGCCCATCCTCAAAGGCCGCTACCGAGCAACCCACGCGATGAGCGTCTCGAGCAAGGGAGGAGTCTATCGATGCACCGACCTCGAGACAGGCGCAGAGGTCGTGGTCAAGGAGGGACGCCCTTTCGTGAACCGCGGCAGGACGAACCCCCACGACGCTGCCGATGGCCTGAAGAACGAATACGAGATCCTGCGATTGCTGGAGAACACGGGCGTGACGCCGAGGGCGCTCGACTTCTTCATGGAGTGGGAAAATAGCTTCCTGGTCATGGAGCTCGCGCAGGCGAGGCCTCTGTCTACTCACATGGCATCCAACGAGGGCACCTCGATTTTGCTCACGACGGGGACCACCGTCGCCGACGTGAAGCGGTACTGCGCGGATTTTCTCGGGATCTCCGAACGGCTCATCGCCGGCGTTCGAGCCATCCATTCGCGGGGTGTCGCGATCCAGGATCTGGCGCGGCAGAATGTCCTATTCGATCCGACCGAGCGGACGGTCATGTTCGTGGATTTCGAGAGCGCCTACGCCGAGCGCGGCGGGAACGAGGGCCCCATCATTTACGTGTACACCCCCGGCTTCGGGGAAGATCAACGACGGTCGGGCAAGCCCCCGACGATCGCTGCCGACCATCGGGCGCTGAGCCGCCTCCTCGGGGATCTGCTTTATCCAGTGACCCCCTTCTTCGCGCTCGCGCCCGAGCGCCGGCGGCCCATGCTCGAGCACGTCGCGCACGAGAAAGGGCTCCCCGACCCGATTGTCCAGCTCATCCTCGGTGTGGGTGAACAGCCCGAGAGGATCGACGCGTTGATGGACGAAGCCAAGCGCAGCCTCGCTGACATCGCAGTGGCGCGACGAGCACCGCATGTCCCGCAGGACGACGCTCTCCGCCGGATCGTCTCCGACATTGCGAACTACATTGGGGAGAAGATTTCCACAAAGGATCCGCTGGATCTGCCGACGGACTACCGGCGTTTCACGACGAACGCACTGAGCGCCGCCTACGGCGCGTCCGGCATCGCCTGCGCCCTCCAGCGCGTGACCGGCGAGGTGCCAGCGGAGATGCGCGAGGCGCTTTCGGCCGAGGCGCAGCGCGTCGATAACGACCACTACCCGTCCGGGCTGTATGTCGGCACGGCGGGGATCGCGTGGGCGTTCCTCGAACTCGGAATGCTCCGTGAAGGCGAAGCTCTCATGCGCGTCGCCGCGCGCTCCCCGATCCGGTTCGAGAGTGCCGACATGTTTTACGGCGCGGCTGGTCATGGCCTCGCCAACCTCTTTTTCTTCGAGCGGCTGGGCGACGAGGCGTACCTCGCGAACGCGGTCGACGCGTTCCTTGCCATCGAGCCGAAGCTCCAGCAGGCCTTGGGAGGATATTGCTACGTCAACGCGGGCCATGTCTACCACGGCATCGCGCACGGCGCTTCCGGCATCGGCTACTTCCTGCTACGTCTCCACCTCGCGACGAGGCGGGCGGAGCACCTGGAGTATGCCACAGGGCTCCTGGACTTCGAATTGGCGAGCGCCGAAGAACGACAGGGGCAAATGATGTTTCGCCGTGCTGCCGGGGAGCCGGTGTTCTCGCCCTACTGGCGGAGCGGCAGCGCGGGAATCGGCAGCGTCGCGCTGCGCTTCCACGAGGTGCTGGGGGACGAGCGGTACCTCTCGGCGGCCCGCAGGATAGCCCGATACCTGGAAGACAAATACACCGTCTTCCCGGGAAATCTCTGCGGCATGGCGGGGCTCGGGAACTTCTTCGTGGACATGTACCGGGCGACGCGTGACGAGGCTTTCCTCGAAGAGGCACGCCGGTTCGTCACCCGGATCATGCTGTTCGCGCTCGAGAGGCCGGGGGGAATCGTCTTTCCTGGCGAGGAGTTGCTCCGCGTCTCCACCGACTACGGGACGGGCTCCGCTGGAATCGGGGTCTTCATCCACCGGATCCTCACCTCCGCGGGCATTCCCTTCTTCGATTTCTGAGCCGCGCGCGGGTAGAATCGAGCCAGCTCTCGTCGCGTATCATTTGCAGCTCATGGTGACGCCCGCGCCCACGACCCGGGCGGTCCAGTACACGTGCGTGGCATCGACCGCCACGTCGTACGCGCTGATCTGCGGGCCGCGCGCCACGTCGGCCACGTCGCCGCCCTCCTTGGGTACACGAATCACGCCGCGCTCGTCGTCCGAGCCGCCATCCTTGCTGCGCAGCGTGACGTAGACGTGTTTGCCATCCAGCGTGAGGCTCACGGGATCGGCGAGGTCCTTGGCGAGCACGGCCGGCGCGCCGCCCACCTTGGGGGCCTTCATCAGCGTACCGGCCGAGGGCTCGACCCAGTAGACGTTCGTCCCGTCCACCTCGAGTTCGTGGGAAAAATAGTGGTATGCGACGGTGGTGGGCGGCGCGATCTCCTCGATCGGGCCTCCTGCCTTGGGCACGCGCACGGTACGGCCCGAGGGATCGTCCACGTTGCCGATGGTGCGCACGTAGACGTATGCGTCGTCGACCGCAATGGAATCCGGGTTCGAAATCGACGCGAGGGATTCGACCTTGGAGGTATCCTTGGGCGTCCGGAAGAGGCCTGCCGTGGACGTGAAATAGACACTGCTCTCATCCACCGCGACCGCGCTGATCGCATCCTGCGCGAGGACCACCGCCCCGCTGCCGTCCTTGTTCATTCGCACGAGCTTCTCGGCGTAATCCACGACGTAGAGCGCCTCGTCATCCATGGCCAGCGTGTAGGCCAGCGTGAACCCCTGCGCGAGGCGCTTCGGCGAGGCGCCGCCCGGATCCGCTCGCCACACCGAGTCGTCGCGGGTCCAGTAGACGCCGCTCGCATCCGCGACGATACCGTTCACCGCGCTCTCGTCCATGCCCTCGCCGAACGTGACCAGCGGGCATCCGCCCGGGCCGTAGCTCGTATTCGGTTGATCGTTCGTTGCCTGATCGCTGCACCCGGCGATGAGCAGGGTCACCAGCATCCACGAAAATGCACGCACGTTTATCCTCCTGGAAGGAAGCGGGCCCGGCGCCGTGCATGCAGCGTGCCAACAATCCGTGCCGCGGAGAATGCTCTCCAACGATGTCCTACTATGAATGGGGGTTCACGGTGTGCCGGGCGAAAGTGCATCGCTCACGCCGTCGCCGTTCGACGTACCATCCGCACGACCAGCGCGGCGGTCGAAGTCGCCGTCGCCAGCCCGACGACGCCCATCCAGCCCCATTGCGCCAGCGCCAGACTGCCGAGCGCGGCGCCCGCGGCCATGCCAATGAACATCCCGGTGAACAGCAGCGCGTTCAGGCGGCTGCGCGCGCCGGGCTCGATGCCATAAACCAGGGTCTGGTGTGCGACCAGCGTTGCCTGGACGCCGAAATCGAAGCCGATCGCGGCGACGACGATCAGGCCCAGTTGCGCCGAGGGCGGCAGCAGGGGTGAAAGCACCATGGTCGCGAACGACACCGCGGTCAGCCCTGCGCCGAGGCGCGTGACGAGCTCCGGCCCACGTCGGTCGGCCAGACGCCCGGCCAGCGGTGCGGCCAGCGCGCCGGCCGCGCCGGCCAGCCCGAAAGCGCCGGCGGCGGCGCTGCCCAGGTGAAAGCTACCGTGCAGCATGACCGCCAGCGTCGACCAGAATCCACCAAAACCGAGCGCCAGCAATCCCTGCGCGAGCGTCGCCTGTCGTAATGCCGGGTAACGGCGCCACAGCGCGACCAGCGAACCCATCAAGGCGCGATAGCCGAGCTGGGTCGTGGGCTGAAAGCGCGGCAATCCCTGCCAGGCGACCACGCCGATCAACGCAATGGCGCCCGCGGCGGCGATATACACGGCGCGCCAGCCCCAATGCTCGGCCACGAAGCCGCTGACCACGCGCGACAGCAGGATGCCCAAAAGCAGGCCGGTCATGACCGTTCCCACGACCTTTCCGCGCTGCGATTCCGGCGCCAGCGTCGCGGCGGCGGGCACGATGTCCTGCGCCAGCGTCGCGGTCAGCCCGACGGCCAAGCCGGCCCCGAGCAACCAGCCAATCCCCGGGGCGAAGCCGCAGATCAGCAGCGCAAGCGAAAGCAGCGCGGCCTTGACCAGGATGATGCTGCGCCGATCATAGCGGTCCCCGAGCGGGGCGAGCAGCCAAATCCCCAGCGCATAACCCAGCTGCGTCGACGTGGGCACCAGGCCCAGAAGCCGATCGCCGGCGTGAAGGTCCGGGCCGAGCACCCCCAGCATCGGCTGACTGTAGTAGAGCGACGCGACGCTCAGCCCGGCGCCGGTGGCCAGCAGAAGCACCAGCGAACGGGAGAGCCCGGCCTGGGCGGGGACGGCGGCGGTGACATGCGTGATCTGAATGGTTGCCATGGGGGACGCCTCTTCGGTTGACCTGAGGCCATCGTACAAGCCGCTCCGAAGACGTGGTAGCTGCCTCGGGCGCAGACTTGATATACGCTCGATGTATGACCAACCCAGACATGACCGGGATGGACCGGATCGGCCTGATGCAGACCTTCGTGCGCATCGTCGAAACCGGCAGCCTCTCGGCCGCAGCCGCGCAACTGGGGACCAGCCAGCCCACCGTGAGCCGGCGCCTGCAGGCGCTCGAGCGCGCCCTGGGCCTCAAGCTGCTGCAGCGCTCCACCCACGTCATGAAACTCACGGACGATGGCGCGCGCTGCTTCGCGCATGCCAAGACGCTCCTGGATGGCTGGCAGGCGATGACCGCCGACTTGCGCGGAGCCAAGGACGCGCCGGAAGGCCATCTACGGGTCCTGGTCCCGCACGCATTCGGGCAGCAGCAGCTCATCGCGCCGTTGACGGCGTACCTGAAGCGTCATCCGAGGGTCACGGTCGAATGGCTGCTCCACGATCGGCGTCCCGATTTCATCGCCGAGGGCATCGATTGCGCCGTGCAAGTCGGCGCGGTGGACGATCCCTCCGTGGTGGCCGTTCGATTGGCCGAGGTGCCGCGCATCGTCGTCGCTGCGCCGGACTTGTTCCGCGAGCGGCCGCTTCCACGGCAACCGGACGACCTCGCGGCGCTGCCATGGCTTGCGCTGCAGACCTATTATCGCAACGAAGTGGCGCTGGTGCGAAAGGCCGACGGCGTCACGCGGCGCTTTGCGATCCGGCCCCGCCTGAGCACCGATAGCCTGTATGCGCTACGCAACGTGCTCCTTTCGGGGCTGGGGGCCGGAATCGTCTCCGCGTGGATGGTGAACGACGATCTGGAGCAGGGGCGACTTCTGCACCTGGCCCCCGCGTGGGAAGCGCCGCGGCTGCCTGTCCACCTGGTCTATCCCTACGCGCGCTTCTACCCGGCCCGGCTGCGCGTGTTCCTGGAGGCCATGCGCGAGGCGGTGCCGAACATCGCCGGGTAGCTCGCGAGAAGGAGAGCGAATCTCGAAGCCTCTCCGTTCCTGCATTGCCCTGCATGCGTGAGAATCGTGCTGCGGAGCACCCCCACCGCGTGATTCTTGCTCTGATCGCTCTTTCCGTGTTAGGGTCCCGACTGTGCACGCACAGTGCGGCACATCCTTAATGGTGATATCATGCAGGTAAAACGGTTACTTGGTGGGTCCTTGTTCTGTCTCGCTCTCGCACCGGCCGTGGCCCGCGCGGAGCCCGTCACCGTGCCGGAAGGCGTCGCGGATCCCATCGACGGCGAAGGTACGGGCCTTTGCGCCGCGTCGGCGATAGCGACGAACCCGGTGACGGACTTCAACCTCGCGAACCCCGGCAACTACACGGAGTCGATCGACACGTTCATCGACGCGCACGCGGCCGATCGCGTCGAGAACGTGATCCGCTCGGTCTTCGATCTGTCCAACAACAACGCGTCCGGCCTCCAGGTGAGCTACGGCGATTTCATCGACGCCGCGCTGCGGGCATGCAAGACGGGCGGGTGCGATTTCTTCGTCAACGACTCGACGACGGCCTTCGCCTCGCGTATGCGCGGCTTCTTCAACGTCACGGCCGACCTCGCGAACAAGCCCATCCACTTCGGGTTGTACACGGACGACACCGTCAGCCTCACCGTGTACGACAAGGCATTCAACGCCTATCCCGTCGTCGTCCGCCCGGCTCAGATAGGGGTTGCGACGTGGCGCGTGACGAACCAGGTCACCTTCTCGACCCCGGGGCTCTATCCGATCGAGATCCTCTACACCCAAATCACCGAGCACGCCGCGCTCGAGGTCTCCTATTTCGTTGGGGATTTCGAGGACTTCGAGCGACCGGCCAACCAGCCGCCCATCGTCAAGCTCAACGACGCGGGATTCACGCTTCTCCCGCCGACCTCGTTTTTCCAGACGTTGAACGGCAACCCCTCGTACCCGGATCTCGGCGTCTGCAAGCAATGCGAGCGGAAGTTCATCAACCAGGCCGGTGAGACCGGTTGCGAGGCCGGGTACCACTGCAATGAAGCGGCGCTCTGCGCGCCTTGCGACACGGACGAGTTCTGCGGATCGACCTGCTCGCCTTGCGGCGGCGAAACCCCGTTCTGCGCGGACGTGAATGGCAACCTCCAGTGCGCCGGTTGCCGCACGGACGCCGATTGCGCGAGCGGCGACACCTGCGATCCGAGCACGAAGACCTGCAATGAATCATCGTCGCCCGCGGGCTCGGGTGGAGCCGGCGGCAGCGGCGGCGGCAACGGCGGCGGCGGCAACGGCGGCGGTAACGGCGGCGGCGGCAGCGGCGGCGGAGGCGACGGCGGTACGGAAAGCGGTTGTGCTTGTCGGGCCGAACCGGGCTCGTCGCCCGGAGCCGCGGGCATTCTGGGTCTCGCGGGCGCGGCGATGGCTTATGCCCGGTCGCGACGGCGCGCGTCCCGATCCTCGCACCGTTGACGTCCGCGGTATCGCCGAAACACCTTCCAGGACCTCGGCGCCCCCTCCCCTTGCATAGCCCTGCGCTGTTACGACGCACTGTCACACACGCGTGACAGTGTCACTGCCTCGTGACACGCTTGCGGCTTCTTTTGCGGTTTTCCCCCCACAATTCTCTGCGCTCGGGGGGCTTTTGGCTCGGGTTCCCTTCGCCGGGTTCCCACATCGTGGCCGTTCTTTATTTGCTCTTCGGGACGGACACCGCCGCGTGTGGCGGCGGGCAACATGTAGAGCCGGCAACATCCCTGATCCACGGGCCTCTGCCGCCGGAAGGCGCCCCCGCGCCGACAGCACGCGCCTTCCTCATGAAGCCGCGAAAAACGTCGTGGCATCAACATTGCTTTTCCCGTCCGCATGACGTTCACGCTTCGCTTTTCGACGTCCCTCGCTTCTGCGCTCCTCGTGACTTCGATGGCTCTCCATGCATCCGCCGCGGACCCGCCCGCGCCCGCCGACGCGGAGCCGCGCAAGCACTCCTTGTCGGTGACCGCCGGCCTCACGCCCTTTTACTTGTCCGATGCTGTGGGTTATGATGGCTTGAACGCGTTCAGCCTTTCCGCCCCCAAACCGCTGCTCGAGGGGCTCTCGGGCGATTACATGCGCAGCTTTGGCCTCGTTCGCGTGGGCGTCGGACTGCGCTACACGTACACCCAGGACACGCGCCCCCGCGGGTTCAAGCCTTGGAAGACCTTCGCACACGAGCTCGGGATCTCCGGGCTCCTGGGGCTCGGCGGCACGACCCGCAGCGGCGTGGACATCGCCGCGACGTTCGGCCTCGGAATCGGCCACTGCTGGATGCCGAGCTTCGATTCGTACGCCCCGCGCTGGGGTGTGACCGGCGAGCTGCTCGTCTCGGTCGCCATTCCGGTCACCGAGGCTTCCGACATCTTCCTACGCAGCGGCTCGAGCATAGCCTATTTCATCGGCAACGCGCCCGAGGTCCCGGAGGGGTACTGGCCTCCGGACGAACCGTACCTCGTCCGCGCCTACATCCCCATCGAGCTGGGCTACCGTAGACGCTTTTGACCATTCCGCAAATCTGCTACACGCAGCGGATGGGTGGCAGGCCGACGATAGGCCGAGCGTGTGGCGGCGGGCAACATGTAGCGGGCCGGCAACATGCCTGATCCAGGTGTCCTGCGCCGAAGGCCCGCGCCATCCTCGCGAAGCCGCGAATCACCTCGTGGCATCGACATTGCTCTTCCCGTCCGCATGACGATCACGCTTCGCTTCTCGACGTCCCTCGCTTCTGCGCTCCTCGTGACTTCGATGGCTCTCCATGCGTCCGCCGCGGACCCGCCCGCGCCCGCCAGCGGCGCGGAGCCGCGCAAGCACTCCTTGTCGGTGACTGTCGGCCTGACGCCCCTTTATTTCGGCGGTGGCATAAGTTATGACGATCGAGGGGCCGAGTACGGGAACGAGGTCTACGCCTACGAACCGCTGCTCGCCGGGCTCTCGGTCGATTACATGCGCAGCTTCGGCCTCGTACGTGCGGGCGTCGGACTGCGCTACACGTACACCCAGGACAACGGGCAGACCTTCGCAAACGAGCTCGGGATTAACGGGCTCTTTTCACTCGGCGGCACGACACGCAGCGGCGTGGACTTCGCCGCGACGCTCGGCCTCGGAATCGGTCACACCTGGGTACGGAGCTACAATTCCCCGGGCTGGGGTGGGACCGGCGAGCTGCTCCTCTCGGTCGCCATTCCGGCCGGCACGGCTTCCGACTTCCTCCTGCGCGGCGGCTTGAGGCATGGCCTATTTCACCGGCAACGCGCCCGAGGTCCCGGAGGGGTACTGGCCTCCGGACGAACCCTACCTCATCCGCGCCTACATCCCCTTCGAGCTGGGCTTCCGCAGACGCTTTTGACCGCTCCTCGAATTTACCACGCGCAGCGGATGGGTGGGCCCCGGCTCCGTGCTGCTCCAGCACGCGAGCTCGGCCCGACCGCCTGCCGCACGCTATCCCGCGCTCGAGCGCGACCGGCGGGGTGGCTCACTCGTCCCCAGCTCGGCATAATTCTTTTTCGCCTGATTCAAGCTCACCTCATTGGCGCCGCCCTCGTAGTCCGGCTTCTCGGCCTGGATGGGATCATCCTCCCAGTCGCACTCGCCGCAGATCTCGTAGTGCCCCAGTTCTGGGAGCGTGAATTTCCCACAGCAGGGGCATGCAAACAGGCCAGAGTCGCTCACGGCATTCATTTGCCGAGGGTATCATCGCCCCGGCGTGACCGGCAAGGGATGCCCATGCCTCGCCGAGCGTGTGACGGCGGGCAACATGTAGCGGGCCGGCAACATCCCTGATCCACGTGTCCTGCGCCGCCGAAAGGCGCGCCCGCGCCGAAGGCACGTGCCTTCCTTGCGAAAACGCGGAAAACCTCGTGGCATCGACATTGCTTTTCCCGCCCGCATGACGATCACGCTTCGCTTCTCGACGTCCCTCGCTTCAGCGCTCCTCGTGACTTCGATGGCAATCCATGCGTCCGCCGCGGACCCGCCCGCTCCCGACCGTGGCGCGGAGCCGCGCAAGCACTCTTTCTCGGCGACCATCGGCCTCACGCCCCTTTACTTCGGCGAGGCCGTGGGTTTTACGGACGGAGGGGGCGATTACTTCTCCTCCGCCGACGAACCACTGCTCTTCGGGCTCTCGGGCGATTACATGCGCAGCTTCGGCCTCGTTCGCGCGGGCGTCGGACTGCGCTACGCGTACATCCAGGACACGAACTCCCACTGGCCCAGGGGCTGGCAGACCTTTGCACATGAGCTCGGGATCTTCGGGCTCTTTTCGCTCGGCGGCACGACCCGCAGCGGCGTGGACATCGCCGCGACGCTCGGCCTCGGGATCGGCCACTCCTGGGTACCCAATTTCGATTTGTACCCCCCGAGCTGGGGCGGGACCGGCGAGCTGCTCGTCTCGGTTGCCATTCCGGTCAACCGGGTTGCCGACTTCTTCCTGCGCAGCGGCATGAGCGTGGCCTTTTACATGGGCAACATGACCCAGGAGGGGGAGTATCCTCGTCCCGACGCCTATCTCGCGCGCGCCTACTTCCCCTTCGAGCTGGGCTTCCGCAGACGCTTTTGACCGCTCCGCGGATCTGCTAACCTGCTGGCCGCCATCGGCGTGCGCTGCGCGCTCGCGGCAGAGGCCCGTTCGAAACCCCCATCGAGATCCCGAGCGCATGACGCCCGTCATCCATTTTTACAGCGTCCAAGACGCCTATGGCGAGTTCTCCAACTTCGCGCCATACCCCATCCTCCTGGACAAGAAACGCTGGCCGACGTCGGAGCACTATTTTCAAGCCCAGAAGTTTCTCGATGCCAAGGTGCAGGAACGCATTCGCAGCGCATCCACGCCGCTGCTGGCGGCGCGCCTCGGGCGTGACCGAAAACAACGCCTTCGCGCCGATTGGGAATCGGTGAAGGTTTCCGTGATGCGCCGGGCCGTGGAAGCGAAGTTTCGACAACATGACGACTTGGCCGTGCTTCTCCTCTCCACCGCCGCTGCTCGCATCGTCGAACACACCGTCAACGACGCATTCTGGGGAGATGGAGGCGACGGCTCGGGGAGGAACATGCTCGGACACATCCTCATGGACGTTCGTACGATTTTGCAGATGGAACGACGGAAGTAAGCCGCCGCTCCGAAAACTTTTGTTATTTGTTGGGGTGGTAAATTCCGGTTTTTGATCGTCATCGCCCTTGACTTCGCGAATCCGTTTGGGCCCACTAGCCGTGTACGCCTGCCCGCTTGACCACGCTCGTCCGGAAAGACCCCTCACAGAAGAAACACAGGATGAAGCGACCACCGACCTATCCATTCGCTCCTGCTCGCGCCGCAGCGCTCGCGCTCCTGGTCGTGCTCACTGGCTGCTCCAGCAAGGAGAACACGGGCACCTCCTCGGGATCGACGACCCCGCCTCCGTCGAACGGCGGCAACGACCCGCCGCCGCCCGTCGTCGAGGGTGCCAATTGCGACAACGGCGACTTCGAGGTCCGCTCGATCGGGACGGCCGAGCTCGAAGGCGAGACGTACAAAGTCATCCTCGCCACGCCGTGTGAATACGTCCTCTCCCACGTCCAGGGGAAGAAGAACTTTCCCATCGAGGAGCACGAGACGTACTACGTGGCCGACAGCCATTTCGAGCTCCCGTACATCCCCGGCGTCATGGACAACGTCTCCTATACGCCCGGCGAAAAGAACAAGGGATGGGCGAACGGCATGGATGTCGAGGCCGAGGTGCAGAAGCTCGGCGCGCTTCCCGTCCTCTATCACGTCATTCCTGGGTACGAATACGGCTACTTCACCAGGTACGACGACGGCCTCGGCGACATCTTCGGCGCTTTCCGGCCCACGTGGCGGTTCGTCAAGAACGGCGGCGACGTCAGCCTGCTCTTCTTCGCGCCGCCCGACACCGCGTGGCCGCGCCACCGCGGGGGATGGAATCCGCGGGAGATCAATCAAGAAATCGGTTTCGGCTTTCTCGTCGACACCGACGGCAAGGTCTACGTCCCGAAGGGCGTACCGCTCGGACGACAGGAGTGGAACGACGAGCTCCGCTGCGTCGTCATCAACAAGGCGAAGCAGCCGGTGCCGGTGACGCGCACGCAGTTCCCCGGCGACGAGTCCTATTACATGGCCGAGACCCTCATGCCGGGATACGCGAGCATCAGCTCGCCCGGCCATCTGTACTGGGGCCACAAGGGCAAAGCCATGATCGATGTCGCCAAGTGGGACGGCACCTTGCCCGGCAACTTCGACAAACCCTACACCGCGGGCTGCAGCCCCGAGGGCTACAACGCCGGCCACGCCGAGGGCTTCACCTGGCCGGAGCTCCGCGAAAAGATGCGCGACGAATACCTGGCCGGCAACATCGACGCGATCCCCAAGGAAAACCTCTATCGCATCAAGGTCTACCGGCAGGACGAGCCGAACGGCGCCGCCGAGCTCCAGGGCGAGCTCTTCTACGAATGGGACGGCGACGAGTGGCTCCCTCGCGCCACGGGTGAAAAACTCATCACGATCGACGAGGCCCGATCGACGTACCGGATCAGCGGGCACCTGGGCGACGGCCAGCGCGCATTCATCGTGATCGAGGATCTCTGAAACGAGGATCTCCATCCCGGAAAACGCCTCCCGAAGGAAACACCACCATGACGAAGCTCTCTCGGCTGTTCGTGTACGCTGCTCTCGGGATCCTCGCCAGCGCCTGCGGAAGCGCGCGCGACGACGAAGGTGGTGGCCAAGGAGGCACCGGAGGGAGCGGCGGGAGCGGCGGGGCGCCGACGACGAGCGCGGGCCCCGGCGGCGGCGGAGGCCTGGGCACGCACCCCACGGAGCCGAGCACACCCACGCGAGGTGGGACGATGACCTTCACCAATGTCGGCGCGCCCGGGTGGTGGCCGCGTCGTATCGATCGCGAGGCGGGCGATCCGGCCTGCACCTACAAGGACGGGACGGATACCTGGGGCGGGCATTGCTGCATGAAGGAGCAGCACACGACGAGCACCACGCTCGCGCCTTTCGACGAGGAGATGACCCTCATCATGAAGGCCATCCGCCTGAAGCAGCTCGCCGTCTACCAGCCTTCCGAAGGCGCGTCGTCCTGGCCTTTGGTCTCGTCCTGGGACGCGCAGAGCGGCCACGGCTCGAATCTCGTCGTCACCGAAGGACAGATGACGTCCGCCGATTTCACGGGCGACCTCACGAAGAAGGATTGCGTGAATTACTTCATGCAAGAAGCGCAATTCTCGTGCGGCGACGGCAAGGATTATTACTGCCCAAACGATCCGGGCATCAACCACCTCGGCTGGTCGGGCTCGAAGCTCATCGTCTTCCTCGGGTCGATGACGTTCGACGACGCGGACGTCAAGAAATGCGACGGCGACGGGCAAGGCCACGCGGGCCCGTGGGTCGCGTTCGTCGCGTCCGAGCTGATTCGTGATGGCGGCCGCAAATGGAACGGGCTCTGCAATTGCTACTCGAAGACGGGCACGGTCGGCGATGGTTGCGGCGAGATCAACGTCTTCGAGGTCGTGCTCGACAACAATCAATACAGCAACCGCGAGTTCATGAGCACCGGCGTCCGCTCGTACCAGGAAGGTCACGTCGGCGGCAACGTCTGCGGGGAGGGCTGTGACCGCGACGCCTTCGCCGACGATGTCGAGGTCGTCGACGCCTGCGCGAAGAAGGCCTACACGAGCGGCCCCGAAATCGAAGTCGGCGGCGGCGCGGACGGCTGCCCCGTGTGGCGCCGCCCCATCGGCGATCGGTATTTCATGATCCTGCTCGACGAGAAGCAGCGGGAGATTCAGGTCGCGGTCATCCACCCCGAAAAGATCCCCGCCGCGGCCGCCGAGATGCTCCCCTTGCTTCCCGGCGCCCTGTCCCGCGACACGATCGACGCGCTTCTCTCGATGCGTTTGCCCGAGTAATCGACACCCCACGCGGAGGCGACCCTACCCATGATTCATGACGCAAGGACTCGATGGTTTTCGGGCGCGGCGGCGATGGCGGCGCTCGTCTTTGCTGCCTCGTGTGGATCGAGCGAGCCGTCCCCGGGCTCGGGTTCGGGCGCGGGCTCGGGCTCGGGCGGCGCCGGCGCCGGCGGGTCGATGGCCGATGGCTCGAGTTCCAGCTCGACCGGCGGCGGGCCGCCAATCAACCCTTCCACCGGCTGCAAGCGCGGCGTCGCCTACGGTTACCATTCGAAGGCGGACATGCAGGCGCTCTCGACGTCGGTATCGTGGTGGTACAACTGGGCGCACGTGCCGGACGAGGGCGTGAAGCCCGACGCGTACAAGGCGCTCGGCGTCGAGTACGTGCCGATGGTATGGGGCGGCGGCGGCCTCGACAGCATGCGCGCCGCGCAGATCGCCAGCGAGATCCCCGACGGAACGAGCTTTTTGCTCGGCTTCAACGAGCCGAATTTCGGCGAGCAGGCCAATCTGTCGGCGTCCGAAGCCGCGGCGCTCTGGCCCCACGTGGAGGCGGTCGCCGACGCGCGCGGCCTCGCGCTGGTGTCGCCCGCCGTGAACTTCTGCGGCGGAGCGTGCCAGGAGACGGATCCCTTCAAGTACCTCGACGAATTCTTCGCCGCCTGCGAGGGGTGCCGCGTCGATTACATCGGCATTCACATCTACACGGCCTGCCAGGGCGACGGGACCAACAAGGCCCGGTGGCTCATCAACCACATCGAGACCTACAAGACGCGGTTCGACAAACCGATCTGGTTGACCGAGTTCGCCTGCGACAATGCTGGCTCGCTCGCCGAGCAAAAAGATTTCATGATCGATGCGCTCGAGTACCTGGAGAACGAGCCGCGCATCGCGCGGTACGCCTGGTTCTCGGGTCGCGCCAACAACGTGGCGAACGCGAACCTGCTGGGAGAAGACGGCGTGCTCACCGAGCTCGGGAAGGCGTACGTCGACGCGCCTCAAAAGCCCTGCGAGTGACGGGCCCGCGGACGGCGGAGCCGACCGCCGGGTCGCTGGCGTTTCGCCTTCGGGCTCCTATCCTTCGCGCATGGTTCCTCTTTCCGTTCTCGACCTCTCGCCCATCGTGCAGGGCGGCAGCGCGTCCCAGGCCCTCCGCAACACGCTGGACCTCGCTCGGCACGTGGAGCGCTGGGGGTATCGACGCTTCTGGTTGGCCGAGCACCACAACATGCCAGGCATCGCCAGCGCGGCGACCGCGGTCGTGATGGGCCACGTGGCCTCGGGTACCTCGACCATCCGGGTCGGCGCGGGCGGCATCATGCTGCCGAACCATGCGCCGCTCGTGATCGCCGAGCAGTTCGGCACGCTCGAAGCGCTTTATCCTGGCCGCATCGAGCTCGGCCTCGGCCGGGCGCCGGGCACGGACCAGGTCACCGCTCACGCGCTCCGGCGCAGCCTCGAAAGCGACGCCGACGCCTTCCCGCAGGACGTCGTGGAGCTGATGGCCTATTTTCGAGAGCCGGAGCCGGGGCAAAGGGTGCGGGCCATCCCGGGAACGGGGCTCCACGTGCCGATCTGGATCCTCGGTTCGAGCCTGTTCGGCGCGCAGCTCGCGGCCGCGCTCGGCCTGCCCTATGCGTTCGCCTCCCATTTCGCGCCGGCCGCCATGACGCAGGCCATCCAGGTGTATCGCAGCCGGTTCAAGCCCTCGGCGCAGCTCGACCGGCCTTACGTCATGCTGGGCCTGAACGTCTTCGCCGCCCCCACCGACGAGGAGGCGCGCTTCTTGATGACCTCGCTCCAGCAATCGTTCCTCCAGTTGCGGACGGGCAATCCGGGCCCGCTGCCGCCGCCGGTCGAGTTTTTCGATCGCCGGTTGTCCCCTGCGGAGCGCATGATGCTCGATCAGGCCTTGTCGTGCTCGGTGGTGGGTTCGCCGGAAGCGGTTCGTCAGGGGCTACGCGCATTCGTGGACCGCACCGGGGCGGACGAGCTCATGGTGACGTCGCACGTGTACGATCACGCGGCGCGGCTGCGTTCGTTCGAGATCGCGGCAGCGGCGCGGGACGAGCTCGGCCGGGCGGCCCCGTGAATTTCCGATAATCTCGACAGGCCTCAAAACATCACCGGCGCCCACTGGCCAATCGCATAACCGACGAAGATCGCGAATGTGATGTCGCCGTCGCGCCGCGTTCCTCCGCGTGACGCAAGCGCGGCGAGGGCCGTTCCAGCAACCAGGATCAGCGTCGACAGCCCGGCGAGAAGCGCAACGAAGTGCCACCCGACGAGCGCTAAAAATACCGTCATGAGAGCTCCCAGCGCTCCGAAGGTCCAGCGCGAGATGTCGAACCTTCCAGCGCCATGGACCACGAGCGCCGACAGCAGAATGCCGATGATTTGCGCAGGAACGTGCCTCGCGCTCGGGAACGCGCCGAGCCAGGTGCCCGTCGAGAGGGCAATGACCAGAATCGTACTGGCTGCAAACACCTGACCACGAGCTTTTTTGTTGATGGTGGGAAAACGGTCGAGCAGGAGAACGTCCAGAGCGAGCACGCCCGCGAGTGCCAACGCCGCTCCGAGGAGCCGCAGCCGCCAGCGCCAGGGCCGCGCTGGAGGTGTCTTCCCTGCGACGGCACACGCGGCATCGACGGCCGTATCGATCAGGAGCGAGTCGTAGGGGGCGAGAGCATGATCCGACGCGTCCGATAACACCAGCCTCGATCCACGTTCGCTGGCCATTCTTTCGAGATACGTCGCGGGTACGGCCTCATCGAACCGTCCCGCGAGGAGGAGCAGCGGCGGCCCACGCTCGCCCAGGTCCGGGAAGGCGCCGACGGCGATGAAGAGCTTCGGGGCCAAACCTCCCTCGTGCACGCTCGGAACAGCCGCATACGCGCCCATCGAGTGGCCCAGGAACAAATCGACGGAGCCCAGCGCTTTGCCGGCATTCTCGATCGTATTCGTGGTCTCGGTGGCGACGAAAGCGCGCGGCGAATCGCCGTGCCCTGGGAAATCGAGCGCATACCCCTCGAAGCCGGCGGCCGCGAGCGCTTCACCGAAGCGAAACAGCGTTTCCTTCGACGCT
Organism: Polyangium sp. 15x6; assembly: GCF_029960785.1. Taxonomy (GTDB): domain Bacteria; phylum Myxococcota_A; class Polyangia; order Polyangiales; family Polyangiaceae; genus Polyangium. The sequence continues at coordinate 73,619 of NZ_JASBQE010000051.1, forward strand.
GTCACGCCATGCGCGAGGAGAGCAATCGGGTGCGGCCCCTGTGCCGCCGGACGAAAGCGCAAGGCCGGCGTTTCTCCGGCGATGGAGATTGCCTCCACATGGACCCTGGGCTCGACGAGGCGCGAGAGGAACAGGCCCGCGCCAAGCGCGGCAACGGCCCCCCCGATCTGCCACGCATCCCGACGCATGGTCGCACCGCCTCAGAACGGATCATCCCCCGAGGGGAAATTGTCGAAGTCGATCTCCCCGCGGTCCGGAGGACGCTTGTACACGTGCGACTCCTTCGTCCGCTCTCCGGTCCACGGTGACAGGATGCCTTCTCGCAGCAGCGCCTCGAAGCGCTCGGGCCGGCAGTAGATCCAGTTCGGCTCGCCGCCGTTGAACCCGCTGTGAAACGGCCCGCAGAGACGCTCTTTTTGGCCTTCCTTCTCGAGGAGCCCATTGGCGGCTGCGCAGAGACTCTCGCACAGCCGGTCGCGCGCCTCGTCCTCGTCGGTATCGGGGCGGTCGAGGTCCTCGTTCGCAGCAGCGAGGATCTTCCGCTTCGGAATCTTCCCGCGCGTGTGAGCAACATGCTCGAGTAGCACGACCATCTCGTCCACGCCGACCTTCGGGTCGTCGTCCCACCACATCTCCGGGAAGCAAACTTGATCACGCAAGAATCGCTCGACGAGGTGCTCGTGTGGATCCCAGAACGGCGCGCCCTCGGCGACGAGGGACGCGAGCACCTCGCGCACGTGCGCTTCCGGATCCGCGGGCAAACCTTCGACCCCTGCGCGCCGGAACCTCGCGAGCACCACGCGAAGTCGCTCGACATCCTCCGGCGTGGGCGTGAGCTCCCGGACGAGCGTGGCCACATTGCAGGCGACGCCGTCTCGTTCGCCGGGCTGCACGTCCGCGAGCACCTTGCCTCCGTGCCCTTCGTCGATGAGCCGCCGTACGCCCGCCGTGATGCGCGTCGCGGGCACGATGTAGCTTGGCACGCCGGCGCCGAGGAGCTCGACCTCCTGCGGCCCGATCTGTTTTCCGAGGACGACGACGTGGGTGGGCATCGATGCGGGCCCCACTATGCCATGGCGCCCGGAGTTTCGCTCGTGAAAGCACGCACGGCGTCGAACCCGCGCGCGGCGAAACGAGGAGCGTAATCGCGCTCCAGCGTTCGCTTCACGATCTGGCCGTACCGAGCCGGCGGCATGAGCCCCCAGGCGCGATCTTCCGCGGCGATCGCGTCCTTTCCGCCTGCGCCGGGCGGCGCGTAGCTCCGCCCGAGGCGCCTGAACATCGCCGGGAGCTCGGCATCCACGAGGCGTCGCACATCGTCGGCAAACGGCAATTCGAGGAAGTGGTCGAGCATGCTCCAGCCGAAGTCCCGGTGCCGAACCTCGTCGCGCAGCACGCGGTCGAGCGTGCGCCGCGCCTGCGGGACGGTGCAGCCTTCGCGCAGCACCTTGAACAGCGGCACCGCCACCGTTTCGCCCAGGCAAAACACCTCGACCCCCGCGCGCGCCGCGGCCAGGTGAAGGGGCTCGGAAGGATTGCGGCGCAGCCCGAGCGTCTCCTGGGCGAGGGTCGGCATCTCCTTTCCGCCGGCCGCTCGGTATGTCGCGTGGCTCATGCGGGCGTGGGCCAGCTCGTCCTTGACGATACGCAGACCGTCGTGAATGAGGTCGGGCGAGACGCCGAGCTGGATGAGCCAGAGCGTCAGGTGCTGGGTGATCGCGGCGGAGCGGTATTCGGCGTGCACGCGGCGGAGCCATTCGGCGCGGACCGCTTCGCTCGCGGCGGCGCGTGGAGCGCGCTTCGGAGAGGGCGAGGGCATGGCGGGTTCAGGGGCCTGCCGGCGGCAGGCACACCGAAACGGTCATGCCGCAAGCGTCGCAAGGCTTGTTGTGGCAGGGATTGACGACCGCCTCCTGACACGTTTTGCCGTCGGCACAAGGGACGTCGACGCAATCCAGCTCGGCAAAGCAGCCTGCCTGCGGCAGGGCAGGCATCCCGCAGCCCGGAACGAGCCAGCGGCAATTCTCGGCCGCGTCGCACTCCGCCTCGGTCGCGATGGCCTGGCAAGTGTCCGGGACCGGGACCGGGGGATTGCATGAAACCCCCGCATTGATGACCCAGACGTCATCCTGGCACGAGGCCAATACGGTTTTAGGACCGCAGCCGTCATCGAACTCGTAGTTGCAGATCATCGTGCCGCTGCAAGCCTCTCCCTGCGACGGCATTTCCGGAGGGCATGGTTGCGGCACCGGAGGATTGCATGAAATCCCCGCATCGATGACCCAGGCGTCATTCTCGCACGTGGCCGTCGCGGGTTGAGGACCGCAGCCGACGTCGAACTCGTAGTTGCACGTGAGGTCGCTGTTGCAAGCCTCTCCCTGCATCGGCTGTTCGGGAGGGCATGAAGGCTCCTCGGTGGGGGGCGGGTTCGACGTGACGGTACTGAAACACCCAGGCAAGAGCGCGACGGTCGCCGCCTGGGCAAAGGTGACGACGAAGGGCTTTCGTCGAGGTTTCTGCTTTCGGGGAAGAGGCATGGCGGTCATCTCCGGTGGTGGCTCAGGATGGCGCAACGGAACGCCAAAAACGAGCACGAATGCACGCGTCATGCAACAAACGTGCACCCACCGGGGCTCGGCAGGAAGCGATGGCCCCTGCGATGACCGCCATCATCCACGAGGGTTCCGTCCGGACAAACAGGCCCGGCTGTTCCGCTCGACCGCCTCCGTCAGTAATGATCGCCCTTCTTCGTGACGCCGAAGGGGATGAGCTGCGAGGGTCGACCATTGATCGTCGTCCCCCCGGCCTGGATCATCCGCGCCAGCTCGATGAAGTCGGCGGGGAAGTTCAGCTTCGGCTTGGTGAGCGCATCGAGCGCCGCCGTCTGCTCCGGCGTGAGCTTCACGTCGAGCGCCTTCAGGTTGTCGTCGAGCTGCGAAAGCGTGCGCGCCCCGATGATCGTGGACGACACTCCCGGACGCGCCTGCACCCAGGCGAGGGCGACGCGCGCGACGGTGGTGTCGAGCTCCTTGGCGATCCGCTCGAGCTCGTCGATCACCACGTAGCTCTGCTCGTCCAGGTAGTTCGCGGCCCAGGGCCGCACCTCCGGCTTGAGGCCGTTTTTCCGCGTGTATTTGCCGCTCAGGACCCCGCTCCTCAACGGGGACCACGGCGTCACCCCCAATCCGAGCTCCTCGGCCATGGGCATGAGCTCCCCTTCGACCGTCCGCTCGAGGAGCGAGTATTCGATCTGCAGCCCGATGAACGGCGCCCACCCGCGGAAATGCGCGATGAGCTGCGCCTGCGCCACCTTCCACGCGGGGGTGTCGGACACGCCGATGTAGCGGACTTTCCCCGCCCGGACGAGATCGTGGAGCGCCGCCATGGTCTCCTCGATCGGCGTGAACTTGTCCCAGTTGTGCAGCCAATAAAGATCGATGTAGTCGGTGCGCAGCCGGCGGAGCGACTGCTCGCAGGCGGCGACGATCGACTTCCGGTTCGAGCCGCCGCCGTTGGGATCGCCGACGTACAGATTCGCGCTGAACTTGGTGGCGATCACCAGCCGGTCCCGCTTCTCGCGGTCGTGGGCGATGTGATCACCGATGATCTTCTCCGAATGCCCCTTCGTGTAAAGGTTCGCCGTGTCGATGAAGTTGCCCCCGAGCTCGATGTAGCGATCGAGGATGGCTTCGGAGTCCTTGACACTGCTCCCCCAGCCGAGGTCTTCTCCGAACGTCATGGCGCCGAGGCAGAAAGGGCTCACCCGCAGACCTGAGCGACCAAGCGTGACATAGTGATCGAGCGGCATCGCGTGTCCTCCCGAAGTAGTTCTCAATTTGAACAGTTCCGCCTCCGAACAGTTCAACATTGAACTACTAACGCCGCCCGCGCCGTTGTCAAGCGCAAGGAGGAGAAACATGGGAAAATCTTCACCTGGGGAGCTCTGGACGCTGAACTTCGAGGTGACCATGGGGGTCATGGCCGAGGTGGAGCCCGAGGTGCGCGAGCAGGGGCTCGAGATGAAGGAGTTTTTCCTCCTCGGGAAGCTCGACGACCACCCCTACCCGGCCGACCTCGCGCGCGCGCTGATCACGCCCAAGCCAACGATCACCTTCATGGTGAAGCGGCTGGAGTCGGTCGGCTTCGTCAAGCGCCAGACGGAGACGGGCGACCTGCGGCGGTTTCGCCTGACGCTCACCCCCTCGGGGCGCAAGGCGATGGAAGCGGCCCGCGCGATCCTCGACGAGGCCTTCGAGCGAAGGCTCGCACGGCTCTCGAGGAGCGAGCGCGCCGAGCTCGCGCGGATCCTCGTGCTGCTTTCGGAGAAAAACGCCCCTCCACGCTGACGGCGCGGGCCGCGGCGCCTCGCATCGCTCGAAGCATTGGCATGTGCGCAGGAGTGGTGTCTAATCACTCCGTCGCGGCCCCTCCCGCTTCAAGCACGAGCCCCCCAATGCATGCGTCATCCCGTTTCCTGACGTCGTTCCTCGCAGCGTGCCTGTTCGTCCTCGGCTGTGCCCACCACCCGGCCCCTCCACCCCCCCAGGAGCCCGTGGAGTTCGAGGCCGAGATCGCGCAGGCGGAGAAACTCGGCGAAATCCTCCATGCCGTGGACGACGCCTCGGCGGTGGGCACCGACGTGCTCCTCGAAGCGGGCGTCCTTCCGAAGGACGAGCGCGTGCGCGGCTGGGTCACCCGGCAGGAGGGAGACGGGTTCCGGGTCGAATTCCTCGGCGAGCTCCCCGAGGGGCTCCGGGTTCTGCACGTGGTGAACCTCGGCAAGGACGTGAGAAAGCAGCCGCGATTCGAGTCCCTCGAGCCCCCGCGCCCGCCCGATGCGACGAGCCAGGCCATGTTCCGGGCCCGCCGGACGGCGGCGCGCTCGAGCTTTCGCGCATGCTCGAATCGGTACAACGCGGTCGTGTTGCCGGGCGAGCTCCTCGGGAAATCCGGCTGGCTCGTCTACCTCCTGGCCGCGACGATGGACCCCTCGGAGCGGGTGATTGGTGGCCATCATCGCGTGCTCGTCTCGGAGGATGGGACCCAGGTGCGCGAGAGCTTGCCGCTCTCCAAGGAATGCATGACCGTGCGGGTGGAAGGCGGGGGCGACAACCGCGCGGCGGGCCTCGTCGTCAATCACCTCGCCACGCCGGCCCCCACGGAGGCACACGTCTTCGTGAGCCTGCTCTACCGATTGCCCCTCCTCGTCAAGACGACGCGAGGGTTATGGGGCGTCGAGGGAACACGCATCACGTACATCAAAATCGAAGATTCTGCGCCCTGAACCGGCGCCATGGTCGGAGGGGCGGGGATGCTTGAACGGATGAATCGAAGGTTTGCAGGGATGTGTTTCGTGGTGGGCGTCGCGGCGTGCGGGCCCAAGGAGGGGACGGCGCCCGCCGAGACCGCAAAAGCCGCGCCCCCGAAGGCGGCGACACCGGTGCCCGCGCCATCGCCGTCCGAGACACTCGCGCGGATGGCAATGTCTGGCCCGGTGAGGCGCCGCGACCGCTGCCTGTCGGACCGCCTTCCGCCCGGCGTCGAGCCTTTCAAGGAGGGCATGAAACGCCCTGAGCCGGCCATGGCGCCGCCGCTCCAGGGCACGCCGGACGTGGTCGCGCTCGCGGCGGAGGATCTCGAAAAACCCCAGGGAGGCCGCATTCGCGCCCGGTGCATCATCGACACGCAGGGCCAGGCCACGGATTGCATCTTGCTGGAGACCCTGCCGAATCTGAGCGACGCTGCCCTTTCTGCGCTCGCCAGCCAGTCCTTCAAACCGGCCGAGCGGAACGGGACGCCGGTCGCCGTCGAGAATGACGAGGCCCCACCCTATCTCAGGGCTGCCCCAGCTCCCTTACACGCCGCAGGCGCTCTGCAATCGGGTGGAGGGCGTGATGATCGTGCGTTGCGTGATCACCGAGGAGGGAGCGATCGAAGGGTGTCAGGTCTTGAAGACCCTGCCCTACCTGGAAAAGGAGGTCGTCCGCACGCTCGAATCCACCCGATACACGCCCGTCGAGTTCGAGGGTCGCCCCCGGCGGGTCAGCTATACGTTCACGCTTCGATTCGTAAGGCGCTAGCGATTGCTGCCTTCGCGACCCGGTGGCTCTCCTCAGGGGGCTTCGCTCGGGCCCTCCTCCGCCGTATGCGTGTGGCAATTGCTGCACGAGAACCCGTTCGGGGCGGTCGCGTGGTCGAATTTGGGGACCTGGAGCAGATCGGCCATCCGCGTCATGACCTCGTCGTACATGAACGTGCTCCACCGCGCTTTCTCCGGATCCTTCACGTATTCGAGGAACGCCTCCTCGGTCGCGGGCAATGCTTCGATCTGCGCGCTCGGCATCGCGTAGGTGCCATCGATCGCGCCATTGCCGTGGCACGTCGTGCAGTCCATGGTCTCGAACTTGGGGTCGAACGCGACGAAGACCTCCTTCATCTCGGGCATGACGACGTCGTTCATGAAGACCACGCGCTGCTCGAAGCTCATGTCCTCGTATGCGATCGGCGGCGCGGCGGAGTCTCCGTCCTCACCACCGCACGCGGCGACGAACAGACACACGACCATCGAGATGCGCTTCATGTTCATGTCTCTTCTCCCTCGATCGGGCGTGAAGCCCTGACCCTGCCTTCACGACGAACGAGGGGTCCCGAGATCGACACGTCGGCCGACTTTTTTGTGCTGTTCTCCAAGTGCTCGAAACAATTGAGCTCTACCCGCGCCTTGTCAGCCGCGCCCCATCGCGAACGCAATGCCGCTCTGTAGCGTCCCACGCACCACGAGCCCTTCGAGCCCCAGTCCCAGGTCGACGAGGGCCCGCGCCACGTCGGGCCGGATGCCCGTGAGCACCACCTGCGCGCCGAGGAGCTTGACCGCCCGCGCCGCCTCGACGAGCGCATTGGCCACCGCGCGGTCGGCCACCGAGACCCCGGTCACGTCGAGGATGACGATGCCGGCCCTCCGCTCCGTGACGCCGTTCAGCAGGGTCTCCAGCACCTGCTTTGCCCTCGCCTCGTCCACCGTGCCGATGAGCGGCATCACCACCGCGCGATCGCTGATTGGAATGAGCGGCGTCGACATCTCGGCGAGCGCGAGCGCCTGCATGCGGATGATCTCCTCCTGCAGCCGCTGACGCTCCTCTTCCACGCGCTTCATGGACCTGAGATCACGCGTGATCGTGGCGAGCCCGATCGCCTCGTCTTTCGTGTTCCTGGCGAGAAAAAGCGAATAGTGAACGGGAATCTTCGCCCCCGTCGTCATGTGGCGGAAGGTGAACTCCCCTTCCCACCGGCCGCTGCGCATCACTTCGGGCAGGATCGTCTCGTGGACGTAGGGGAGATCCGCGGGATCGAAATAATTCGAGACCAGCGTGCGCTGGGCCTCTTCGATGCTCCCGAGCCCGACCATGTTCCGGCCGGCCTCGTTGACATAGTAGGCATGGCCCTCCAAGTCGGCGATCCCGATGAAGTCGGAGCTGCTATCGACGAGGCGGAACAGCGATTCTTGCACGTCCGTGCTATCGATATTCCACGCGCACGCCCGGCGTAATGCGTCGATCGTCCGTTGCTGCTCGGCGACCTGCCGCTCCAGCTCCGCAATACGCAGTCGCAACGGGTCGCCGTGGGATGCGGGTCCGTCGGAGGCGCCATCAAGGGAGGACATACGCCAAAAGTACCGATGATTCCGTCCAGACGCAACCTCATCGTCGCGACTGGAATGCCCGTAACATCTGGCCGTCCGTCACTCGCACGGGAGGAACTCGCCAAAGAAAATTCACGTCCTGCTGTATAGAATGACGTGTCGGCCGAGCTCGTGTGCGAGGAGATACTCGTTTATGTAAAAGTGTAGAATACAAACTGATTTCTCGAAAACCTTCGGGACCGTCCTCTTGAATGAAGGCTCCAATTTGGGGAGCCTCGAAATCCCCCTCGCTGACCTCGGAAAAACGGAGCGCTCGAGGGCGCGGCGCCTTGCCCCGAGAAGCACCGACGTGCGATGCCGCACATCACAAACGCGCGCCCCGGGCCGCCCTCGCACGGGCAGGACAGGGTCTTTGCAGGCCTGGACGAGCTGGAGCGCGAGGACGATCGCCGCGCGCGCGAAGGCGGGCTCCCCCACACCACGCCGCGTCCGCCGTGCCGGGGCGCAACCCTCGAGTCAGCACAGGTGAGCAAAAAAAATCAAGGGCGCAGCAAAAATCGGCGCTGCTCCATGTACCCGCGCGGCTTCAAGGTGTGGTACATGGATGACGAGTTATGCACGGTCGCATCAGTAACTTACTTCGAATTTTGCTCTCGCTCTCGGTGGTGGGGCTCGTCGCGGGCTGCGAAGTGGGAGGTGAGTTCCCCGTCGGGGAAGACGCCGGCACCAGCAGCAGCAGCAGCGGCACCGGCGGGAGTGACCCCGGGCCCTGCGGGATCGACTGCTCGCAGCTCGAGACACCCCAGTGCGCGATCGCGGTGTGCAACACCGGGCAGGTGCTCGGCCCGCTGAACACCTGCATCGTGGTCCCCGCGCCAAAGGGAACCGCGTGCGACGACGGGAAGTTCTGCACCACGAACGACATCTGCGACGCGGGCACCTGCGTCGGCGGAAGCACGAACCACTGCGGGATCACGCCTTCTCCCTGTTCGTCGGTCATTTGCTACGAGAGCACGAAGTCCTGCGATGTCACGCCGGTGAACGACGGCACCCCGTGCACACCGACGGACCTCTGCCAGAAGAAAGGCGTATGCAAGATCGGGGAGTGCATCGGCGAGCCCAAGGACTGCGCGTTCTCCCCGCTGAGCGAGTGCAACACGGTTTCGTGTGATCCGGCCACGGGCGACTGCGTCGGCAAACCCGACTCCGCCAAGGACAACACCCCGTGCGTGCTCACGGGCGACCTTTGCAACGTCAACAGGCGATGCTCGGCCGGGCAATGCGTGGGCGGCGCGCCCATGGATTGCTCCGCGCTCGACGTCGGGTGCCAGCGCGGCGAGTGCAACCCCGCGAACGGCCTCTGCAACCCGAGGCCCGCGCCGGTCGGCACGGTCTGCACGGAGGGCATCGCCGAGTGCCAGGTCGGCAAGTGCGACGTGAAAGGCGAGTGCCTCGCCTCGTTCGCGCCCGATGGCACCGACTGCAACGACTACAACGCTTGCACCACCGCCGACAAATGCATGGCCGGCGGTTGCGAGTCCGGCGATGCGGTCACGAGCTGCTCGACGTACCTCCACGAGGGCTTCGAATCCTGCCAGAGCGGCTGGACCTTCGGCGGTGATTGGGAATGCGGCACGCCCGAGAACGTCGGTCCGCCCGCGGCCCACATCGGCACGAGCTGCATCGGCACGGTGATCGATGGCCTGTACCACGTGAACCAGCTCTTCAGCAGCGCGGTCGCGGACTCGCCGACGATCAACCTGGCCGGGGCCACGAGCCCCATGCTGTCCTTCTGGGCGTGGGACCACACCGAGGGCGGCACCTTCGACGGCTGGAATCTGAAAATCAGCACCAACGGCGGGCAGAGCTTCACGCAGGTCACGACGGTGACGCCGGCGTACAACCTGAGCCTCGTCGGCCAACCCGCATGGGGTGGGAATCACTCGGCGAAAGGCTGGCAGAACTACGCGGCGGATCTGACCGCTTACGCCGGGCAGTCGATCAAACTGCGCTTCGCCTTCCGCAGCGACGCCGCCACGGTTTTCCCGGGTGTATACATCGACGAAGTCGTCGTCGCCGAGCCGCTGCAGATTCCGCTTTACATCACCACGACCTCGCCGCTCACGAACGTGTACGCGGGGATGTCCTACTCGACGCAGATCACCAAAATCGGCGGCACGAGCGGCTCGGTGTGGGAAATCAAGGAGGGCGGTCAGAACACGGGCTGGCTGACGATCGATCCGACGACGGGCGTGCTCCACGGCACGCCTTCGGCGGCGGAGGCGGGGCCGGTGAGCGTCACCGTGCGTGTCCACGAGCCATTGTTGCCCTCGAATTACGCGGAAAAGACGTTCATCTTCACCGTCAAGCCAAACGCGTATTACACGAGCTTCGAGGGCACGTGCCCGGACGGCTGGACGCTGACCGGCGATTGGCAGTGCGGTGTCCCCACGAAAGTGGACGGCCCCGCGACCGTTTACGACGGGACGCAGTGCATCGTCACGCAACTCGCCACTGATTACAGCGTCTCGCAGACGTGGGCGGGGACGACCGCCACCTCCCCCGACATCGACCTCACCGGCGTGGCGAGCCCGAAGCTCACGTTCCGCATGTGGATCGATACCGAGGGTTCGCAGTGGGATGGCGTCAACCTGAAGATCAGCACCGACGGCGGGATGAACTACTCCGTCGTCAACAGCGTCTTGCCGGCATACCCGCTGATCGTTGCCGGCCAGCCTGCGTGGGGCGGTCACCAGGCCGCGCTCGGCTGGCAGCTCGTGCAAGCCGATCTCTCGGCCTACGCAGGCCAGATCGTACGCTTGCAATTCGGTTTCCAGAGTGATGGTTCCGGGGTCGAACCCGGCGCTTACATCGACGATATCTTCATCGAGTGAGGAGCAGCCCATGAGCCGCACGACAAGGACCCATCGGCTTGTTATCATGTCACTCACCCTGGCCAGCCTCGCCGCCGCGTGGGGGGGCTGCGCCACGGGCAACTCCTCCGGAGACACCACGGCGAGCAGCTCGAGTTCGTCCTCCGGCGAGGGCGGCGCGGGAGGCGCCGGAGGCGCCGGCACGGGGGGCGTCGGAGGGATCGACTTCGACGCGGGAGGCGCCGGCGGCCAGGGCGGCGCCTGCGTCTCCACGAGCGCGGAGGCCCGCCGCATCCCGCTCGACATCATCTTCCTGATCGACCAGTCGGGCAGCATGTCGGGCGCGAAGTGGAACGGCACCAAATCGGCCCTGACGACGTTCTTCAACGATCCGGCGTCGCTCGGCATTGGTGCCGGCCTGGTCTACTTCCCGACCCAGGAGCCATACGACTGCAATCCCACGCACTACGCGCTCCTCGACGTGCCCATCGACGCGCTGCCGACGAATGCGTTTTCCTTGACAAACTCGATGCCGGCCGACGCGACGGGGATCGGGACCCCCACCTACGGCGCGCTCAAGGGGGCGCTCTCGGCGGCAACCGCCTACCAGGACACGCACAAGACGCACAAGGTCGTCGTCGTCCTCGCGACCGATGGCGAGCCCCTCGGATGCGAGCCGAAGACGGTCGACGACATCGCGGACCAGGCCGAGAGCGCGCTCGACTACAACGGTGTTCGCACGTATGTCATCGGCGTGGCTGGCTCGCAGCTCGCGACCCTCAACAAGATCGCGGCGGCGGGCGGTACCACGGCGGCCTACGACATCACGCAGGACATCAGTGAGTTCGCCGCGAAGATGGCCGAGATTCGCCAGACGGCGCTCGGGTGCGATTTCGAGATCCCGGAAGCGCCGAACGGCATGGAAATCGAACCGAACCAGGTGAACTTCAACTATATGCCGAAAGGCGTGGGCACGCCGAAGCTCTTGCCCCGCGCGGACGATCTCGCCGACTGCAAAGACCAGCCCGGCTGGTACTACGACAGCAACGCCGGCCCCACGAAGATCATCCTCTGCCCTGCGTCCTGCACCACGGTGCAGGCTGACAGCAGCGCGAAGGTCAATGTCCTCTTCGGCTGCAACTCGATCCTCAATTGAAGGAAACGAGCCCTTCTCGCGTCGTTGTTCGAGGGCGCGACGTCCGCGCCGGTCGTTCTCGAGGTAAGCCTTAACCTTAACCCAAGAAGTGTAGGACGATATGCTTGGAAATCACCGCGTCTCTTTGGCCCTCGCGCTCGTGACCACCGTGGCCGCCATGGCCGTTGTGGGTTGTGGTAGCGAAGGGGATAACGTGCGCCCCGACGGCACCGGCGGCGCCGGCGGCACCGGCGGCGAGGGAGGGAGCTCCTCCTCCATGAGCTCCTCGAGCAGCGGCGGCGCCGGCGGCGCCGGCGGAGGGGCGGTTTGCCCGACGCACGAGGGCCCGGTGTTCGCCGTCAAGGAGCTCTTCTTCGGCGAGGGCAACAGCGGGGAGTGGAAGAAGTTCGGATTCAACCTCGACGAGAAGGAGTCGACCGGCAGTTCGACCGACGTGTGCAAGCCGAACGCGGGTGGCTCGCCTCAGACGGCATACCCCGACGGCGATCAGGGGATCGACAACTCGTTCGGGAAAAACCTCCTGCCCACGATCCTCCTCCTCTATCCGACGTGGGTGACCGACGTGAACACGGGCATCCAGAATGGCAACTTCACCGCGCTGGTGAAGTCGGAGTGCATGCCTGCGACGGGCGACGCCCCCGTGCTCCTGAGCAAGCTCTTCGGCGGCACGACGCTCGGCGGGGCGCCCAAGTTCGACGGGACGGACAAGTGGCCGGTCGAGCCCGGGCTCCTCAGCGATCCCATGGATCCCCTGTCCTCGACGATCCACTTCGAGAAGAGCTCGGTGACGGGCTCGACGTTCGACTCGGGCAGGGGCGTGACGGTCGTCCTCTCGGTCCCGGTGCGGACGGCGCAGAAGAGCACGTCGATCAAGCTGACGTTGTATTCGGCGCACATGACCATGAAGCTCGCCGACGATCGGAAGAGCGCGACGGAAGGCATGATTGGCGGCGTGCTCAACACCGAGGAGTTCGTGGCTGAAGTGAAGAAGGTCGGCGACCTGCTCGGCCTGTGCGGCAATCCGCTGTTCGATAACCTCGTGACCCAGGTCCGCCAGGCGTCGGACATCATGAGCGACGGCACCCAGGATCCGGAAAAGACGTGCGACGGCATCTCCATGGGCCTCGGGTTCGAGATGTACGAGGCGCAGCTCGGCGACGTCGGGCCGGCGAACGAGGTGGGGTCGGCCTGCCCGTGACGGCGAAGCGGGGCGAACAGGGCCCCGCGCCCGAAGCCCCGCGCCCCTGACCCTCCGCCGCGCTCATCCCCCCTCCCTCATCCCCCCTCCCTCATCCCCCCTCCCTCATCTCCCCCG
>NZ_JASBQE010000052.1 GCF_029960785.1 Polyangium sp. 15x6
CCGGCCGCGGCCCCCGCCGCCCCGAGCGAGCCGCCCGCGGCCGCCCCGAGCGAGCCCGCCGAGCCGCCGCCGCCTCCGCCCAAGGCCGACCCGCCCAAGCCCAAGGCCGATCCGCCCAAGCCCAAGGCCGATCCGCCCAAGCCCAAGGAGCCCAAGGAGCCCAAGGAACCCAAAACGGAGCCGGAGGAGCCAGTCCCCCCCTCCGACGAGCGATCCCCCAGCTCCGACGAGCGATCCCCCAGCTCCGACGAGCGATCCCCCAGCTCCGGCGAGCGATCCCCCGTATCCAAAAACACATCCCCCCGCACCAAAACGACGCCCCCCGTGTCGAAAAACACATCCCCCAGCTCCGGCGACGGATCCCCCCCGGGGGAATCGTCTCCGGGAGGCGGGGGCTCGTTCGGCAGTGAGGGGGCCTCGTCGGTCCGGGACCTGGGGCGGGCTTTTACACGCGCTCTGCCGATGGCCAGCGGATCGGATGCGGCCTGGGGGAAGCTGCCGGTCGGCAGCGGCGGGTCGATCGAGGTGGCCATGATCATCAGCGAGGAGGGCAAGATCACCGGCGTCGAGCCCCTCGCGCCGAACCCGCCCGCGCACCTGCTCAAGGCCGCCAAGAACACCATGGCCCTGCTCCGCGGCGGGACCTTCGCGCTGCAAGGCGGCTCGGTGACCGCGGGCAAGCAGATCCTCCGGCTCTCGGTCGAGCTCAGCGACACGGAGGCGCCCGAGGATCCGAGCGGCGCCGGCGCGTTTGGCCTGGCGCATCGCTGGGAGGGCAAACGCGGCGTCGCCTCGTTCACGCAGACGAGCGGGCGTCACGTCGAGATCAAGGTCGAGTTCCTGAGGGTCGAGCTCACGCGGGGGTAGGGTCCCGCCGCCACGTCGCTTGCGACCCAAGGGGACGGCTCTACGTGCCGTCCATGACGTCCTCCGCGCTGGCCTTCACGCTTGGCCTGGCCCTCTCTCAGGGGGTCCCGGCTTGCAGCAACCGCGCCGATGCGACCACGCACGATCGCGACTTCACGCCCGTCGCGGCGGCGGCTGCGTTGCCCCCGGCCCCGCCGGGAGAGGCGGGCGTCGCGCTCGACATCTCGGCCCTCGTCGAGACCGTCCGGCCGACCGTGGTGAGCATCGCGGCCACACGCGGAGCCGAGGAGCGCGGCGATCCGCAGCGCGTGCGCGCGGGCGGGACGTCACGCTCGATCGAGCGGTCGCTGGGATCGGGCTTCATCGTGAGCCCCGACGGGCTCGTCGTGACGAATGCGCACGTGGTGCACGGCGCCGAGCGGGTGCGGGTGCAGCTCGCGGATGGGCGCGAGCACGAAGCGTCGGTGCTCGGTGAAGACGAGAAGCTCGACGTGGCGTTGCTCGCGCTGCGCGGCGCGACGGGCCTGCCCGTGGCGCAGTTCGGGACGAGCGAGGCCCTCCGCGTGGGCGACTACCTCGTGGCGATCGGGAGCCCGTTCGGCCTCCGGCACACGGTGACGCTCGGGATCGTGAGCGCGAAGGAGCGCGTGCTCGGCCTCGGGCCCTTCGACCACCTCATCCAGACGGACGCAAGCATCAACCCCGGGTCGAGCGGCGGCCCGGTCTTCGACGGGCGCGGTCGCGTCGTCGGGGTGAGCACGGTCATCCACGCGCGCGGGCAGGGCATCGGCTTCGCGATCCCCATCGACGACGTGCGCGCCGTCATCCCGGAGCTGCGCGACGAGGGGCGCGTGTCGCGCGGCGTGCTCGGCGTCGCGTTCCAGGCGATCTCGTACGACCTCGCGCGCGCTCTGTCGCTGCCGGGGCCGGCGGGCGCGCTCGTGACCGACGTGGAGCCGGGCGGGCCGGCGGAGAAGGTGGGGATCGAGCCGGGCGACGTGATCCTCTCGGCGGACGAAGAGCCGATCGATCAGGCGGCCGAGCTCGCGCGGATGCTCGGGCACCGAAAGCCCGGCGAGTCGATGCGCCTCGTCGTCCGGCACGGCAAGGACGAGCAGATCAAGCGCGTGGTGCTGGCCAAGCCCGCGTCCGAGGAGAACCCGGCGCAGAAGCCCGAGGACGTCGGGCCGCGCAAGACCATCGGGGTGTCGGTGAGCGACGCGCTCGGCGGCGGCGCACGCATCGACGGGCTCGACCCACGCGGCGCCGCGGCGGGCGAGCTCGAGGTGGGCGACGTGGTCGTGGAGGTGAACGGCCAGCGGGTCGAGCACGGCGCGGACTTTTTGCGCGTGGTCGACAAGGCGAAGAAGCCGGGGACGTTGCTCGTGCGGCTGCGCCGCGACGGCGAGGCGCTCTACGCGGCGGTGCGCGTGGAGTGAAGCTCAGCCGCCGGGCTCGAGCCTGCGGCGGATCGAGCGGAGCAGCACGTCGACCGCGGGTCTGTAGCCGAAGGTGGGCTGCACGGGTGAGCTGACCTTGTCGGCGCAGATCGAGGCGACGACGGCCTGCGTGCCGAGCTCTTTCATGACGGCGAGCGGGCGCGTGGCGGGCACGGCGCGGGCGAAGCGCTGCGTCGAGCCGTAGCTGCCGTCGGGGGCCTGGCAGATGGGGTTCGTCGGGGCGTCGACGCCCGCGCACTCACAGTCGGGCTGGCCCGTGCACTCCTTGGGCACGCGGAGCGGGTAGATGCACGCGTACTGGAGGTCGTCGCGGCCTGGGATCGTACGCTCGTGCCCGTTGATCGGGTTCGCGAGCGCGCTCGTCGCCGAGGGCTCTGCGAGCGGGATGCCCGTGAGCGGATGGATGCCGTCGCGCGGATCGATCGAGGGCTGCATCAGGGGATCCGCGGGCGGCTCGCCGGTCTCGGGATCGCCGAGGAGGAGCGACCAGTCGAGCTCCGTCGCGGGGCGCAAGCCCGTCGCGAGCGACTTGGGTTCGACCGCGATGTCCTGCCACGGCACGCCGAGGATGCCGGCGAAGAAGACGAGCTCGCTCGGACGGCCGCTCGCGAAGAGGGGGTTCTGCACGAGCTCGCCGGCGCGGGTTGGGATGACGTCGCGCGCGAAGCCGTCGACGTAACGCGAGGTCGGGTAGAGGAAGTCGATGCCGAAGCGGCGCTTCTGATCGAAGCAGCGGAGGTTCAAGGGATCCTCGCTCGGCTCGACGGGCGTGTTGCACGCGGGATCGAGCTCCACGTCGAGGCAGCCCGGCGGCGTGGGCTGCCCGCAGGAGACGCAGCAAGGATCGTTCGGCGTCGCGGCGCACGCGCTGCGGCCGCGCGGCATGCGGAAGGCCTTGCCGTTCGTGTCCGTGGCCTGGTTGACGGCGTAGAACTGGCCGCCGTCGCGCGTCGAGCAGTCGTCCTCGTCCGTGAGCAAGAGGACGGCGACGAGCGAGTCGGGGCGGAGGAAGTCCGCGCGCTGCTGGAGCAGGACGTCGTCGACGCCGCTCGGAACGGCCTTGTTCCCCTCGACCGTGATGTCGAGGTAGGGCTCGGGGTCGACGAGGAAGCGGTAGATGCTCTCGAGCTGCGCCTCGAAGCCGCAGCCCTTCGTGCCGGCGCCGCCCACGATCTCCGCGAGCTTCGCGCCGAGCGCGCCGAGGTCCGCGTCGCCCGGCGGGCTCTCTGCCTGGCCCGGGTCCCACGCGAGGAAGCCCTTGTTTCCCCACGTCGGCACGGCGCCGCCGCTCGCCGCGCGGGTGAGGAGCCGCGCGCGATCGTTCGTCGTCGGATCGAACGTCGGGCTCACGGGGCTGCAGACGTCCGCGCCGTGGCCGCCGATGCTCGTGGTGATGACGCCGATGTGGATGTCCCTGACAGGCGCGAAGTCCCGCACGCCGACGGGGCAAGGCTCCTCGAGGCTCGCGGTCTCGGAGACGACGGTGCCGAAGCCGTTGACGCAAGCGGGGCGCGTGAGCCGGTCGAGCAGGTAAGGTAACGTCTCGACGAGGAGGCCGTGCGCCGCGTCGAGGTTGCGCGAGTTGTCCACGACGAGCAGAAAATCGAGCTTGTCGGCGCGGGCGGCCGCGGGGGGCGGACCCGCGTCGATCGGCGGGACGGAAGCGTCGGCGGCTTCGTCTTCGAGGGTGGTGGCGAGGTCGGCGCGACCCGCACATCCGAGAGGCAGCGCCGCGGCGAGCACGAATGCCGCGGCCCGGTTCCACGAGCGCATGATGCCCCCGAGGCTACATGCTCGCCCGGGAGGCTGCTACGTTAGCGCCATCATGGGAGCATCCTCCCGATCGACTTGCCCGCAGTGCGGCCGCGAGGCCGTGCTCGGGCCCGACAACCCTGCGCGTCCCTTCTGCTCGGCACGGTGCAAGGTGCTCGACCTGGAGCGCTGGCTCACGGGTGCCTACCGTGTGCCAGGCCCACCCGTCGACACGAGCACGCTGGAGGGCGAGGGGCCGCGCAGGGACGACGACACCGACGAACCGAAGGGAGACGAAGAAACGTGACGACGAAACGTACGGCCCGGCTCGCCGGGATCACGCTCGCCTCCGCGGTCTGGCTCGTATCCTTGGCTTACGTAAGGACCGCAGAAGCACAGGACATGTCGGCCGGAGGCCTCGCGCCTCCGCCCCCGATGGCGCCCGCGCAAAGCCAGGCCCCGGCGGCCTCGGAGACGTCGCAAGACCTCGACGACGCGAAGAAGAGCGACTCGGGCCGCGGCCTCGAGTGGTTTTACCTGGAGGCCGAAGGCGGCTTCCAGCACGTGGGTCTCCGGACCTTCAACATCGACGAGCAGAGCTTCAGCGCGGGGTTCATCGAGACGCAGGCGAACGGCCCGGTGATCGGCGCGGGGCTCGGCGTGCGGCTCTTCTTCATCACGCTCGGCGCGCGCGGCCGCGTGGGCTTCTTCAACTCGTGGGACCTCTTCAGCGTCGGCGGCGAGCTCGGCCTGCACCTGCCGCTCGGCAACCTCGAGCCGCACTTCGAGCTCGGCGGCGGCTACACGGCGCTCGGCAGCTTCAAGAGCGCGCTGCAGAGCGGCGCGGCGGCGACGGCCCTGCAGAACACGCAGATCCACGGGTTTTACGTGCGCGCTCAGGCCGGGCTCGACTACTACATCACGCCGATCTTCTCTCTCGGCGTGAGCGCGAGCGCCGAGGTCCTCGGCCTCACGCGCCCGGGCCTCGATCCCTCGAAGGTCACGGAAATCCAGAGCGACCCGAGCCTCACGTCCCTCCAGCAAGCACGCGCGGAGGTGCTCAAGGCCGAGGGTTCGAGCTACGGTGCCGCGGTCACCGGCACCGCCGTTCTCGGGCTCCACTTCTAGACCGTTGCTCGCCCTGCAGATCCTCATCGGCTTGCTCGCGCTCGCGGCGCCCGTCGCGCTGTACGTGGGGTTTGCCTCGCGCGAAGCGTGGAGACCGTCGAGCCCACGCTCGGTCGTCGCGACGTTCGCGCTCGGCATGCTCGCCAGCGTCCCGGCGGAGCTCTGCGAGCGCGCGCTGACGGGTCTGGTCGGGCCGCGCAAGGTCGGCGTGGGGATCGATCTCGCGGCGCTCGTGTACGCCTACCTCGTGGCCGCGCCGCTCGAGGAGGCGCTCAAGGTCGCGGCCGCGACGCCGGCGTTCCGGCTGCGCGTGGGGCAACATCGGCCGATCGACGCGATCGCGTACGCGACGGCGGCGGCGCTCGGGTTCATGTCGCTGAAGAGCGGGCTGTTCCTGATCGGGCAGCCGTTCTCGCTCATCGCGCCGGCGCGGACGGCGCTGACGACGCTCACGGCGACGTGCCTCGCGACGTGGTGGGGCTTCGCGCTCGGCCGCGACAAGCAGGGCCGCATGGGCGGCGGCTGGTTCAACGGGGCCTGGGTCTGCGCCGCGGGCGGCAACGCGGTCGCGCACCACGTCGCGTTCGCCCGAGGGCCGGCGGCGCTGCTCGCGACGCTCCCGATCCTCGCGTTCGCCGCGGCCATCGCCTGGCTCGCCTTCCGCGACGTGCTGCAGCGAGGCACGGACAAACCGCACATCGAGGCGCGCGAGCGCGAGCACGAGCCGAAGAAGCCGCGCCTCCTGCCGCTGGCGCCGCCGTCGCTGCGAGCGATGCGCGAGGCGCTGAAGCGCTCGGAGCGGCCGATCTCGTTCCTCTGGATCGGGATCGGCATGCTCGTGACGACGGGCGTGATCACCGCGATGCTGGTGGGCGCGGTGCTGCTCGGTCGACGGCTCGGCTTCGAGTTCGCGGCGATCGATCGGGACGCGTCGAACGCCATCGCGCCGCTGCTCCTCCTGGCGAGCGCGGCGCTCTTGTCGTTCCTGTTCGCGGGGTGGATCGTGGCGCGCGCGTCGGCGGCGCGGAGCGTGCTCGAACCGGCGATCAGCGCGCTCCTGGCGATCGGCGGGACGATCGTGCTGCTCGGGCTCGCGGCGCCGGTGGCGGTGGTGATCGCTCTGGCGTGCGCGCCACTCGCGTTCGGGCTCGCGTGCCTGGGCGCGTGGCTGGGGCTGTCGGACGCTTAGCTCAGGACGTCGTCGCCGCGCTCTTCGCGGTCTCGTTCTCGTGGCCGAGTTCGGCCTGAAGCTCCTTCAGGAGCTCCTGCGCGCGGGCCGAGACCTTCTTCGGCACCTGCACCTGCACGACGACCTGGAGCGAGCCGCGGCCGCGGCCGTCGACGCGCGGCATGCCCTTGCCGCGCACGGTGATCACCTCGCCGGGCTGCGTGCCCGCGGGGATGTCGATGCGGACCGTGCTCTCGTCGGGCAGCTCGATCTCGGACGCGCCGCCGAGCGTCGCGCTGGCGAACGACACGGTCGCGCGCGTGACGAGGTCGGCGCCGTCGCGCTCGAAGCGCTCGTCGGGCTGGAGGTCGACGTCGACGTAGAGGTCGCCGGAAGGCCCGCCGAGCGCGCCGGGCATGCCTTGTCCGGCCATGCGGAGGCGCTGGCCGGCGTCGATGCCGGGCGGGAAGCTCACCACGACCTTGCGCGACTTCTCGACCGCGCCGGCGCCGTTGCAGGCGGAGCACGGCGTCTTCACGACCGTGCCTTCGCCGCGGCACTCGGGGCAGGTCTGGGTGAACATGACGAACCCGCGCGCGGTGGACACCTGCCCGGCGCCCTCGCACGTGCCGCACGTCTTGCGCTTCGTGCCGGGCTTCGCGCCGCTGCCCTGGCACTCCTCGCAGGCGACGGGCGTCCGCAGCACGACCTCGCGCTTCGTGCCCGTCATCGCCTCGCGCAGCGTGAGGCGTTGCTCGACGCGGAGGTCTTGCCCGCGCGCCGGACCACGCGAACGACGTTGCCCGCCGAAGCCGCCGCCGCCGCCGCCGAAGCCGCCGAACAGCTCCGAGAAGATGTCCTGGAAGTGCGTGAAGATGTCCTGGCCGCCCATGTCGGGCATGCCCTCGACGCCGGCGTGACCGAAGCGGTCGTAACGCGCGCGCTTCTGGTCGTCGGACAGGACCTGATAGGCCTCGGTGGCTTCTTTGAAGCGCGCCTCGGCCTCCTTGTCGCCCGGGTTCCGGTCCGGGTGGTTCTTGAGGGCAGCCGCCCTGTACGCTTTGCGGATCTCGTCGGCCGAAGCTTCCTTCGCCAGTCCGAGGACGTCGTAAAAATCCCGTTTTTGACTCATGATCGCGGGCGACAGGGACGCCCCGCACAGGTCGCAGGGCCGTGAGACGATAAGTCGCCCCTAGGGGCTGTCAACCAAAGGAGCGAGCGCCACCGCGCGCTCCGAGCCCGTTCCGGAGCCCGTCCCGGTTCGAACGCGAGCCGAAACGGAGCGAAGCGAAGTTGGAGGCGAGCGGCGGGGGGTGTGGGGGGCAAAGGAAGGCCCGACGATCCTCCGCTGCGCGGAGAATCGTCTCAGGGCCGACCGGAGCCCCCGACCATCACTGACCGCGGCGCTGGAAGGCCGGCGTGTCCCAGTCCGCGTCGAGCGGCGGGACGAAGGTCGCGCGCTCGCGCGAGGGCGTGCCCGAGGCGCCCGAGGACAGCGACGCCGGGGCCGGCTGCTGGGCCGGCGCGCCACGACCGCCGCGCACCGTGTAGGCCGGCTCCTCGCGCTGCGGCTGCGGCATGCTGCGCTGCGGCGCCGAGAGCGGCGGCGGGTTCGAACGCGACCCACCGCCCGTGAGGGCGCTCGTCAGCGCGTTCGTGAGTGACGGCGCCGTCGAGATCGGCATCGCCTGCGGCGTACGCGCGCCCGGCATCATCGCGCCCGTGGCTTGCTGCGCGGCGTCGGAGACGTTCATGTCGAAGCCCGTCGCGATGACCGTGACCTTGATCATGTCGCCCATCGTCTCGTCGATGGTCGCGCCGAAGATGATGTTCGCGTCCTCGTGCGCCTGCTCCTGCACGAGCGTCGCGGCCTCCTCGATCTCGCGCATGCGCATGTCGGGGCCGCCGACGACGTTGATGAGCACGCCCATCGCGCCCTCGACCGAGATGTCGTCGAGCAGCGGCGAGGTGATGGCCATCTCGGCGGCGAGGCGCGCGCGGCCCTGGCCCTTCGCGCAGCCCGTGCCCATGAGCGCGCGGCCCATGTTGCTCATGACCGTCTTCACGTCGGCGAAGTCGACGTTGACGATGCCGTTCTGCGTGATGAGGTCGCTGATGCCCTTGATCGCCTGGTAGAGGACCTCGTCGGCTTTGCGGAAGGCGTCCACGAAGGAGAGCTCCTCGTCGCCGAGCGTCAGGAGCTTCTGGTTCGGGATCGTGATGAGCGTGTCGACGTGCTCGGAGAGCATGGCGAGGCCGAGCTCGGCGCGACGCGCCCGCTGCTTGCCCTCGAAGAAGAAGGGCTTCGTCACGACGCCGACGGTGAGGCAACCTTCCTCGCGGGCGAGCTGCGCGATCACCGGCGCCGCGCCCGTGCCCGTGCCGCCGCCCATGCCGGCGGTCACGAAGACCATGTCGGCGCCCTGGATGAGCT
Organism: Polyangium sp. 15x6; assembly: GCF_029960785.1. Classification (GTDB taxonomy): domain Bacteria; phylum Myxococcota_A; class Polyangia; order Polyangiales; family Polyangiaceae; genus Polyangium. The sequence goes on from NZ_JASBQE010000052.1 coordinate 8,810, forward strand.
CCTTCAGGCGCTGCACGTCCTCGAGCGCCGCCTTGCGGCCCTTCTCGGGATCGGCGCCCGCGCCGAGGCCTCGGGTGACGTTCGAGCCGATGTGCACCTTGATCGGCGCGATGCTCGCCGATAGCGCCTGGGCGTCGGTGTTCACGACCTGGAACTCGACCCCTTCGAGGCCGAAGTTGATCATCGTGTTGACGGCATTGCCGCCCGACCCGCCACAGCCGATCACCTTGATCCGGGCGTCGTAGCCCGCGTGCTCGTCGGCAAACTCGATGGAGAAACTCATGAAACGCCTCCCGGGATTTCTTTCCGGCCGCTCGGGGCCAAGGGAGCCTCGCCTGCTCCCAAGGGCGACTCCATGGGGTGCCTCTCCCCCATGAAACCGCCTATCAATCTCTCACGCTTTCCGAAACTCGACTTCGTTTTACGAAATTTACCCTCGTGCGTCAGCTCAGAAAGCTGCGCGCAACCAATTCCAGAACCGGCCGCCTTGACGTTTTTCGACGACGGGATCCTCGACGAGGTCCCTTCGATCCGGCCGCGAAGGCGCCGTCACGCGCGGCGCCGTCTGGCGCGGCGGCGGCTGCGACTCCACGACGACGCGCGGCTCGCGCGCCTCGCGAAGCTGGTTCGCCCCGTAGTGGAGCAGCCCCACGCCCGTAGCATATTGCGGGCCCGCGACGAGCTGCGTGATTCCACGCATCCCGACCGGTACGCCGAGACGAACCGGCATACCCAGGATCTCCTCGGCGAATTCGCTCATGCCTTCCATCAGCACCGCGCCGCCCGTGAGAACCGCGCCCGCCGCGAGCTGATCGAGCAGGCCCGCGTCCTCGATGCGCTTGCGGATCACTGCAAAAATCTCCTCGATCCGCGGCTCGATGATGTCCGAAAGCACGCGGCGCGGAACCTTGCGCGGCGGATGCCCGCCGACGCCCGGCACCTCGACCTCCTCGTCATCCGCCACCATACGACCGAGCGCGCAGCCGAAATTGCGCTTCAAACGTTCCGCCTCGGCCATCGGCGTGCGCAGGCCCGCCGCGAGATCCGCCGTCACGTTATTCCCGCCGGCAGGGATCACGCTCGCATGCGCGATTCCGCCGTCCACGTAAATCAGCAAATCCGTCGTACCGCCGCCGATATCGATCACGGCGACGCCGATCTCTTTTTCGTCCTCGGAGAGAACCGCTTCCGCGCTCGCGAGCGGCTCGAGGACCACGTCCGCCACGGTCAATCCGCAGCGCTCCGCGCAACGGACCACGTTTTGCACGCAGGACGTGGCGGCCGTGATGAGGTTCACCTTCACGCCGAGGCGAACGCCGCTCATTCCCACGGGATCACGAATGCCGTCCTGGTTGTCGACCGTGAACTCGCGCGGCAGGGCGTGCAGGATCTGCCGATCGGCGTCGATCGGAATGGCACGCGCGCCTTCGAGGACACGCCCCACGTCGACGTCCGTCACCTCGCCGCCGCCCACCGCGACCACGCCGTCCGAGGACTGGCCGCGGATGTGGTTGCCGGCGACGCCCGCATACACCGTGCGAATCTCGACGCCGGCCATCGTCTGCGCCGCCTCGATGGCCTCGGCGATCGACCGGACGGTCCAGTCGATGTTCGCCACGATGCCTTTGCGCAGCCCGCGGCACGGGACGTTGCCCACGCCGAGGATGGTGATCCCATCGGCGTCGACCTCGCCGACGACGGCAGACACCTTCGTCGTCCCGATGTCGAGACCGACGACAATCTCGCTCTGCTCCATCCTGCTCTTCATTCGCATCCACCCGATACGGAGGCCGTGCGCCTCGCGAAGCAGGCCGACGCTGACATGGCGAGCGGTGGCTGGCCAAATTTCGCGAACGACAACGACGAGGCGCGCGCGTTCATCGCATCCTCACGACGACCCGCTCGGGGTGCGCTTCGTTGTCCAGGAAGATCACCGCGGGATTCGCCTTGCGCTTTCCGAGCTCCATCAAGACGCGCGCGGCCTGCTCGATCTTCTCGCGAAACCGCGTCTGGCCCAGGTAAAGCGAGATCGCGTCCTTGCCGATCGTCATCACGATCGTGCCGTCGCGCTCGAGGTGGACCTCCTGGATGGGGTATCGCTTGCTGATCCCGGCCCGGTCCATGTCCTCGACCACGTCGAGCGCGCGACGCAGCGCGGCGACCACGCCGGGCCGGTCCGCCACGACCTTTTCGGGCGTGATGCCGGTCACGACGGGCAGGTCGATCGGGTCGCCGTCGGAGACGCGCTTGAACGGGTCGCCGTCGCGCGTGACGAGGTAGAGCTCGCCGCCGATCGTGGCCACGGCCCAGGCCTCGCGCTCGACGACCGTGATGCGCACGGTCGAGGGGAGCGTGCGCGTCACCTGGGCCTTTTCGATCCAGGGCTCGGTGGTGATGGTGGCGCTCGCCGTCTCGAGGTCGAGTTCGAAGATGTTGCGGCCCACGGTGACGCCGCCCGTGCCGGCGACCTGCTCGGCCGGCAAGCGGCGGTTTCCATCGACGAGCACCGTGCGGATCGCGAAGCGCGGGCTCGTCGTGATGTACCGGCGCGCGCCCCAGGCGACCGCGACCGAGGCCGAGAGGACCACCATCACGCCGAGCAGGAGCGACAGCGCGCGCGGGAGCTTCGGCCGCGGGAGCGTGAGGCGCGGCTTCGCCTTGGGCTTCGGCGGGCGGATCGTGCTCGTCGTGGCCCCGGGCGGCGGCGGCGAGTCGTGCTCGGGTTCGGGATCCTTTGGAGCAGCAACGACCGGCGGCGTCGAGGGCTTCTTCAGCCGGCGGTTCGGGGGCAGCGTGTCGCTCATGGACCACCCTCCCGGCTCGCCGGCGGAGGCTCGGTGACGCCCTCGAGCCGCGCGCGCAGGCCCTTCAGCATGTTGTTGATGTCGCCCGCGCCGAGGGCGATCACGACGTCGCCGGGGCGCACGACCTTCGCGAGGACCTCGGGCAAATCGGCCTTGTTCGGCACGTACGTGGCGTCGTGGTGGCCGTGCTCGCGGATCGACTGCACGAGCCGCTCGGCGCTCACGCCGGGCAGCGGCGCCTCGCCCGCGGCGTAGATGTCCGTGACGAAGAGGACGTCCGCGAGATTGAACGCGCGCGTAAAGTCTTCGAAGAGATCCTTCGTGCGCGTGTAGCGGTGCGGCTGGAAGGCCACGACGATGCGGTGCGCGTCGTCGGGGTAGGCGCGGCGCGCGGCCTCGATCGTCGCGCGGATCTCGGCCGGGTGATGGCCGTAGTCGTCGACGAGGGTGACGCCCTGATGCACGCCGACGACCGTGAAGCGACGCGCGACGCCGCCGAACGTGGCGAGGGCTTGCTTCGTGACGTCGAGCGGCACCTCGAGCTCGTCGGCGACGGCGATCGTCGCGAGGCAGTTCAGCACGTTGTGCGCGCCGGGCATCTTCACGGTGAAGCCGCCGAGGGGCTGGCCGCGACGATACGCGTTGAAGCTCGTCTCGAGGCCGCGGAACTGGATGCCACGCGCGCAGTAGTCCGCGTGCGGCGACACGCCGTAGGTGACGTGGCGGCGCGGGATGCGCGGCAGGATGTCCTGCACGTGGGGATGATCGAGGCAGAGCACCGCGAGGCCGTAGAACGGCACGCGCGCGGCGAACTCGATGAAGGCGTCCTTGATCTTCTCGTGCGTGCCGTAGTGATCGAGGTGCTCGGGGTCGATGTTCGTGACCACCGCGATCGTGGGCGTCAGCCGCAGGAACGAGCCGTCGCTCTCGTCGGCCTCGGCGACGAGCAGATCGCCGGCGCCGAGGCGCGCGTTCGAGCCGAGCGCGGCCATCTTGCCGCCGACGACGACCGTGGGATCGAGGCCCGCGTGGCGCAGCACCGTGGCGACGAGCGAGGTCGTCGTGGTTTTTCCGTGCGAACCCGCGATGGCCACGCCGTACTTCACGCGCATCAGCTCGGCGAGCATCTCGGCGCGACCGATGACGGGGATGCCGAGGGCGCGGGCCTCGACGAGCTCGGGGTTCTCCGGGCGGATCGCGCTCGAATACACGACGACGTCGACGCCGCGGACGTTCTCGGCGCGGTGGCCGATGTCGATGCGAACGCCGAGCGAGGCGAGTCGCTGCGTGGTACCGCCGCTCTTCACGTCGGAGCCGGAGACGTCGAACTCGAGCGAGCGGAGGATCTCCGCGAGGCCGCTCATGCCGACGCCGCCGATGCCCACGAAGTGGATGTGCCGGACGCGCCCGCGGAACATCATGCCGTCCTTCCCCGGGCTTTCTCCCGGTGTTTCGATTCCCGCAAACGCGCGAGCTCGAGCAAGTCCGCCGCCACGGCCTTCGCCGCGTCGGGCGCCCCGATCTCGGTCGCGGCGCGCGCCATGGAAGCGCGTCGCTCGGGTGAGCCCGCGAGCTTCCGGATCTCGTCCGCGACCCGATCGGCCGTGGCCTCGGCCTGCGGCAGCGCCACGGCCGCGCCGCGCTTCTCCAGCGAGCGCGCGTTCTTGAGCTGATGATCGTCGGCCGCGAACGGATACGGGACGAGGATCGCGGGGCGTCCGACGGCGCAGAGCTCGGCGAGCGTGGAGGCGCCGGCGCGGGCGATCACGAGGTCGGCCGAGGCGAGCGCGCGCGCCATGTCGTCGATGAACGGGACGACCTCGGCGGCCCCGGACAAACCGAGCGACTCGTAGAGCGCGCGCGCTTCGACCTCTCGCTCGCGGCCCGTCTGATGGGTGACGCGCAAGCCTGGGACCTGGCTTCCGATCTGGGAAATCGCGCGCGGCACGGTCTCGTTCAGGGCTTTCGCACCCTGGCTGCCACCGAGGACGAGGATCGAGAGTTTGTCCTTCTGGACCTCGTACGGCGCGGGGGCGAAGGCCTTGCGGAGCGGCACGCCGAGGCGGCGCACGATGCTCGGGCGGAAGAAGCGATCGACCTCGGGGAACGTGGTGTACGCGCGCACGGCGAACGGCGCGAGCAGGCGGTTCGACAGGCCCATCACGCTGTTCGGTTCGAGCACGGTCACGGCGACGCCGAGCGTGCGCGCAGCGAAGCAGACCGGGCCGCCCGCGTAACCGCCGACGGAGAGGACGGCCGAAGGCCCGAGGCGGCGGACGAGATCCCGCGCCGCAGGGATCGAGGCCGCGGCGTGCTGCGCGCCCTTGAGGAACCCGGACAAACCACCGCCGCGAAGGGGCAGGATGTCGAGCAGCTCGAGCTCGCCGCCCTGCTCGGGCACGACGCGCGCTTCGAGGCCGCGAGCCGTGCCGACGTAGACGACACGCGCGGAAGGGTCGGCGGCGCGAACGGCTTCGCCCACCGCGAGCATCGGGAAGACGTGGCCGCCGGTGCCGCCGCCTGCGAGGAGAAGGGTCGTCACGCGCTCGCTCCCTCCGCGGCCGCGGCGCCTTCCCGGGCCTCTGTGGCGATGAGGACCGACGCGCTCGGCGCGCCCTCACTCGTGCGCACGGGCGCGGGTTTGTCTTGCGGAACTTCGTTCGTCCGCGGACGGCTGATGCTGAGCAGGATGCCCGCGCCGGCGGCGTTCACGAGCAGCGACGAGCCGCCGTAGCTCATGAACGGCAGCGTGAGGCCCTTCGTCGGCAGGATGGCCATGGCGACGGCGAGGTTCACGAGCGCTTGCACGCCGAAGAGCGTGGCGATGCCGAAGGCCATGAAGCTGCCGTAGTCGTCGTGCGCCTCGAGGGCGATCTTCACGCCGCGCGAGACGATGACGAGGTAAGCGCTGACGAGGCCGAGGATGCCGAGGAAACCGAGCTCCTCGCCGATGATCGCGCTGATGAAGTCCGTGTGCGCCTCGGGCAGGTAGAGCACCTGCAGGCCCTTGCCGAGCCCGAGGCCGGTCCACCCGCCCGAGCCGAAGCTCATGACGGACTGGAACGGCTGATAGGCGAGGTCCTGGCGGTGGTTGTCCATGTCGATGAACGCCAGGTAGCGCCGGTAGCGGTAGTCGCTGAAGGCCACGAGCGCGGCGGCGCCCATGCCGAGCAGAGCCGTGAACGCCGCGATGTACGGCAGGCGCGCGCCCGCGACGAAGAGCAGCGTGAACGTGAGGAACAGGAGCACGACGGCGCTGCCGAAGTCGGGCTGCTTCAAGAGCAGCATGATGAGGAAGCCGACGACGATGAGGTGCGGCAAGAAGCCGATCGAGAAGCTCTTGATCTTGTCGGCCTTCTTCGACAGCGAGTACGCGAGCCAGAGGACGATGCCGAGCTTGGCCGTCTCCGCTGGCTGGATGTGCACGGGGCCGATCGCGATCCAGCGGTAGGCGTTGCCCGCCTTGTGACCGAGGCCGAGGATCGTCAGGCCCAGCATGAGCGTGACCGCGACGAGGATCGGGTACGTGAAAGGCTTGAGCTTGCGGTAGTCGAAGCGGCTCACGAGCCACATCGTCGAGAGCGCGACGAGCGCGTAGACACCCTGGCGCTTCAGGAAGAACTGCGCGTCGTGGTACTTCACGGTCGCTTCGATCGCGCTCGCGCTGTAGACCATGACCACGCCGAAGCCCACGAGCGCGATCACCACGGCCGCGAGCACCGAGTCGACGGGGCCGGCCTTGCTCGAACGGAGGAGCGCGGTGACGCCGCTCCCTGCGCTCTCCTTGCGCGGCGCGCGGGGTTCGTTCTTCGGCGGCGCGGGCGGCGGATCACTCGGCGGAAGGAGGCGGTTCCTCGGCGGAGGCGCGCTCGAATGGCGGCGCTCGCCGACGACGTTGTTGCCCGAGAGGACGGCGCTGCTGCTCACGACCGAACCTCCAGCATGGACTGGACCGTCTGGGCAAATTGGTCGCCGCGATCCTTGTAGTCGCGGAACATGTCGAAGCTCGCACAGGCCGGGCTGAGCAGGACGGCGTCGCCGGGTTCGGCCAAACGGCGCGCGGCCTGCACGGCCTCGGCCATGGATCCGGCGCGCTCGATGGGAAGCACGCCCTTGGCGGCCGCGGCGATGCGATCGGCCGCCTCGCCGATGAGCACGAGAGCGCGGCCCTTGTCGCGGAGCGCGTCGACGAGCGGCTCGTACGCGCCGAGTTTGTCCTTGCCGCCCGCGATGAGGACGGCCTTGTCCTCGGCGAGGCCACGCAGCGCGGCGACCGAAGCGCCGACGTTCGTGCCCTTCGAGTCGTCGTAGTAACGAACGCCGTCGATCTCGCCGACGAGCACGGTGCGATGGCCGAGGCCGCGGAAGTTGCGGACGGCGCGCGCGAGCCACGAGTCGGCGCTGTCGCCTCCCGGCACGTCGAACGCGGCCACGACGCCGAGCGCCGCGCAGGCGTTCTCGACGTTGTGTTTGCCTGCGATCTGGAGCGCGCCCCGCGGGAAGCTGTGCCACGCGTCGCGATGCACGATGTTGCCGCCCACAGGACGAACCGTGGCGGCCTCCTCGGTCGCGCTGAACGTGACCACACGCGCGCCGCCACGCGCGGCTTGCTTCGCGCAGAGCGGATCCCCGTACGGGATCACGGCCGTGTCCTCGGCCGTCATCCGCACGAACGGGTTTCCCTTCGCGTCCGCGTACGCCTGGAAGTTCGGGTAGCGATCGAGGTGATCGTCCGTGATGTTGAGCAGCGCGTGCGCGCGCGCATGCAACGTGGGCACGCGCTCGGCCTGGAAGCTCGAAATTTCGAGGACGATCGCGTCGAACGACTGCCCCACGACCTCGGCGAGCGGCGTGCCGAAGTTGCCGCCGATGAACGTCTTCTTCCCGGCCGATTCGAGCATCGCGTGCACGAGCGCCGTCGTCGTGCTCTTGCCGTTCGTCCCACCGATCAGCGCGATCGGCGTCCCCACGAAGAACCGCGCCGCGAGCTCGAGCTCGCCGATGACCTCGCCGCCCGCCCTCTCGAACGCTTCGAGCGCGGGAAACGAGGGCACGCCGGGCGAGATCACGACGAGGTCGATCCCGTCGAAGAGCGAGGCCGGATGCCCGCCCGCGACGAGCGTCGCGCCCGCGGCTTCGAGCGCGAGCGCCTCCTTGGACAAACGCTCGCGCGGGGTCGCGTCGGTCGCCGTGACACGCGCGCCCTTGTCGAGGCAGAGCCGCGCCGCGGCGACGCCGCTCCGGCCGAGCCCGATGGTGAGAACCCTTTGACCTCCAAGATCCATGGGCCTCACCGGAGCTTCATGGACGCCAGCGAGACCAGCGCCAGGAGGATGGAGATGATCCAGAAGCGAACGATGATCTTGGGCTCCGCCCACCCCTTCTTCTCGTAGTGGTGGTGGATCGGCGCCATCAAGAACACGCGCTTGCCCGTGAGCTTGAACGACGTCACCTGCGCGATGACGCTGACCGTCTCGACGAAGAAGACGCCGCCGAGCAGGACGCTCAAGAGCTCGTTCTTCGTGAAGATCGCCAGCATGCCGAGGCCCCCGCCGAGGGCCAGCGATCCCACGTCGCCCATGAAGACCTGGGCTGGGTAGGTGTTGTACCAGAGGAACCCGATCCCAGCGCCGATGACCGAGCCGCAGTACACGCTGAGCTCGCCGGCGGAGGCGATCTTCGGGATGTCGAGGTAGTTCGCGAGCGAGAAGTTCGCGATGGTCGCGCCCGCGACGTACGACCAGATGAGGTACGTGCCCGCGTTGATCATCACGGGGCCGATCGCGAGGCCGTCGAGGCCGTCGGTGAGGTTCACGGCGTTCGACCAGGCCACGACGATGAAGACCGCGAACGGGACGTAGAACCAGACCGGCAGATCGATCGAGTGCTTCGAGAAGGCCGCGAACGGGAGCGCGAGCCGCGTCTTGATCTCGGCCCAGTCGGCCGGAAGCTTTGACGTAAAAAGAAACGTGTAGGAGATGGCGGCGCCGCCGATGAGCACCTGGCCGATCAGCTTGTACCGCCCGGGCAAACCACCCGTGTTCTTGCGCTTGATCTTGAGGTAGTCGTCGAGGTAGCCGATGACGCCGTAGCCCGCCGTCACCGCGGTCGTCGCGAGGACGAAGGGGTTGCGCAGGTCGGCCCAGAGCGCGGTCGGCAGGAGCAGCGAGAGCAGGATCAGCGCGCCGCCCATGGTCGGCGTGCCCGCCTTGACCTTGTGCGTCTCGGGGCCCTCCTTGCGGACGACCTGCCCGATCTGCTTGCGCCGGAGCTCGCGGATGAACCACGGCGCCAGCACGAACGTGAGGATCATGGCGGTGATCGTCGCCATGATGGTCCGGAACGGGATGTACCGGAGGACGTTCAGCCAGGAGAGCGAGCTGTAATGAAACTTGAGCGGGTAGAAGAGCTCGTAGATCACGACGGCACCTCCGCGAGGGCACGCACGATTCGCTCGGTCCCAACGCCGCGCGAACCCTTCACGAGGACCAGATCCCCAGGCTGAACGGCGAGCGCGACGGCCGGGGCCGCGTCAGCGCTCGTGTCGAAGAACTTCGCAGGAATGCCTGCTTCCGCAGCGCGATCGGCGATCCGACGCGCATCACCGCTCACCGCAACCACGAGCGCCGCGCCGCTCGCCGCCGCGACGCGGCCGACGTCGTCGTGCCCGCGCGGCGACTCGTGGCCGAGCTCGTACATCGCGCCGAGCACGAGCACGAGCCTGCGGCCCGCGTCACGCGCGAGCTCGGCCGCCGTGCGGATCGACGCGGAGGACGAAGCAGGATTCGCGTTGTAGCTGTCGTCGATCACGATGACGTCGCGGGCGAGCAGGCGCGGGACGAGGCGACCGCCGCCGCCGCCCACGTCCGCGAGGGAGAACGCTTCCTCGGCGATCGGCGACGTCACGCGCTCCCCCGTGAGGGTCTCCGCAGCCGCCACGGCCGCGGCGCACGCATAGGCGCCGGCCTCGCCGATGAGCGGGGTGCGGAACCAGAACGACGAGCCGTCCGGGCGCGCGAGCGTGACGCGCGACGAGGAAAAACCGTCCGGGCGACGCTCGACGATCCGCAGATCGTGCCCGTCCGCCGTGCCGTAACGGACACGGCGCGCCGCGGGCGAACCTGCCATCTCCGCCACGACACGCGCGTCGTCGCCGTTGCCGATCGCGACGCCGCCCTCCGAGAGCGCGCGAAACAGCGCGCCCTTCTCGTGCGCGACGCCCTCGATCGAGCCGCACCCCTCGACGTGCGCCGCCGCGACGAGCGTGACGATCGCGATGTCCGGCTGGGCCATCGCCGCGAGGGACGCGATTTCGCCGGGCTTGTTCATGCCCATCTCGACGACCGCGTACTTGTGCTGCCTGTCGAGCCCGAACAGCACCATCGGCACGCCGACCTGGTTGTTCAAGTTGCCCCGCGTCGCGTGCACGGCCTCCGGGAAGAGGCGTTCGAGGAGGGCAGCCGTGGCCGAGCGCGTGGTGGTTTTGCCGGCCGAACCCGTGATCGCGACGATCTTGCGGTCGCCTTTTCCGCGCGCGCGCCACGCGTCGACGTGGGCCCGCGCGAGCGCGCCGAGCGCGTCGATCGTCGAGCGAACCCGAAACATGGTCAGGCCCGGGACGTCATCGACGGGTCGCTCCACGAGCGCCGCGCGCGCGCCCTTCTCCGCGGCCTGCGCGAGGTAGTCGTGCCCGTCGAAGCTGTCGCCCGCGAGGGCCACGAAGAGCCCGCCGGGCTCGATCGTGCGCGTGTCGGTCGAGACGCCTTGCACCGAGCCGAGCAAGAAGAGGCTGCGGCCGTAGAGGACGTCGCCCTGGACGATCTGGATCAGATCGAGGGCCTGGAAGTAGGCCTGGTTCGTGGGGATCGGCGTGCCCATCTCAGGCCTCTCCCCGCGCGGCGCGACGCAGACCGAGCGCGCGCTCTGCCTCGACCCGATCGTCGAACGGCAGCGTGACCGCGCCGATGATCTGGTAGGGCTCGTGGCCCTTGCCCGCGACGAGGACGACGTCGCCCGGCGCGGCTTCGAGCACCGCGCGCTCGATGGCCTTCGCGCGATCGAGCTCGACGTGCACGGTCGCTTTCCCGCCCGCGAGTCCCGGCAAGATCGCCTCCGCGATGGCGCGCGGATCCTCGCTGCGCGGGTTGTCGTTCGTGACGATCGCCACGTCCGCGCCACGCGCCACGGCCTCACCCATGAGCGGGCGCTTCTTCGGATCTCGATCGCCGCCGCAGCCGAAGACGCAGTGCACGCGGCCCTGACCGAACGCACGCACGCTCTGCAAAACCCGATCGAGCGCGTCCGGCGTGTGCGCGTAGTCGACGAGCACGATGACGTCGTCCCGCGTCGGATCGTCGCAACGTTCGAGCCGCCCCGGCACGCGGATCGTCCCCGAGAGGACACGCGCCGCAGCGTGGAGGTCGATCTCCAGGAGCCAGCAGATCGCCACGGTCGCGAGCAGGTTCTGCACGTTGTGCGCGCCTACGAGCGGCGACCGGATCGAGAGCTGCCCCGCGGGCGTCCGCGCCACGAGCCAGATGCCCGACGACGTGTGCTCCACCGAGACCGGCGCGACGTCGGCCTCGTCCGGCGAGATGCCGATCCGCGTGGAGAACCGCGCGATCGTCGACGACGACGGTCCCGCCAAACCACGCGGCGCGAGCCTCTTCACGAGCTCGGCGCCGAAGGGGTCATCGATGTTGATCGCCGCCGAGCCGGGGCCGAGGTCGACGAAGAGGCGCGCCTTCGCCTCGGCGTAGGCCTCCATCGTGCCGTGGTAGTCGAGGTGATCCTGCGTGAGGTTGAGGAACGCCGCGACGCGGAAGCGCACGGCCTCGACGCGGCGCGCCGCGAGCGCGATGCTCGACACTTCCATCACGAGGTGCGAAGCGCCGCGCAGGTGCATCGCCGCGGCGATCCGCGCGAGCTCGTCGGCCTCGGGGCTCGTGTGCGTCGACGGCAGGTCGAGATCACCGAACCGATACCCGAGCGTGCCCACGATCCCCGGTCGTTGCCCCGCGGCCGCGAGGCACGCCTGCACGAGGTGCGTCGTCGTCGTCTTGCCGTTCGTCCCGGTGACGCCCACGACCTCGAGCGCGAACGTCGGATGCCCGTACACGGCCGCCGACGCGTACGCGAGCGCGCTCGGCACGTCCGCGACCTCGATCCGCGGCAGGCCGTTCGTCTCGACACTCACCCCCGGCGCCGCGAGCACCGCGCTCGCGCCGCGCCCGATCGCGTCCGCCACGAAGCGCTCGCCGCTCGTGCGCGCGCCCGGCCGCGCGACGAAGAGATCGCCCGGGGCGACACGCCGCGAGTCGTGATGCACGCCCGTGATGAAGACGCTCGGATCCCCGGAGGCGAGCTTCGCGCCTGGGATCTCGTTCACGAGATCGCCGAGCTTGCGGCCGAGCTTCGCCTGCTTGCACGACGGCGGCGCGCCTTCGCTCGTCTCCCGCGGGTGGAGGAGCTCTTCGTTCGTCCTTTCGTTCGTCATGACGAGGGCTCGAAGAAAAGCTTCACCGCCGAACCTTTGGGCAGCACCGTCCCCGCCGGCGGCTCGACCTTCGACAGACGACCCGTGCCGAACGCCGTGGGCGTCAGGCCCGCCGCGGTCGCCGCGCGGATCGCCTCGCGCACGGGTTGTCCGGTCAGATCCGGGACGCGCGTCTCGCCGCTCTTCATCGGCGCCGACGGCGTCACGACGCCCGGCGTGATCGGAGCCACGGCCGCGCGCGCCTCCGTGAGGACCTGGTACGTACTCGTCGCCGGATCCCCGACCTTCGCTCGATCCGAAACCTCGCTGAGCTTCATGGGCACACTGCCGCGAGGTGTGACACCGAGGTAACGCAGCGCCATCTCGCCGATGCGACGGAACACCGGCGCCGCGACCGAACCACCGCCGTAGGTGCCGCCGAGCGGCTCGTCGAGCACCACCGAGATGACGAGACGCGGCTTGTCCGCCGGGACGAACCCGACGAACGAGGCGACATAGTGCGTGTCCGTATATCTCCCCGTCGCCGGGTCGATCTTCTGCGCCGTCCCGGTCTTCCCGGCGACACGAAAGCCTGGAATCGCGGCCTCGACGCCCGTGCCTTCGCCCTCGGTCACGGCGACGAGCATCTCCGACATCATCTTCGCGACCGTCGCCGACACGGCCTCGCGCCGCACGCGCGGCTGCGTCTCCGAGAGCATCGTGCCCCCGCCGTCCGTCACGCGCTTGATCAGCACGGGCTCGAGCAACTTGCCGCCGTTCGCGATCGCGGCCATCGCCATCGTGATCTGCAGCGTCGTCACGCTGATGCCCTGACCGAACGACGCCGCCGCCGTCTCGACGGAGACCCACGGCCTGCCGCGCGGGCGCAAGACGCCCATGCTCTCGCCGGGGAACGGGATGCCCGTCGTGTCGCCGAAGCCGAACCGACGGAAGCCCTCGTAGAGCCGCTGCTCGCCGAGCCCGAGCGCGATCTTCGACGTCCCGATGTTCGAGGACAAACTGAGGATCTGCGTGACCGTGAGAAACTTGGCCGGGTGCGTGTCGTGGATGACGACGTTGTCGATCGCCATGTTCCCCTCCTCGCAGTAGATCGAGGCGGTGGGGTTCACGCTGCGCGCGGCGAGCGCGGTGCCGATCGAGAAGACCTTGATCGTCGAGCCGGGCTCGAAGCGATCGACGACGCAGCGGTTGCGACGCGCGTCGGGGTCGGCGGCGCTGTAGTCGTTGGGGTTGTAGCCAGGCGCGCTCGCCATCGCGAGGATCTCGCCTGTCTGCGGATCCGCCACGACGACCGCGCCGCCCGTGGCCTCGTAGGTCTTCATCGCGGCGTCGAGCTCGCGCTCGGCCGTGAACTGAATCCCCTTGTCGATCGTGAGGTAGACGTTGTGGCCCGCGAGCGCGGCCTCGTCCTCGATCCCCTCGGAGAAGATCAGGCGGCCCGAGCGATCACGCAGGCCGCGCACCTCGGAGCTCTTGCCGCGTAGCTCGTGATCGAGCGCGAGCTCCAGGCCCTCGCGCCCCTCGCCGTCCGGCGAGACGAACCCGATGAGCGGACCGCCGAGCTCGCGGTTCGGGTAAAACCGGTGGCCCTCGCCCTCGATCTGGAGGCCACGCAGCGGGTAGCGCTGGTTCTTCTCGCCGAGCGCGCGCACGGCCGCGACCTCGGCCTCCGAGACCCGGCGCTTCAGCCACACGAAGCGCCGGCGACGGCCGATCTTCTCGACGACCTCCTCCTGCGGGAGGTTCAAGGCCTGCGCGATGCGCTCGCCGTACTGCTGGATCCGCATCGGCAGATAGCGGTCCTCGATGCCGCGCAGGAGCTCGACCGCGTCGAGCGAGACGCTCGGCACCTCGACGCTCTCCGCGAGCGACGCGCCGTTGCGGTCGTAGATCGTGCCGCGCTTCGGCGTCACGTGCAGGCGCCGCTGACGCTGCCGCTCGGCGAGGTCGTACCAGTCCTGCCCGTCCTCGACCTGGATGCGGTGCGCGCCCGACACGATCACGCCGAGCCCGAGGCCCATCATCCCGCAGAGGATCCCCATGCGGATGCGGATCCAGCGCGCGCGCTTGGGATCGAGGTTTTTCACGGAGAACCTCCGGGCGCAGGGGCCTGAGGCGCGGCGGGATCCCCGGCGGGCGCAGCCGGATCGGGCGCCGCGCCTTCCTGCGCCTGCTCGTCCTGGATCTTCACGACCCAGCGCACCGGGACGACGCGCTCGGGCGGCGGCGGCGTCATGCCGAGCAACGTCCGCGCGACCATCTCGACACGCTGCGGGGTCTCGTAGCTCGCGGCCTCCAGCGAGAGCACGCGCTTCACTTCACGCAAACGCCCTTGCTCGGCGCGCGCGCGGCCGAGCTTGTAGCCGAGATCCACGATCCTCCCGCGCAGGCCCAGGTGCACGACGAACGCCGCCACGCTCGCGACGACCGCGAGCGACCAGAGGGCGAGGAACGGCCGCTGCTTCATGCGCTCGTTCATGCGAACACCTCCTCACCGGCGAGCGCGACGCGACGCGCCGCGCGGAGCTTCGCGCTCCTCGCGCGCGGATTCCCCGCGACCTCCTCGTCCGACGCGACGAGCGGCTTCTTCCAGAGCTGCTCCCACACGCTCGCCTCGCGCAGCGCGTGCTTGACGATCCGGTCCTCCAGCGAGTGGAACGAGATGATCGCCACGATGCCGCCGATCTTCAGAACACGCGTCGCCGCGCGGATCAGCGCTTCCAGCTCGTCGAGCTCGCCGTTCACCGCGACGCGCAACGCCTGAAACGTCCGCGTCGCCGGATCGACCCCGCCCACGCGCGACGGCCCCACGGCTCGCACCACGGCGCGGCGCAGATCCAGCGTCGTCTTCAGTTCTCCGTTCGCCAGCGCTTGCTTGATGCAGCGCGCCACCCGACGGGACCTTCGTTCCTCGCCGTAGTGGTAGATCACGTTGGCCAGCTCGTCGTCGTCGAGCCGCTCGATCAGCTCGAGCGCCGTCTCGCCCGTCGACGGATCCATCCGCATGTCGAGCGGCCCTTCGGCGCGGAAGCTCATCCCGCGCGTCGCGTCATCGATCTGCATCGACGACACGCCCACGTCGGCGATGAGCCCGTCCACCGGCCCCACGCCGAGCTTCTCGAGGTGCTCCTCCACGTCCGAGAACCGCCCGTGCACGAGCGTCACCCGGTCGCCGAACGGGGCGAGCCGCTCCTTGGCCAGTGCGAGCGCCGACTCGTCGCGATCGAGCCCGATCAGCCGGCAGCCTGGGGCTCGTTCGAGGATTGCCTCGGCGTGGCCGCCTGCGCCGAGGGTCGCGTCCACGTAGATGCGGCCTGCTTCCGGCGCCAGCGCATCGACCACCTCGCGCTGGAGGACGGTCACGTGGGGCGCCTTTTGCGGCTCGGGGGGTGGGGCCTTGTCTCGCATCGGCACGACGTTCACCACGTTCATAGGCGGAACTGCTCCGCGATCGCGGCCTTGAAGCTCGCGAGCTCGGCCTCGCTCATCGTCTGGGCGGCCTTCCACCGCTCCTTCGACCAGAGCTCGGCCGTCGCGCCCATCCCGGCCCAGAGGACATCCTTGTGCAGATCCGCGTGCTCGCGGAGCGACGGCGGCACGAGGATCCGACCTTGTTTGTCGAGCTCGCACTCGACTGCGGCCGACAGGTACTTCCGGCGGAAGGCGACGACGTTCGGCTCGAACTGGGGGAGCGCCGCGATCTTGGCTTCGAGCTCCTCCCAGGCGCGCAGCGGGTAGCAGTGCAGACAGGGGTCGAAGAGAGCCGGCGTGAGGATCAGCGCGATCTGCCCCTCGGGGGCCTGGGGTTTGGGGCGTAGGGCGCCGTCAGGCGACCCGGAGCCCCAAGCGGCATCGAGCACGTCGCGAAAGCGCGCGGGCAGGCTGGTGCGCCCTTTCGCGTCGATCGCGTGCTCGAAATGACCGCGAAACATGGTTCCCACCGAGTCGGCTCCGCTCGTGTCCGCTGGCCGGACGAGACGCCCGCGCCGGAGATGCCCTCCGGGTCATGGGCATCTTTGCCACTTTCTCCCACGGGGCACCGCCACGCTACGGAGAGGGCCCTTGGGTGTCAACAGTTTGCATTTTTTGTGGAGTTTGGCGGATCCCAAGGAAGGTGGGAGTCCTCCCCTCTCCTACCTTTCCAGACCAACCTCGGACGTGACGAACTGGCCCTCCGGAGGCGAGATCCAGGCTTCGGTGGGGAGAAGTGGTGGGATCTGGAGTGACCAACGGGTGGTCCTTCGACGATCCGGAACCGATGCTCCTCTGCACGAGTGCGCAGGTAGACCGATAACGATGGAAATGGCCAAAAAACCCGCACCGATTGGCAGGGCCGGGGCGCTTGGCTTTTGGTGAATGAGGAGGGGAAAAGTTCTGTGGCTTGCATCGACCGCATCGCGGTCGATGCACCTTCGGTCCAGGCCGTGCCTGGTCCGGGTCCAGGGGTGGATAACCCCTGGTGGGGCCCGGGGTGAAACCCCGGCGCTACGTTCTACTCGGCCACGTGCTCGTGGACCCAGTCGATGATGCTCTTCAGCGGGGTTCCGGGGGTGAAGACGCCCTTCACGCCTGCTTCTTTCAGCCGGACGATGTCGTCGTCTGGGATGATCCCGCCTCCGAACACCACGATGTCGTCTGCGCCGCGGGCTCGGAGGGCCTGGATCACGGCGGGGAACAGGGTGTTGTGGGCGCCGGACATGATCGACAGGCCCACGGCGTCCACGTCTTCCTGGACGGCGGCGCTGGCGATCATGTCGGGCGTCTGGTGCAGGCCTGTGTAGATGACCTCGAACCCCGCGTCTCGTAGCGCGCGCGCGACGACCTTGGCGCCGCGGTCGTGGCCATCGAGGCCGGGCTTGGCGACGAGGATGCGGATCTTTCGTTCGGTCATGGCGATTCGATACCGTCCTCTCCTCAGGAAATCAAAGCGGTTTTGTCGGTCGCGCTCATTGCGCTGCGAACACGAATGGGATGTTCACCGGGGTCGAGCCTCCGGAAGCCGGGAATTTCCAGCCCTTGATGCGGCTGGCGATGCAGCTCGACAAGCCCGGGTAATCCTTTTCCGCTCCGCTCGCGCTCACCGATTGCACCGCTCCTGAAGGCGCGATGACAATCGAGGCCGACACGCGCGCCGACGAGCCGCCCATCCCCTTCGTCGCGTCCAGGGCTGGCTGCCAGCAGCGGCGCTTCACGAGCGGACGGTTCGCCTCGACCACGGCGCTGATCTCGCCCGCGGACAGCTGCCCCGCGCCGGCCGTCTGCGGCCCGCCCGTGGTGCCGGCCGTCGGGCCGGCGACGTTCGGGCCTTGGAAGCCGGACATATCGATGGCGGCGGCCGGCGTGCCGCTCTTCGCGGCTTGCGGCCACGGTCCGCCGAGCGGCCGCGCCGAGGTGCCGGCTTTGGGGGCCTCGGTGGGGTCGCCTACGGGAGCGGTGGCCTCCGTCGTGGGCCCGGCCGAGGGCGGAGCTGCCGGGGCGGCGCTGGCGGAGGCCGTGACGTAGACGATCTGCGGCGCCGACGGGGCTGGGCGGAGCAGGAGGAAGGCCGCGACCCCGCCGAAGACGGCGCCTGCCGCGATGAGAGCGAGCGCGGCCGGGTGGAGGGAGCCTTTCTTGCGGCGACCGAGGAGGGCGTCCTCGTCGATGTCGTCTTCCGGGATCTCGGGGGCGACGGTGCCGAGCGACGTGGCCGGGGCGCGTGGGGGCTCGACTGGCTCCGGGGCGGGCGCGGGCGCCGGACGGACGAGGGTCGCGGCGGCGTCGCTCGTGGTCGCCGCGCCGGGGGAGACCTGGGGCGCCTCGGCGAAGGGGTCGCGCAGGGCGAAGGGGTCTTCGAGCACGTCGAGCGCGTCGGGCGCGGCCGCGAACGCGTTTTTTCTCGTGGGAAACGCTTCCGCGGACGCCGCGGACCCGATTTTTTGGTGGGAAACGTCTTCGCGCGCGGCGGGAGCCGTTTCCGCCGTGGGAAACGCGTCCGCAGGCGCCGCGAACGCGTTTTCTACCTGCTCGGGCGCCTTCGCGGCCGGCGCGAACGCGTTTTCCGTCGGAAAAACGGGTTCGGGCGCGCCGGGAGCCGTTTCCCCCTGAAAAATCGGGTTCGCGGGCGCCCCCAAGGCGTTTCCCACCGGCAAGGGCGCCTTCGCAGTCGCCGCGAACGCGTTTCCCACGCGCGGGGGCGCGATCGGGCGCGGCGCGGAAGGACCGACGGCCGAGGCGCCGATGCCGGTGGGCCGGGGCGGAAGGCCCGCCGGTGCGCGCGGCGGGACGAAGCTCACGTGTCCGCACGACGCACACGTCACGCGGCCTGTCGCGCCGGGGTCCAAGGGGGCTTTGCACTTCTGGCAGGAGAGGTTCATCGAGGACGCCGCGCGCGGAGGCTCGGAGTCTACTCGACTCGGTCGCGAGGCGAAACTTCCGGGCGCAGAGCCTTGGGTGCGCTACCCGCGTTGAAGCTTCACGGCGGGCCCTTTATCCCTGAGGGCGGAAGGATCTCGGATGGGAACGTCGAGCGACGGCTTCAGCTACGTGGGACCACACCCGATACGGTTCGAGCCCCCGGACATCGTCTTTTGCAGGCCCATCGGACGGATCTCGGCCGCCGACGTGCGCGGCGTGCTCGACTTCAACTCGACGATCGCCAAGCAGATCGGGCGCGGCACGTTCTATCTGGGGGATTCCTCGCGGCTCACGGGCTACTCGATCGGCTCGTCGCTCCAGCTCTTCCAGTCGAGCCCGATGGAGCACATCCGGGGCACGGCCATCTTCGGCGAGAACTTCCACCAGCGCATGCAGAACAGCGCGGTCCTGCGAGCCATCCGGCTGCTCGGGCACCCGATGAACCGCCTGCCGATCGAGACGTTCCCCGACGAAGCCTCCGCGCGCGCCTGGATCGACGAGCTTCGCCGCAAAGGATAGAGATCGAACGATGGACACCCCTAGCGACGGTTGGGAGTACCTGGGTCCCCATCCCATCCGGTTCGAACCGCCGGACATCGTGATCTGCCGGCCCACCGGCCCCGTCACCGTCGAGGATATGCGCGCGGGGATGGCGTATCTCGAGAAGACCTCGAAGCAGATCGGGCACGGCGTGTACTACCTGGCGGACCTCTCGAAGCTCACGCGGTACGCGCCCGAGATGGTGGTGCAGAGCTTCAAGGAGTTCCCGGTGAGCGCCCTGCGCGGCTCGGTGATGTTCGGCGCGGACCTCTACCATCGCGCGGTCGTCGACATGGTCCTGCGCGCCATACGGCTGCTCAAGCTCGAGATAGGCCGCATCCCGCTCGCGTCGTTCCCCGACGAAGCCGCGGCGCGCGCCTGGGTCGAGGAGCTGCGCCGCAAGGGCTAGAGCAGGCCGACGAGGATTTCCTTGATGGACTGGCGCGTCGGTTCGTCCGGCGCGACCCGCAGCGCGCGCTCCCAGATCTCGACCGCTTTGTTCCGGAAGCCAGCCTTCTGGTAGAGGACCGCAAGGTTCTTCAGGGCCGGGAAGTGGCGGTCGTTGATGCGCAGCGCCGTCTCGAGCTCGCTGATCGCGTCGTAGATCTGGCCACGCTTGCCGAGCAAGAGGCCGAGGTGGAAGTGCAGGCGGTACGCGAGCGGGTCGATCTTCGTGCCCTCGCGGAGATAGCCGATCGCCTCGTCGAAGTTGCCGGCCTGGTACGCCGCGATCCCCGCCGCGAGCTTCTTCTCCGCCTCCGCCGAGATCCGCTCCGGATCCGCCGGCACCGCCTTGCCCTGCGCCTGCTCGATCGCCCGCTCGAGCGCCTCGATGACGTCCGTCACGCGGAACGGTTTTTCGACGTACGCGTCGACCTTGTAGCTGGCCTTGAGGTCCTCCGCGAACCGCCAGCCCCGATACACCGCCGAGACGATCACGATCGGGATGTGCCCGTAGCGCTCGGAGCCCTTGAGCTGGCGCGCGATGTCGAAGCCGTGGAGCTCGCCCGGGAGCATGGCGTCGAGGACGATCGCGTCGGGCACGTCCTCCTTGAGGATGCGCAGCGCCGCCTCGCCGCGATCGGCTTCGAGGACGCGGTAGCCGCGCTGCTCGAGGACGAGGCGGAGGATGTTGCGGATCTCGACCTCGTCGTCGACGACGAGCACGGTGCGCTCGCCCGGCTGGCGCGGCGGGCGGAGCGCGCCCGGGCCCGCGATGACCGAGAGATCCCGCGGGGCCTTGCCGAAGTCGGCGTCGGAGACGTCGGCGTCCGCGGCCGCGCGTTGCATGGCGTCGTCGACGATCGCGCCGATCTGGTTGCGGGTCGTGACGCGCTTCGGCGGCGGGATCGCGGCCTGCGAGGCGTCGGCCGGCGAGGGCGCGACGACGCTGCCCTCGAAGGGCGTCTCGGTCGCGCCGCCTTGCGTGCGCGTGGGCAGCGGGACGCCGGCCTTGCGGCGGACCTCGGGCGGGCAGTTCGGCCCGACGTAGTGCGACTCGCCCCGCTCCTTCATCTCGTACGCGATCGGAATGATCTTGCGGAGCTGGGCTTCGAGCGCGACGTACGGGAAGACGCGTTTGCCGGTGGTGAACTCGATCTCGTCGATGACCTTGCGGTTCGTCGGAGCCGCCATCGCGAGGTGGAGCTTGTCGTCCCGCACGAGCACCGGGAGCAGCTTGTGCTGGAGCGCGATCTGACGCGGCACGATGGCGAGGTCGGTGAGCTTCAAGCAGATCTGCTTGAGGTCGACGCCCGGCACGCCGTTCTGCTCGCTGAGCGCCTTCAAGCCGGCGAGCTCGCTGATGGTGCCGGCCTCGGTCAACCGCGACGCGAGGGGGACGGCCGAGCCCTTGCCCGTTTCGAGCGCGCGTTCGAGCTGCTCTTCGGAGAGCGCGCGTTGCTGGACCAAGATCTTGCCGATCGGCTTTTTCGTAGGAATTTCCACGCTGTCCCGCGCCTCTGTCTCCACCGTATCCGAGGGGGAAATTCCGGGCAAGATGCGCACGGGCGCGCCGAGGCCGAGCAGGAGGGTGCCGCGCCGAGCCCCACGATGTCCGCGTTTCCAGGCCCTCATGCCCAAAAAGCGCTGGTACGGCGCTCGCTCGGATACGAGGGGTGCGACTCGACGCGTGGCTCAAGCGGTATTTTCCGGTTGTCGTGGGCCTGCTCCTCCTCGCATCGGCCTATTTCCAGGCGAAGGGGCTCGGCTACCTCGTAGGCGCGGCGATGCTCGACGACGCGCCGGTGACGAAGCGGCCAGGGCCGAAGATCGCCGCGCACCATGAGGAAGAGGCCGCCCGACCGAGCGGGAACGTGATCCTCGAGCGCAATCCGTTCGATTCGATGACGGGCCCGCTCGTGCCGCAAGAGCCGCTCGGGCCTCCGCCGACGCATCCGCTCGACGATCCGCCGTGCGAGGTCGGCATGGTGACGCTGATCGTGTGGTCGGAGGAGGACCCCGCGTGGTCGTTCGCGGCGATCGCAGGGCCGGAAGGCGTGCATCTGCACCGACAGGGCGATCAGCTCGGCAGCTTCCAGGTGGCGCACATCGGGCCGGATCGGATCTGGCTGACGCGCGAAGGGCGGTTCTGCCAGATCGAGGTGCACGACACGGAGCGGCGCAAGGCGATGCAGGGGATGCAGCCGCCGATGAACGATCCGCCGAGGATGACGCCGCCGATGAACGGGAACGGGCCGCAAACAGCGCCGTCCGCGACGCCGGGGAAGAGGCCGAAAGGGCAGCTACCGCCACACATCGCGGAGCGGATCCGGCAAACGGGGCCGAACCAGTACGACATCGACCGGACGGTGGTGGACGAGATCCTGACGAACCAGGCGGAGTACCTGCAGAAGGTGCGCGTGGTGCCGGCGCGGCAGGGGGATCAGACGACGGGGATGAAGATCATGGGCGTGCGCAAAGGCACGGCGCTCGACGCGATCGGGCTGAAGCACGGCGATCAGCTGCAGCGCATCAACGGGTTCGAGATGACGAACCCGCAGAGCGCGCTCGAGGCCTACGCGCGGCTGATGTCGGCGAACCAGATCCGCGTGGACGTGGTCCGAAACGGTCAGCCGACGACGCTGGAGCTGAACATCAAGTAGCGGCGCGCGCGGCCGTGTCCTCGGCCGCGCCCGCTTCCAGCCCCGCGAGCCACTCCTTCGCGAACGCGTCGTACCGGCCCGCGAGGATCGCCTCGCGCGCCTCGCGCACGAGCGTGCCGTAGAGGTGCAGGTTGTGCGCAGTGATGAGCCGCAAGACGAGGATCTCGCCCGCGAGGAAGAGGTGCCGGAGGTAGGCGCGCGAGTAGCCCGCGGCGCAGGTCGGGCAGGCGCAGGTAGGATCGAGCGGCGATGGGTCGGTGCGGTAACGGGCCTGCTTGATGACGACCTTTCCAGTGCGCGTGAGGGCCTGGCCGTTGCGCGCGTTGCGGGTCGGCAAGACGCAGTCGAACATGTCGACGCCCGCGCCGATGGCCCGTACGAGATCGTAAGGGGTGCCGACGCCCATGAGGTAATGCGGTCGCTCGGGATCGAGCGTGGGCCCAACCTCCATGAGGACCTCGTGCATGCGGGCGATCGGCTCGCCAACGGAAAAACCGCCGAGCGCGAGGCCGTCGAAGGGCATGGCCGCGAGCTCCTCGGCGTGCGCGCGCCGGAGGGCCGGATCGGTGCCGCCCTGCACGATGCCGAAGACGGCTTGATCCGGCCGCTTGGCCGCGAGGCAACGCTTGGCCCAGCGCGTGGTGCGCGCGCACGCGGCCTCGAACTCGGCGCGCGAGGCGTCGCTGGGCGGGCAGATGTCGAGCTGCATGGCGATGTCAGCGCCGATCTTGCCCTGCACCTGCATCGCCACCTCGGGCGTGAGGACCTTCTTCGAGCCGTCGAGGTGCGAGCGGAAGACGAACCCGTCCTCGCTCGTCTGCCGTCGCTCGGCGAGGGAGAAGGCCTGAAAGCCGCCCGAGTCCGTGAGCATGGCGTGCGGCCACTTCGTGAAGCCGTGCAGGCCCCCGAGCTCGGCGACGATGTCGGGGCCGGGCCGGAGCCAGAGGTGGTAGGTGTTGCCGAGGACGATGCGCGCGCCCGTGGCCGCGACCTCCTCCGGGCTCATGGTCTTCACGCTGCCCTGCGTGCCGACGGGCATGAACGTCGGCGTGGGGACGTCGCCGTGCGGCGTCGTCAGGATGCCCGCGCGCGCCGCGCCGCTCGTGGCGAGGGTGCGGAAGGCATATCCGGGCGTGCTCGGGCCGCTCATCGTCGTCTCCTCAGAAGCATCGCGTCGCCGTACGAGTAAAACCGGTACCTCTCCTCGATCGCGACGCGGTAACTCTCGAGGATACGCGGCAGGCCCGCGAAGGCAGAGACGAGCGCGAGGAGCGTCGACTCCGGCAGGTGAAAATTCGTCAGCAGCCGATCGACCACGCGAAAGCGATAGCCCGGCTGGATCAAGAGGCGCGTCTCGCCTTCCCGCGCGACGACGTGGCCCTCGCGCTCGGGGTCCGCGGCGCTCTCCAGGGCGCGCACACTGGTCGTCCCGATCGCCACGATCTCCCGTCCTTTCAGGCGCGCGCGCGCCACGGCGTCGGCCGTCTCGGGCGGCACGCGGTAGGCCTCGGCGTGCATCGGGTGATCATCGAGATCCGACACTGTCACCGGCTGGAACGTGCCAAGACCGACGTGGAGCGTCACACGCGCGAGCTCCATCCCACGCGCGGAAAGGCGCTCGATCAGAGGCTCGGTCAGGTGCAGGCCCGCGGTCGGCGCGGCGACGGCGCCGGGCTCGCGGGCGTAGACGGTCTGGTAGCGCGCGCGGTCCGCGGCGTCGTCGTCGCGACGGATGTAGGGCGGGAGCGGGACGTGGCCTGCGGCCTCGACGGCATCAGGGACGGAGCGGCCCTCGGGCGAGAAAAGGACGACGTCGAAGAGGCCTTCGGGGTCCTTGCCTTCGATACGCGCGACGAGCGAGGCGGGGCCGTCGATCGTGATCTCGGTGCCTTCGCGGAGGGGTTTGGAGGAGCGACCGAGGGCGCGCCATCGCTCAGCAGGAAGGCGCTCGCCGCTGCGATCGACGTGCGTCTCGGCGACCTTGCGAACGAGGAAGATCTCGACCTTGCCGCCGCTCGTGGCCTTGCGGCCGAGGAGGCGCGCGGGCAGGACGCGGGTGTCGTTGACGACGACGAGCGCGCCTTCGGGCAAGCGGTCGGGTAGGTCGCGGATGAGGGCGTGTTCGAGGTGGCCGGGCTCGTCGTCGACGACGAGCAGGCGCGCGCTTTCACGATCCGGGGACGGATGCGCGGCGATGAGCTCGGGCGGGAGTTCGTACGTGAGGAGGTCGCGGCGCACGCGCGGCTGTTAGCACGCGACTTGCGCAGGCGCCGGAGTCTTGGCTTGCAGGAGACGGCTGAGCTCGGAGAGGGCGTAGGGCTTGGGGATGAAGCCGGCCGCGCCGCAGTCGGCGCGCTCCATCTGCCGCGAGGAGAGGTGGTAGGCGCTCGCGAGGTAGACGCGCACGTTCGGGAACATGCGGCGAATCTGACGCACGAGGTCCAGACCACTCATGCCTGGAAGCATCAGGTCGACCATCGCGACGTCGACGGTCTTGTCGGCGAGCAAGCGCAGCGCCTCTTCACCGGAGGCCGCGCCGAGGACCTCGAACCCCTCCAGCCGAAGGCCAATGGAGAGCGTCTTGCGCTGATTCTCCTCGTCGTCGACGATCAACACGCGCGGCATGGGAAGGACCCCTTCGGAGACGACGCCGACACGAAAGCGCTCGGGTTCGTCTTTGCCGTTTTTCGAAGCAACGCGCGTTCCATCGGTGGATCCCGCGAAAAACCTGCGGTCTTCGACGCCGCAACGCATCATCCGGGGCAGACGCTTTTCGCCTCGAACATTGCATGTCGGAAAGGTGCTCTGCGGAGGACCTTTCAGATTTGCAATGTCCGAGGGCGGAATCCGGGGGTTGGGCGGGGTTCAGAGGGGAGGATACGTGATCGCCAGGCGTGTCATCTTGCGCCAGAGCGTGGTGGCGCTGATGCCGAGCACCTCGGCGGCGCGCTCGCGGCTGCCGTCACACTCGCGCAGCGCCGCCTCGATGGCCTGACGTTCGGCGGAGTCGACGACGTCGGCGAGGGCGCGGCCGCCGCTCGTCGGGGCCGTCTTCTGCGAGGGGCCGGGCGCGAGGCCGAGCTCGTCGATCGTGATCATGCCGCCGCCCGAGAGCGCGACGGCCTGCTCGACGAGGTTCTCGAGCTCGCGGATGTTGCCCGGGAACTCGTAGTTCGAGACCGCTTCGAGCACGCCGTCGCCGACGCGCGCCTTCGCGCTCATCTTGCGGTTGTACTTGTCGAGGAAAAACTCGAAGAGGACCGGGATGTCCTCGCGACGCTCGCGCAAGGGCGGCAGGATGAAGCGCGCCACGTTGAGGCGGTAGTAGAGGTCCTGCCGGAAGCGGCGCTCGGCGACGGAGGTCAAGAGGTCCTGGTTCGTCGCGGCGATGATGCGCACGTCGACGCGGATCGGCTTGTTCTCGCCGACGCGGCGGATCTCGTTCTCCTGGATCGCGCGGAGCAGCTTCGCCTGGAAGGTCAGCGGCGTCTCGGCGATCTCGTCGAAGAAGAACGTGCCGCCGTCGGCCTCCTCGAAGAGGCCCTTGCGCGCCGAGACCGCGCCCGTGAAGGAGCCACGCGCGTGTCCGAAGAGCTCGCTCTCGAGGAGCGTCTCGCTGATGGCCGCGCAGTTGACCGGGACGAAGGGGCGATCGGCGCGCTTCGAGTTCGCGTGGATCGCCTTGGCCACGAGCTCCTTGCCCGTGCCGCTCTCGCCCGTGATGAGCACCGTCGCGTCCGTCGGCGCGACGCGCACGATGCGCGCGAGCACCTCGCGGATCGCGTGCGAGCGGCCGATGATGTTCTCGAACTTGTAGCGCTCGCGGAACTCGGTCGCGAAGAGCGAGACCTGGCCCGTGAGCCTGCGGTTCGCGATCGCGCGCTCGACCTTCACGAGCAGCTCCTGCTCCGTGAAGGGCTTCTGGATGTAGTCGAAGGCGCCGAGGCGCATGGCCTCGACGGCGCTCTCGATCGTGCCGTACGCGGTCATCACGATGACCTCGGTCATCGCGTGCGTCTCCTTGACCGAGCGCAGGACGCCGATGCCGTCGTTGCCGCCCATGCGCAGGTCGGTGAGCACGAGGTCGTATGCGCCCTTCGAGCCCCGATCCGCGCCTTCTTTTCCGTCGCTCGCCTCGTCGACTTCGTAGCCCGCGCTTCGCAACATCATCGCGAGCGTCGTGCGCATGTTGCGCTGATCATCGACGACGAGAATCTTCGCCATGGAATCCCCCGGCCTCCATCTGGGGGCCTGTGCACGTGAGAGCATGTCGCGCGGACAGCCAGACGCCTGGTGCCGCGCGACCCTATCATCGCCACGATTGGCCCGATCGTCAGCTCTTGCAGTGCGAGAGCTTCTGCGAAAGGTAAAGCGGTTCGCCCAGCTTCTGAAGCAAATCGAGCTGGGTTTCGAGCCAGTCGATGTGCTCTTCCTCGCCGGCCAGGATGCCACGGAGCAAGTGTTCGCTCTGGTGGTCACCCTTCTCACGACAGAGAGCGATCGAGCTGTTCAATCGCGTGACGGCCGCGTACTCGAGCTCGAGGTCGCTCTTGAACTGCTCGGGCACGTTCTGGCCCACGTTCAGTTTGTCGAGGCGCTGCAGGTTCGGCAGGCCTTCGAGGAAGAGGATGCGCTGCATGATCGCCTCGGCATGGCGCATCTCGTCGATCGACTCGTGGCGGCTGCGCTCGGCAAGCTCCAGATATCCCCAGTTCTCGCACATCTTGGCGTGCATGAAATACTGGTTGATCGCCACGAGTTCGGCGGCGAGCACCTCGTTCAGCGCGTGGATGACGTCTCTGTCGCCCTTCATGGAAGACCTCTAGCCTGCAAGGGTTACGGCCCCGGCGATACGGTGGCCGCGATGTCCGCCTAGCACGCTATCGGATAAATGGGCAGGTGCGGGAAGGGCTCTCGAAACAAAACAGCACCGTCACGCGACAAACGCTGCCGCGCGCACGTAACGCTGGAGATGTCGAAAACCGTTATCGAGAACCGAACGAGCCGAGCCGAACCATCAGGCCGCCGACGAGGCGGATCGAAGCACACGCAGCCGACGAACCCCGCAAGTCGGGGCGGAATCGGCACATTCCGTCGAGACCGGTCCATCCCCCTCGACGAGGGACTTCACGGTCGCCCGACACGAGCCGCATCGCGTGCCAGCCCGCGTCTTTTCCATGACCTCATGGGCCGTCGAGGCACCAGCGCCCACGAGGTCCAAGATGTCTTGCTCCGAAACCGCCTCACAGATGCAGACGTACATAGGTGCTTCCGACCGTCCGGCGTCCTGTTGATGTTGAGAATAGCTTTCAACATCAGCAGGGTCAACCCCGTTCCAAGGATCGGCCGTCTGTTCGAGGCGGAGGGGGTCACATGGCGAGGCCGCCGTCGACGTCGATGGTGCGGCCGTTGAAGTACTCGCACTCGATGACGAAACGAACGGCGAGCCAGAGGTCCTCGGGCAAGCCGATGCGGCCGACGGGGATCGCGGCGACGAGGGCGTCTTTGGCCTTCTGGTTCATGCCCTGGGTCATGGGCGTCTCGACCATGCCCGGCGCGACGCAGCCGACGCGGATGCCGAACGGCGCGAACTCGAGGGCCCAGGTCTTGGTGTTGGTGGCGAGCGCGGCCTTCGCGGCGCTGTAGTTCGACTGTCCACGGTTTCCATGGCGCGCGATCGAGCTGATGTTGACGATGACGCCCTTCTCGCCGGCCCCGGCCATCTTGGCGACGACGTCGCGGACCATGTACGTCGCGCCGGTGAGGTTGACGTCGATGACGGCCTGCCACTGCTGGGCCGAGAGCTTCGTGATCGCGCCGGTCGTGCGGTCCTTCTTCACGAGCAGGCCGTCGCGCAGGATGCCGGCGTTGTTGACGAGGCCGTTCAGGCCGCCCATGGCCTCGTGCGCGAAGTCGACGAACGCGGAGACCTCGGCCTCGCTCCCGACGTCGATGCGCTTCGGGTGGATCTTGCCGCGGAGATCCTTGGCTTCCTCGGCGAGCGAGGCGAGCGCGGCCTCGTTCACGTCGCCCGCGACCACCTGTCCGCCCGCCTCCGCGAGGCGATAGGCGTAATGACGGCCGAGGCCCGAGGCGGCGCCGGTGACGATGAACTTGGTGTCTTCGAGTCGCATGGTCTCCTCCAGAGAACGAGGGCCGAAGAGCCCTCGGAGCGGGGTGATACACGGGCGGATGGAGATCGGGAAGGCCACGCTTGCGCCGGATGCGTCGGGTGTTATTTCCCGAGCCATGCTTCGCCGCGCGCTGCTCGTTTTGTGCATGGCCCTCGGCTCCGTGGCCGCATGCAACCGCGACGTGTCCGTCCCCGCGTCGTCCGATCCCAACGGGAAGGACCTGGTGGAGGGCGCCGTGGTCGCGGCGGCCGAGTCGAGCGGAGGCATCCGGCTCTACAAGATCGTCCACGTCGACGACTACCCGGAGCCCGCAGGGCCCGAGTACCACATGATCGCCTACAACCCGAAGGTGCCGACGTTCCAGGACGCGGCGAACCTGTGGAAGCACAAGCGGAGCGAGGTCACCGTCGCGCTCGACCACATCTTCGTGCGGCTCGTGAGCTTCGGCAAACGCGACCACCGCGTGCTGTTCGTCGAGCCGGTGACGGACGAAGAGAAGGCGCCGTACCTGAAGGCCAAACGTTAACGCGTCCGGGCAGCGATCGCGGTCGCGAGCGACTGGATCGCCTGCGCGTGCAGGCGGCTCGCCCAGCTCTTGCTGATGCCGAGGTCCGCGGCGATCTCGTCGAAGTCCTCGCCCTGGAAGTAGTGCCGCTCGATGAGCGTGCGCTCGCGCTCGGGGAGCGCGCCGACGGCGTGGCGAAGGGCGCGAGCCATCTCGGCGCGCGAGGTGTGCTCCTCGGGCGTGCCCGCGCCCGAGACGAGGCCGAGCGCGAGGGCCGCGGCATGCGCTTCGAGGAGGCGATCGAGGGCGGAGACGTGGTCGTCCTCGGAGAAGCCCGCGTCATCCGGGGCCGCGGCGAGCTCGATGGAGAAGCGCTCGGCGCAGAGGAGGGCCGTGGCGCGGGAGAGCGCCCGGCGTGAACGGCGCTCACGCTTGACGCCGTCGAGGATGGCCCAGCGGACCTTGCGCGCGACGTACGTGGGGAGCGAGGCGCGGGTCGGATCGAAGGTGCGCGCGGCTTCGAGCAGGCCCTCGTGCGCACAGGCGCGCATGTCCTCGGGCGGGACCACGTTCCCGAGCCTGCGCCCCATCCAGCGCAGGACATGCTCCAGGATGGGCCGTCCCTCGTTGTAGTAGCGCTCGATCGCGGGGTTTTCGCCGAACGAAGCGATGCGCAGGTTCACTCGCCGGCCCCGGACCCGGTTCGCCGAGAACGAATGTCGCTGGCCCGCCGGGTCTCGGGCTCATCCTCGCCCTCGAAGGCCGCCCCGACGAACGCCTCGCCGCTCTGCTCGACGTGCCTCGGCGCAGCCCGGCGGAGGAGGCGCGCCGCGTGCTCGTCGGTGGCGAGCCGTTCGGCGAGCTCATCCCGCAGGAAATCGAGGTCCGCGCTGGGGAGGAGGTCGCGGTACGGGGCGACGGCTGCGTCGATGCGCGCCGCGACCCAGGGGTCGGCGAGGAGAGGGTGCATCGGTAAGGACAAACCTAGCACCCGGAGGAGCGGCGAAACAAGGGGAAAGTGGGGGTCCGAGGTCCGCTCGGACGAACCAGGTTTTTCCGCGGGGTTTTTCCAGGGGGCGCGGGCGAACCACGCGCCCTCGCATCACTTCGGCGGGTCCTCTCCGTTGAGGCACTCGTCGAACGCCTTCACGCTCTTCGCGGCCATCGCGCATTCGAGCCGCTTCCGCTCGGCCACCTTGCCGACGAGGCTCTCGATGCAGCCGTTCGCCCACGGCTCGCCCATCTTCCCGACCACCGCGTCGATGTTCTTCACGGCCTGCTCGCGCTGTTTGTCCGTGAGCCGCTTGTCGAGCCCGGCGATCTGGTCTGCGCGTTGCACCGCGACGTACTGCTTGCCGAGCTCGATGCAGTCCTTCTCCGTGAGCGTGTAGTCGGCGGCGGCGCCCTCGTCGGTGATCTTCTTCGCGCCGTGCGAGAGCGGCTTCGGCTCGGGCTCCGGGGGCTCTGCCGTCGCCTCGCGCGGCTCGCTCGCCCCGTCGTCCGGGGCAGAGTCGTTCTGGTTCGTGGCGTCCTCGGGCGGCGGGGTGGAGGCGCCGCAGCCGAGGGCCGCGAGCGAGAGGATCGTTGCGAACGTCGTGGCGAGCGCGGGCGCGGCGAGCGTGGAGAGCAGGGAGCGACCGTTCATGGACGGAGAAGCGTACGCTCGCTCCTTTTGGCCTGTCCATCCTCGCCGGTACGTCGGTGCACGGACCGAGGTCCTTGCCAGGCCGATCGCCGTTGGCAAAGCGCGTGCAGGCAGGTCGCACGGGGCGGAAACCAAATGCGATCGTTCTGGGTTTACATCCTGCTCGTCGTGGGCGCGGTGCTCCTGCTCGGCTCGCTCGAGGGGAGCGAAGAGCGAATTCCTTACGCTCGGTTCAGGGACATGGCCGAGCAAGGCGTGCTCACCGAGGTGCAGATCAAAGGGGACACGTACATCGGGCGCACGGCGCCGAACGCGCCCGTCGGCACGTCGCAGACGTTCCGGACCGGCCGTATCGAGGGAGCCGAGACCGCCCTGCTCGCGACGCTCGACGCGAAGGACGTCCCGTACACCCGGGTCTCCGACGGCGGGCCGTCGCTGTCGATGATGCTGCTCTGGGCGCTTCCGCTCGTGGGCGTGCTCCTGCTCGTGGGCTCGATGTCGCGCAAGGCGCCGACGCCGAACATCACGAACCCCGCGCTGAACTTCGGCAAACACAAGGCGCGGCTCTACGTGGACAAGGGAGCGCCGATCACGTTCCGCGACGTGGCCGGCAGCCACGAGGCGAAAGCGGAGCTCACCGAGATCGTCGAGTTCCTGAGGGCGCCGGAGCGATATCGCAGGCTCGGCGGGCGCATCCCGAAGGGGTGCCTGCTCGTGGGGCCGCCCGGAACGGGCAAGACGCTGCTCGCGCGGGCCGTGGCCGGCGAGGCGAACGTGCCGTTCTTCAGCATCTGCGGCTCGGAGTTCGTGGAGATGTTCGTCGGCGTGGGCGCAGCGCGCGTGCGCGATCTCTTCGCCCAGGCGCGCGAGAAGCCGGCCGCGATCCTGTTCGTCGACGAGCTCGACGCGGTCGGCAAGGCGCGCGGCGCGGCCGGGCCGATCGGCGGCAACGACGAGCGCGAGCAGACGCTGAACCAGCTCCTCACGGAGATGGACGGCTTCGACGGCGCGACGGGCCTCGTGGTGATCGCCGCGACGAACCGGCCCGAGATCCTCGACCCGGCGCTCACGCGCGCCGGGCGCTTCGATCGGCGCGTGTACGTCGATCGGCCGGACCTCCGGGAGCGGCGCGAGATCCTGGAGGTGCACGCGCGAAGGGTGCTGCTCGGCCCGGACGTGAACCTCGACGACATGGCCGCGCAGACGACAGGGCTCGTGGGCGCGGACCTCGCGAACCTGCTCAACGAGGCGGCGCTGCTCGCGGCGCGCAGGCACGCGACGGCGGTGAGCAAGTCGGATCTCGAGGAGGCGATCGAGCGCGTGATCGCGGGGCTCGAGAGGAAGAGCCGCAGGCTCGGCGCGCACGAGCGGGTGGTCGTGGCGTACCACGAGGCGGGGCACGCGATCGCGGCGGAGCTCTTGCCGACGCAAGATCCGGTGCGGAAGGTGTCGATCGTTCCGCGCGGGATCGGCGCGCTCGGCTACACGCTGCAGAAGCCGCGCGAGGATCGGTACCTGATGAGCCGGCAGGAGATCCTCGATCGGCTTGTGGTGCTGCTCGGCGGGCGCGTGGCGGAGCAGCGGACGTTCGGGGACGCGTCGACGGGGGCGCAGGACGATCTCGTGAACGCGACGGACATCGCGCGGCGTATGGTGCGCGAGCTCGGGATGGGCGGCGCGTCGCTCGGGCTCGCGTCGTTCGATCCGCGGCGAAGCGTGACGTTCGAGCGCGGCGGCTACGACTACAGCGAGGAGACGGCGCGGACCGTGGACGCCGAGGTGGGGCGGCTGCTCGCCGACGCGGAGGCGCGGACGAAGGCGCTCATCAACGAGCACTTCGCGGCGCTCGAGCGAATCGCGCGGCGGCTGCTCGAGGTGGAGACGCTGTCCGGCGAGGAGGTGCGAGCGCTCTTGCACGCGCCGTCCACGGAGAAGCCGAAGGTCGCGGAGGCGGAGAACGTCGACGTGACGCTCGAAGAAGTGCCGACGAGCGAGGCGCGGCCGCGGGCGGCTTGTCGGTAGGAGCGTCGATCAGGGCTCGCCGGCCGCGGGCTCTTCGTCCTCTTCGTCGTCCCCGAAAAGAATGCCTACCTGGAGCGGGATCGCGTCGAACGGCTCGGCGCGAACCCGCTCGCCGCGTTCGGCGACGAGGATCTCCAGGTAGCCGGCAGGCTCCCAGCGATACACGGACAGGCTCTCCTCGACCGGATCGACGATCCAGCAGTGAGGGACCTCGTGCCGGTGGTAGACGCGCTTCTTCTTGA
The DNA here is from genome assembly GCF_029960785.1 of Polyangium sp. 15x6. GTDB lineage: Bacteria > Myxococcota_A > Polyangia > Polyangiales > Polyangiaceae > Polyangium. The sequence continues at coordinate 41,698 of NZ_JASBQE010000052.1, forward strand.
CGAGATCGTTGCGTCGGTTCGTCGAGAGAATCTCGCAGACCCAGTCAGGGCGAACGCGGATCGGCGTTCCAAGCGGCTGCTCGGGGACGCGCTCACGCCTCCAGCCCGCAACGTCGGGTACGAACGTGCTCTTCGGATCGAAGAAGATGTCGACCTCGGTGGCAAACCACCATCCACCGGGGAAGCGACCACCAGGGCGCCGATCGAACGGCTCAACGTACCCGGACAACCTGCGCTGCGCGCGACCATGCTCCCCAGTCGCAGCACCCTTCTCGTGAATCACGCCCTCGATCAGCTCGTGCCGCCGCTTTTCCTCGGGGATGGCGTACAGGTCCTCCAGGGTCGCGGGAGGCGCAGCAGGAGGAGCCTTGCGAGCCGGCACGTTCATGCGTCGGAGGATACTCGATCCCCGCCCGCCTCGCCCCTCACCGGATCGACCGGAACAACCGCTCGAAATCGAGCCCCTCTCCCCGGAACAGCACCCCGAGCACCTGCCCGCGCACGAGCGCGCTCGGCACCGTGCCCATCACCCGGCTGTCGAGCGACGCGGGCCGGTTGTCGCCCATCACGAACAGGTGATCCCGAGGCACCACCAGAGGACCGAAGTCCTCGAAGTCGCGGCCCCCCGACTCGTGCGCGAGCGCGCCGAGGTGCTCCAAGAACCGGCCGTCCGGGAGCCGCTCGATGCGCTGCGGGCGACCGTCGATGTAGAGGATGCCCCGCTTCACCGCGACGGTTTGCCCCTCCGTCGCGACCACGCGCTTGACCAGCGGGATCGCGCCGCCGCGCGGATCGGCGAAGACCACGACCTCCCCGGGGCGCGGGCTCCTGTGGTGGAAGAGCCAGGCCTCGGTGAACGGGATGCGCAGGCCGTAGGCGGCTTTCGCCACGAAGATGCGATCGCCGGGTTCGATCGTCGGCCACATCGAGCCCGTCGGCACGTGGTACTGGTCGGCGAGCGAGGCGCGCGCCGCCGTCAGCACGAAGACGAGCGCGACGAACTTGAGGGCACGCTTGAAGAGGGCTGCGAGGAGGCGCTTGCGTCGCGACGCGACGGGCGGCGTAGCCTCTTCGGAGAGCGTGAGGGAAGGCTCGAACGAGGCCATCGCGTGGTGGTCGGTAGCATCACGGCCAAGGCCGATCCAGCCTGCGCGCATGACGAACGCCCACGCCTCCGGCGCGAAGCTCACGCTCTGTGGATCGATTTCGCTTTATCCGGTCTCCCTCGGCTCTGCGATGCACCTCGCGGGCTACCGCGCGCTCGGCTTGCCGTTCACGTACGTGCCGTTCCGCGTGACCGATCTCGGCGGCGCGATCACGGGCATGCGCGCGCTCGGGATCCGCGGGCTCGGCGTGTCGATGCCGTACAAGCAGCAGATCCTCCCGCTGCTCGACGCGATCGATCCCCTCGCGGCGAAGATCGGCGCGGTGAACACGGTCGTGCAGGAGGACGGGCGGCTCCTCGGGTACAACACCGACTGCGTGGGCGCGGTGCGCGCGCTCGAAGAGGTCGCGCCCGTGAAGGGCGCGCGCGCGCTCGTGCTCGGGGCCGGCGGGGCCGGGCGCGCCGTGGCGCACGGGCTCGCGGATGCAGGCGCGAAGGTCGTCGTGACGAACCGGAGCGTCGACAAGGCCGAGGCGCTCGCGGCCGAGATCGGAGGACGCGCGGCCGGCGTGGAGGAGGCGCGGAGCGCGGGGGACTACGACATCGTGGTGAACGCGACGTCCGTGGGCATGGGGGAGATCGCGGCCGAGAGTCCGGTGCCCGAGGAGGCCATCCCCGCGGGGCTGCTCGTGATGGACATCGTGTACAAGCCGATCGAGACGGCGCTCGTCCGCGCGGCGATGCGGCGAGGCGCGCGGGTGATCCACGGCGGGCGCATGCTCTTGCACCAGGCGGCGCGGCAGTTCGAGCTCTACACGGGCGAGCGAGCGCCGCTCGACGCCATGGATGCCGCGCTTCGGGAGCAGATCGCCATGCTCGGGTGAGCCCGGCCCGAGGCCTCTGTCGGACGATGGGGGCTACGCTCGGACGAGCCGAGCTACGCCCCCAAGCCCCCCTTTTGTTTGCAGACCGTCGTCGTCTGCCGGCATGCTCCGCGCCGTGGATCGTCGGGCCTTGCTCCTCGCGCTGCTCGCTGTCGTGGCCCTCGGATGCAGCGTCGAGGCCTCCCCTGCCCCCGCGCCCGCCTCGACGAACGTCGCCGCTTCCGCTCCCGCAGCCGCTCCCGCTTCCGCTTCCGCTTCCGCAACCGCCGCCGCCCCCGCTCCCGCGCCCGAGCCTCCGCCCGAGGGCATGATCGCCCTGCCGCCGGCCATCTACCTCATGGGCTCACGCGCGCTCGAGGGGCTGCCCGAGGAGAAGCCGATGCACGAGGTCGTCCTCGCCGGCTTCTACCTCGACCGCACCGAGGTCACCGTCGCCGCCTACCGCGCCTGCGTCGCCGCCGGCGCTTGCACCCCCGCGCACACCGGCGAGACCTTCTGCCCCGGCGACGCCCCCGACAAGGCCGATCACCCCATCAGCTGCATCGACTTCCCCCAGGCCGAGGCCTACTGCGCCTTCGCCAAGAAGCGCCTGCCCACCGAGCGCGAGTGGGAGTACGCCGCCCGCGCCGGTAACGAGCACCGCAAGTTCTCCTGGGGCGACGACCCGCCCGACGAGAAACACGCCTGCTACGACCACCCCGGCACCTGCCCCGTCGCCTCGTTCCCCGCCGGCGCCTTCGGCCTATACGACATGTCGGGCAATGTGTGGGAATGGACCTCCACCGTCTACGGCCCCTACCCGGACGAGCTCACCACCGGCACCCACCGCGTCTACCGCGGCGGGAGCTGGAGCCGCCGCTTCCCCAAGTGGCTCCGCACGGCCCTGCGCAATCGTTACGAACCCAACAAATGGAGCGCCTCGCTCGGCGTGCGTTGCGCGAAGTCGCAAACCCCCCTCGCCTGCCCGCCCGATACCGAGCCCCGCGGCGACGCCTGCGTCCGCGTGAAGGGCGAGCCCATGTGTGAACCCGGCCTCTCCTGGAATGGAAAAGCCTGCTCGCTCGGCGGCGTCGCCCTGCCCGTCGGCGCCGAGGTCGCCACGAGCCCGGCCGCCACGGCCGCCCCCGCTGCCGGGCCCCCCGCCGCGGAGCCCGCGCCCGTCCGCCGCACCCGCACGCCTCGATTCGACGATGATTGCAAGGCACATTACGCCGGCCGCCCAGCGGCTTATCGTTACGAGGGGGGCACGTTTTACAGTCGGAACCCGGTCATCGCCGGCGACGGCTGCACGAAACGGGATATGGGCGAGAACTGGACGAGCGCATGCTGTTCGGGATAACGCATCCACGAGGGGTGTGGTTTTCGCGGGGCCTCGGACGCCCGTGACCGTCCCCGGGTGGCCTAAGGCCGCTCGCCCATCTAGGCTGTCGCGCCTCTGGGGGATCCCGCTGAGCTCGGACGAGCCGAGCCACCGCGCCACCCGAGCCTCTGTTTCCCATGCTGCCCTTCGAGATTCGCGCCGCCACCCTCGGTGATGAGGAGCAAATGCTCCGCGTCGCGCGACACCTCAACTCGGTCAACCTGCCGCACGATCGGGACGAGATTCACGAGATCGTGAGCCTCTCCCACAAGAGCTTCACCGGCGAGATCAAGGACCCGCGCCTCCGGCAGTACGTCTTCGTCCTCATCGACCGCGCGAAGGACCACATCATCGGCACCTCGATGATCATCGCGCAGCTCGGCCGGCGCGGCGCGCCCTACATCTACTTCGACGTGCTCGACGAGGAGCGGTACTCGGCCACGATCGACCGGCACTTCCACCACACGCTCCTGCGCATCGGCTACTCGTACGACGGCCCGACCGAGATCGGCGGCCTCGTGATCATGCCCGAGTACCGCCGCACCGACCGGCTCGGCACGTTCATCTCGTACGTGCGGTTCCTCTACCTCGCCGCCCACCGCGAGCTCTTCCAGCAGGAGGTCCTCGCCGAGCTTTTGCCCCCGCTCGAGCCCGACGGCACGAGCCACCTCTGGGAGGCCCTCGGCCGTCGCTTCACGGACCTGACGTACGCCGAGGCCGACCGGCTCTCGAAGAAGAACAAGGAGTTCATCAAGGGCCTCTTCCCCGAAGGGCCCATCCACGCGTCGCTCCTGCCCGAGGAAGCGCAGAAGGTCATCGGCAAGACGGGCCTGCAGACCCGCGGCGTCGAAAAACTCCTGCGCCGCATCGGCTTCCGTTACGCCCACCGCGTCGACCCCTTCGACGGCGGCCCGCACTACACGGCGCGGATGGACGAGATCACGCTCATCGCCGACACGAAGCGCACCCGCGCCGACCGCCCCTACTCCCCGGACGTCGGCGACCGCAAAGGCATCCTCGCCGTCGAGATGCCCGAGCCCCCGTTCTTCCGGGCCGTCCTCGGCCACTTTCGCGAGGGCCCGCGCGGCGTCGCCGTCGACGACGAGGCCTGGGAGACGCTCAACCTCCACCACTCGAGCCCGCTGATCGTCCTGCCGATCGAGTAACGCTCGGGGGCTACGCTCGGCGAGCCGAGCTGCGCCCCCGAACCCCCCGGCCGCTCCGAGGCAACGCTCTGGCTGCACGGCGAGCCCGTCGCGCTCGCCCCCTTGTATTCTGTGCGTTCTTTCGCTACAGAATTTTTAGTACACAAGGGAGCCACGCATGGTTGCTCACCCGGACCCTTCGCTCTCCGTCCCCAGCGATCCCGAGGGCCTCGCGCGTGGCCTGCATCGCAAGGCGTCTGCCGCCCCGCGCGCGGACCGAGGCCGGTGGCTCTCCGCGCGTGAGCTCGACATCCTGACGGCGGTCGCCGAGGCCGCCCTCCCCCCGGGGCGCTTCCTCGAAGGGGCGGGCCGCGACACCGCCGAGGCCACGCACCGCTACCTGTCCGACATCCCCCGCGAGGCGATCCGCGTCTTTCAGGGCTCCCTCTGGGCCGTCGAGCTGTCCACGCTGCCCACGAAGCGAAGGCCGTTCTCGGAGCTCTCCGTGGAGGACCGGCTCGCGGCGCTCCGGCGCTTCGAGCGATCGCGCGTGCTGCCGGTCCGCGAGATCGTCCGGGTCCTGCTCACGCCGCTCAAGGCCATGCATTTCGACCGGCCCGAGATGTTCCGCCACGTCGGCTGCCGCTACGAGCTCGAGACGGTGCGCGACGAAAAACCCCGCTGGATGGCCCGCGTGACCGACGGGCGCGAGGTCGATACGGATCTCGACCTCGAATGCGAGGTCGTCGTGGTCGGCACGGGCGCGGGCGGCGCGGCCGCGGCCTACGAGCTCGCCTCGCGCGGACGGGCCGTGCTCCTCCTGGAGGAGGGCCATTACCACAGGCGATCGAGCTTCAACGGCAGGCCCTCCCGGGCGTTTGGCAATCTCTATCGCGACAAGGGAATGACCGTCGCGCTCGGCAACGTGAACATCCCCGTCTGGGCCGGACGCGCCGTCGGCGGCAGTACGGTCATCAACTCGGGCACCTGCTACCGCGCCCCCGCCCGCACCTTCGCCTACTGGCGTGATCACCACGGCCTGCCCCGCGACTTCTCGCCCGAGGGCCTCGGCCCCTATTACGAGCGCGTCGAGGCCATGCTCGGCGTCGCCCCCGCGAATCCGCTCCACCTCGGCAAGATCGCCGGCATCATCGCGCGCGGCGCCGAGCACCTGGGCCTCCGCCACCACGCGATCACCCGCAACGCCCCCGATTGCGACGGCCAGGGCATTTGTTGCTTCGGCTGCCCCACGGGCGCGAAACGCTCCACCGACGTGAGTTACGTGCCCGCCGCGCTCGCCCACGGCGCCGAGCTCGTGACGGCCGCGCGCGTCGATTTCGTGGACATCGTGGCCGGACGCGCCCGCGGCGTCACCGCGACCCTCGGCGCCGAACGAACGAAAGGCCGCGCCCCGCGCCTCCGCGTCCGCGCGGACGCCGTCGTCGTCGCCGGCGGCACGCTCATGACGCCGCTCCTGCTCCGCCGCAGCGGCGCTTGCCTGTCCTCGGGGATGCTCGGGAAAAACCTCTCGATCCACCCCGCCTCGAAGGTGATGGCGCTCTTCGACGAACGCGTCGATCAATGGAACGGGATCCCGCAAGGGTATTCGATCGACCAATTCGCCGAGGAAGGCTTGCTCTTCGAGGGCGGCTCGCTCCCGTTCGACGTCGCCGCGCTCGGCGTGCCGTGGTCGGGGCCGAGGTACGTCGAGGTGATGGAAAAATACCCATACCTCGCGACGTTCGGCTTCATGATCCAGGACCATAGCCGCGGCGAGGTCCGCACGGGCCCCGGCGGCCGCCCGCTGCTCTTCTATCGCATGAACGAGCGAGATACGCGGCTCCTCCAGCGCGGCGTCGAGATCCTCTGCGACGTCTTTCAGGCCGCCGGCGCGCGCCGCGTCCTGCCGTTCGTCGCGGGTCACGACGAGGTGAGCACGAAGGAGGCCCTCGCCCGCCTCCGGTCGAGCCGCATTCAGCCGAGCGACATCGAGGTGACGGCTTACCACCCCCTCGGGACGTGCCGTATCGGCACCAATCCCGCCCGCTCCTGCCTCGGACCCGACCACGAGGCCCACGACGTCGCCGGACTCTACGTATGCGACGGCAGCGCCATCCCGTCCTCCCTCGGCGTGAACCCGCAGATGACCATCATGGCCATGGCCCTGCGCGCCGCTGAAATCCTCCATCAGCGGCTCGGCTAGCAGCGGCTCCACTTTGCTAGACGAATTGCCGCTTTAACAGACGATTTTCCATGGTCATCGGACATTCCACGTCCGTCCGATAATCGACCGGACGCTTCCACGTCCGTCCAAGCAGTGGTAAGGTCGGTCGCCCGAGGGACGGTCCCCGGGGCGATTCCAGCGGATCATTTCCTTCCGAAAACTGCGGCATGGTCGCCTGAAAAATTGCCGCGCGTGCGGCCGGAGCGCCGACGAACGCGAAAGACCGTGCGGTGGGGGACAGAAATGAACCGCTCGAATCGAGATGTGCCTGCTTTCCAGGAAGGTTCCAACAGCGATGAGTAGCAAAGCGCAGTCCCCCCGAGGGGGGTGGCGATGGGCGCTCACGGCGGCTTTCATGAGCCTCGCCGTGGCCTCGTGGACGGGGTGTAGCGACGGCGGCGGATCGAACACGACCGACGGCAATGGCGGCGCCGGCGCGACCGGCGGCACCGGCGGCACCGGCGCGACCGGTGGCACCGGCGGCACCGGTGGCACCGGCGGCGGCGATACGTGTCCGGCCGGACAAACCGATTGCGACGGGACCTGCACGCTCACCGACATCGATCCGAACAACTGCGGCGCGTGTGGCAAGGCCTGCGCGGCCGGCGAAACCTGCACCGCGGGGCAATGCGGCCTGGCGTGCGCCGGTGGCACGACGAACTGCGAGGGCAAGTGCGTCGACACCACCATCGACCCGGAGAACTGCGGCACGTGCGGCACGGCCTGCGCGGCCGGTGAGGTCTGCTCGGGCGGCCAGTGCGGCACGCAATGCGTGGGCGGCACGACGAACTGCGAAGGCAAGTGCGTCGACACGACCATCGACCCGGGGAACTGCGGCATGTGCGGCACGGCCTGCGCGGCCGGCGAGGTCTGCGCGAACGGGCAATGCGGTCTCGCCTGCGTCGGCGGCACGACGAACTGCAATGGCAAGTGCGTCGACCTCACCATCGACGCGATGAACTGCGGCATGTGCGGCACGGCGTGCCCGGCCGGTCAGGCTTGCTCGAACGGGCAGTGCGCCACGCAATGCGTCGGCGGCACGACGAACTGCAATGGCAAGTGCGTCGACCTCACGATCGACCCGACGAACTGCGGCATGTGCGGCACGGCCTGCGCGGCCGGCCAGGTCTGCGCGAACGGGCAATGCGGCCTCGCCTGCGTCGGCGGCACGACGAACTGCAATGGCAAGTGCGTCGATACCACCGTCGACCCGCTGAACTGCGGCATGTGCGGCACGGCGTGCCCGAACGGCCAGGTCTGCTCGAACGGGATGTGCCAGCTCGCCTGCGTCGGCGGCACCACGGTCTGCAATGGCAAGTGCATCGACCTGTCGCTCGACCCGCTGAACTGCGGCGCGTGCGGCGCGGCGTGTCCCTTCGGCGAGGTCTGCACGGCCGGCAAGTGCCAGCTCAACTGCGTCGGTCAAACGACGAAGTGCGGCACGCTCTGCGTCGACATCAAGACGGACACGGCGAACTGCGGCATGTGCGGCAAGGCCTGCGCCGCCGGCCAGGTCTGCTCGAACGGCGTCTGCCAGCTCAACTGCGTCGGCGGCACGACGAAGTGCGGCAATGAGTGCGTCGACACCGAGACCGACGGCGCGAACTGCGGCATGTGCGGCAAGGTCTGCGCGGCCGGCGAGGTCTGCGCGGCCGGTCAATGCAACCTGAACTGCGTCGGCGGCACGAAGAAGTGCGCGAACACCTGCGTCGACACGAAGAACGACCCGGGCAACTGCGGCGCCTGCGGCGTCGTCTGCGGCGCCGGCCAGGTCTGCACGAACGGCCAGTGCGCCGCGCAATGCGGCCCCGGCACGACGAAGTGCGGCAACCTCTGCGTCGACACGAAGCTCGACCCGAGCAACTGCGGCGCCTGCGGCAATGCCTGCGCCGCCGGCCAGGTCTGCTCGAACGGGCAATGCGGCGCGACCTGCGCGGCCGGCACGACGAAGTGCGGCAGCGAATGCGTCGATACGCAGACGGACGAGGCGAACTGCGGCATGTGCGACAACGCCTGCTTGCCGAGCGTCGCCTGCTACGCGGGCGTCTGCCAGCCGGCCGGCGGGTGCGGCACGCTCGGTGATTGCGGCACTTGCGAGCAATGCGCGCTCGACGGGCTCTGCTCGGACGAGCTCGCGACCTGCGCGAACAGCCAGGACTGCGTCGACCTCTACAACTGCATCGCCATGTGCGACCCGGCCAATACGATGTGCCCGAACATGTGCGGCCAGCAGTTCCCGAACGGGATCAACCCGTACAACGACTTGCTCGATTGCCTCTACTGCCAGGAGTGCGGGACGGTCTGCGGCGTCGACCCGGTGGCATTCCAGTGCCCCGCGTCCTGCGACAACAAGAACAATTGCCAGAGCTGCTTCGACTGCTCGATGGCGATGGGCGGCATCTGCGAGGACGACCTTCAGATCTGCCTGAACAACCCGGAGTGCACGGCGCTCTCGCAGTGCCTCGACATGTGCCCGGCCGGCGACGTGCAGTGCCAGATCAATTGCGAGCAGGCGCATGTGTTCGGCATTGCCGACTACAACGCGATCATCATCTGCGGCGTCTGCCAGGAATGCCCGAATGACTGCAACGGCGGCATGACCTGCCCGTGACGCTATGAGCGCTCGTCCGGATCCGAGGGAAAACTTCGGATCCGGACGGGAGCTGTTCCCGGCCACACCTCGGGTGGAGTAAGCTCCGCCCATGCCGAAGACCCCTCCCCCGAAGCGCGGCCCGGGCCCGAAGAAGAAGCCCGGCGTCGAGCTCCCGCCCTCGCAGCGATTCGCCCCCCTCGCAATCGGTCTCGGCATCGGCATGATGTTGCTGATCACGGTGACGGCGCTGCGAAGGCGGCCCCCGCCGGCGCCCGCCGCCTCGACAGAGCCCGGCACCGAAACCCCCGCGCAGCGAAGCGAACGGCTCGCCCGCGCCTGCGAGGCCGCGCGCACGATGCTGTGGACCGGCGGCATGTGGGGCGCGATGCCGCTCGAAGGATTCACGGTGCGGCTGTGGCTCGGCCCGAAAGACGGGAAGATGGTCACGCATCCGGTGATCGAGGCCGCGGGCCAGAAGAGCAAGCTCGGCGAGGACGTGGACGCGGTGCTCGCGAAGGTGAACGACGGGTCCGTCTCGGTGGTGCGCCACGAGCCCGAGGGCGAGCTCGAAATCACTTTCTCGGAAGGGTATGCGCGGGCCTTTTTCGAGCTCGAAGGCCGCAATCGATTCATCGGCCTCGGCGAACGAATCGCGCGCGAGACGAACGCCGACGGCGCCGCGCTCTACGCCGGCTGCGCGCACCTCGACACGCGCGACGTCGGCGCCTGGTTCCACGGCAAGGACACGAAAAAGGCCGCCGCCGCCCTGGTCTACGTGATGGGTTTGCCCGGCGGCGTCCGGACGCCGAAGCACGTGCCGGCCGCGAAAGACCTGGCCACGATCCAGGCCGCCACGGCCCCGCTCGACGACAACGCGATCCTCGAAATCGTGCGCGACGACGGCGCGCGCACGGTCACGACCGACGGCGTCTCGATCACGTTCCCGTTCTCGAACCCGGTCCGCGCCGCGCAATCGAGCGCGAAGATCGCGGAGAAGCTCTCCCTGGTAAAACCCTAGGCCTCGGCCGCCGCTGCGGGCGCCGCGGGCGCCGCGCCCGCTTTTTCGCTCTCGAACGGGGATTGACCGCGACGAACGTCGCTCTCGATCCTCCCGTCGGTCACCGTCACCATCCGCGGCATCGACTCGGCGAAGCTCGGGTTGTGTGTGACGACAACGATCGTCGTTCCGTGCTTGCGATTGATCTCGAAGAAGAGGTCGTGCATCGCCTTCGAGGTGCTCGAATCGAGGTTGCCCGTCGGCTCGTCGGCGAGCAAGAGCTTCGGCGAGAGCACGAGCGCGCGCGCCAGCGCCACGCGTTGCTGCTCGCCGCCCGAGAGCTCACCGGGCCGATGCGTCACGCGGTGCGCGAGGCCGACCTCCGTGAGCAGCGCCGTCGCGGGCGCCTCCATTTCCCTGCGTGATTTGCCCTGGATCAGGCCGGGCATCATCACGTTCTCCAGCGCATTGAACTCGGGCAGGAGGTGATGGAACTGGAACACGAAGCCAATCGTGCGGTTCCGGATCGCCGCGAGGCGCGCGCTCGGCAGGCCCACGAGGTGCTCGCCCGCGAGCTTGATCTTCCCGGCCGTCGGCAAATCGAGCGTGCCGATGCAATGGAGGAGCGTGCTCTTGCCCGCGCCCGAGGGGCCGACGATCGCCACGACCTCGCCTTGATCGATGACGAGGTCGATCCCACGGAGCACGTCCAGCCGACGCCCCATGTGGACGAACGATTTTTGCAGGTTCTCGATGACGATGAGCGGCTCGCTCATGGGCTCACTCGTAACGGAGCCCGTCGACGGGCGATAGCCTCGACGCCGCGCGGGCCGGATAAAGGGTGGCGATCGTGCAGATGATGAGCGCGGCGACCGCGACCATCGCGTAGTCGCTCCCGTTCACGTTCACCGGCAATCGGTCGATGTAATACACGTCGGGATCCAACCGGACACCGAAGCGCGCGAGGCCCGAGCACGCGGCGAACGCGGTGCCCACGCCGAACACGGTGCCGATGCCGCCGATGATGACGCCTTCGAGCATGAAGATGCGCATGATCGCGCCGTCCGAGGCGCCGAGCGCCTTCAGGATCGCGATCTCCTTGCCCTTCTCGGTCACCATGAGGAGCAGCGTGCAGACGATGCAGAAGCTCGCGACCGCGATCGCGATCGAGAGGATGATGAACGTCGCGATCTTCTCCAGCTTGAGGGCGCTGAAGAGGTTCTTGTTCATCTCCACCCAGTCGCGCACGCGGAGCGGCTCCTTGCCCTCCCCCATGTCGAACTTCGCGGCCGCGGCTTGCACGAGCGGTGTCACCTCCGCGACTCGCTCGGGATCCGGCACGCGCACGTCGATCTGGCTGATGTTGTCGCCCATGCTGAAGAAGCTCTGGGCCACGTCGAGCTTGATGTACGCGTGCGTCGCGTCGTACTCGTACATCCCGCTGTAGAAGATCGCCGCGACGCGGAACCTGCGCGTCCGCGGCATCACGCCCATCGGGCCGAGCTCGCCCATCGGCGAGAGCAAGGTGATCTCGTCGCCCACGAGCACGTGCAGGCTCTTCGCGAGCTCCTTGCCGATGATCACGCCCGGCAGGATCTTCACGTCCTTGCGCAGCGCCGCCTTCACGGCCGGATCGAGGTCCGCCGAGGCGCGCAGGTCCGGCCCCTTGAAGTACGGCTCGCCCCCGGGGCCCCGGCCGATGATCGTGTCGGCCGGCAAATCCGCGAGCTTCTCCGGGTCGTCGAGCCAGTCGAAGTTGCCGACCTCGATGTTCTGCTTGAGGTCGATCACCTGCGCGATCGTGTTCGTGTCGATGCCACGCACGAGCGCGCCCGCGGTGTTCGACGCCGACGAGCCCATCGCATCGCCCGCCACGACCGGCGTCGCCGCCCCGCCCTTCGGCGCGACCGCGAGCCGGATGCCGTCGAGCTTGTCCTCCCAGTCGCCGTAGCCGCCGGGCCGCGTCACGTCGACGACGATGTGCGCGTTGTTGCCCAGGATCTTGCGCTTCAGGTCGGCGCCGAAGCCGCCCATGATGCTCGTCACGGAGCAGAGCGCGCACGAGCTCACGGCGACGCCGGCCATGCTGAGCACGCTGATCACCGTGAGAAACCCGCTCTTCGTGGCGCGCACGTGCCGCGCGCCCACGTACGAGCTGAAGCCCCGGCGCTCGAGGAGGTCGAGGATCACCGGCAAGAGCGCGGCGAGCACCGCGAGAAGGAAGATGACGCCCGTGCCGAGCGCGGAGAACCCGACGATCTCGTCCCGCAGCTTGAACGGCGCGAATCGCTCGCGCGGGGTCTTCGACGCGAAGTGCGAGAGCACGACGAAGGCGAACCCGAACAGCGATCCGAAGATCCAGCCGATGCCCCGCGGCGAACCTGCGTGCAGGCGCCGGACGCCGAGCACGGCGAGCCACACGGCCGCGAGGACGGAGAGGATGCGCAGGACGAGGAAGGGCACCTGGTCGATCAACTGCCGCTCGCCTCGGGCCGGAGGAGGGGGAAGAGAATGACGTCGCGGATCGACGCGGCGCCCGTGAGCAGCATCGTGAGCCTGTCGACGCCCATCCCGAAGCCCGCGGTCGGCGGCATGCCGTACTCGAGCGCGCGCACGTAATCGGCGTCGTAGTCCATCGTCTCCTCGGCCCCCTTGGCCTTCTTCTCCACCTGCGCCCGGAAGCGCGCGTCCTGATCCTCGGGATCGTTCAGCTCGCTGAAGGCGTTGCAGAGCTCGCGGCCGTCGACGAAGAGCTCGAACCTGTCGACGAGCGCTTCATTCCCGTCCTTCTTCCGCGCCAGCGGCGAAACCTCGAACGGGTAGTCGATGATGAACACGGGCAGGCTCTTCGAGCCGTCGTCCGTCCGGTAATCCGCGGTGAGGAAGGGCTCGGCGAGGTACTCGTAGGCGCAGAAGACGCGCTCGCCCTCGCTGTCGCACTTCTTCATGCCCGAGCGGAAGTTCGCCCAGTCGATCTCGCGCTTCTTCTCCTTGGCGGCCTTCGCCCAGGCCTTGATCGGCGCGTCGTCGTCGGCGACACGCGTGGCGACCTCGGGGGGCAAACCGGAGCGGGCGAGGGCGTTCTCGATGGCCTTCGCCATCGGGACCCGGACGAACCGCTCGAAGGACCAGGTGCGCGCCTTCGCCCAAGCCGCGTGCTCCTCGGGAACGGCCGCGGCGAGCGCCTCGTCGACGGCCCGCAGCATGGCCTCGGTCTGGTCCATGAGCGTCTCGTACGTGGCGTAGGCCTGGTAGTACTCGAGCATCGTGAACTCGGGGTTGTGCCGCGTGGAGAGCCCCTCGTTCCGGTAACAGCGCGCGATCTCGTAGACGCGCTCGAAGCCACCCACGACGAGCCGCTTCAGGTAGAGCTCCGGCGCGATGCGCATGAAGAGCTCCATGTCGAGCGTGTTGTGGTGCGTCTTGAACGGCCGGGCCGCGGCGCCGCCGATGATCGTGTGCATCGTGGGCGTCTCGACCTCGAGGAACCCTTTGCCGTCGAAGAAACGGCGCAGCGCCGAGATGATGAACGTACGCGCTCGAAAGACCGTGGCGACCTCGCGGTTCGCCACGAGGTCGACGTAGCGCATGCGGTAGCGCGCCTCGACGTCCTTGAAGCTCGTCTTCGTGGGCAGCGGGCGATAGGCCTTCGTGAGCAGGCGGAAGCTCGTCGCCTTGACGCTGAGCTCGCCCTTCTGCGTGGCCATCGCCGTGCCGCTCGCCTCGATGATGTCGCCGAGGTCGATCTCCTCGTGCAGACGCGCGTAGGCCTCGCCGAGCACGGCTTCATCGCAGTAGAGCTGCAGCTCGCCCGTGCGATCGCGGAGGCGCACGAACGAGACGCCGCCCATCTGCCGCAGGAAGAGCACCCGGCCCGCGATGCGCAGGGGCTCGGGCGTGACCTTCTCTGCGTCGTACCGGCCCGCGGCGTTTTTCGCGCCGTCGAACCGCGCACGCGCCGAGGCGAGATCCACGAGCGGCTCGCCCGACGTGACGTCGTTGGCGAACGGGTTTTCCCCGCGCCCGCGGATCTTCGTGGCCTTCTCTTTGCGAACGGCGATGAGGGTCTCCTCCGCGTGCTGCGTCGCCGCAGCAGCCGAAGAGGCCCCCTTTTTCTCCTGCTTGTCCTCGCTCACGCGTCGTCCTCTGCGACCACCTGGCCGCCCTTCTTCAGCGTGCCGCCCGCCGCGGCCATGAGGTACGCCTCGATGAACGAGTCGAGATCCCCGTCGAGCACCGCGTCCACGTTGCCCGACTCCGTCGCGGTCCGCACGTCCTTCACGAGGCGGTAGGGGGCGAGCACGTAGTTGCGAATCTGGCTGCCGAAGTTGATCGCGGTCTTCGAGGCCTGGTACGCGGCGTTCTCGGCGTCGCGCCGCGCGAGCTCGCGCTCGTAGAGCTTCGCCTTCAGCATCTTGAGCGCCATCGCTCGGTTCTGATGCTGGCTGCGTTCCGCGCGGCAGACGATGTTGATCGTCGGATCGGGAAGGTACCGGAGCCGGACTGCCGTCTCGACCTTGTTCACGTTCTGCCCGCCCTTGCCGCCGGCGCGCATCGTCGTGATCTCGATGTCCTTCTCGTTGACCTCGATCTGGATGTCGTCGCCGACATCAGGCGTGATCTCGACCGCGGCGAACGCGGTTTGTCGCGTGTGATCCGCGTTGAACGGGCTCATACGCACGAGCCGATGCACGCCGGTCTCCGAGCGCAGATAGCCGTAGGCGCCCGGCCCCGAGACGGTGAACGAGACGGCGTCGATGCCGGCCTCGTCGCCGTCCTGGTAGTCGATGATCTCCGTCTTGTAGCCGCGCCTCTCGCAGAAGCGCAGGTACATGCGGAGCAGCATCGCGGCCCAGTCCTTGGCGTCGGTGCCGCCGGCGCCCGGGTGGATGCTGACGATCGCGTTCGACTGATCGGCGGGCCCGCTCAGCATCCGTTCGAGCTCGACCTTGCGCAGGCGCCCATCGAGCTCGACGACCTGCTTCTCGCAGTCGACGATCGCGGCGTCGTCGTTCTCGGCGGCCGCGAGCTCCAGGTACTCGGCGGCGTCGTCGATCGCGCGGCCGAGCGTCTGCGCGACCTCGAGCTTCTGCTCGACGTCCGCGCGCTTTCGCAACGTGGCCTGCGCCTTCGTTTGATCGTTCCAGAAACCAGGCTCGAGCGACTTTTGCGTCAGCTCGGCGAGCATGCGGGACAGCTTGGGGACGTCAAAGATGCCCCCTTAGCGCCGCATAGCGCCTTTTAAGGTCTTCGATTTTCTCGCGGGTCTCGGACAGCATGGGCGGCGGTTTATTCGATTTCCGCCGCCCACGCTAGGGGGGACGAGCCGATCACGTGGGATCGGCGCCGGGCGTCTTCTCGCCGTTCGCGGGCAGCTCGGGCTTCTTGATGTACTCCTGCGGGATCTCGCCCGTCAGCGATTTCAAGAAGGCCACGATGTCCGCGACGTCCGCGTCGGACAGCTCCTTGCCGAGCTGGTGGTAGGCCATCGCCTGCACCGCCGTCTCGAGCCGATCGTAGGCGCCGTCGTGGAACCACGGGCCCGTCTCCGCCACGTTGCGCAGCGTCGGGACCCGGAAGACCATCTTGTCCTCTTCCTTCTTCGTGACCTCGTAGCGGCCGAGATCCTTCTGGTTCGGGTACGCCTTGATCAGGCCGAGCTTCTGGAAGCTCGATCCGCCGAGCGCGCTGCCGCTGTGGCACGAGGTGCAGCCGTTCTGCACGAACTTCGTCAGGCCCGCGCGCTCCTGATCCGAAAGCGCGCCCTTGTCGCCGGCCATGTACTTGTCGAAGCGCGACGGCGTCACGAGCTGCCGCTCGAACGCGCCGATCGCCTTCGCCAGGTTGTCGTACGAGATCGGCTCCTTGTCGTCGGGGAAGGCCTTCTTGAAGGCGTCCTCGTAGCCCGGGATCGACTCGAGCACCGCGACGACGCTGGCCTCGTCCTTCATGGCCATCTCGACCGGGTTCAGGATCGGGCCCTTGGCCTGATCTTCGAGCGTGCCCGCGCGGCCGTCCCAGAACTGCGCGACGTACCCGCCGGCGTTGTACACGGTGGGCGCGTTGCGGCCGCCGAGCTGGCCTTTGTGGCCCTTCGAGACCTTCGTGCCGTCGACGCCGAACTTGTCGAGCAGGTGGCACGAGTTGCACGAGAGGTCCTGGTTCTTCGAGAGCCGCGTGTCGTAGTAGAGCTGGCGGCCGAGAGCGACCTTCTCGGGCGTGATCGGGTTCGTGTCGGCCTCGCCGCTCTTCGCCTCGTACTTGGCGGGCAGCGTGCCGAAGTTGTTCTTCATGTCCGCGAGGTCGAGCTCCGCGAGCTTCGCGGCCTCTGCGGAGGCGTTCGCCCCCTTCTTCTTCTGCTGGAACGGGAGCGGCGTGGCCTCACGCTCGCCGCAGCCGGCGACGCCTGCGAACGCCGCGGCAGAGATCAAGAGCAGTGGCAGGAACGGGCGGAAGCGCATCGGTGACGTGTCTCCTCGCAACACGGGAGCCCAGATTGCGTACGAGGGGGCTCCTCGGCGCTTCGTCTTAGGTGACAACCCCCGGCGGCGTCAACGATCGGCTGCCAAGACGACGGATCGAACAAAAGGTGCCCCAACGGAAGCAGGAGCCCGACCGTCGGTCGGGCTCGCCCGCCGCAGCGGAACCATCGGGTTCGCAATGCCGTGGCCCGGTCGGGTAGGATGCGGAAGATCGGGGAGGAGGCACCGTGGGAGGGATGCAGCATACGTGGGGGAAACGTGCGTCGCGGTTTGGAGGAGCGTTGCTCCTCGCCCTCGCAGGCATGCTCACCTCCGCGGACGGGAAGGCCGCTGACGAGACGGCCTTCGAGCGGGAGCTCGCCGAGCAGATCCAGAAGCTCGATCCCGAGGCGGCGACGCTGTTTGCCGAGGCAAACGCGGCGCGCGAGCGCGGCGATCTCGCGGCTGCCGCGGAGCTCTACGAGAAGGTGCGCGCGCGTGTGCCGAAGTTCTCGGCCGCGACGCGAAGGCTCTGCACGGTGAAGCTCCACCAGGGCGCGCGGGACGAGGCCGTCGCGCTCTGCCGCAAGGCGCTCGCGACCGAGGACGTGGCCGAGAACAAGGCCTCCCTGGCGCAGGCGCTCCTGATGCGGCCGCAAGGCACGACGCCGAACATGTCCGAGGCGCGAGAAGCGTTCGAGCTCGCGAGCTCGGCCGCGGCGCGAAAACCCGACGACAAGTTCGCCCAGCTCCTCGTCTGCGAGTCCGCGCTCCAGAACAGCCGCTTCGATCAGCTACGGAACTGCTCTCGCGCGCTCGAGCGCATCGCCCCGGAGTTCGCTCCGACGTACCTCTACGCGTCGATGGTCGACGCGTCCGAGGGCAAACTCGGCGGGGCCATCGAGAAGCTCGATCGCGCGAAATCGCTGGGCCTCGACGACCAGACGTACACGTCGCTCAAGGGCCAGTACGAGGAGGCGATGCCGTTCTACGAGCGCTACGGCACGACGCTCCTCTACGGCTTCCTCGGGTGGCTCGCGGGGCTCGCCGCGCTGCTCGGGCTCGGGGGGCTGCTCAGCACGCTGACGCTGCGCGCGGCGTCGGCCGTCCCGAAGTCGGCGGACGAGAACGCGACGGGCGCGGACAAATGGCTGCGGCGCGTCTACGGCGTCGTGCTCTGGGCCTGCTGCGCCTACTACTACATCAGCCTCCCGATCGTGATGTCGCTCGTGCTCGTCGCGGGCGGCGGCATCATTTACGGCTTCGTCGCGATCGGTCGGATCCCCGTGAAGCTCGTGGCGATCGTCGCGATCTTCACGCTCGTGTCGCTCTGGGCGATGCTGAAAAGCATCTTCTTCCGGCGGCAGGAGAGCGAACCCGGCGACAAACTCGACCTCGCCGAGCACCCGAAGCTCCGCGCCGTGCTCGAAGAGGTGGCCGGGCGCATCGGCACGCGTCCGGTCGACAACGTGTACATGACGCCGACGACGGACGTGGGCGTCTTCGAGCGCGGGGGCCTGCTCCGGCAGCTCGCGGGGCGCACGGAGCGTTGCCTCGTGCTCGGCGCGGGCGTGCTCGACGGTTTCTCGATCAGCGCGTTCAAGGCCGTCCTGGCGCACGAGTACGGGCATTTCCACAACGAGGACACGGCCGGCGGCGGCTTCGCGCTGGCCGTGCGGCGAAGCGTGTTCACGATGGCGCTCTCGCTCGCGCAGGGCGGAGCCGCGGCCTGGTACAACCCGGCGTGGCTGTTCGTGAGCGGCTTCCACAAGATCTTCCTGCGGATCTCGCAGGGCGCCTCGCGCTTGCAGGAGGTGCTCGCGGACCGATGGGCGGCCTTCGCGTACGGCGCGGAGGCGTTCACCGAGGGCCTCACGCACGTGATCGATCGATCGATCCGCTTCGACGTGCACACACAGGCCGCGCTCTCGGAGGTGATCCAGGAGAAGCGCGCGCTCGCGAACCTCTACCGCTACCGCGTGCGCGGAAAAACCCCGGAGGAGGCCGAGATCGAGAAGGCGATCGACGAGGCGATCCACGCCGAGCCCTCGCCCTACGACAGCCACCCGAAGCCCGCGGATCGTTTCGCCTGGGTGAACGCGCTGCCGAAGCGCGCGATCGAGGGCTCGCCCGACGACACGCTGGAGGTCTGGGCGCTGTTCGGAGACCGCGCGAAGATCGAGAAGCAGATGACGCAGAAGATCCGCGAGGCCGTGGCGATGAACCACGGCGTGATCATCCCCGCGGGCAAACCGAAGGCGAAGAAGGACGCAGCCGAAGAGGAGACGGACGAGGCGGAGGAGCAGGCCCCGGAGGCAGCCGGGGCCGCTTGACTCACGCCATTTCGAGGAAGAGGCGATCCGGGTTCTCGAGGTACCCGATGATCTCGTAGGCGAACGCCGCGCCGACGTGGCCGTCGATGATGCGGTGGTCGAAGGACAAACTCACCAGCATCACGTCGCCGATCACGATCTGACCGTCGCGCACCACCGGCTTCTGCTTCATCTGGTGGATGCCGAGGATCGCGACCTCGGGGAAGTTCAGGATCGGCGTCGCGAAAAGGCCGCCCTGCGCTCCGAGCGAGGTGATCGTGAAGGTGGAGTTCCCGAGGTCCTCGGACCGGACCTTGCCGGCCTTCGTGTCGTCGCCGAGGCGCTGGATGTCCCGAGCGATGTCGAGGATGCTCTTCCGATCGGCGCGACGCACGACAGGCACGATGAGGCCCGCGTCGGTGGCCGACGCGATGCCGATGTCGTAGTAGCGGCGCTGCACGATCTCCTGCGTGGTCTCGTCGAAGGCGCTGTTCAGCGAGGGGTGCTTCTTCAGCGCGGCGACGACGGCCTTCACGAAGAACGGCAAGAACGTGAGCTTCACGTTTGCCTTGTCCGCCGCGGGCTTCAGGCGCGCGCGGAGCTCCTTCAGCGCCGTGACGTCGCACTCCTCGACGAACGTGAAGTGCGCCGCGGTGTGCTTCGAGCGGCTCATCTGCTCGAAGATCCGCCTGCGCACGCCGCGCAGCGGGGTCCGCTCTTCCAGCGACTCCTCGCCGGCCGGAGGCGGCGGGACCCGCACGGGCGCGGGGGCCTTCGCCGTGACCGGGGCAGACGCGGCCGCGGGGTGCGGCTCGCCGGCCGCGATGGGCTTCGGCAGAGGCGCGGACGCCGTCGGAAGCGACTCCGGCACGTGCGCGGTCACGGCCGTGTGCATCGCGAGAGGCACCGGCGTGGGCGTCGCGCTCGCGCCGCGGACGTCGTCCTTCGTGACCCGACCGCTCGGACCCGTGGGCGCGACCCGACGCAGATCCACGCCGAGATCCCGCGCGAGCTTGCGCGTGGCCGGCGTGGCGAGGGGTTTGTCGTTGTAGTACGCGGCCACGGGCGCCGCCGTGATGCCGTTCGTCGTGTGCGAGGAGCCGAGCGGCATGAGGTTCATGCCGGGCAGGTCCTCCTTGATGTCGCCGACCGCGGTCGCGGCCGGGCCATCGTTCTTCGCCGCCTGGGGCGTGCTCGCCGCCGTCGGCTCGGCCGCTGCGGCGGGCGCGAGCGCAACCGCGGGCGCGGCCGCGGATTTGCCTTCGCCGTCGAGGTCGAACACGACGAGCACCGAGTGCACGGCGACGACCTGGCCCTCCTTGGCGCGCGTCTCCAGGATCTTGCCGGCCTTCGGCGCGGTGATCGTGACGGTCGCCTTGTCCGTCATCACCTCGACCATCGGCTGGTCTTCCTTGACGATGTCACCCGGCGCGACGAGCCACTTGACGATCTCGCCTTCGGTGACGCCCTCGCCGATGTCGGGCAGCTTGAACTCGAAGCTTGCCATCTCAGTACCTCGCGGTCTCGATGATCGCCGGCAGGATGCGGTGGGAGAGCGGCAGGTACTCCATCTCGAGCGTGTACGGGAAGGGCGTGTCGAAGCCGGTCACGCGCTTCGGCGGCGCCTCGAGGTGGAGGAAGGCCTTCTCGTTGATGAGCGAGACGATCTCGGCGCCGAGCCCGCAGCTCTTCGGCGCCTCGTGCACCACGACCACGCGGCCCGTCTTCTTCACCGACGTGATGATCGTCTCGATGTCGAGCGGCCAGAGCGTGCGCAGGTCGATGACCTCGCAGTCGATGCCCTGCGCCGCCGCCTGGTTCGCCGCGTCGAGCGCCTCGTAGAGCATCGCTCCCCAGACGACGATCGTGACGTGCTGCCCCTTGCGCACGACGCTGGCCTTGCCGAGCGGGACCGTGTGATCGCCCTCGGGGACGTCACCCTTCGCCGCGCGGTAGATGCGCTTCGGCTCGAAGAAGAGGACCGGATCCGGGTCGCGGATCGAGGCGAGGAGCAGGCCCTTCGCGTCCGCCGGGTTCGACGGACAAACCACCTTGAGGCCCGCGACGTGGATGAACTGCGCCTCGGGCGACTGCGAGTGGTAGTGGCCGCCGCGGATGCCGCCGCCCGTGGGCGTGCGGATGACGAGCTTCGCCGGATACTCGCCGCCCGAGCGATAGCGGTACTTCGCCAGCTCGGAGACGATCTGATCGTACGCGGGGAAGATGAAGTCGGAGAACTGGATCTCGGGGACCGGGACCAGGCCGTAGAGGGCCATGCCGATCGCCGTGCCGATGATGCCACCCTCGGACAGCGGGGTGTCGATCACGCGGTCGTCGCCGAACTCGTCGAAGAGGCCCTGCGTGACGCGGAAGACGCCGCCGACCTTCCCGACGTCCTCGCCGAGGACGACGACGCGACTATCGCGCCGCATCTCGTGGCGGAGGGCGTCGTTGATGGCCTGGACCATGTTCATCTGAGGCATCGTGCTATCTCTCCGTGACCTTCTCGAAAGGAGGGCGGGTTTCCCCGAGGATCAGTGGCCGTGCCCCTTGGCGCGCGGGCCGCGCAGAAGCTCGTCCCGCTGCTCTTGCAGGTGCCAGGGCAGCTCGCCGTAGACGTCTTCGAAGAGCGACTCGAGCGCGGGCGCCTGGGTCTTCTCGGCGACCGCGATCGCAGCCTTGAGCTCGGCGTCGAGCTCGGCCTCGAGCTCCTTGTCCTGCGCGTCGGTCCAGCCGATCGTGCGCTCGATGTACCGGCGCAGGCGCGGGATCGGGTCGAGGCGACGCCAGGAATCGAGGCCCGCTTCGGGCCGGTACGCCTTGGGATCGTCGCTCGTCGAGTGGCCTTCGAGCCGGTAGGTGAGCGCCTCGATGATCGTCGGGCCTTCACCCCGCGCAGCGCGGGCGACCGCGTCGCGCGTCACCTTGACGACGGCGAAGAGGTCGTTGCCGTCGCAACGAACGCCCGGGACGCCGTAGGCGATGCCCTTCTGCGCGAAGGTCTCGCTCGCGGTCTGCCGCTCGGTCGGCACGCTGATGGCCCAGCCGTTGTTGCGGCAGAAGAAGACCGTCGGGGCCTTGAAGACGCCCGCGAAGTTCATGCCGTTGTGGAACTCGTTCGAACTCGTGGCGCCGTCGCCGAAGTACACGAGGACCGCCGTGTCCTCCTTGCGGATCTTCGCGGCCCAGGCAAACCCGACGGCCTGCGTGATCTGGGTGCCGATCGGCGAGCTCACCGAGCCGAACTTGCCGCTCTTCCACGTGTAGTGGTCCGGCATCTGGCGACCCTTCACGGGGTCGTTCGCGTTGCCGAACATGTTGTCGACGTACCGCTGGAGCGGCATCCCACGCCAGAGCGCCGCGGCGAACTCGCGGTAGCACGGGAAGATCCAGTCGTTCTGCCGCATGGCGAAGGCGCTGCCGAGGATGCTCGCCTCCTCGCCCTTGCAGCCGATGTGGAAGCCGATACGCCCCTGCCGCTGAAGGAGGACGAGGCGCTCGTCGAGCAAGCGCGCGCGCACCATCGCGCGGAAGAGAGTGAGCACCTCGTCGCTGCGAAGACCAGGATCGTTCGCCGGATCGAGGGTGCCGTCGTCGCGGAGAACACGCACGACATCAGGCGCGTGCGCGTCGAGCGGATGCCGCGCGACCGGGTGGGCGGAGCCTTCCATGCTGCCCCCCGAGGCAGTGGAGGCGAGGCTCGATGCGGGTTGGGTGGCAGTGCTCATGATGGCGCCCGGACCGTAGTCAAAGGGCGACAGAATGGCCAGGGGCCAAGCGCAGATCACGCCATTTTACAACACGCCGCGTCGTGATTGCTGCATGCGCGAAGAGCCCGCAGAACAGCCGGCAATCATTGCGCGAATTCATGCTGCACCTGCAGCATGACGGACACGCGCGAGAAGAGGCGCGCACGTCCGAGTGTCACGCTTCAGACGGTGCCGAGCGCTTCGCTGGCTTCCGCGATCGCAGCGTCGACCGCCGTCGCGCCGAGCGAGAAGCGCAGCGCGAGACGATCGAGGAGCGCACGCTCGGAAGGCCGGATGCCGCCCGACGCGCGCGCCATGATCGCCGCGATGCGCAGGACCTCACGCTGATGATCCCGATGCGTGATCATCTGAGCGATGTGCGCGACGCGCTCCTCTTCGCTCTCGCGTTGTTGCGCGGAGGTGAGCTCGCCGAAGAGGGCCTCGATCTGCTCGGCCGAGACCTTGCCGTCGCAGCCGATGCCGATGATCGCGCGGAGCACGGCGTCCTCGGTCGACGAGAGCGGGCCATCGGAAGTGGCCACGAGGTACGCGCTCTCGACCGTGCCCTCGAAGAGCGCAGCCGCCGCCGGATCGAAGCCGGAAGGGGCCGTGGCCTCGTCCCCGATGGGGGCGCTCTGCGCGAGGCGCGCCGCTTGCGCCAGGATCGAGTGCTGCACGCCGCGCGGAGCGTTCGGCCCAGGCCGTGCGATGCACTGCGTGACGCGCTCGAGGAACTTCTCGTCAGGGGAGCTCATGCCGGGGTCCTTCCCTCGAAGCCCCTTTTCACACACTCCGGACGAAACGCCAAGCCCCGCGCTCAACCGTCACCGACGTACGAGCGACGCCGCGGGAACGAGGCCCACAGCCTCACTCCGTGCGCCGAGGGGGATCTCGACGCTCGAAGGAGAGCCGAGCTCCAGGGCGACGCGCGCCGCCTCCCGACGCGCGACATCGAGCCGCGCATCGAGCTCGGCCTGCACGTCGCCGCCCTCGCCGCCCTTGCCCCGCAAGAGGCTGCGCAGGAACACCTCGGCCGCGCGGTAGCTCGACCGAACGAGCGGGCCGGACGCGGCGTAGAGAAACCCCATCGCGAGGGCCTCTTCCTCGTACCGCGCGAAGGTCTCCGGCGGGACGAAGCGCAGGACCTCGTGGTGCTTGGGCGTGGGCCGGAGGTACTGGCCGATGGTGACGACGTCGACGCCGACGCCGCGGAGCTCCCGCATGGTCTCGACGACCTCGTCATCCGTCTCGCCGACGCCGACCATGATGGAGCTCTTCGTGAGCTGTCCCTCGATGCCCTGCGCCCGCGCGCGCGCCTTGGCCCGCTCGAGGACGGCGAGGGACTGGTCGTAGCTCGATCGGACGTCACGCACGGTGCGCGTGAGGCGACGGATGGTCTCGACGTTGTGCGCGAAGACGTCGGGCCGGGCGTCGACGACGGTGTCGACGGCGGAGAGATGTCCGCAGAAATCCCCGACGAGGGTCTCGACGAGGATGTCGGGGCGGAGCGACTTCAAGCGCTGGACGGTGCGGCCGACGTGCTCGGCGCCGCCGTCGAGGAGGTCGTCACGGTTGACCATGGTCATGACGACGTACTGGAGATCGAGCCGCGCAATCGCGCGCGCGACGTGCTCGGGCTCGCGGGTGTCGACGGCGCCGCGCGGGTTGCCGGTGGTGACGGCGCAGAAGCGGCAGCCGCGGGTGCAAACGTCGCCGAGGAGCATCACCGTCGCCGTGCCCTCGCGCCAGCACTCGCCCACGTTGGGGCAACGCGCTTCCTCGCAGACGGTGTGGAGATCGAGCTCGCGGAAGGTCTGCTTGAGGTGATGGTAGGTGTCGCCGCCCGGCGCGCGGACTTTGAGCCAGGGGGGCTTGGGGGCAAAGCGGGAAGCGGCGGTCATGGGGGAAGGTTCTGGTGCCGTGGAGTCGGGGTGGCAAGGGACTCGCGCAGTCCGCGAGCGTGCAGTCATGCGGGGCTGCGCCGAACACGCGCGCGGGTCTTCGGAGCGCGTGGGGCAGAGCGCGGAGCAGAGCGCGGGGCGGGGGGCGGGGATGGCGCCGCGCGGCGAACCTCGCCGAACACCTCGTCCAGGGTCTCGGCCGTGAGCAGACGGATGCCCCAGCGGCTGAGCGTGGCCTCGTCCGCGTCGGCGATCTTCGCGCGGGCGGAGGCCGGCAGGGCCCCGAACCGCGCCGTGAGGAGCTTCCGCAAGAGCCGCGCCTGCCCTTCCGTGCGGCCCTCGACGCGCCCCTCCATGCGCCCCCGCTCCTCGACCTTGTCCAGCCAGGTGATGATCACGTCTCGCACCTCCGGCCCCGTCGCACTCTCCAGGATCTCGCCGACCCTCTCCGCACCGATGCGCTGGTGCGTGGCTGCAAGATACCGCAGCAACACGCCGAGCGCAGCAAGGCCGTCCTTCGCCAGCAGCACCTCGTCGAGCGCCTGCCCGATCCGCTCGATCTCCCGCTCGAACCGAGCGTCGTCACCCGCCACGGACAGACACCACAGCACGACCTGACCGAGCGCCGTGAGCGCCCGCTCCACGAGATCCGCCGCGCGCCCACCGCCGAGGTCGATCAGCCGGAGCTCGAACCGCGGGACGAACGGCAGGAGGACAGGACGAACCGACGCGTCCATCGGCACGAGATCCTGGAAGGCCGTCGCCGCCGTCCAGCCCGCCTCGCTGTGATGCACGACGATGGGGATGATCGGCGGGAGCTCCTTCAAACCGGGTTCGTCACGGACGAGCTGCTCCCAGAGGCGAAACATGTAGACGCCCATGCGAAAGACCATGAGCGGCTCGACGTCGCGCTGCTGCTCGACGAGGGCGTGGAAGTAGACGGTTTTCCCGCGGATGCGCACCGAGAACACGAGATCGCCGTGGCGGTGGCGGAGCGCGCGGTCGACGAAGGTGCCCTGTTCGAGCCGCAAGGTGCCCCAGTCGATCGCGGCCGAGAGCGCCTTCGGCAGGGCAGCCCGGAGCAAGCCGATGGCGTGCTCGCGCTGGGAAAATGCCCACTTGAAGAGCGCGTCGTGCGGCTGGGGCAAGGGATCCGGACGGCGCGGCTTGGGCATGCCCGGGACGTTTGTCCCGGGATCCCCCGGACGAACAAGTTTTACGAGATGAACGGGGGCCAAACCGGACGAAACGGCTTATGCCCCGCCCACCTCCCCCGCCCGCGCAATCTCCCCCGCGGCAAACTCTCCCCGCTCCGTGAAGATCGCCGTGATCAGCTCGGCCGGCGTCACGTCGAACGCCGGATGCCGCGCCGGCACGCCTTCCGGCACCAGCACCGCGCCTCCCACACGGACCACCTCGTCCCGGCTGCGCTCCTCGAGAGGGATGTGATCGCCGTCCAGCGTCGCGAGGTCGACCGTGCTCCACGGCGCGGCCACGTAAAACGGCACGCCGTGGTGCTTCGCCAGGCAGGCGAGCCCGTACGTGCCGATCTTGTTCGCGATGTCCCCGTTCCGCGCGATGCGGTCCGCGCCCACCACGATCGCCGTG
Organism: Polyangium sp. 15x6; assembly: GCF_029960785.1. Taxonomy (GTDB): domain Bacteria; phylum Myxococcota_A; class Polyangia; order Polyangiales; family Polyangiaceae; genus Polyangium. The sequence continues at coordinate 68,037 of NZ_JASBQE010000052.1, forward strand.
ACCTCGCCTCGCCGCAGGAAATACCCCGCCATCGAGTCCGTGATCACCTCGACCGGGATGCCGTCCTGCGACAGCTCCCACGCCGTCAGACGCGCGCCCTGCAGGTACGGCCGCGTCTCGTCCGCCAGCACCCGCACGCGCTTGCCCGCCTCCGCCGCCGCGCGAATCACGCCGAGCGCCGTGCCATAACCGCCCGTCGCCAGCGCACCCGCGTTGCAATGGGTCAGGATCGTCGCGCCGTCCGGGATCCGCGCCGCTCCGACGCGACCCATCTGCCGGCACGCTTCGCGGTCCTCCACGTGAATCCGCCGCGCGAGCACCGCGAGCTCCGACACGCGCGCATCGGGCGGGTCGTTCGCGTGTGCCTCGGCCGAGACGAGCATGCGCGAAACCGCCCAGGAGAGGTTCACCGCCGTCGGCCGCGCCGCCACCAGCATGCTCGCCGCACCACGCAGGCCGGCGACGTACCGCTCTCCCGCCGCCGGACGCAGCGCGCGCGCAGCGAGCACCATGCCGTAGGCCGCCGCGATCCCGATTGCCGGCGCGCCTCGCACGACCATCGCGCGGATCGCCTCCGCGACCTCCTCGGCCGAGCGCAGGGTCACGTAGACCTCGCGCGCCGGGAGATCCCGCTGGTCGAGCAGGAACACGCGATCGCAGCTCTCCGCGAGCTCGGCCGCCGAGTAGCCCGCGCCCGAGAGCGCCGGGGCCGGATACCAAGGCGGAGGCGCTACCGTGGTCACGAGTGCCCTCCGTGCCCGTTCTTCGGGCCCTCCGCCGCGCGGGCGAGCTCGAGGCGACCCCGGATCTCCTCCGCCACCATGGCGAAATCCTCGGCTGCCTCCGCCTTCTTTCCCTCGAGGTAGTCCCGGAGCCCCTCGATCGCCGTGAGCGCGATGCTCGCGTTCACGCCCTTCTGCGACAGGGCCTCGATCACGTCGCCGTTCTTCAGGAGATCCTCGAGATCGTCGAACACGCTCGCGATCTCCCGGGTCGGATCCACCGCGAAGGTGGAGCCCGATCCGATCGTTCGGTCGTCGTCATCGTCGCTCGAAGACATGGCCTTACTTCTTCTTGTCGACGGTCTCGGTCGTCGTCGGGAGCGCCGAGAACGGGAAATGCGGCGGCTCGTGGCCAGGCGCGCACTGGTACTTCGAGAAATCCGTGACGCCCTCGCTGCGCAAGAGCTCCTCGTCGATCCAGGCCTTGCCCGGCCGCGCCGAGGGCTCCTTCGTGATCAACGCGAGCGTCGCGTCCGCGAGGATGTCCGCCTTGCGCCAGAACTCCGGCCCGCCAAGGCCGAAGTTGATGGTCGCGTAGCTCTCGATCGCCGTCGCCGGCCAGAGCGCGTTCGCCGTCACGTTGTGCGCCTTCGCCTCTTCCGCGATCCCCAGCGCGATCATCGTCATGCCGAACTTGGAGACCGCGTAGGCCCCATGGTGCGCGATGCCGTTCACGTCCACCGGCGGCGACATCATCACGATGTGCCCCCACTTGCGCTCGATCATGTGCGGCAACGCGGCGCGCGCGAGCGTGAACGAGGCGCGGACGTTGATGCCCATCACGAGGTCGAACTTCTTCACCGGCGTCCCGAGGACGTCCGCCCACCAGAGCGCGCCCGCGTTGTTCACGAGCACGTCGAGCCGGCCGAAATGCGCCGCCGCCTGCGCGACCGCCGCCTCGCACGCCTCCGCGTCGCGCACGTCGAGCTTGATCGGCAGGGCCCGGCGGCCGAGCGCCTCGACCTCCTTGGCCACGCTGTGGATCGTCCCCGGAAGCCGGGGATTCGCCTCGACCTCCGACTTCGCCGCGATGACGACGTCGGCGCCCTCCCGCGCACAAGCGAGCGCGACCGCCCTGCCAATGCCCCGCGAGGCGCCCGTGATGAAGACAACCCTGTTCTCGAGCCGCATGGCGGGTTCCATACTGCACGCTGGCACCCTCCGCGACGGATTTCGTCGCGCCGAGGGTCCGCGCCGTCAACGCCGCCCCTTGCTCCGCTTTCGCGTGCCGGAGACGATACGAGCCGCGTCGCGGGGAGGCTTCTTGCTCGCCTCCAAGAGACCCGCGATCCGCGCGGCCTCCGCGTTTTTCAGCCCTCCCCGGCGCAGCGCCGTGATGGCCTGCGATACGACCTCGCGCGTCTCCGGGCGCTTCGAAGACGTTTTCGCTTCGAGCCACGCGACGACCTCGGGGAAGCGCGCCGCGAACACCGCGACCTCGGCCGGCATCGCCTCGCGCAACGTGCGCAGGCCCTGCGATCGCTCCGCCGCGCGCGGCGAGACGTCGGCGAGCATGAACGCCTCGTCGAGCCGCGCGATCACCTCCTCCGGCCCACGCAGCCGATCGAGGACCTCGCGATCCGCGAGCGCATCGAGCACCACGTGCGCGTGGAAGTAGCCGTCGGTCCAGGTCGCGAGCTCGCGCAGCGTCTCCTCGCCCTTCACGAGGAGCACCTCCCGCAGCGCGGAGACGATGCCCATCCGGACGAGGTGCCGCGGCTCGTCCGCGAGGTCGTGCAGCGTGCCCATGGCGCCGCGCGCGTCGAGCCCCACGATGGCCCGCTGGGCGAGCGCGTGCGCTGCCACGATCACCGGATACTCGCCGGGCGCGGCGAGCAGCGCGCGAACGAGCGCGTCCGCCTTGCCTCGACGTGACGCGATCGCGATGCCCGCCGTGCGGGCGAACTCGAGGTTCGGGCGCGTGCCGGGGAGATTCGAGTGCCGATCGAGCACGTCGAGGAGGCCACGCAGAGGGCCACCCGCGAGAACCTGATCGAGGGCCGCGTCGAGCTTGCTGGGTTGTACTTCGGGCATTCTTCAGAATCCGATGGTGGCGCCTAGCTCGGGCGTCAGCACGAACGTGACCACGGGGAGCGTCACGTTCGCGCGCAGGCCGACGCTGATCGCGACCCGCTCGAGGGGCGCATACTGGAGTCCGCCGCCGATCGCGAGAAATCCCTGCCCTGCTTGCTTGTAGGCCTTCAAGGTCTGGATCCGCGGCTCGACGTACGTCCCCTCGTAGGTCGGGTTGCCGGGCCTCGTGCACGGGCTGTTCTGGTCGGACGGGTTCGCCGCGCCGCAAGCGGCGCCGTCCTCGAGGACCTCGACGTTGACGGGCGTGTCGATCTGCGCGAGCCCGGCCGCGGCGAAGACGAACGGGCGCGCGCCGAGGCTGGCGAAGGGGGTCTTGCCGATGAAGTAGCTGCCGCGCAGCTCCGCGTGCACCGGCAAGAAGCTCGCGTCCGCGGCGCTCGACGTGCGGAACGCGAAGCCGAGGCGCACGCCCGCCAGGATGTTGTCCAGGAACAATCGGTCGTAGCCAGCCACGACGCGGATCGTGGAGAGCGCGAGGCCCGCGGATACGTCGTTCGCGACGCCGGGCGTGGGCGCGCCGAGGTACCGGCTGCCGTCGCTGCGCACGCACACGAAGTGATCACGCTCCTGCACGTCGACCGAGCAGACGTCCTTGCCCGAGAAGATCGAGACGTCCGGCGCGATCGTGATCGAGACCCAGTTCTTCCGCGGGCCCGTGTCCTTCGGCTCCTCGCCGCCGCCCGTGGGCTTCTGCGTGCACTCGCCGGCGACGCACGAATAACCCGCGTTGCACTGGTTGTCGTCGAGGCACTGCTTCGGCCCCGACTCGACCTTCACGCAGCGCTCGGGCGGCGCGAAGCCGGGCCAGCTCGGCGGCTCGCCCTCGATGCGCGCCTTGATCGCCGTGCGGAGAGGTTGTGCGCGCGAACCCGCGCCCGTCACGATCGCGCCGTCCGCGTCGGTGATCGTGATGTAATAGTCGAGGTTGCCTTCCTTCGTGACGTCGGTGCACGGCACGTTGATGCCGAAGCCGAACTCGCCGACCTTCTTCATCACGAGCGTCTTCCAGTCGCTCGCGCCCGGGGCGAGGTAGTTGACCGCGACCTTCTTCGCGTCCTGGATCAGCTCGGGAGCGAGCCGCACGTAGAGCGGCAGCGGCGTGTCGACGCGCTGCTCGGACGGCGTCGTGTGCGTCATGCCCTGGCCCGAAGGCGCGGGTTGTCCCCCCACGGAAGGCCCGGGCGCGCCGTCGAGCTTGAGCTGCTTGCGCGCGTTCTCGTAGGCGTACTTCACCTCGCCCGAGCTCATGTCCTCGTCGGGCTTCGCCGCCTTGTCGAGGGAGAGCGCCTCGACGAACACCTCGCGCGCGTCCTCGAGCTGCTTCTTGCCGCCCGCGAGCACCACGCCGAGCGCCACGAGCGCCCGCGCCTTCACGCTCGGCGTGCACTTGTCCACGCCGCACGCGTCGATCGCCGTACGGAGTCGCTTTTCAGCCTGGTCGAACTTCGTCTCCAGGTAGTCGACATCCATCGCCTGCGTGATGGCCTTCTCGGCCTGCGCGTCCTTCGGCGCCGCCGCGCGCGCGGGCAAGGCGCAGAGGAGCGGAGAGCCGAACGCGAGCACAAGCAGGGCACGGTGTACGAGACCCGAAGGACGCATCGGGCGAACTCTACCTTAACGGCGCGTGCGGCCGGAAGAACTCGGACGAGGTGGGGGTCGGGGAGGCTTGCCCCGCTACTCTCCTTTCGAGTCCTCCACCACCGGTGGTTGGGCAGGGGGCGGCTCGCCCCAACGTCGGGCATTGGCGTCGATGACTTCCTGCATGGAGCGCTCCTTGTACTTCTTGGAGGGCGGCCCCGCCGGGTGGTCTGCACCGACAGTGGTTGGACAGCACCCCGCCGGGCCGACGATCGCCGCCCCCCACCCCGCCACGATCACGAAACCGAGGGCCCACGCTCTGCGCATGACGCGATCCTACCGCTCGCCTGCTACACGAGGCAATCGCCGGACGACCCCGAGTGCTGCATGCGAAAGCGGGCCGAGGCTGACGCGGAAGGAATCGATGAGACGAGCCGACGAGCGCCCCTGGACGACGGCGCCGGATGTGCTCGCCCGAGCATGTCCCCAGCGCCGCCGTCCACGAGCGGCGACATTTCGCCATCGAACGAGAAAACCCCTCCCCTCCCGAACCGAAGCGTGCTGCCCTGACGCACTTCTCTGCCTGACGAATGCCGCGATCCGGGAGGGGGAGGTGGGGGCGCTGCCCAGACTCGACGCCCCCAGCGAACCCACATGCACGAAGCGCGCGTAGGGGTTTCCTTCGCGCATGCGGATTCGCTGCGAGCGTCGAGCGAACGATTCGCCGTCCCCAGCGGAGCCGCGTGCTGCCCGGGTCTTCCGTGGCCAGGAGCGCAGGTGCACGCGGATCCGCTGCGAAGGGCGAATGCTGACCTTCGCGCCGCTATTCTACGTTCCCGTCCTGCATCGCCCGTCGCACAGCGGTGACGGGTTCGCCATGGCGAATGGCATTCGCGTCGATGACCTCCTGCATCGAGCGCTCCTTGTAGGCTCGCGGGCGTCCCGGCGCGCGTGGAGGCCGTGATTCGATATTCGTCCTCGGCGGAGGCGATTCTGTATGAGGAGCGCACAGCAAGACGCTCTTGCAATCGATTGGGTACGTCGAAGCGCGCCCGAGGGTCGCCTCCGCCCGCGCGTGTGTTTCCACATGCCGAGGCATGGCCTGCGGATCGCTGGCCGGCGTGCTCCCCAGGAGCACGGCTCCCGCTGCAAAGCTCCCGAGGACACGCATGGGCGCCCGCGCGAAGGAAGCGAAGGCGTGCGTGGAGAAGGCGGCGACGCGCGCGCGCGCTTCGCGCACGAGCGTGATGAAGACGAGCAGAGCAGAAATGGTGACGGGCGCGCGCCGGCGTTTGGCGGGACGCTCGGTGCCATCCACGAAGGAACGCGCCTCGCTCAGCGCGGCGTTGAACTGCGAGTAAGCCGTCGTATAGGGAAGCCCGCGCTCCGCGGCGATTTGCGCGATCGGCTTCTCTTGCAGGAAGTGCTCGTCCAGGAGCTCCCGCTTCCCCGAGGGGAGGGCATCGACCGCGGCCTGCGCCGACGCGATGTCTTCGTAGCCCCGCATATCTGCATCCGTATCCGTGCTGAGGAGGTTTGCCAGGTCCTCCGGCTCCGTTGGCATTTCACGATGCCCGCGCCGGTATTCGAGGACGAGCACCCGGACAATCCCGCATAACCACGCAAGCCAGCCGCGCTCATCCTCTACGGGCGGGCGCTCGGATTTTTCTTTCTGATATGCCACGACGAACGCATTATGGACGACGTCGTCCACATGATTCTCATCGGCAAGCCCACGTCGCGCGACCTTCACCATGACGGCCCTGTATCGACGGAGCCGCGCCGCGGACACGCCGAGCGCGTCTGCCCGAGCGTCGAGCCGAACGAGGCCCGAGCTGGGAGGTTGGTCCGACGCGCCTGGGATGAGAGAGGAGCTCACGCTCCTAGATGTCGCCAGGAGGGGCGATCTACGAAAAAAATCTTTCGGCCTATTCACTTTTCCGGCGAGCGGACGCGGCGGTGGGCGGCCCTGCTCGGCTGTCTGTCCGGGCTCGTGCTCTGGCCGGGGCGGGCGTGGGCGAAGGAGAAGGCGGCGCATCGGTTGGATTTCGAGGCGGATCGGTGGCCCCCGGCCTGCAACCAGGAGGAGGATTTCTCTGCGGCGCTGTCGAGCTGGGTGCCGTCGAGGGGGATCGACGCGGGCGCAGAGCGCGTGCTGGAGGTGCGGGTCAAGCGGCTGCCGGATGGCGGGAAGGCAGCGACGGTGCGGGTGAAGAGCGCGGCGGGGGAGGTGAGCGGCGAGAAGACGACCGAGTACCCGCCGGCGACGGAGTGCCACAAGGTGCTGTTCTGGGCGGCGTTCGACGCGGCGATGCTCATGGGGTGGAACGTACGATGGGAGCCGGAGCCGCCGCCGCCGTGTCCGCCATGTCCGCCGGCGCCTGCGCAACCGACTCCGCAGCCGTGTCCGCCTCCGCCTCCGCCTCCGCGGCCGCCGCCTCCTCCGCAGCCGAACCGGTTTTTCGCGGGGCTCGGGATCGGTGCGTTCTGGAACGTGGCGCCCGAGCCGTTCTTCGCGCCGCGGGTGACGGCCGGGTGGAACGTGTCGCCGCGGTTCGTCGTGGAACTCGACTTCGCTGCGCGGCCGTGGATGACGGCGACCCCGCAGGACGGGCCCACGGCGGTGGACGTGGATGCGTACCTGGGGACGGCGGCGGGGTGTTACCGGTTTGGGGGATTCATGGCGTGTGGGCTGGTCGCGGGGGGTGTGTTGCTCGGGAGCGGGACGAACCGCACGTATCGGCAGGAGTACACGACGCCTCTCGTGGGCGTGGGCGCGCGGGTGGAGGCCGAGGTGCCGCTCGGGGAGCATCTGTTGTGGCGCTCCAACGTGGATGTGTTGGGGTTTCCGGTGCCGCGTCAGTTCGCCGACTACCGCGGTGTGCTGTGGCAGCCACTCCCGCTGGCGATGAGCGCCACGACGTCGCTCGTGGTTACCTTCTAGCGCGTCAGGACGTGGGCACCGCGCAACATACCGTCACGGGTTTGTCAAGGGTCAGTTCGCCGATGACCGCACCGCCGCTCGGGGCACAGGTGCCCTTCGTATAGTTGAGGAGCTCGGCCGTCTTCCCGCTGAACTGGGTGCCGGGCATGAAGGGGTCACACGGAGCGACCATCCCCGTGGAGATTGGGCGTGCGATGGCGATCTGAGAGCAGCCAGGGCTGCTCCAGACGGAGATCAGCGCATCACACGTCCCGCCCGTCGGTGCACCGCAGGTACAAGCCGAGCACTCGCGTTCGTCCTTCACCACGCCGTAGAGGAGGTGCCTCTCCCCGCCCCACCCCTCCGGGCACAGGTGCTCGCCCTCCCGGAAGATACAAGAGGAGTAGTCCTCACTCGCTGGCCCGCAGACCTTCCCGCTTTGCTCGGCGCAGGCCAGCCACGGTTCGGCGCGTTCGCACACGCGACCAAGCGGCGTCTCCGGTCCACCGTTCCAGAACTTGGGGATCTCCTGCGCCGGGTCTCCCTTCGTGCGCGCTTTGCACGGCTGCTCCTCGATCACCGGAGGTGAGATGGTGATCGATCGGACGCACGGCACGCCGCCGCAAAGTGTGGCGGAGGGGATTGCCTTGTCCTGATTGCAGGTCCCGTCCCAGTTTGTCGGCGGGTCGAAGTTTGTCTTGACACCGCCCCCGGGATCATCACAGCCGGCGGAGCTGACGGTCCAGGTCTGCGGCAGCGTGCATGTCCCTTCGGGCTCGTCGCACGAGCACTCGCCGCATAAAAGAGGAGGAGGGGCCGGCGTACCCTCGAACGCGAGGATCGCAGCATCGTCGGGGCACGGCGGCGGCTCACGCCAGTCCGAAAAAAAGGCCACGAGCCTCCAATCTTTGGGGGCCTCGTCAACACACACACCACCGCCTGGGCAAAGCGACGACATCCCGCCATCCGCCCCGCCGTCATCCACACCGCCATCGAAGCACTTCGGCGGCAGCGGAGGCGGACCGTCACACGCGTTCGGGCAGTCCCACGGGATGGGCTTGGGCGTCCAGACTCCCGGACGATCCGGATCCGGGCACGACTCCGGATAGGGACACGGACAGCACTCGTCTCTCGGCAACCCCGGTGGGCAGTCTGAACCAACCGAAGTAGGTCCACACCCGGACGCCCCGCCAAACGCCGCCCCCCACCCCGCTACGATCACGAGTGCCGCTGCCATTGCTCTGCGCATGGCGCGATGCTACCGCTCGCCTGTCCCCGGGGCAATACCCCAGACAAACCTGGGGGCCTGCCGTCGCGAATGGACGCAAAAGGGGGCGGCCGACACGAGCGTCTTGGTGCTACTCGGGTCAGGAGCGCACGCCCAGGGTCGGCCTCCGGGGACAACCCTTATCCGAGACAAACGGGCTTGTCAAGCCCGGGACAAACGTGCGGGGCGGTTCCGGGACGAACGTGCGAGGGGGTCACTCGCCGAGCCACGCGAGCGTTGCAGGCTGGTCCATGCGTGACCCGGGGCCCGTCCTTCGTTTGTTTGACCTTTCCGTCAGTCGTCGTCACACGAGAAGCGCGCGAAGAACGCCTCGTCGGTCTCGGCGCCATAACGCTTCTTGGTCTTCGACTTCTCCCGCTCGATGCATTCGCGACACTTGTCCTTGCACCCGAGCCGCTTCCAGAGGATCGCGGCGAAGAAGAGCTCGAACGTATCTTCACGGGGATTGATGCACCGGTCCTCCTTCTTGCGGGGCTGCGTGAGGAACTCGGCGACCGCGCGTTCGTCCCGGAACCGATCGAAGAAGGGCAGGGCCGCCGTCTCCACGAGCCTTCGTAGCTCCTGCCCGACTTCGTTGTCCTTTTCGGGCCCATCGGAGGACGTGAGATGCCACCACGGATTGCCCGCCGGTGTCAGGAATCCGGGCCGCACGGTTAAGAGTCCCTGGAATGCTTGAGGCGCCTTTGGTTCTTCGCGGCTCGGATTGCCGTATGCCTGCTTGACCCCCGGCACGTAAATCCCGCAATTCGTGGTGAAGCTGTACTTGTCGGCCGTGTTGAGGTCGTCACTCTCGTGCTGGAAGAGGTGCTGGACGCTCCCCAGCTCCCGCACATACACGATCCCTCGTTTCTTGAAGCCCGCCTCGTGGAGCGTAGGGGTGACCCAAGTCTTGAAGATGTGGCTCATTCTGTTCTGTAGGGCTCGCTTGGGGTTCATCACCGCCTCGTATCGATCCCCGTCCCGTTCCTCTCCCGAGCGGAGCCGACCCGCGAGCACGCCCGTGGGCCGGCCCATTGCAGCAATCGCATCAGTCGTCGTCACACGAGAATCGCGCCAGGAACTTCTCGGGCAAGGGGCTATAACGCTTCTTGGTCTTCGACCGCTCCCGCTCGATACATTCGCGACACTTGTCCTTGCACCCCAGCCGCTTCCAGAGGATCGCGGCATAACAGAGCTCGAACGTCTCCTCGAAGGGCATGACGTGTCGGTCTTCCTTCCTGCGGGGCTGCGAGAGGAACTCCGCGACCGCGCGTTCGTCCCGGAACCGATCGAAGAACGGCAGGGCCGCCGTCTCCACGAGCGTCCGCAGCTCCTGCCCGACTTCGTCGTCCTTCTCGGGGCCATCGGAGGACGTGAGTTCCCACCACGTGAGGCGGCGCGCCGGCATCAGGAAATTGGGCCGCACGTTCAGGAGCCCTTGGAATGCACGAGGCGCCTTTGGTTCTTCGAGGCTCGGATTGGCGAACGCCGGGAAGACCCCAGGCACGTAAATCCCACAATTCGTCGTAAAGCTGAGCTTATCGGCCGTGTTGTAATCGCCACTCTCGTGGTTGAAGAGGTGCTGGACGCTCCCCAGATCGCGCACGTATACGATCCCTCGTTTTTTGAAGCCCGCCTCATGGAGCGTGGGCGTCACCCACGTCTTGAAGATGTGGCTCATTCGGTTCGGCAGGACTCGCTTAGGGTTCATAATAGATCACACGTCCCCTCTTGCCTGTAGCTGCTTCATATTTCTTCATCTGGCGCTTGCCCGCTGCTTTACCGGTCGGCGTGTTCGGCTTGAGCTCGATCGGGTGTTTCTGTGGCGTGAGTGCGTCGGGCCGTAGTTCCTGGCCGTCCTTCGTGAAGACACGCGGTCTGGGATCCCAATCCTTTCCCTCTTTCTGCTTCGCCTCGACCTTCTTCTTGAACTCCTCATGCTCCTTCCGCCCCCGCGCCGCCGCCGGCGTCTCGCCTCCCCGCTTCGGTTTGGCCTGCGGTGGTGGGTCCACCGCGCTCCCGTTGCCCGCCTGCCCCGCCGCCGTACCGTTCGGCTTCCCGACCGGCTTCGTCCTCGTCTTGACCGTCGTCTTCGGCGCGGGTTGCGGCGAGCCACTTCCCGTTGACAACGACTGCCCGTTGTGCCTCTCACCGGGCTTCTCCTTGGACTTCGGGACGAAGTTCGGATGCCGCGCATGGCAAAGCCCCTGGAGGCACTCCCTGGCTCGATCGTCCGCGAGCGCGGAGGTCTCCGCCGGGCTGAGCCCCCAGTCCTCATACGCCTGCGCCGCGTTCGCCGGCAACTCCCTCGGCTCGGCTGGCTCGGCCGGCTTTACCTCGTGGATCGCGGCCGGCTGTTTGTCCGCGACGACCGGCTCCGCCTCGCGCCGCTTGACGAGCACCCTCGTGCAGCCCCCCGCGCCCGTCCCGCTCCGTCGCCTCGCTTGACCTGGCTCCCGATACGCCGTGCACCGCTCCTCCTCCGGCGGCCTCGCGATCGGCCGCGGCAGCGGCCTCGGCCCCTCGGCCTTCTTGGCCTCGCCCTCCTTCTCTTCGGCCTCCCTGGCCTTGGCCTTCTCCTCCGCCGCGACGACCCGCGGCTTCGGCGGCGGCGTCCTCGCCGGGCATTCGAGCGTGTTGTACGGAATCGGCAAGAGCCGCGCGCTCGCTGGAGGCGATTCCAAATCGAATACGAAAATGGGACTGCCATTGCCCCTCGCGCGGTCCACCTCCCGCACCCCAAAGAAGGGCGCGCCGTCGGCGGTGACCCCCCAGATTCGTTTGTCCTTCGGCACGTTCGGCGGACGCACGCAGACGTGGACCACGTTCGGCGCCTCGAAGATCCGTGCCATCGTCGGATCACGCGAGGCGGCGCACCCGGACAGAACGAGCGACACCACGACCAGCGCGGCGATCGCCCAAGGAATGGTTGAAGGAGCGCGAGGACGACATGACACATCGTGGATCCGGCGGATCGGACGATTCGCTCTCTGCATGGACCTCTCCCGTGCCTCGGAATGGTCCGTCCCTCGCCCCCATCGGCGCGGCAGCCATTCGAGCTTTCGGTCGCGGGCCAAGCCTCCCCGCCCCCGCGGCGGCGTGTGCGTGCCCGCGTTCTTCCTGACGATCCGTTCTGCAATACCCCTCCGCGCGGGCGCAAGAGCGATCGTCGGCGGCTCGGACGCACAATGTCCGCACGCAAGGGAGACGGGCAGGTCGGCACGCGCGTGGAAGTCCTCGGCGCACGGCGCCAGCCCCGCCGCACGATGCACGACCCGGACCGAGACGGCCGGCGAGGGCAGCCGGGCCAGGAGGTCAGCCGAACGAGATCGAAGGGCCTCGATGGCAGGATGCGACAGCCCGAGCTCTCGATTTCACATCCCGACTTCGCGATTTCTCGGCCCGACCTCGGGATGCGGGAACCCGATTCAACGTCCGATCATCCCGACCTCGGGGTCCCGTATCAGGACATCGGGATATTTCATCCCGCCTTCCCGATGAAATATCCAGACGTCTGGCTCCAACACCCCGACCTCGGGATGCGGGAACCCGATTCAACGTCCGATCATCCCGACCTCGGGGTCCCAGATCGAGGCATCGGGGTCGCCTATCGAGACCTCGGGGTCCTCCATCGCGAGGTCGGGCACCGCCATCCCGACCTCGAGGTCCCAGATCGAGACCTCGGACTCCAGCATCCCGACCTCGGGGCCATATTTCGTTCTTGACAGATCCTGCGAGCTGTAGCCTACCATCCTGTTTCCACCAACGAGGAGGGATGATGGCACGTATCGAAGGCCCCCCCTACACGGGGCCGCTGGTGATCGATCTGACCGCCCAGAAGCATCTCCTGGTCGACGTCCCGCCGGGCGGCCTCAAAGGCGCGCGCGGCGCGCAAGAAGGGCTCCCGGGCGTGCTCAGCGAGCTCGCACACGCGATACCCAAGTATGGCGAGGAGGCGGAGATCCATCCCGCCGCCTATCAACGCGTGCTCGACGCGACGGTGGGTATCGACGCCCTCACCGTCGAGGAGGCGAGGCTCGAAAAGGCGCTCGAAGTCGCGCGCGAGTCGAAGACCCGCCTGATCAACAACCGCGAGGAAGACCTGAGCGAGATTGGCGCGAAGGCCCTCGACAAAGGCACCAAGGGCAAGAAACCCGAGTTCCTTTCGTATTTCGAGCAAACGATCGCATATCGCTCGCAAGCCGCGACGAAGGCCGCCGCCACGCGCAAGAAGAACGAGGCGAGCGCCGAAGCGAGCAAGAGCGCGCTGTCGAAGGGCCAAGGCGGGGAGGGATCGGAAGCGTAGAGGAGCTTCCGTTCCTTCCCCCGCTTCCAAACCCGTTTCCGCCCCCGCTTGCGCTCCTATCCTACCGCCTAGGGATCAGGCGGCTCAACGGCTCTTCCACGTGTCCGGATGACGTCGCATGTGCATAACCGCGATGATTTCTATTCTACGCACCATCGAGAAGCTCGACCTCAGCCGCGTCGATCTGCCGGCGGCGCTCGTCCGCCTCCTCGATCCGAGCGAGTACGCCTCGGCGAATGTCTCCGAAGCCTTGGCGTAGACGGGAGGGTCGTGTCGCGTGAATGCCGTGGTCAGCGGAGAACGATCGCGTCCGCGTCCGCCTCTGTTCTCACCGCTGTTGTGCTCGCGAGTCGAGCACACGCGCCCCGAGGCCGGCGCCTGCTTCGAGGACAACAACTGGCGCGGCCTGACGTCGTACGACTCGGGCTCCGTCATGCACTACCCGCAGTGCAACGGGACGAACTCCTGGGCGCTCACCCTGACGACCAAGGACAAGCAGGGCGCGGCCTCGCTCTACGGCGCCCCGTGATTCGCTGAAGGTCCGATCGAGAAAAAAGGGCCTGGCCGAGCGCCAGGCCCTTTCTTTTTCAGGGGTGGTCCTCTCAGGGCTCGAGCTTCGCGAGGAACATGTCGAACCCGCCAGCGGACGTGAAGACGTCGCCGCCGAAATCGATCATGCCCTCGAAGCCTCCCGTCACCCAGACGTTGGCCAGCGGGTCGATCGCGACAGCTTCGCCCGACTGGTACGTCATCATGCCGCTGCCGTACCGGCGGAGCCAGAGCTGCCCGCCGCTCGGGTCGAGCTTGGCCACGAAGACGTCGGGCCCGCTCGCGCCCAGCACCGAGGCGCCGCCGAAGCTCAGCTGGTTGGTGAAATTGCCCGTGAGCACGATGTTGCCGAAGACGTCGGCCGCGATGCCCGCACCACGCTGCTCGTCCAGGTCGCCGAAACGCTTGCTCCACACGTGGTTGCCCATGGCGTCGAACTTCGCGACGAACCCGTCGCCGCTGGTCGCGCCGTCCGCGCACGTGAGCATGCCGCCGCCGAGATCCATCGAGCCGGCGAACTCGCCCGTGACGAGCACGGAGCCTTGGCCATCGACGGCCACCGCTGACGCCTGCTGGCGCGCGTCGTCGCCGTAGCGCTTGCTCCAGAGGTGCGTGCCGAGGCTGTCGTACCGGGCGATCACGGCGTCGTAGTTGCCCGCGCTCGTGAGCGCGCCGCCGCCGAAGTCGACGGTGTTCTCGAAGGCCCCGACGAACGTGACCTGGTCGTCGGAGGTCACCGCGACCCCCAGACCGTGCTGCGAGCCCGTGCCACCCAAACCCTTGCCCCATAGCGGCTGGCCGGTGGGCGAGAACTTGAGGAGCAGGGCGTCGAATCCTTCGATCCCTTGGATGATCCCGACGAAGTTGAGGTCGCCCGAGTACTGGCCGGTCACGTAGGCCGCGCCCGTGGAGTCGACCGCGATGTCCAGGCCCTGCTCGGTCCCCAGGCTGCCGACCGTCCGCGTCCAAACGTGCGCGCCGTCCGTGGTCAACTTCGCCGCGAAGAGATCGTCGCCGCCCACGCTGGTGCTGGAGACGCCGCCGAAGTTGATCGAGCCATAAAACGAGCCCGTGATGTATACGTTGCCCTGGGCGTCGACCGCGATGCCCTGGCCCTCCTGGTCGCCGGCACTGCCGAACCGCTTCGCCCAGAGGACGTCGCCCATCGAGTCGTATTTCACGACGAGCACGTCGCGGCCGCCCGCGCTCGTGAGCGTGCCGATGGCGCCGCCGAAGTCGAGCGCGCCCTCGAAGATGCCGATCGTGTAGACGTTGCCCTGGACGTCGACCGCGACGTCGGTGCCGATCTGTAGCTGCGTGTTGCCGAACGGCTTGCTGGCCACGTGGTCGCCCGTGCAGGCGAGCGCCATGCCGCTGCAGTCCTCGTCGGCCGCGGAGGCGCAGTCGTCGGACGAGGGCAGGACCTCGCCGACGCACGCACCAAACTCGCCGTTCGGCTCGCAGGTCTGCACGCCGGCCACGCAGAGACCGACGTCCTGGGTGCCGTCGGGGCCCGAGTAACACGGCTGCGTGGTGCCGATGGTGCAGCCCATGCCGCCCTGGCCGCCCATGCCGCCCCCGCCCTGGCCGCCGGTGCCGCCCTGGCCGCCGGTGCCGCCCATGCCGCCGGTACCGCCCATGCCGCCCCCGCCCTGGCCGCCGGTGCCGCCCATGCCGCCCCCGCCCTGGCCGCCGGTACCGCCCATGCC
>NZ_JASBQE010000053.1 GCF_029960785.1 Polyangium sp. 15x6
ATCATCTTGAGCGCCGGATACACGAAGGTGCCGACGAGCTGGAGCATGCCGCCGAGCGCATCCGCGCCCGTGGCGCCGCCGAGCGCGCCCGCGACGTCCCCGAGGCCGCCGCCCGCGATGCCGCTGCCGCCGTTACCGCCCGCGCCGCCGCTGCCGCCGTTACCGCCCGCGCCGCCGCTGCCGCCGTTACCGCCCGCGCCGCCGCTGCCGCCTGCGCCGCCCATGCCGCCGGCACCGCCGTCGCCGCCGCTGCCACCCCCACCTCCGGTGCCGTCCGTGCATTCGCCTTCGAGGCAAACCCCGTTGTTGCACGCCGTTCCGTCGGGGAACGTCATGTCGAGCGGGCACGTGGTCGACACGCCGGTGCATTTCTCCGGCACGTCACACAGATCCACGGCCGGCCTGCACGTGACCGTCGTGTCGGCGATCACGTCCGCCGTGCAGCCCTTGCCGACGCCGTCGCATTTCTCCGGCACGTCACACGGCCCGGCCGCAGGGCGGCAGACCGTCATGACGTCGGCCACGAAGTCGAGCGGACAGGCGACATTCGCGCCGTCACACGATTCCGCGACGTCACAAGGGCCGGCCGCGGGTCGGCACATCACCATGGGACCCTGGAGGACGTCGTTCGGACACGCGCCGCTCGCGCCCGTGCACACCTCGGCGATGTCGCAGACACCCGCCGCCGCGCGGCACGTGGTGCCGGCGGGTACGAGGACGTCGCCGGGGCAAGCGGCTGTATTGCCGGGGCAAACCTCGGCCACGTCGCAGGCGCCCGCCGCCGCGCGGCAGTTGGTCCCGGCGGCGAGGAAGGTATCGCCGGGGCAACTCGCGCCATTGCCAGGACAAACCTCGGCTACGTCGCAGGCGCCCGCCGACGCGCGGCAGGTCGTGCCCGTCGGGAGGTACGTATTCGCAGGGCAGGCGACGCTGCTCCCGGTGCAGCTCTCGGCCACGTCGCAGGCGCCCGCTGCGGCGCGGCACGTGGTGCCAGCCGGCTTGAGCGTGTCCGTCGGGCAAGCCGCCGCGTCGCCGGTACAGCTCTCGGCCACGTCGCAGACGCCCGCCTGGGCGCGGCAGGTCGTGCCGGCCGGCTTGAAGACGTCGTCGGGACAAACCACGCCGGACCCCGTGCAGAATTCGGCCTCGTCGCAGGCGCCCTCGGACGGCCGGCACGACGTCCCCGCCGGGGCGATCACGTCGGCGGGGCAGGCCGCGCCGTTCCCGCTGCACGTCTCCGTCACGTCGCACGGGCCCGCCGCGCCGCGGCAGATCGTCCCGGCGGCGATGTATTTGTTCGACGGGCAGCTCGTCGACGAGCCATTGCACGTCTCCGCGACGTCACAGCCGCCGTTCGCCGCGCGGCACACGGTTCCGCTCACCGCAGGGCCACACGTGCCGTTCATGGCCGCGCCCTGGGTCACGCTGCACGCCTGGCAATCGGTCGAGACCCCGGAGCCGCAGGCGCTGTTGCAGCACACGCCGTCGATGCAGAAGCCGCTCGTGCACTCCTCCGCGACATTGCAGGCCGCGCCGTTCGGGAGCTCCTCGAAGAGCTCGAACACGTACGCCGCGCCCGCGTCCCCCTTCGCGTCGAAGGACTCGGTGACCGCCCCGACGAGGAAGTGATTGCCGCTCATCGAGACGCTGTACCCGAACAACCCAAGGCCGTTCGGTCCGTCGATCTGCGTGAGCTGCGACCAGGTAATGCCGTTGCGCACGAACACGTACGCGGCGCCGACGGCCGAGTTGCCCAGGGGCTCGGCGCGGTACGCGCCGACGACGGCCCGGTCGCCGCGGATCGCGACCGCGTTGCCGAAGATCATGTTCTCCACGGCGTTGCCTGCCAGGAGCTTGGCTTGCTGGGTCCACGTATTCACGTTTCGCGTGAACACGTACGCCGATCCGACGTCGAGCCCGAACCCCGTGTTGTCGTAGGGGCAGCCGATGAGCGCCGAGTCGCCGCTCAAGGCGACCGCGCTGCCGAAACGGTCGTCCGCCGCGCCGTCCGACGGGCCAATCGAGGCTTGTTGCGTCCACGTGGCGCCGGTCCGGACATAGACGTACACCCGGCCCGCCGCGGTCCCGTGCGGCGAGCCGACGAGCGCCGTGTCGGCCTCGACCGCGACGGACCGGCCGAACACCCCTCCCGCGACCCCGCTGCTCGGCAGGATCTGGGCCTGCTGCGTCCACGTGGTGCCGCTCCGGACGAAGACGTAGGCAGAGCCCGAATCCACGCCGGTCGCGGTGTCGTCGAGATCCGCGCCGACGAGGGCCGTGTCGCCATCGAGCGCGACCGACACGCCGAACCCGTCACCCATCGCCGCGTCGGACGCGACGAGCTGCGCCTGAAGCGACCATGACGTGCCATTGCGGACGAAGACGTAGGCCGCGCCCGCGTCCGCGCCGGCCGCGGTATCGTCGCCCCGGGCCCCGACGAGGGCCGTGTCGCCGTCGAGCGCGACGGACGAGCCGACGAAGTCGTTCTGGGCCGCGCCGGGCACGACGAGCTTGGCCTGCTGGGTCCACGTGAGGCCATTGCGGATGAACACGTAGGCCGATCCAGCGTCCGTGCCGCCGGCATAACTGTCCCCGTCTGCGCCGATGAGAGCGGTGTCGGCGTCGATCGCCACGCCGCTGCCGAAATAGTCCGACGCCTGCGCGTCGGAGGCGGTGAACCGGAAGCGCGGGATGGCCACGAGCGGATCGACGTGGAGCGGATAGGCGGCGCCCGCGTCGTCGACGTGGATCGTGATGCGCCCGCCGCGCACGCCGAGCGAAGACGGCACGGGTTTGCCCGTGGCGTCGGCGACGTAGAGCTCGCCGTACCGGAGCCGCGCGACGCCTTTGTCATCGACGAGCTCGACCGCTTCCCCGCCTGTCGTGACCGCCGCCGCGAGCCCGCCCGACACGGCCATTTCGAACGAGAGCTCGCCCTTGCATCCCGGCGCCTTCGCGACATCGAAGCCCTGCTCGATCCCGAGCGGACCGTTCACGTACCACTCCGTCACGTCGCCGCGCCGGTATTCCGTGCGGTTCCCGGAGGCCGTGGGCTCGGCGAGGGCCGGCGCGCGGAGGTCGCCTTCGCAGCCGAAACCCGCGAACGTCAGCGATGCCTGAAATGCCTCACCGCCGCCCGTCGAGCTCTCGATCCGAACGGACGCGGCGTTCATTTCCGCGACGAACCCTTGCGCCGGATTGTCCGCGCGGAGCGGTCGCCCCGGCTCTCCCCGGGCGAAACGATACGCCTCGCCCGCCTCGGCCTGCCGCGCCGCGATCGCCGCCGCACGGAGCGCGATTGGCATCTCGGCTGTCGCGGAGCTCGGAAGCACCGCCATGTCGCGTGGCCGCTCCTCGGGCGCGCCGCTCCGCTCCCCGCACGCCGTCGCCCCGAGGAGGTACAAGAGCCCGATCGATGTCAGGGATGCCGCTCGCATGCGCGACGCCTAGCCATGTCACCGGACGGAGTCGAGCTTTCTTTTGTTGCAAAATCGCGAGAGCGATTCGCGATCTTGCAACGATGAACGGCGCGCGGCCTCAAGGTATGTCGACGAATGCTTCGCGATCGAGCTCGTAGCAGGCGCAGATCCGCGCCGTCGCCGCGAAGAGCGCCCGCACGTGCTCCTCGGAGAACACGCCGGTCCGGACGAAGTACGCCTCGAAGTAGGACGTCTCCAGGAAGTAACGGATCGGGTCCCGGAACGACGCGAGCCCGAGGTACTGCACTTCGACCGCGTGCCGCGTGAGCTGCGCGAGCGGGCCGAGGTCCTCGTTCAGGTGGTGGCGCACGTTCGTCCGGACGTACGATTCGAGCTCCTCGGGCTGCAGGTAGCTCCGGAAAAACACGTTCGACGCGTAATCGGCGATCCGCGTGAGCATGACCCGAGCGAGCGCGCGCCCGGGGTGGGCTGCATCGGCGCCGAGCTCGTCGAGCTCGCTTTTCACGTCGCCTTCGAGGCGCGCGGGCATGGCGGCGACGAGCGTGTCCCAGCTCGTCTCGAGCGCCGCGAGGGCCTCGGCGTATTCGGGCATTCGCGCCTCGGGGATCCGCACGAGGCCGGCCTCGTGCACGAGGTGGCCCCATTCGTGGACCACGCGCGCGGCGAGGAGCTGCCGGTGGTACGGCGGCCCTTCCTCGCGCAGCGGATCGAAGCCGGGCTGGCGCAGCTCGTACACGATGCGGCGCAGGTCCGCGCGCACGTACACGCCGCCTTCGAGATCCACCTCCGCGCTCGTCCGAAACAGCACGTCGGGATCCCGGAGCGTCGCGAGCACGGCGCGGCTCTTGTCGCTCGCGAGCCGGAGGTCCTCGCGCAAGCTCTCGCCCGCGCGCGGGGAGACAAGGGGCGCGAGCGCTTTGCGGGCTTCCTCGAGGTTCGTCGCGTCCTCCGGCCGATACACGATACGATCGGGCGGCTCCACGAGGAGGACGTCCGGGCGCTCCTCCGAAAGGAAAACGCACACGGAATCGACCGCCTCTCGCCCTGCGGCCCGGGGCGCCTGCGCCGCGAGGAAGGTCGCCTCCATCTCGCGGGCCGCGGCGTCGAACGCGCCGAAGAGGGCGAGCAGGTCCGGACGTGTTCCCTTGGGGATCAAAAGATCCGCGCCGTCGACGTGGCCGAGCGGCTCGTTCGTCCCGGCCGGCGGCTCGCGCAGCGGGAGGTGATACAGCGTCCGGATCCACGGCAGCGCGCGGGCGAGGGCCACGAAGGCCGGAGCGTCGGGCCGCGTCGAGCGCGAGGCGGCGCGGGAGAAATCGTGCAGCTCGTCCTCGGTCCGCGTGAGGAAGTAACTCAGGTTGAAGCAGACGGCCGCGCGCAGGGCCTTGAGGAAGGCGAGGCGCTCGACGTGGAAGATCTGATAACAGACGTACTCCTCGTGCGAGCGCGCGGGATCGAGGTCCGAGGCGTACAAGGTCCACGTGACGCCGAGGAAAGGCGCGCTGTACGGCCGGACGCGCGAGGGATCCGTGACGACGAGGACGTTCGCCTTGCGCGGCGGCAGCCACGAGCCCGGCGCGCGGGCGTGCAGCGAGGCCGCGCGCTCACGGTAGAGCCGGTAGCCGTGCTCGAACAGGGCGATCCGCTCCTCCGACAAACCACGCCCCTCGCGGAGCAGCGCCCGCACCTCGGCCGAGACGGAGCTCTCGTCGAGGTGCTCGGCCGGGATCAAGAAAGCGCCTGGGTGGGCCATGCAGAATCGTTCGAGGTTCAAGCAAGCCTCTCTCACCGCTGCTTCCCGAGGACCGCCGCGAGCCCGGTGCATTTCTTCCCGCGCTCGATCCCGAACGACGCCGCGAAGTCGCAGAGCTTCTTGCCGAGCTCCATGTCCTCGGGTTTTCCGCTCACGATCGCCCTCGCCGCCGCCGGCTCGGCGCGCCGCGTGAGTTCGTCCCGGTACGGCTTCGTGGAGAAGTCCTTGCCGCGGAGCGCGTCGCGCAGGTCGTCGGAGACGCGCGTCGCCTCGGTCCACGCCTTCGTCGAATCCGCCGCCGCCGCCGCGTACGTCCCGAAGAACCGGTCCTTCGACGGGCTGTCCTGGCAAGGCATGTCCTTCGGCGTCGCGAGCAGATCCTCGACGCCGAGCTCGCGCTTCTGCGCGCGTTCGAGGCGCGGCGCCGCCTCCTTGGCGAGCGCGAGATCGTCCGCCGAGAGCTTGCCCGCGTCGAAGTTTTTCGCGAGCGTCTCGCAAGCCGCGACGTACCGGGCGCGGGCCCGCCCGGTCGCGCAGGCCTCGAGGCGCGATTTCTCGCCCGTGACCTGCTCCGGCGTCGCGAGCGTGATGTCCTCGGGCGCGAGCTTCTCGACCGCGCACGGATCCTCCGCGCGGAGCGCGACGTCGACGCGGGTGCGGGCCTGCTCGATCTGCTTCGTCTTGTAGGCCGATCGCCACGCGACCGAGAACGATCCGAGGATGACGATCACGAGCGCCGAGCGGACGAGGAGCTTCCGCCGCGCATACCGCGCGTGCAGCGGGCTCGATTCGAGCCGATCGCCGCACTGCAAGACGAGCGTCTCCCACCCGGAGACCTCCGTGCCGAAGAGCTCGATGGGCCCGCAGACCCTCGGATCGGTCGTGAACCGCTTCGCGACTTTGAAGAGCGCCTCGGCGCCGGTCTGCTTTCGCGCATCGAAGGCCGCTCCTCGCGTGGGGCCCGAGAGCGGGCCGCCCACCGTGGCCATGTGCTGTTGCACGGCGCGCAGCGCGGCGATCTGGGCGGCCTCCAGGCGATCGAGCGCGGGCAAGAGCGCGTCCCACGGCAGCAGCGCTTCGACGTCGACCTTCCGGAACTTGAAGACCGCGGCGGCCTTCTCGATGCCCTGCTGCAGACCGGCGAGCAGATCGGCCTTCGAGAGCGCGGCGATCCCCTCGCCGATCGCCCCCTCGCCGAGGCGCGCGTTCGCGGCCTGGATCGGCGCGAGCGCGGCCTTCACGAGGGCATCCCCGAAGTCCTTCCGTTCCGGCATCGTGCGAATCCTACCCCTCGAACACGCCGATTTCCTAGTATGATGCCGGAGGGCTGCGGCGTTCGGCGCGGCGAACGGAGGGAGCGGCGATGGCGTTGGATGCGCTCGTGGTGGGGGCGGGCCCGGTGGGGCTCGTGATGGCGGCGGAGCTCGCGCGGCACGGTCTCTCGTGCCGGATCATCGACCAGGGCGAAGGCCCTTCGATCTGGTCGAAAGCGCAGGTCATCCACGCCCGCACGCTCGAATGTTTTCACGACATGGGCGTGGTCGACCCCATCCTCGCGCGCGGCCGGCAGGTCGGGGGCGCGCGCGTCATGACGCCCGCGCTCGAGCGTATCGCGCGGGTCGAGATCAGCGGAATCGACTCGCCGTATCCTTTTCTGCTGAGCCTCTCGCAGCGCGAGACCGAGCTCGTGCTCGCCGAGCACCTCGAACGCGCGCACGGCATCAAGGTCGAGCGCAAGGTCAAGCTCCAGAGCTTTTCGCAGGACGAGGGCGGCGTGACGGCCGCGCTCGCCGCGGAGGACGGCTGGCTCGAGGAGGTGCGCGTGCCGTATCTGCTCGGCTGCGACGGCTCGCACAGCACCGTTCGCAAGGCGCTCGACCTTCCGTTCGAGGGCTCGACCTACGATGTGCGCATCATGCAGGCCGACGTCCGCGTCGAGCTCCCGGTCGCGGTGCACGAGGACGAGCTCGCGATTTTCCTCGGCCCGAGCGGCATGCTCGCCTTCTTCCCGCTGCCGGGCGAGGGGCGGTATCGCATGCTCACGTTCGTCGATCCCGACGACGATCGCCCCGTCGAGCTTTCGTCGTTCCAGGCGCTACTGAAGGAGCGTGGCCCCGCGGGTTCGTCCCTCGGGGATCCCGCGTGGATGATCGATTTCCGCATTCATTGCCGCATCGTCCCGCATTACCGCGTCGGCCGCGTGTTCCTCTCCGGCGACGCGGCGCACATTCACAGCCCGGCGGGCGGGCAGGGGATGAACATGGGGATCCAGGACGCGTACAACCTCGCCTGGAAGCTCGCGCTCGTGGCGCGCGGCGTGGCGAAGGACGCGCTCCTCGATTCGTACGAGGCCGAGCGGCGGCCCGTGGCTGCGGAGACGTTGCGCTTCACGGACGTGAGCACGCGCGGGCTCCAGACGGCGCTCACGCTGAAGAGCCCGCTCACGATCGGGATCCGCAACCACCTCATGAACTTCGTGACGAGCCTCGGCTTCGTGAAAGAGCGCGCGGGCCGGACGGTGTCGCAGATCGAGGTCGCCTATCCGAAGAGCCCGATCGTCGGGCAGGACCAATCGTCCTTGTGGAACATCCGCGTCACCGGCTCGGACGAGCGCCCGGGTTTGTCGGACTGGATCCATTTCGGCGACGGCCCCGCGCCCGGGGCGCGCGTGCCGGACATGCCGGTCGGCAGCGACACGCTGCACAACCTCCTCCGCGGCACGCAGCACACGCTGCTCTGCTTCGACGGCGCGGCCGCGACGAACGAGGGCTACGAGCGGCTCGGGCGCGTCGTGAACGTGGCGCGGGCGCGGCTCGGCGAGCGCGTGCGTGCGTATGTCATCGTCCCCGGGTCCGAGATCCCCACGGCCTTGCCCGCGGACGTGCCCGTCCTGCTCGATCCGGACGGCGAAGTGCACCGGCGCTTCGGCGCGCGCTCCGAGAGCATTTACATGGTGCGACCCGACGGGTACGTCGGCTATCGCAGCCAGCCGGCGGACGAGGAAAAGCTCGCGGCGTGGCTCGATCGCCTCTTCGTATGAATCTCAGTACCGGACGCCGTTGTAGAAGACGAACTCGCCGCGGGGCACGCCCTCGGCGAGTGTCTCTTTGACGCCGGGCTCCCATCGTTTGTCCGTCCAGGTGGGGAAGCAGCGCCCTTGGTTCGCGAAGTAGCCGTTCCTGCAGCCGTTGGCCGAGCTCGGCAGCGCGTCGGGGCTCACCCAGTGCGTCGATCCGTTCGTCGGATCGTTCTTCGCCGGATCCTTGTCGCGGAGCCTGCGGCAGGCGGCCTCGATCGAGTCCGTCATCTGTTTCGCGAAGAGCCCGGCGTTGCTGTCGTTCATGCCCTGGGCGCGCGTCCCGATCGATTTGTAATGCGAGATCTCGGCGGCGTTGTTCGGCACGCGCGGGACGCCACCCGTGCGGTTCATGTACGCGTAGGCCACGGCCGTCTTCGCGTTCATGCTGTGCGAGCCCGCCTCGTTGTACACGACGTTCGCCAGGTTCATGAGCCCGTCGCCGTGGCAGGCGCACTCGTTGATCTTGTCGTTCAGATCCTTCTTGCGTTGCTTGAGCTCCTCGCCGTGCCGCTTGAGGTTCTCGAGGTTCGGATCGCCCTCGGTCGACCAGCCCTTCTTCTTGTAAGACGCGATCTTCGAATCGAGGTTGTTCTGGTTGTTCGTGATGGCCGTGTCGAGCTTCGCGTTGACCGCGGCGATGTCGGCCTTCATCTGCGGGCTCATCGTCTTTTCCGGATCGCAGGGGCAAGGCTTGACCGCGCTGCCCTCGTCAGGCGACGAGACCTGCTTCGAGTCCGCTTCTCCGCTCGACGAGGCCTTCTCCGGTGTGCCTCCGCCCGGAAATCCCATCGCAATCACTCCTTGTGCATGAAGCGGAGGATCCGCTCGCAATAAAGCCCTGCCTCGCTCACGATCGCCTGCATGTCGCACCCGCGGAGCGACGTGTCCGCCCAGGCGAAGAGCGGATCGGTCGCGAAGCCGTGCCCGAGCAGGCATGCGAGGAGCGCGTAGACGACCGCCGCGCCGCCGCTGCATCCGTGGGCCTCCGCGAGCGCGGTCCACGCGTCGACGGCCCTGGCCTCGCCCTCGGGCCCGAGGTAGTCGAGCCGCTCGGGGAAAAGCGCGCGTGTTTCCTGCAAGATCACCGCGCGCATCGCCTCGGGCGCGACGCTCATGGAGAGCGCGCGCGTGGCGATCGGCTCGAACCGCCGCATCGCCGCGAGCGTGCGCTCCTGGCCGATTCCGGGCACGGCGCGGAGGTACTCCATCATGGCGTCGTGCAAGCGATCGGCCTTCTGGGCCTGCGTCGGGTGCGCCTCGGCGAGCACGGCTTCGGCCCAGGGAAAGAGCGGGTCGTCGTCGAAGGCGGAGCCGAAAAGGATCATCGTCTCCACGAAGAGCCGCACCGGCCCCACGCGGGTGAGCCCGCGGCGCGCGGCGCGCTCCACGCCGAGCCGCGTCACCGCGGCGATCGCGCGCTCGGGCACGATGGCGAAGCAGCCGGGCGAGCGCTCGCCGAGCCTGCGGATCACGTCGCGTTGAAGCTCCGCGATCCCGACGTCGCGTTCGAGCACCTCGAATTGGTCTTGTCGGATCCAGAAAGCCATCGTTCGCGCGCGCGTCGACGTTACAGCGATGTCGGTGCGTTGCCAAGGCGGCTCGGGTAGACTCGGCTCCCCGGAGTCCGATGAACGACGCTCCCGCCGCGACCTCGCCCACGTCCCCCGGCGCGCTCACGCTCGAAGACGCGCGCCTCTTTCTGGAGCAACACGTTCGCACCACGACGTGGGGGCGGCGCGGGCTCGCGGCGCGGCTCGACGTGACCTCGTTCGAGCGAAGCGGTGCATTCGACGTCGTGTTTCAATCGTACACCGAGACGCGCGTCCCCGAGGAGACGCACGAGCCGTACGCCGGCGGGCGCGTCGACGGCCCCGAGAACGGGCGGGCGCCGGGGCCCTGGGAGATCCTCCTTCAAATGCCGCCGCTCTTCACGCAGGAGCACCGCGTCATCGTGCGCGTGCCGCACACCGACGAGGTGCGCACCTGCTATCGTTGCACCGGTGCCGGCCGCGTCACGTGCAGCACGTGCAGCGGCGGCGGGCGCGTGATCTGCTCGCACTGCGGCGGCGACGGCCGGACCACGGAGACGCGCACCACCACGGAGACGGATGCGCAGGGCAATACGTCGACGCGGACCGAGACGTACACGTCGACCTGCTCGGGGTGCTGGGGCAGCGGGCGCGTGACGTGCTCGACGTGCGTCGGCAGCGGCAGGGTCACGTGCGGCCCCTGCACGGGGCTCGGGCGGCTCTGTCATTTCCGGCGTATCCACGTGTGCTGGTCGACGCGCACGAATTCGCGGCAAATCGAGAAGACGGATCTGCCGGACGAGCTCGTGGGGCTGGCCGGCGGGGACGTGATCCACAGCGAGGAAGAGGCCCGCATCGAGCCGGGGCGTGGCGGGGAAGGCGGGGCCGGTCCTTATCGTGGAGCTTTTACGAGGGTGAACGCGGACGTCGAGGCGGCGGCGAACGCGCTCATTGCTTCGCACGTGTTCCCGGAAAACGAAAAACTCCACGGCCAGCGGCTCGTCGTGCGCGCGGTGCCCGTGTACGAGGCGCGTTATCGCTGGGGCAAGCAAATGCGGACGTTCTGGGTCTTCGGGACGGACCGGCGGGTGCATGCGCCTCGGTATCCCGTCTCGCCGTGGCGCGTGGGCGGCGCCGTGCTCGGGGGCGTCTCGGTGCCGGCGGCGCTCGTCGGGGCAAACCTTTTTGGACAAACAGTGCCGCCTCCACCCCCTGTCCCAGAGCCCCGGATCGAGGTCGTCGCGCCGCCCGTCCTCCCCGCGCCGCCGCCGAGCCCCGCGCCGCCTCCGCCCCTGCCGGAGCTCGAAAAGGCGAAGGGGCCGAGGCCCAATGTCGCGGTTGGAAAAACGGCCGTCGAGCTGCGGACGGATCCGCCGGGGCTCGACGTGTTCGTCGGGGGCAAGAAGCTCGGCGTCTCGCCTTTGTGGATCACGATCCCGTCGAGGGGCGCGGGGCCGTGCAAGCAGGGCAAATGCGCGCTCGGCCGGTGCACGGACGGGGCCTGCGAGCCCGTCACGAAGGTGGAGGTCCGCGGCGCCGAGGGCGCGCGGATCGTCGAGGTCGCTCCTTCGGACGGCGAGCTCGTCGAGCTTCGCTGAGCAGGTATTTCGACCTCAAACGAGGTGCGCCTTTGCGCGCACGACGCTAGAGATACGTGTGCGAGACCGGCGGGGGTCACGCGTGGCGCGCCGGGGCCGGGATCGGGGGGCGGGGGGCCATGGAGGTCTTGTTCTGGCTGGCATTTGCGTTCGTGGCGTACACCTACGTCGGATATCCCGTCGGGATCTGGGCGCTCTCCCGATTGCGACGCGAGGAGCCCGTCGATCCGGACGTCGTGGGCGAATGGCCCACCGTCACCGTGGTCATCGCGGTCCATGACGAGGCGGCGCGGCTCGAGGCCAAGCTCGCGAACCTCCGCGCGCTCGATTATCCGCCCGATCGTCTGCGTTTTCTTTTCGTCTCGGATGGCTCCACGGACGCGACGGAGGCCATTCTCTCGCGCGAGCCCGACGTGACGCTCCTCGGGTATCCGGAGCGGCGGGGCAAGGCGCACGCGCTGAATGTGGCGATGACCCACGTGCAGACCCCGGTCGTCGTGTTCGCGGACGTTCGCCAGCAGATCGCGCCGCGGGCCGTGCGCCACCTCGTGGCCCGCTTGCAAGAGCCCCGCGTCGGGGCCGTGAGCGGAGAGCTCGTGCACGTCGATCCGAGGACGCAGGCCGCGGCGCACATCGGACTTTACTGGCGATACGAGAAATGGATCCGCAAGGCGGAGAGCCGCTTCGCCTCGACGGTGGGCGTCACCGGCGCGCTGTATGCGATCCGGCGGGAGGACTACGAGCCCCTGGAACCGGGCACGTTGCTCGACGATTTCGAGCAACCGATGCACCTCGCGCGCCGCGGTCGCCGCGTGGTCTTCGAGCCGCGGGCCGTGATCTACGACGAGCTGCAGGAGAACGTGGCCGGGGAGCGAAAACGGAAGATTCGCACGCTCACCGGCAATTTTCAGTCGTTCGCGCGGCACTCGTGGTTGTTCGTGCCGTGGCAGAACCCGCTCTGGATCCAGTTCGTCTCGCACAAATGGTTCCGGCTGCTCGTGCCTTACGCGCTCGGCGTGATGTACGTGTCGTCCATGCTGGCCCCCGGGCCGTTTTACCGGGCGGCGGCGACGCTGCAGGGCGCGTTTTACATGCTCTCCTTCGTGGGCGCGGCCATCCCGACGCTGCGCCGGAGCCGGCTCGTGAGCTTCGCCGAGGTGTTCGTCGAATTGAACCGGGCCTCGGTGCTGGCGCTGCGCAACTACCTCGAGGGCCGCATCGACGCGCGCTGGGAGAAGACATGAGCCGACTCGTCGTCCTGATGTATCACGCGCTCTACGAGGGCGAAGAGGAGCTCGAGGCGATCGACCCGGCGGATCGGCCGTATGCCGTCTCCGTGGACGCCTTCGAGGAGCAACTCGACATCCTCGCGCGAAAGGGGCTCCCGGTGGCGGATCCTGCCGCGCTGCCGAGGCGGCTCCATACGAGTGATCGTATCGTGCTGACGTTCGACGACGGCCACGCGAGCGGCCACCGGCACGCTCTGCCGCGCCTTTTGCAGCGAGGGCTCCGGGCGGCGTTTTTCGTGACGTCCGATTTTATCGGAAAACGTCCGGGTTTTTGCGGTTGGTCCGAGGTGCGCGAGATGGCGGACCTCGGCATGTCGATCGGCTCCCACGGGCAGACGCATCGATTCCTCGACGACCTGCCGGAGGGCGAGGCGCGCACGGAGCTCCACGATTCCAAGGCGACGATCGAGGACCACGTGGGCCGCGCCGTGGAGCAAATCTCGTTTCCCGGCGGCCGATTTCGGGCGCTCGACGTGGAGGCAGGGATCCTGCTGGGCTACCGCGTGTTCCATTCCTCGCGCGTCGGCGCGCACAGGTCGGGGCGTTTGCCCGAGGGGGTGGTGCTCCGCCGGATCGCGGTTCGTCAGGGCACGTCACCGCGTGAATTCGAGGCTCTCGCGAGCGCGTCGCCGGCGTGGCTCCTCCGGGCCCGCGCGCTCGGCGGGGCGAAGACGGCGGTGCGGCGGGCCCTGGGGAATGAGCTTTATCACGCGCTGTACGAGCGAATGGCGGGTTAGGCGACGTGCCGCACGAGGAGCTCGCCCATCTTGTCGATCGGCGCTTCCCCGCAGGCAAGGCCCGCTTCTCGAACACATCGCGGCATACCATACACGACGCACGACGATTCCGATTCGACGAGCAGCCTCCCGCCGGCCGCGTGAATGGCGCGCGCGCCCGCGAGGCCGTCGTCACCCATTCCCGTGAGCACGACGCCCAGCGCGCCGGCGCCGAATCCCTCGGCCGCGCTCCGGAACAGGAGATCCACCGACGGGCGGTGCAAGGCCTCGACGTGGCCGTCCTCGATGCGCGCATAAGGCCGCCCCGCCCGTCGCTCGACCCTGAGGTGCGTGCCTCCACGCGCGAGGACCACGAGGCCGGGAGATAACTCCTGGTCGTCCTCAGCCTCCTTGACCGAAAGCGCGCTCGCCTGGTCCATCCGCCGCGCGAGCGCATCGGTATACCCCGGCGGGATGTGCAGCGCCGCGACGACGGGCACCGGAAAATCGCGCGGCAGCGAAGTGAACAGGCGCGTGAGCGCTTGCGGGCCGCCCGTGGAGGCCCCGACGACGACGAGGCTCGTCAGATGCAATCGCGGCTGCACGGCCGGCGCTTCGATGTCCGGCGCCGCGCTTCGCCGGTGTTTGCCCGCTGCAAGGACGCGACCCACGAGGTCGTTCGATAACTCGTACAGCCGATCCGTCGCGAGCGAGGTGGGCTTCTGGACCAGGTCGACCGCCCCGTACGCGAGCGCTTGCTTGCCGAGCTCGCTCTGCGCGTCCGAGATGCTGACCGCCACGACCGCGGGCGCGTCGGTCGTCGGGAGCGCGCGTAATACGCCAATGCCGTCGAGGTGCGGCATCACCAGATCGAGCACGACGACGTCGGGGTGGTACTCGGCGATCTTCTCGAGCGCGTCGAGGCCGTCGCGCGCGATATCGACCACCTCGAGGCCCGGATGCTTGCTCAGGACCTCCCGCAAGACCTTGCGCGCGAAGGCCGAATCGTCGACGACGAGGACCCGGATGGGTTTCTCCATGGCGGGGTACTCAGCCCACCTTTCGGTAAACGAAGGCTCCGCCTCGCTCCTCGCACCGGAGCGCCGTGCCGAGCCGAAGGAGCGACTCCGAGACTCCCACGAGCAGGGCGCCATTCGGCACGAGGACGCCGGTGAGCGCGTCGATCACGCGCCGCGCGGTCGCGTCCTGGAAATAAATGAGTACGTTGCGACAAACGATGACGTCGAAGAGCCCGAGTTTTTCGATGGCGTCCCCGTCGAGCAGGTTGAGGCGTCGGAAATCGACGGCCCGGCGAATCTCCTCGCTCACCACGATTCGCCCGTCGTTCTTCTGCAGGAAGCGCCAGGCGAAAGGCGGGACCTTCACCTGGCTGCGCAGCGAGCGGGGGCCGTATTCGCCCGCGCGCGCCGCCGCGAGGGAGCGCGCGCTGACGTCGCTCGCCACGATCTCCACCCGATCGAGCAGCCCACGCTCGGCGAGGATCATGGCCATGCTGTACGGCTCTTCTCCCGTCGCGCAAGCCGCCGACCAGACCCGAGCCTTGCGTGCTCCGCCGGCCTCGGCGAGGGGGATCAGGATCTCGCGCATCATGGCTTCGAGCTGATCGAGCTCGCGGAAGAAATAGGTCTCGCCGACGACGAGGACGTCGGCCAGCGCGTCGAGTTCGGCCGGCCCCGCGGGATCGTAACGCAGATAGTAGTAGTAATCGAGCAATGAATCGAATCCCGCCTCGACGGCGCGCAATGCGACCTTGTCGCCGAGCAGGTCCTTGTCGAGGGGACCGTAGTGGATGCCGAGCTTTTCCTCGATCAAGGCGCCGAGGATCGCGAAGACCTGGGGGGATATCGGCAATCCGTTCATGCGCTCCATTGCGCCACGACGAGGGAGCACACCCGCCGGACCTCGGGATCCGGATCCACCGAAGCCGCCTGCTCGAGCGCGGCGTGGGCCTGCCGCGTGCCGAGCGCCGCGAGCGTGGTCGCGGCCGCCTTGCGCGCCGCGGGGTTTGGCAGGCCAAGCGCCGCCAGGAGCGCCTCGTTCGCGCTCTCGCGGCGCATCCGCGCCAGGGCCGAGGCGAGGTGCGCGGACAGCTCGTCGTCCGCCGTCGCGAGCGCCTCCAGAATGCCCTCGATCCGGCCCGGCAAGGGCGCGCAAAGCGCGGCGAAGGCGCGTTGCGTCGACGGATTCGCGGCGTAGAGGCCGACGAGCGCCCGGGTGGCCTCCACCCCGGGCCGCTGCGCGAGAATGCCCATCGCCGTCGCGGCGACGCTCTCGTCCGCGTCCCCCGCCGCCCGCACGAGCGCAGGCAAGACCTCGGGCGAAGGCACGCCCGCGATGGCCGAGACCGCCACGATGCGGGTCGCGACGTCGGGCGAGGCCATCCCGGCCACGAGGTGCGGAATCAACTCGGGCCGTCCCATGAGGCCGAGGCCGATGAGCGCGGCGCGCTGGACGTCCGGATCTCGCTCCTCCGCCGCCTTTTGCAGCGCAGCCGCGGCGACCTCGCCCCGCAGGTACGCGAGCGCCTCGACCGCCCCCACGCGCACGTGCCCCGCCTCGTCGTCGAGTAGCGCCGCGATGCGCGGGGCCGACGTCTCGTCCCCCAGCCGTCCGAGCGATTTGCAGGCGAAATAGCGGACCCACGCGTCCGCGTCGCCGAGCGCATCCACGAGGCAGGCGACGACGCGCGGCTCCGCGGTCGATTGCCCGAGGGCACGCACCGCCGCCGCGCGCGTCCGCGGGTCGGGACCGGTCGCCAGCGCGAACAGGGCGTCGAGGGCCGAGGGCGCGTCGAGGTAGGGCAAACCGGCGATGGCGACCTCGCGGACGCGCGTGTCGGGATCGCCGAGGGCATCGAGGAACACCGGCAACGCCGCGTCGTAACCGAAATACCCGAGGATACGCAGCGCGGCCCGGCGGACGGCGGGGCGCTCGCTCCGCGCGGCCTCGAGCGCGAGCGCCTCGGTGTCCGCGCTGCCGAGCGACTGGATCGCCGAGCTCGCCGCGTGCACGACACGGCCGTTCGGGTCGGCGAGGAGCGGAAAGAGCATGCGGACCGCGGAGGGATCGCCGATGCGGCCGAGCGCGTCACACGCCGCGGCCCTGACCTCGGGGTCCTCGTCGCCGAGGCAGCGGACCACCTCCGCCATCGCGGCGCGGCTCGTGACGAGCGGCAGGAGGAGCAGGCGACGAGGCGAGTCGCCGTCGCGCAGGGCGTCGAGCACACGCGCGTCCGAGCTCTGCCCGAGCTGGAGGAGGGCGCCGGCGGCCGCGGCCGCCACCGCGGACGGGCCATCGAGCAGCGGCCGCAGCTCCGGGATCGCAGCTTCGCTCCCGAGCCCCGCCAGCACCGCGCAGATCGCGATCTGCTCGGCCTGATTCGCGCCGCGCAGGCCCTGGACGAACCGCCGTACGGTCGCGGGCACGGGCACCGCGCGGCGCAGCGCCTCGTCGATCGGCGCGGACACGCCGTAGAGCTCGGCGTGCCTCTCGCGCAGCTCCGCGAGCGCGAGGGCCACGGAGCGGACGATCGCGTCGCCGGGACGGGCGAGCAGCCGCACGAGCGGCGCGACCGCGGCGCGATTGCCGGTGCGGCCGAGCGCGCGAGCGGCCTCGAGCATGTACCGCATGTCGAGGAGCAGATCGGCGAGCGGCTCCACGGCGCGCGGATCGCCGCTGCGCCCGAGCACGTCGATGGCCGGGAAGGTGCGGAAGAAGTTGCCGCCCGTCACGACCCGCACGAGCGACTCCACCACGCGCCGGCCCCCGATGCGCCCGAGCGCCTCGACCGAGGCGACGGCCACGTTGTCGTCGGGGTGCGAGACGAGCTCGGCGAGCCTGGGCAGGGCGAGCATGCTCTTGCGACGTCCGAGGATCTGCGCCGCGTCGGCGAGGACCGCGGGGGCGCCTTCGTCGGCGAGCGCGAGGATCGCGGGATCGGCATCCCCGGCCGAGGCCGAGAGCGCGTCGACGGCGGCCGCGATACGCGCCTCGTTGTCGCGCCTGTCGCGCAGCGCGGCGCAGAGCGGCTCCACCGCGGCGTCGCCGATCGCGGCGAGCGCGGCCACCACCTTGCGCCGCACCGTCCAGCTCGGGTCGACGAGCATCTCGACGAGCTCGGGCACGCCGGTTGCGCCCATCGCCTCGAGCGTGCGGATCTCCTCGATGCGCTCCTTCTCCGCGTCCGAGAACGTGAAGCTCCCTGGGGCCGTGCTCATGACTCCGATGCCGCTCCTCCGGCGGTCCCGTTCGCCTCCGTCCGTAGCCTGGAGAGCGCCGACCACAGGCTCGCCACGGTGTCCGCGTGCCCGGCGCTCGCGTCCCGGATGCGCGCCACCTGATCGACCACCTGCCCCAGCGTGTCCCGCGCGGCGAGCGCATCCCGCGCCTGCGCGAGCAGCGCGCCGGCCGCGGCGCGCGTGCGCCCGCGCATGTCGACGAACGTCTTCGTGAGCTTCTCGGCGGCGCTCGCTTGCTCCGAGGAAGCGCTCGCGATCGTCTGCATGGACGTCGTCTGCCGCGCCGCGGTCGTGGCCAGCATGGCGACCGTCTCCGCTTGCTCGGCGACCGCGCGCGCGGCCTGCTTCGCGATGCGCCGCACGGCCTCGCCCTCCTTCGCGAGGGCCGTGGTGGCCTTGGCCTGCTCGACGGCCGCGGCCTTCACCGCCGCTGCCAGCGTGGCGACCTGCCGCGACGCCGCGTCGACCTGCTTGGCCGCGCGCGAACGCTCGGCCACGACGCGGGCGACCTGCACGGCCTGCTTGCGCGCGTCGTCCACCGCCCGCGCCACCTCGGCCGCGCCGGCCGCCTGCTCGCTGAGACCCGTGATCATCCGCTGCGCCGCGCTCGTGACCTCCTGCGCGAGCGCGCCCACGCTCGTGAGGGCCCGCGTTTGCTCCACCATCGCCGCGCTCGTCTGGTGCGTCAGCGCGCGCATCTGCACGGCCGCCTTGGCGAGCTGCACGGCCCCGGCGGCTTGCTCGCTCATCGCCCGCGAGACCTTCTCGGCGTTCTGCGTGAGAAGCGTGTTGGCGCGGACGACGTCGCGCAGGCTGCGGGCCTGCTCGCCGGTCGCCTCCTTCGTCTGCCGGGCCATGCGGCGCATCTCGCTGCTGCCCTGCGCGAGCGACTGGATGGCGCTCGTCTGCTCGGCAGCCCCGCGCGCGATCGCCTTGCCCTCCTCGTTCACGCGCGCGGCGATCTGGGCCATCGAGGTCACGGCCTGGACCTGATCGCCGTTCGCCCGCTCGACCTCGCGCACCGACCGCCCGATCCCCTCCACGCCTTCGAGGATCGTCCCGAGCGCGCGCTCGGCGTCGACGGCGAGGCGCGAGGCGTCCTCCGCGGTCTTCACGCCCTCCACGGACGCGCTCACGGCTTCCCGCGCGGTGCCTTGCAGGCCCCGGACGATCTTGGCGATGTCGGCGCTCGCCGCGGCCGCGCGATCCGACAGCGCGCGGATCTCCTCGGCGACGACCGCGAAGCCCCGCCCGTGCTCGCCCGCGCGCGCAGCTTCGATGCTCGCGTTGAGCGACAGGAGGTTCGTGCGGTCCGCGATCATGTTGATCGTCTGCACGATGTCGCCGATCTCCTCGGCGCGGCGGCCCATCTCCTTCATCACGCCTGCCGACTCGACCATCGCCTGGCGGATGTTCCCGAGGCCCGCGATGGACTTGCCCACGGTGGCCGCCCCTTCGCGCGCCGTCGCCACGCTCTGGTCGGCGGTCTTGCGCGCGCTCACGACGATCTCGACGATCCGCCGCGTCGAGGCCTCGACCTGCGCCGACGCCGCGGCGCTCGTCGCGGCGAGCTGATTGATCTGCTCGGCGCCTTGCGCCATCGACTGCGCCGAGCGCGCGAGCTCTTCCGCGGCCGCCGCGTTCCCTTCGATCACCGCGGCGTTCCTCTCGGCCGTCACCGCGACCTGCTCCACGGACGCCGCGATCTCGGTGATCGAGCTGGCGTTCGCCGTCGTGGCCTCCTCGAAGCTCTTCGCGTGGTCGGCGACGCTCTTGGTCGACCGCGCCATCTGCTCGGCCGTGGCCGACGTCTCCTCGACCGCGCTCGCCATCTCGGCGGCGTCCCGCGTCACCCGTTCGAGCGCCGCGCCCGTGCTCGTCACGGCCGTGGCCATGCCGAGGATCCGCTCGCCGACGCCCTTGGCATCCGCGGAGAGCCTCCCGATGCCCTTGGCCATCTGCTCGATGGTCGTCGCGACCTCCTCCATCGAAGCTGCGTTCGACTCGCCCCGCTCGGCGAGATCGGTGAGGTCCTTCGTGTTCGCCGTCGAGGTCGCGAGCAGCTCTTCACTCGCGGTCGCGAGCTCCTCGGCGTTCTGGCCGACGCCCTTGATCGAACGAGCGATCTCTTCCGTACTTGCCGCCGTCCCCTCCGCCGAGGCCGCGAGCGCTTCCGTGTCGCTCCGGACGCTGTTGATGCTCGGCGCGAGCTGTTGCAGCCCGCTCGCCGTGGCTTCGAGGCCCCGGAGCACCTCGCTCGCGTCGTCGCGGATCCGCTGCTGCCCCCGCGCGAGCGCCTGCAGGGAGATGCTCGTCGATTCGACCTCGTCCGCGAGCTCGTCCAGCGAGGCGCGAAGCTCCTGGCCCGACGACGCCCGCCCTTCGGTCCCCGCGGCGAGGCGCGACGCGGCTTGCTCGAGCGCGTTCGCCTGCGTCGCCGTCCGGCGCAGCTCGCGCTCCGCCTCTGCAGCCTTCGCGAGTGCGAGGTCGATCTCAGCCGTTCCGTTCGTCGACATAAATGCCTTCCTGACCGATGATTTTTTGGAAATTGACCAGCATCACGAGGCGCTTCTCGCCCGGCCTGCGCTCGACGTGGGCCACGCTCTTCACGAACCCGGCGCTCTCGCCCCCCATCCACGACGGCGGCGCCGAAAGGCCTTCCGGCGCGATCTTCATGATCTCGCGCGCGCTGTCGACGAGCAGCCCCACCGTGCGTTCGCCGCTCTGGACCACGATCACCCGTGAATCCATGGTCGGCTCGATCCTCGGCAACCCGAAGCGTAGCCGCAGATCGACGACCGGCACGACGCGGCCCCGGATGTGGATCAGCCCCGCGACGTACGGCGGCGTCCCCGGCACCTTCGTCGCGCCTGCGAAGGACTCCATCTGCAGGACGTCCGAGGCCTGCAGGACGTACTCGCCGTCCTCGACCTTGAAGACGACGTAGAGCTCGCTCATACGGCCACCTCCGTGCGGTTCTGGGAAAGCGCCCCGGAGAGCGCCACGAGGTCGAGGACCAGCGTGGGCCGGCCGTCGCCGAGATCCGTCGAGCCGGAGACGCCGGCCACCTTGACGAGCGGGTCCTCGAGCGGCCGGATCACGACCTCCTGCTGCCCGACCATCCGCTGGATCCCGAACGCCAGCGGCGCCCCGTTGCGCCGCACGAGCAGCGCCTTCGGCTCGTCCCCGGCGCCGAGCGAGAAGACGGACGCGAGGTTCACGAGGGGCACGATCTCCCCGCGCCGCTCGAGGAACCTCACCTCGCCGAAACGTGTATGCCGCGCGGGCCCGCGTACGAGCCCCTCCGGCGCGACCTCGACGATCTCCTCGATCGCCGCGACGGGCGCCACGAACGTCTGATCGCCGCACACGAAGGAGAAGGCGTCGACGATGGTGATCGTGAGGGGGATGCGCAGCGTGAACGTGGTGCCGGCGCCCAGCGTGGTGCGCAGCGACATCTCGCCGCCGAGCTGATCGACCACGGCGCGCTTCACGATGTCCATCCCGAGCCCCCGCCCGCTCGTCTTCGTCGCCTGTTCGAGCGTCGTCAGCCCCGGCTGCGTGATGAGATCGAGCAGCCCCGCGTCGTCCGCGGGCACGGGGCGGGATGCCTTGCGCGCCACCGCTTCACGGTCGATGCCGCGCCCGTCGTCGATGATGCAGAGCTCGAGCTGGTTCGTGGAGCGCTCGAAGCACGTCACCCGCACGAGGCCCTCCTCGGGCTTGCCCAGACGACGCCGCTCGGCTGGGGGCTCGATCGCGTGATCGACCGCGTTGCGGATGAGGTGCACGATCGCCGGGAAGATCCGCTCCGCCACCGCCTTGTCGAGCTCCGCCTTGCCGGCGTCGATCACGACGCGGACCGGCTTGTTCGTGGCGCGGCTCAGCCCTCGCACGATGAGCGGCACGCGGTCGAGCAGCTCGGCGACGGGCACCATCCGGGCGCGCATGATCGCGCCGCGGAGGTCGCGCACCTGCCGGCCGTAGCTCTTCACGATGTCGCCGAGCTCGCCCACGTTCACGCCCTGCGCGGCGAGCGCGTCCACGGCGCGCGCCAGGCGGAAGCGGGTGATCACGAGCGCCGAGAGCCGCTCGAGCGCGTCGTCGAGGCGCGCGACCTCGACGCGCACGATCCCGCGCCTCCGCCCTTCGGTCTCGCCGACGTCTTCTTCTGCCGTCGACGGCTCGCCGAGCGGATCCGCCCCGCCTTCGGGCCGGGGGTGGAGCACCTCCCGCACGTGCTCCGGCGTGGCGCCGACCGCCGCGGCGAGCTCCTCGTCGCGCCCGTCCGTGAGAACGAGCAGGGCGAAGGCGAGCCCGCCGGGCGCCGCGTCGCTCACCGGGATCGAGAGCGGCACGACCTTCACGATCTCCGCGAACGCGCCGATTCGCTCACGCACGGTCGTGATGGTCATCCCCTCGGCCGCGCGGGCGGGCGACGGCACGAAATCGACCCGCAGCGCGCGCCGTCCGCCTTCCACGCCTTGAATGAGCTGGGCCCTCTCCGCGGCGGAGAGCTTGACGAGCACATCGGGCTCGAGGTCGATCTCGACGGTGAGGGGCGCCTCGTTTTTCGTGATCTCCAGCGCGGCGAGCGCGTCGAGCAGGTGCGGGGGCGCGGGCGCGACGGGCGCGTTCACCGACAGCGCCCGCACCCGCTCTCCAATGGCGCGTAGCCCTGCGAGCAGGGCCTCCACCGCTTTGGCCGAAAGCGCCCCGGCCGCGCGATCGGCATGGCGCAGCACCGTTTCCATGGCGTGGGCGATGTCCACGATGGGCTCGACGCCCACCATTGCGGACAGGCCTTTGACGGTGTGGAGCGAGCGAAAGAGCTCGCGCACGGCTCGCGGATTGTTCTCGCCTTTGCGCAGCGAGGCCTCGACGGCGAGCAAGTTCATCGTCGAGGCGGAGAGATGCTCTTCGGCCTCGACCAGATATCCGGCCAGAAATTCGCTCGCGTCGAACCCGCTACTCATGGAATCCCGCCGCACCCTGGCGGAGGATGGATTGCACGTTCGCCAGGATTGCATCGGGCGTGAAAGGTTTCGTCATGAACTGCGAAGCGCCTGCGCCGAGGGCGCGCGAGCGGGAACCCTCGTCTCCTCGCGTGGTCACGACGAGGATGGGCAGGCGTTTGAGTTTGTCCTGACCACGGACGAACTCGATGACCTCGAAACCGCCGATGTCGGGCATGTTGAGGTCGAGCACGACGAGGTCGAAGCTCTGGAGCGCCAGCTTTTCGATGGCCTCGAGACCACTCGCGGCGTGGGTGAAGGCGAAGTCCTCGACCGCGCGCAGGCACGCGACGATCATTTCTCGCATCACTTTGCTGTCGTCTACGACGAGTATTTCCGTCACGCGCCCCCCGGAGTCCGTCCATTAACCCCCTTCCCCGAACCCGTCAAGCTCGCTCATGTAGAATGAGCGTGATCTTTGGACTTCCAAAGACGGCGACGCATTGCAGCGTGCGTGTGTTCGTTCGCCAGAAGCCAGGATCCGGCCTCGGCACATTGACAGGGGGGCGGCCGCAGTGTAGCGAACCCGTACCACCATGTCTGCTGCAAGCAGCGTTCCCCAGAGGCGGGTCGTCTGGATCGTCGATGACTCCGCACTCGACGCAGAGCGCGCTCGCCGCGCTCTGGCAAATCATTACGACGTTCAGGTTTTTCCCGACGGTACGGCCGTCCTGGAATCGCTGGGGAGCCATCAGGCGCGGCCTGACGTGCTCGTCCTCGATTGGATCATGCCAGGCGTTTCAGGCATCGAAGTTTGTCGGTTCGTTCGTGCCAACAGTACGCACGCCCGCATGGGTATTTTGCTGCTCACTGCTCGACAGCAAACCGAGCAGGTGGTCGAGGGCCTATCGGCCGGCGCCAACGATTACTTATCGAAGCCCTACGCGACGAGCGAGCTCGAGGCGCGGGTAGACGCCCTCGTGCGCTCGATAACGCTGCTCGAGCGCGCCGAGAAGGCAGAAGCGACGGTGCGCCAGGTATTGGCGAACGTTCCGGATGCTCTCCTGGTCCTGGGGGAGGAGCAACGCATCACGTATGCGAACCCGGAAGCACAAAAGGCGCTCCACCGCTGGTCGCCCGAGAAGCTCGTCGGTCAGTCGATCTGCGGTCTCCTGCCAGAGCTCTCCGCCGAGCTCTTCGCAGCCGCCACGAGCATGGAAGCATTCGCCCTGCCAGACATCACGATCGAAGGCGAGGTGTACGCGCCGACGGTCCGCGTCTTCCCCGTCGACCTCGGCGGAGGCTCGACGATCCTGGCACTGCGCAACGTGACCGCCCGGCGGATGGCAGAGGTACGGCGGCTGGATTTTTATTCGATCATCGCGCACGACCTGCGCTCGCCGCTCAGCGCAATGTTGATGCGCAGCGAGCTCATCCTGATGGGCAAGCACGGGCCCATCCCGCGCGAGGCCGTGGTCGATCTACACAAGATGCAGGGCTCGATCCGCGCGCTCGTGGGGATGATCAACGACTTCCTCGACCTCGCAAGCCTCGAAGGCGGGCACTTCAAGCTCGTGAAGGAAGAGATCGACCTCGTGTCGCTCGTCGACACCGTAGCCGACGTCCTGCGCCCGCTGCTCGTCTCGGGCGAACTCTCGTTCGACATGCACCGCGCGCGGCGGCCCGCAGTGCACGCCGATCGCCGCCGGCTCGGGCAAGTCGTCGCCAACCTGCTCTCGAACGCCATCAAATTCACCCCACGCGGCGGCAGCATCACGGCCACACTCGAAGAGTCGGATACGTGCATCGAGGTGGGCGTGGAGGACACCGGCACCGGCATCCCATCGAGCGAGATCCCAAAGCTGTTCCAGCGTTACGCGCGGGCAAACACCGGCATGGCAGGCACGGGTCTCGGGCTCATGATCGTGCGCGAAGTGGTGGAAGCCCACGGCGGCACCGTAGGCGTCGACAGCGTCCTCGGCCGCGGAAGCCGATTCTGGTTCCGCCTGCCAAAGGCCAGCAGCCAAGGCGCGCACGCCCCGCGCGTCGCGCGCGCCGGGTGATCGCGTCCAGGGCCGCTGCGCTGGGGCGTTGCCCCAGGCCCCACCGGGGCTGTCCGCCCCTGGACCCGGACCAGCGCAAGCGCTGGACCTTTTGTCGATGAACTGCGCGATGCGCAGTTCATCGAACAGGCCAAGGCAAGACCAGCGACGACCCTGCCAGCCAAGACAGCGGCGCTGACCTCTCTCAGCCGGCAACGCTGTCCCTGGTCTTCCAACGGGCCCGTTGGAAGAACTGCGCATCGCGCAGTTCTTCCACCCCGAGTCCAGCGCTTGCGCTGGTTCGGGTCGAGGGGCGAACAGCCCCCGCGGGGTCCGGGGCAGAGCCCCGGCGCGACGCCTTGCGGTGCTTGATTACGCTTGCCTCCATCCGTCCGCCTCTCCTACCGTCCGCGTCCCTACGAACCGGAGGCACCATGCTCGCAGGACCGACCTCTCCCATTCGCGTGATGTCGCGGGCCGTCGCCCGCACGCACAACATGCTCACCATCGCATCGAAGGTGGACATCGATCGGTCCCCCGAGGATCGTGAGTTCTTCGCGGCGGAGGCCGCGAAGCTCGTGGCCCTTCGGCAGGCGCTCCCTGCGAAGCAACGCGAAATCGAGGATTTCGAGCTCGGACTGGGGGACCAGAATCAAGCGGCCGTCGTCCTCGGCGATCAGGTCCTCGATCGGGGCGTCCGCGCGGGCAATACGCGAACGAAGCTCGGCCTCAAAGGGAAAAGTGGCCTCGGCGCCGAGCACGCCTTCGGCAATCGTGTCGATGATTTGACCGGTGCGCCTCATCGAAATGAGCCTGCCCTCGTGCGCGAAGCCATCACCCGGATCGGGGACCTGCCCGAGTTCGAGGACAAGGCCAAGGTGCAGAGCGACCTGCTCGCCCGCGTCGAGCTGCAAGAGGGGCTCCTGAAAGAGCGTGACCAGGGGGACGCCGTGCTCTCGAAGCTCGAAAGCGAAGCCGTCAAGCTCGTGGTCGAGGCCGCTGACAAGCTCGTGCAGACGAAGGCCGCGCTCGACGGTCGGTTCCCGCGGCAGCGCGGGTACGTGGCGTCGTTCTTCCTGGATGTATCGCGCAAGCGGCGCGGTGGGCACGAGGAGGACGACGGCGAAGGGAGCGGAGGCGCGCCTGTGGGCTGACGGCGGAAATGCGCCGGGCGCAAGGCGGCGCCGGTGGGCCGGCGGCACGTTGCGCCCGGGAGCAAGGCGGCGCTGGTCGGCCGGCGGACGGGTGCGCCGAGGAGCGAGGCGCCGCCGGGGGGGCGGGGGCGGAGCGGGGAAAGGTACAAGGCGGCGCCGGTCGGCCGGCGGGAGGTTGCGCCCGGGAGCAAGGCGGCGCCGGTCGGCCGGCGGGAGGTTGCGCCCGGGAGCAAGGCGGCGCCGGTCGAGCGGCGGGAGGTTGCGCCTGGGAGCAGGGCGCCGCCGGTCGAGCAGCGGCGAGGTGCGCTCAGAACGCCGAGGGCGCGATGTAGGGCTCGCTCCAGAGCGTGATCTGCAGCGTGATCGACTTGAACCAGGCCGTGTGCATGGCCTCCACGTCGGCCGCGCTGTGCCCCTTCTTGGCGAGGAAGGGCTTGATCGTCGCCGTGATCGGCACGATGAAGGCGATCAGGTAGCGCAGGTTGATGTACTGCGCGGCGGAGGCGACGCCGTCGGTCTTGTTCTTCTTCGCGCTCGTGTGGCGCAGGCCGATCTCGTACTGGTAGTCGAGCCAGGCGCGGTCGTAGTTCGCGGCGCAGGTGTCGCGGATCCACTGCCCGAAGCGGCGGCGCACGCCGCCCAGGTACTCCATGCTCGGCTTGCCGTCGGCGCCGCTGAAGTAATGCACGAGGTGCGGGTGCGAGCCGACGAAGCCGTACCAGACGTCGAGCACGGCCTCGACCTGGTCATCGAGCACCTCGCCCGCCATGCGCAGGTAACGCACGTCGTCCTCGCCGAGCAGGACGGTCTGCTTGAGGAGGGCGAACTCCTCGTCGCTGAGCGGCGAGCGCGCGACGCTCGAGGTGCCGAGGGTGTAGCCAGGGATCGCGGTGTTGGTCATTGAAGCTCCTTGATGGGCTCGGGGAGGCCATGGGGCGTGCGCTCCCTCCGTCAGCGGGGTCGCTCGTGTATCGCAGCCGGACCAACCGAGGGAACCCGACCATGGTCGGGTGTCGGTGAGCGGCTACATGCGCCGCCGTCGCTCCACACGGGCCGCGACCGCCTCCGCTTCCGCTACGTCTTCGACGACCGCTTCCTCCGCGGCTGCGGCAGCCGTTCGCCCTCGCCCGCGGGCCCTTTCTCGTCTTCGCTGCTCTGCATCATGATAGAACCCTGCCAGCAGGGCAGGGTTTCCCATGTTCAAGCGCCTTTACATCCACAACTTCCGATGTTTGCAGAACCTCGAGTTGCCCATCGGCGACAAGCCGTCGGCGCTCCTCATCGGAAAAAATGGATCGGGCAAATCGACGATCAGCCACGCGCTCGCTCTGCTGGCGGGGATGGCTCGGGGTACCAACCGCGTCGGCCAGCTCGTCAAGCCAGGCGATTTCACTCATGGCAGGACGGACGAGCCCATGCGTTTCGAGGTGGATGTCGAGCTCGCCGGTCGACTCTACCAGTACCGACTCACCCTGGAGTTGCCGCCTGGGTTCAAGGAGCTCCGGGTGCAGACCGAGCAGCTCTCGCTGGACGGGCAGCCCATCTATACCCGGGAGCACGCTCAGGTCACCCTGAACAAGGCTTCGCGCTCGGCTCCGGCAGCGTTCCTGGTCGACTGGCACCTGATTGCTTTGCCCATCATCCAGGAGCAGTCGGAGACCGACCCGCTCTTCCTCTTCAAGCGCTGGCTTTCGCGCTCCTTCATCCTTGCGCCGATCCCGAGCCTGATCACGGAAGAATCTTCCGGGGAGACGCTCTGGCCGGAGCGCGACGCGCGAAACCTGGGAGCTTGGTTCGCCGGGCTCATCGGCCATTCTCCCCGGGTTTACACGACCATCGATGGCTACCTCCGGACGGTATGGCCTGATTTCTGGGATCTCCAAAACCCACTCGTCGGGGGGGAGACGCGGAGCTTGAAGGTCCAGTTCCGCGAGGCTCCGCGGAGCCTGTCCCTCCCGATCGGGTCGCTCTCGGACGGCGAGAAATGCTTTCTCCTCTGCGCGCTCGTCCTGGCCGCCAACGAGGCATACGGTCCTGTATTTTGCTTCTGGGACGAGCCGGACAGCCACCTCGCGATCGACGAAGTAGGGCATTTCGTCGCCGCGCTCCGGCGCTCCTTCGAGTCCGGCGGGCAGGTGTTGATGACCTCGCACAACGCCGAGACCATCCGCCGCTTCTCGGATGAAAACACGCTCGTCTTGTACCGGCGAAGCCACCTGGAGCCGACGCGCGTCAAGTCGCTGGAAGAGATCGGCGTGAAGGGTGATCTCGTCGAGGCCCTCCTGCGAGGTGACGTCGAGACATGAGCGTCAACAAGCACAAGCCCCACTGGCTGATCCTTCCCGAGGACGACGCCAATCGGCAGATCGCCAACGGCTTTTTGCTCGCGTTCCCGGACAAGAACATCCAGGTCCTGCCGCCTGCGAGAGGATGGCCCCACGTGCGGGACAGCTTCGAGCGGGAGCACAATGGCGAGATGCAGAGATATCCCGAGCGCTTGATGGTCTTGCTCGTGGATTTCGACAACCAGGTGGATCGGCGGGCCGAGGTCACTTCGGAGGTGCTGGATTCACTTCGTGACCGTGTCTTCGTCCTCGGCGCCTACGTCCACCCGGAAGAGCTCAAGAAAGCGCTGGGGATGAGCTACGAGAAGATCGGCAAGGCCCTGGCCAGGGAGTGCGTGGAGGGGACAGGCGAGACCTGGGGGCACCCGCTGCTCCGGCACAACCTCCGCGACCTCACGCGGATCCGCAAGCGCAATCCCTTCGGCTGACGGGCCCTTCGCCGTCGGACGGACCCTCGCGTCGCCCGCCCTCACCCTCGCTCACTACGTCTTCGACGACCGCTTCCTCCGCGGCTGCGGCAAGGGCCCCGTCCCGCGCGCCCGCCGCTCGCTCCCCGGCGGCGGCGAGAAGCCCGCGACCTCGAGCTCCCGCACCGTCACCGCGCGCGCCTCCGGCGGCGTCGCGAGCGCGGCCCGGAACAGGATCCCTTCGAGCTCCGCGTCGTTCCCCGGGAAATCGTGGTCCACGAGCGCCGCGAGCGCGCGCGGCTCGATCCCGAGCGGCGCCTGCCGCAGCCGCTTGCCGATCCGCGTCAGCGCCTCCAGCACCAGGAGCGACAGATCCTCCCCGCGCGACGAGAGCGCCGGCAGCGCCACCGACCGATCCCCGAGCCGATCCGCCAGCGCCTCCGAGAGCTTCCCGCTCGCCGCCAGCGAGTCCACCGTGCCCGGCAGCGCCACCACGAGCCCCACGTCCGCGGGCAGGCCCGAGGCGATCCGCATCTGCACGTGCTCCGGCAGCACGTGCGCGTCGAGCAAGACGAGCGTCCCGCCCGCGGCGAGCGCGAGCGGCGACGCCACCCGATCCTGCCACTTCGCCGTGTCGTGCTCCGCCGGGTTCGTCCCGTCCACGATCACCATGACGCCCTTCTTGCGCGCCGACGCGAGGTGCACGAGCGCCGCCCACGCGACCGCGTCGATCCCGGGCGACGTCAAGAGCGTGACCGGCACGTCCACGGCCGCGAGCTGCTCGAGCCGCTGCACCGCCGCCTGCGCCGCGGGGCTGTAGAGCGCGACCCGCGCGCGTTGCTCGAAGCTCTTCGCCACGGCCCCGAACTGGCCCTCGATGCGCCCGAGCTCCGTCGCGAGGCGCGCGCGCTCCGCTTCGAGCTTTTCGAGGTCGTCCCGCGCGACGAGCTCACGCTCGCGCGAGCGCGACAGCATCGACGATACGCCGAGCACCGCGGCCAGCCGATCCGAGAGCTGCCGCAAAGCCCGCACGTCCGAGAGCGTCGAGGGAGCGACCCGCGCCCCCGCGGGGACCGTGAGCGCCCCGATCGGGCCGTCCACGTCGCGC
This sequence comes from Polyangium sp. 15x6, assembly GCF_029960785.1. Classification (GTDB taxonomy): domain Bacteria; phylum Myxococcota_A; class Polyangia; order Polyangiales; family Polyangiaceae; genus Polyangium. Next base: position 29,675 of record NZ_JASBQE010000053.1, read on the forward strand.
ACCACGCTCACGGCCGAGAGGTGATGGTCCTCCATCCACGCGATGAGCGGGCGCACCTCCGGTTTCCGGACCGAGACGGCGTGCATGACCTCGATCCGCAGGATCCGCTCGGGCTCGGCGTCCGCGAGCGAGACGAGCCGCGGCGGCATCTCGGCCTTTTTCGTGTGCAGGAAGCCGGCGCGATCGACGCTGACCTGCTCGGCCGGGAAGAACCGGTAGAGCGCAGGCGGTTCGCCGTCTTGCCCGAGGGCGCCGCGGAGCTCGAAGAGCGCGGAGCGGAGCGCTTCTTCCGGATCGGGCGTCATCGCCGCGCGCGTCGCGGCCTGCAGCGCGGGCAAGAGCCGTCCGCTCCCAGGCCCCGCCCGATGCGCGAGCCTCTGCGCGACGAGCGCCGCGATCGCAGCCGCCCCCGCCGCGCCGAACGCAATCGGTCCCGTCATGGCCGGCCGCACGTGGGCCGCATAGACGGCGCCGAGCGCGATGGGCGCGACGAGGCCCGTCGTCGCCAGCGTGAGCCGAAGGACCGAGAGGACGGTCTCGGGCTCGCGGCTCGCCGCCGCAAACGCGGCGCCAAGCGAAGCGAGGACGACCGCGATCGGCAAGACGCGCTCCGGCGGAAGGACCCGCGCCGCAGCCGCGAGGATCCCGACGGCGAGCGCGATCGAGCCGAGCCAGAGCGCCGCCTGCGCCCGCTCCGCGACGCCGATCTCGGCGCGCCGCGTGGCCGCGAGCCGCGCGGCCGCGAAGAGCTGGACGCCGAGGGAGCCAATCGAAGCAGCCACGGTGGCGTAATCGATGAGCAGGGGATCGAGCCCCTCGGTGCGCTCGGGAAACATCGCAGCCGCGCCAGGCAGCGTCGCAGCGACGACCCAGAAGAACGCAGCGAACGCAGCAGCATCGAGCCTGCGCGCAGAAGGACTCGGCTCCGCGAGCCCCCCGAGCGGTTTGATGCGCGCGATGGCCCAAAGCGAGCCGAGCGCAGCCATGGCCACGCCGAGGTTCTCGCCCGCGACGAAGCCAGGCGTGATCGCCCCACACCGCGACGCCGTGAAGAGCGCAGCCCCGGCAATCGTGAGCCGCGTGGCCGAACGCGCACCAGGATCGAGCGTGTCGTCGCCGCGCACGTCCTCCGCAGTCAGCCTCCAGGCGACCACACAAGCGAGCGGCAAGAGCAGCGCAAACCACGTACTCGCGCCCCCGCCCGTCGCCCAGAGCCCCGCGACCGCGGCATACGCCACGGCGAGAGCCGCGATCCAGAGCGAGCGGGTATGCCAGGGCATCGCCCGCAGGGTAGCGGAAGCGCAGCCGCCGGGCCAAAGGCTGGGGCGCCGCGCCAAAGGGCAGGGCGCCGCGCCGGGGCTCTGCCCCGGACCCCGCGGGGGCTGTTCGCCCCTCGACCCGAACCAGGGCAAGCCCTGGACTCGGGATGGAAGAACTGCGCGATGCGCAGTTCTTCCAACGGGCCCGTTGGAAGACCAGGGACAACGTTGCCAGTCGAACGGTCAGCGCGGCTGTCTTGGTTGGCGAGGGTCGTTCCTCGGCCTGTTCGATGAACTGCGCGGAGCGCAGTTCATCGACCCCGGGTCCAGCGCTTGCGCTGGTCCGGGTCCAGGGGCGGAGAGCCCCTGGTGGGGCCTGGGGCAAAGCCCCAGCGCAGCGGCCCCCAGTCAGCCGAGGGGCTTACCGCCCGTGACGCCGAGCACCTCGCCGTTCACGTAGGTCGACTCGTTCGATGCGAGGAATACGAAGGCTGGCGCGAGCTCTGCTGGCTGGGCGGGCCGCTCCATGGGGCTGTTTTCCCCGAAGCGCGCGTTCTTGTTTGCTGGGAACGACTGCGCGACGAGGGGGGTCCACACGGGCCCTGGTGCCACCGTGTTTACCCGGATTCCGCGCTTGATCAGCGCTTGTGCGAGGCCCTTGCTGAAGGTCACGATTGCGCCCTTCGTGGCTGCGTAATCGAGGATCTCCGGGCTTGGCTGGTAGGCCTGGATCGACGCCGTGTTGATGATGACGCTCCCTGGCTTCATGTGCGGCAGCGCGTGCCGGACGACGTGGAACATCGCGAGGATGTTCACTTGGAAGGTGCGCTCCACGCGCTTGGCGTCGAGCTCCTCGAATTTTTCGACGGCCTTGCCCTGCTCGGCTGCGTTGTTCACGAGGATGTCGATGCGGCCGAAGGCCTTCACTGCGTCGTCCACGAGCTTCTTGCATGCTGCGTCGGAGGAGAGATCTCCGGGGAACAGCGCGGCCTTCCGACCGGCCTCCTCCACGAGACGCTTCGTCTCCTTCGCGTCCTCGTGCTCGCTCAGGTACGCGATGCCCACGTCTGCGCCCTCGCGTGCGTAGGCGATCGCCACGGCGCGCCCGATACCGCTGTCTGCGCCGGTGATCAGGGCGACGTGATCCTTCAAGCGACCGAGCCCTCGGTAGGACGTCTCCCCGTGGTCTGCTCGAGGCTGCATGCTCGACTCGACGCCGGGGTGCTCCTGCTCCTGCTGCGGGAACGGAGGTTTCTGCCCGAGGTCCCTGGGATCCTTCTTCGCGGCTTGCGTCATGATTCCCCCCGGCGGCGTACCTGGGGTCCGGAGGGACCAACCGGAAGCATGGAGACCGGATGGGCCCGCCCGCTGGGGCATCGCTTCACTTCAAGGTGAGCTGCATCGAGAAGGGACCCGCGGGGCTCCCTGCGTTCGTATCGACGAACAGGATCGTCGGCGTCACGCCGCCCGGGATGCGGATGACCTCATCGCCCTTCTCCGGCGCGTCGATGCACCCCTCCTGCGTGAGCTGGGACATGTCGTTCTCGCAATCGGTACGCGCGTAGAGCACGGCGTCGAAGGTCGCGTCGAGCTTCACCTCGATCTCCTTCGCGAGCGGCGCCTTGATCGAATAAATCGACTGCCGCCCTTGCCCCGCGCAATCGTTCGTGGCGCAGGCTCCGCATTTCGCGTCGTTGTCGGGACCGGCCTTGTTCATGCCGAGCACCATGGCGGAGGTGCCGATCGCCGTCCCGAGCACGACGGGCACCGGGCCCGTGCAGCTCGTGCCCGAAAAGAAGCTCACGGTCAGGTGGTAGGCGCCCCGATCCTCCGACGTCCGGCCGTCCACGAAGAGGTAGATCCGCTCGCCCGCCGTGACCGGGAACGAAAGGAGCTCGCCGCCGAGGGCGACCTGGTCATGGCAGAGCACCACCCCGTCCGGGTTCGAGCAGCTCGTCCGGCGCGCGTAGAGCACGCTGTCGAAGGTCGTCGCCGTGGCCGGCAGGCTCGCCGTCAGATATCCGGTCTGCTCCGCGTCGAAGACGTACACGTGCTCCGGGCCGCTCGACGTCGTGCACCCCGTGAACGGGCCACTCTCGATCGTCCCCGGCGCCTCCGTCGTCTCGGCGTCGAACTCCACCGTGCCCCAATCCACGAAGAAGAGCGGAATCGCGTCGTCGCAGCCGAGCCCCTGCGGAGGCGCGCCGCCGGTGCCGCCGTCCGGCTCGCCGCCGCCGGTGCCGCCGTCGCCACCGCCGCTGCCGCCGCTGCCGCCCGCGCCCGAGGTGACGCCGATGGGCTCGATGCCCACCACGATCCCGCAAGCCGAGAGGCTCGCGGTCGCGACGGCGAGCGCCCCGAGGACACGAAGACCAGAAGGACGAGCCGCGCCTCGCATCAGAACGCTCCTCGCACGACGCCGCCCACGCCCGAAGGCCCCGCGGCCGGCAGGATCTCGAAACGCCCGGCGGCCGGCCGTTTGCCCGGCACGCTCGTGAGCCAGATGATCGCGCCCGCGGCGAGCGCGGCGCCTCCGACGACGAACCCCGCCGTCGACGCGCCCGCGAACCGCGACGCCTCGGCCCCCTTGTCGGCGACGGCTTGCGTGCACCCGGACAAACTCGCGGGCGCGCCGCATTGCCTGGGCGCCATCTCCTTGACCTCCTCCCATTTCGCGAAGGCCAGCCCGCCGGTCACGCCGCCGACCGTGAACCCCGCGAGGGCCACGCCCCCGAGCGCCAGGGCCAGGACGGGCGGAGGGCCCAGGCTTCGCCGTTCGTCGCGTCCACGTGGCACCTCGCGTATGCGCGGCGGCGCCCATGCCGCGGGCGGGGGGATGGCCACGGTCACCGTCTCGCCATTCTTCGACACGTTCACGACGCTCTCCCAGGGGAGTCTGTCCGGCCGGATGGCGCGGATCGTGTGTTTTCCGAGATCCACCGGCATCGGCGCGCCCCAGAGCGCCTCGCCGACCGACACGCCATCGCGCGTGATCGAAAGGCCTGCGCGGTCCGCGACGGACGCGGGCACCATCAGCACGAGCTTCGGCAGCTCGGCTTCGAGGGCGTCGGCGCGGGCGCGCGCCTCGGCCTCGCGTGCTCGGTTTTTCCCGGTCGCCTTGTCGGCCTCGGCGACCGCGACGTAGAGCGCCCACGCGCTCGCGGGACGCGCCGTCGCCTCGTAACATCGGGCGAGCTCGAGCTTCGTCCCGTTCGCCGGATCGAGCCGATCGCTCTCCTCGTACATCTCGCAGGCGCGCGCGTGGTGGCCTTCGAGCGCGAGCACGTAGGCGTCCTGGTAGAGTTTTTCCGCGGTCGCCCGGACATCGGGCGGCGCCTCGGCGGACGCGCTGTCCGCGAGCGTCACGGCGAACGTGGCCCCGAGGAAGAGGGCCGCGACGCGGGGGTGATTCCTACCGATCATCACGCGAGCCAATAGGACCATTCGTAGGCAAGCCCCCGTGCGCCATGGCGCAGCCGTCCTCGCGCAGAAGATGTTCGTCAATAGCGCGGAGGAGGTCGGGGTGTCGAGCGATTCTGTGGAAAAACCGTCCGCCCTGTGGTCGAAGGATGCGTCGACCCCGACGAAATCGGAACGACCCCGACGGAAGCGGCCGCGGACGCGACGGTTTTTGCTTCTTTTGGGGCCTCCTCCGGCGCGGACAAACCCGTGCTCGGGAGCGTCGCGGGGAGGGGAGGGAGCAGAAAGGACGATGCGGCGGGGACCGGCGACGCGGTCGCATGGTCCCCCGGGGACATCTTGTAAAAGAATCCGCCGAGCGACACGCTGAGCGAAAGCACGATCGTGGCCGCCGCGAAATGCCGCAGCATGGCGCGCCGTGGTTTTGCCGCATGCGTCTCGGTCGGCGCGTCGCCCGACGGGCGCGTCGCGCCGCCTGCCGGAATCGTCGTTCGAATGCCCGGGCTCGTCCACGGCGGAGGCGTGCGGGCGAGGTCCATCGCTTGATCGGCTCGCAGCGCGAAGCTCGCATCGACCTCGGGCACCGCGGCGATCGCCATCGCGGCTTTTTTCGTCGCCTGGGCGTGGACACGCTCGATGCGCGCGACGAGCGCCGCCGGCGGCTCCGGGTCGGGGCGCGCGAGCGGCGCGAGATCACGCGCCAGGGCGACCACGTCCGGATAACGCCGCTCGCGGTCTTTCTCCAGGCAACGCAGGATCACCGCGTCGAGGCCCGGCGGCAGGTCCTCGCGGAGGGAGGACGGCACGGGCGGCTTCTTGTTCGCGAGCTGGGAGAGGATTTGCAGCACGTTGCTGCCTCCGAAAGGACATTCCCCCGTGACGAGCTGGAAGAGGATGATCCCCATCGACCAGATGTCACTGCGCCCGTCGATGTCACGCGCGGCGTTGATCTGCTCGGGTGACATGTAGAGAGGCGAGCCCACGATCGCGCCGGTGCTCGTGCGGGTCGGGCCCTCGTCGCGGAGGAGCTTCGACACCCCGAAATCGAGCACCTTGACGCAGGGCAAGCCGTCGTGGGCCTGGGTCAGGAAGAGGTTGTCGGGCTTGAGGTCGCGGTGCACGATGCCGAGCGCGTGGGCCTCGGCGAGCGCCTCGCACGCGTGCAGCACGTAGGTCGCCGCCTCCTCCACGGGCAGCGGACCGACCTCGGCGAGCCGCGAAAGCAAGGTTTGTCCTTCGAGGTACTCCATGACCATGAAGGGCGCTTCGTTCGGCAGGCGTCCGACGTCGTAGACGCGCGCGACGTGCGCGCTGCGGAGCTCGGACAGGGCCCGCGCCTCGCGCAGGAAGCGCTCGACGCAGAGGGCCGAGGCGACCACGTGGGGCTGCATCACCTTGATCGCGCGGCGCGTGCGCAGCTCGAGGTGCGTGGCCGCGACGACCACGCCCATTCCGCCGGAGCCGAGGAGGCGATCGACGCGGTATTTGTCCGCGATCACGTCCCCGATTGCGACCGGCAAACTCATGGCGCCCCCTGCGTCGACCCTCCGTCTCGGCCGATTTCGTCCCGTCCGGCCCCACCCTCGACGCAAAATTCAGACGCATTATGGCATGGCATCCCGATTGTTCAAAATCGGGCCCGTCGAACGTGCGCCGTCCTTCGACCGAGACAGACCCTCGCCGCCCGAATCGCGCTTCAGCGCCGGAAAGGCCGCTGCGGCGGGCGCGACGCCGAAAGCGCATCCCGCAGCGATCGCATCACCGACGCGCCCGCGAGCTCCGCGCCGCTCTGGACGAGCTCTCTCGCCAGCGCCGGCCGCACGCCCGTCACCATCGGCCGCGCGCCGAGCAGCCGCACGGCGCTGATCAGCCGCACGAGCTGGGCGAGCCCTTCGCCCTCCGAGGCGGTCGCGCCCGTCAGATCGAACACGACCACCTGCGCCCCGCGCGAAGCCACGCCGGGCAGGAGCCGCCGTTCGAGCTCGGCGCTCCGCGCCTCGGTCAAGGCCGCGACGATCGGCACCGCGACGATCCCTTCGGCGACGTCGAGCAGCGGCGCCGACAGCTCCAGGATCTCGCGCTGCTGCGCCTCGACCAGCGCCTCACGCTCCCGCCGCTCGGTCACGTCCACCTGATGCACGACGACCGCGTGCTTCCCGGTCGCCGGATCACTCGTCCGCCGCGCCTCCACGGCGTGCCATCGCGGCCCGTCGTTCGTGAGCGCGACGAGCTCCTCGTGCAGCACCTCCTGGGTCTGGGCGACCTTCAGGATCCGCGCCGCCGCGCTTGGGTCCTCGAACCAGGCCGACGGCGTGCTCGACCTGCCGAAGGCGCGCTCGGCGGCCGGGTTCGTCACGAGTACTGCGCCTTCCGTGGAGAGAAGCGCGACCATCGCGGAGACGTGCCGCAGCGCCTCTTCGCTACGCAGGATCCTCGGGTCTTGCTCCTCGGTCCGCACGTGGCCTTCGTAAAGCAGGGCGAAGCGCCCGTCGTCGAGCTCGATGGCGGACATGAAGACCCGCAGGTGCAAGGGCTCGCCGCGGGGATAGAACGTGAACGTGTGCTCGATGTGCGCGTCGTGGCCCGCGCGCAGCTTGCGGAGCAAGCCCTCGTTGCGGGTGCGGGTTGCGGCGGAGGCATCGGAGTAGTCGCGGGCGAGGAACTCGTCGAGGCTCGGCGAGCGCCAGATCTCGAGGGCGGCGGCGTTCCCCCAGGCCATGCGGGCCCGCTCCACGTCGAAGACCCATACCGGCAGGCAGAGCCGCTCCACACCACGCAAGCGCTCCACGAGGGTGGTCTCAGGCATACGTCCCTGGCGGTATACCTCCGATCGGGGTGGCGTGTGGAGATGCTCGAGACCTGAAATGCGCAGCGCGCGATGGCCGGTTGGCTGCGTCACGACAATGCGTTACTCGTGGTCGCGTATAGTGTCCTGGAACCAGAGTTTGTCTACGGGAGGATGATGCCGCCGCCCGTATGCTTCGACCGCCAGACCACCGCGGCCTGGTCCTGGCACTCCGTGTCGGCGGTGGGGCTCGTGTCGTTTTCGGCATTGAACGTGGCCTGGATGCGATACTTGCGCGCGCGGCTCCCGGTATTGGTGGCGTTCGAGCGGAAGCGCGCGCCCACGCCGAACGCTTCGAGGTCGAGCGTGTCGACACCCACGAACGTTACAGCGTCGTCCGTGCGCTGCACGGTGACGTTCACGAAGACGCCATTGCCGTCGCAGCTCCCCGGCTGGCCGTACGGGATGGCCTTCGACGCGCAAATGGCCATTTCGCGCTCGTGGCTCCACGAGGTATCGAACCACCCGCCGCCGCCCGCGGACGTCGAGTACAGGGTGCCGGAGCCGTTCGAGACCGCGGCCACGGTTCCGGTGATCTGCGAGTCGGCGATGAAGCTGCTCCGGAACGTCGCGAGATCGAAGGAGTCGTAGCCCGTCGACGCATTGTAATCGCTGAGCGTCCCTCCCCAGCCCCAGCAGTTGAGGCCCGAGCCGTGGTAGTCGAAGGGCTCGTTCGTGAGATACGCGAGTTCGGGCATCACGAACGTCGGCGCGAGCTTTCGCGGCTCCGCGGGCACCGTGCCGGTCCGCGCGGCGACCTCGGCGTGATGCTCCACGAGCCGCGACGGGACGGGCGTCCCTTCCGGCGCGAGCGCGAGGAAGACCTCGAGCGCAGAGGCATTTTGCTCGTGGAGCAGCGACGAGAGATCGACGTTCCCGATCTCCCAGAAACCAACGCCGTCCCCCTCGTCGACGAAGATCACCTTCCCGCCGGACAGCTCCAGTGTCGCGATCTTTCCATCCACCTGTGCGCTCGCGGGCGCCGCTCCCGGCATGTCGATGCCGTCCTCGACCTCCGTCATGGAATCGACGGCGCAGGCCGGGAGCATGCAGGCAAGGAGGGCGAACGCCGGCAAACCAAAAATTTTCTTCGTCATGGATTCGTCACGCTTTCTTTCTCGCGGAGGCGGATATCGCTTGCGACCATCCGTCGCGTCGGGGGGTACGAAGCCCATCGCAAAGGCGATACCAGTCGCGCACGGCCGACGGATGCAGCAGGTTTCCGCCGCGCGGCCACGAGCGCATCCCTCCCATCGACACGACGCCATGACGGGTGTCATGGCCGCGTGACGCCCGCTGTCACGGCCGCGTGACACGGCCGCCCGGATCCCTACGGCCCGCCCCCGCCGTCTCCGTTCCCACCGCCCGTCGGCGACTGCGCCGAGATCCATTCTCGTACGCAGGCGAGCTCCTCCGGCGTCAGCGTCGGTTGTCCGATCGGCATCGGCGACCCGCAGCTCGGCAGCGGCTGCAATTTTTCGTAAAGCAAGCTCGACTCCGGGACCACCGGGTCCACCAGGATCCCCGGGCAATCGCGTCCCATCTTGTCGACGAGCCGTGAAACCACGCCCGGCGCTATCAGATCGAGCCCCGCTGCCGGCTCGGCGCCCTCGTGGCAGATCGATCCGCCGCAGCTCTTCGGAAAGAGCTCCGTCACGATGTCCGGGCAGGTGAAGCCGCCGCCGCCGTCGAGGAAGCGGTCGGGGTCTTCCAGCCGGCCGGGGCAACCCGCGGCGAGCAGCGTGATCACGAGCGGCAAGAGCGCGGAGACGAGCGCGCGCCCGAGGGGACGGTTTTCACGGGGCATAGTCGATCCCAAGCTTCACACCGCCGAATTGATCGAGCGCCCCGCCGGCCACGTACGCGTCGCCCGGCACGGGCACGAACGTCGAGAAGAACCGCGTATACCCGAACGAAAGCGAGAGCTCCGTCCCCTTCGTCAGCGCGAATGCGACGCCGAGATCCGCGTCGATCCCGCCGATCGTCGCATCCCGAAACCGCTCGTAGAGCGCCCCGCCCGAGGTAGGCTCTAGATATTCGAATGCCGCCACCAGCGTGAGCGGCCCCGCGATCCGGATCCGCCCGTCGAGGCCCACGCGCACGAGCGTGTAGCTCACCGTCGGGATCTCCGCCGCGAGCGGCCCTGTCTCCTGGAACGAAAAACCGAGCCAGCCGTACCCCACGCGCGGCGCGACCACCGGCGCGCGCTCCCCGCGCCCGAGCCGGATCGGCACCCGGAGCCCCAGATTCCCGTGATCCCAGCTCGTCTGGATATCGCGCCCCTCGGTCACGGCGGACGTGAGGTGCGGCGCGAACGTGTACTCGCCCGTGATGGCCACGCCTTCGAGCACCGGCACGCGTGTCCATCGCAAGGGCTCGAGCTCACCGCCGAGGGAGATCATCGGCACCCCGACGACGTCGTACGGCCGCAGGTTCGTGGCGACCTTCAGCGGGTCCGAGTACGCGAACCAGCGCGCCGCGACCTCCACGCCGAAGCGCAAGCGGCCCCCGACCGGCGAGGGGGGAGCGGGAGCGGCGGCGGATGCGGCCGCGGAGGCGGTGACGGCGGCGGTCGTGAGCGCGAGCATCCCGGCGGCGCGGCGGATTCCCCTTCTGGGCACGGCCCGCAGGGTAGCGATCTCTCCTTCGCCGTCGAGCCGAAGCACGCGTACGGCATCAGGAAATGGTCGACGCCCGGCCCACCTTCTTCTACGCTCGGAGAGCCGCGGCCAAGCCCCCGCGGATCCTTGCTCATGACCCACGCTGTGCGCTTGCCCTGGCTTTTCGGTGGCGCCCTCGCCCTTTCTGCGGCGGCGTCCCTCGCGGCTTGTTCGGGTCACATCGGCGACCCGCCGGGCGAAGATACCGGGGAGGCTCCTGCCTTCCAGTGCGTCGGCACGATCCCCGGCAAATCGCCCATCCGGCGTATGACCCGGTTCGAGTACAACAACACCGTCCGCGACCTGCTCGGTGACGACACCCAGCCTGCTTCGAGCTTCGTGCCCGAGGAAGAGGCCATGGGTTTCGACAACCAGGCCACGGCCCTCGGCGTCACACAGATCCTCGCCGAGCAGTACATGGTCGCGGCCGAGCAGATCGCCGCCCGCGCGGTGAAGGACCTCGGCGCCCTGCTCCCCTGTAATCCCGAAACGATCGGGCAGCAGGCGTGCGCCACCACCTTCATCCAGACCTTCGGCCGCCGCGCGTATCGCCGACCCCTCACGGACGACGAGGTCTCGCGCCTCCAGGACGTCTTCTCGTGGGGCCTCGGCGAGGACGGTTTTTCCAAGGGCGTCGAGCTCGTCCTCCAGGTGATGCTCCAGTCCCCGCACTTCCTCTACCGCGTCGAGTTCGGCATGCCCGACCCCGTCGAGGCCGACGTCGTGCCGCTCTCCCACCACGAGATCGCCTCGCGCCTCTCGTACATGCTCTGGGGCACCATGCCGGACGAGGCCCTCTTCGCGGCCGCGGACGAGGGGCGCCTCGGCACGAAGGAAGAGATCGCCAACGAAGCGCGCCGCATGCTGGGTGATCCGCGGGCGCGCGAGGCCGTGGCGAACTTCAACGCCCAGTGGCTCGGCCTCTCCCACCTCGACAACATCAAGAAGGACAGCTCCGCGTACCCCAAGTACTACGAGGGCCTGCGACCGCTCTGGCGGGCCGAGACCCTCGCCTTCCTCGAAGACGTCATCTTCGAGGGCCAGGGCGACATCGGCAGCGTCTTCACCGCCAACTATTCGCTACTGAACGCCGAGCTCGCCTCGTTCTACGGCGTCGAGGATGGCCCGGCCACGCAGAGCTTCGAGCGCGTCGAGCTCGATCCCACGAAGACCTCCGGCATCCTCACGCACGCGAGCGTCCTCGCCGCCACGGGCAAGCCGAACCAGACCTCGCCCGTGCATCGCGGCAAGTTCGTCCGCGAGCGCCTCCTCTGCCAGATCCTCCCGCCGCCGCCGAACAACGCCGCCTTCAACGCGCCCGACATCCGCCCCGACGCCACCACGCGCGAGCGCTTCGCCGAGCACTCGGAGAACCCGGCTTGCGCGGGCTGCCACGTGAAGATGGATCCCGTCGGCTTCGGCTTCGAGCACTACGACGGCATCGGCCTCTACCGCGACACCGAACAGGGTTTGCCCATCGACGACTCCGGCGAGCTCGTCGACACCCGCGGCATCGACGGCCCCTTCGAGGGCGTCGTCGAGCTCGGCCAGCGCCTCGCGCAGAGCGAGGAGGCGCGCCAGTGTGTCGCCACCCAGTGGTTCCGCTTCGCCTACGGCAGAGTCGAAGGCGAGGACGATCGTTGCTCGATGAGCGAGATCCAGAAGGCCTTCGCGGAGAGCGGCTTCAACGTCCAGAAGCTGCTCGTCGCCCTCACCCAGACCGACGCGTTCCGGTATCGCCGGGCCGTCGTGACGCAGGCACCATGAAACAGAGGACCCTGAGCCGTCGCACGCTCCTTCGCGGCCTCGGCGGCGTGGCCGTTGGCCTGCCGTTCCTCGGGGCCATGGCCGATTCGGCCCGCGCCACCGCCTTCCCGAAGCGTTTTGTCGTTTTTTTTACGGGCCTCGGCACGGTCCGACCCGCGTGGATCCCCACGGGCACCGAGACCGACTTCACCTTCGGCCCCATCCTCGCGCCGCTCGAGCCCTTCAAGAAGAAGGCGATCCTCCTCGAAGGCGTCGACTACGAGTCCGCCTACCACGGCCCCGGCGACCCGCACCAGCAGGGCATCGGCCACGCGCTCACGGGCACCGAGCTCCAGGAGGGCTCGCTCTTCCCGTACGCGTGTAACCCCGGCAAGATGGTCGGCTGGGCCGGCGGCATCTCGCTCGACCAGTTCCTCGCGGACCAGCTCGGCCAGACCACGCGCTTCCCCTCGCTCGAGTTCGGCGTCCAGGTCCAGTACGCCAACGTCTCGGCGCGCATCTCCTACCGCGGCCCCGGACAACCCGTCCCGCCCGAGGACGACCCGTACCAGGCGTACAAGCGCATCTTCTCGGACCTCGGAACCGACCCCGAGGCCCTCGCGCGCCTGCGCGCGCAGAGAAAGACCGTGCTCGACGCCGTGAGCGGCGACTACAAGCACCTCTCCTCGCGCCTCGGCACGAGTGATCGCATGAAGGTCGACGCGCACCTCGAGGCCGTCCGCGAGATCGAAAAGCGCCTCGACGCGCCCGGCGTCATCGGCGGCTCTTGCAACCCGCCCCTCCTCGGCGCGCCCGTCGAGCCCCTCGAAAACGACAACTATCCGGAGATCGCCAAGACCCAGCTCGACCTCCTCGCGATGTCGCTCATCTGCGACCTCACGCGGGTCGCGAGCATCCAGTGGACCACGGTCCAGACGGGCAAGGTCTTCACCTGGCTCGGGCTGGACGAGCCGCACCACACGCTCTCGCATTCGAGCGACTCGGACACGAAGCGGCAGCAGGCGCTCATCGACATTGGCAACTGGCACGCGCAGCAGCTCGCGTACCTCTGCCAGAAGCTCGACAGCGTCCCCGAGGGCGACGGCACGGTCCTCGACAACACCGTCATCCTCTGGTGCAGCGACATTGCGCAGGGCAACACCCACGCGCGCCGCGACGTCCCGCTGCTCCTCATGGGCGGCGCGGGCGGCGCGCTGAACACCGGGCGATGGTTCAAGCATTCCGGCGCCTACCACAACGATCTTCTGATCGCGATCGCCCACGCCATGGGCGTGCCCGTCACGACGTTCGGCAATCCGGCCTATTGCAATGGGCCGCTGCCGGGCCTGCTCGTCTAGCCCTCCTTCAAGCAGCCGCTCCGCGCGCCCGCTCCACATGGGCAAGGCACGCTCACGTCGATCATGGCTCGCGCGCGAAGCCTCGCACGGCGCGGCGGCGCACGGAAGTACGTCGCATCCCACCTCGGGCCGATCGTTCTCCCTCCACCTCGCACCTTCCCTTTGCATCCGGCCGCATCTTTTGGCATCCATCCCCCATGATCCCGCGCGCTCGCTCCTCCGCACCCTCGCTTTTTGTGGGCTCGGGCCGCGCGCGGCTCGGCGCCTTCACCCTCGCCACCCTCGCCGCCCTCGCCGCCCTCGGCTGCAAGCGCCCCGGCGCGACCGCGCAGGCCGACGGCGGCGTCCCCGACGACGCGGCCGCGCCGCCGCCCGCTACCCAGGGCCAGAACTCCGTCCCCGAGCCCCCGCCGCCTCCGGACAAACCGCTCCTCGGCATCACGGCGTTCGTCACCACCGTCTACGCCGAGCCGCGCGACACTGCGAAGAAGCTCGGTTATCTGCGCGTCGGGGCCAAGGTCGCCCGCTCGGAAGAGCCCGTCGGCAAGGCCGGTTGTCCGGGCGGCTGGTACGAGATTCACCCGAAGGGCTTCGTGTGCGCCGGGGATGACGCCACGACCGACCTCGAAAGTCCCATCCTCAAGGCCGCCGCCAAGCGCCCGGACCTCAAGGCAGCGCTGCCGTATCGATATGCGTTCGTCCGGGCCGTCCTCCCGCTCTACATCAAGGTCCCGACGGCCAAGCAGCAGTTCGACTCCGAGTTCAAGCTCCAGGAGCACCTCGACTGGTACAAGCAGAACGAGGCCACGGTGAACCAGGTCGTCCTCGGCGCGCCCGACGTACCGATCGACGAGCGCGGCGTCCCCGTTCCCGGCAAGCACATCGGCGAGATGGGCCTCGGGAAAAATTCGCAGGAGCTCGCGCTCGGCCAGCTCCTCGGCGGCGAGACCGACGCGGATCCCATTCCTTTCTGGCTCGAAGGCGGAAAACGCCTCGTCCCCAACATCAGCGATTTCAAGGTCCCCGATTTCGCCGTCTTCGCCGACCGCGCGCGTCGCCACACGGGCCTCTCGCTCATCGGCTCCTTCCCCACGGGCGAGGACAACCTCAATCGCCGCTTCGCGATCACCACGGATCTGCGCCTCGCGCCGAATACCAAGATCAAGCCCGACCTCGGCTCGCCCTGGCACGGGCTCGAGCTCACGGACGAGTTCTCGCTCCCGCTCGCGTTCGTCCGCACGCAGGGCGCCAAGACGTACCGCATCTCCAAGGGCAAGGCCATTCCCGACAGCGACGTCGAATGGCGCAGCGCCCACGCGCTCGCCGGCACCATGAAGACCGTCGAGGGCGTCAAGTATTACCGCACGAAGGACAAACGCTGGCTCAGCCAGCTCGACGTCGGCCTCGCCGTCCCGCCCGCCTCGTTCCCCGAGGACGCCGAGAAGGGCAAGAAATGGATCGAGATCTCCATCACGAACCAGACCTTCGTGATGTGGGAGGGCAAGCGCCCCATTTACGCGACGCTCGTCTCCACGGGCAAAGCTGGCCTCGACGATCCCAAGAAGACCACGGCCACGGTCCGCGGCGTCTTCAAGATTCGCAACAAGCACATCACGGCCACCATGGACTCGAACGAGGGCTCGAGCGTGGGCGGCGCCAAGGTCACGACCGTCGCGGCCTCGCATTCGCCTGACGGCGGCGGCAAGCCCGCGGCGCCGAAGGCCGGCGACAAAGGCGCAAAGCCCGGCGGCAAGCCCGACCCGAAGGCGGCTGCGAAGGGCGGCAAACCCGCGGCGAAGCCGGCCGCCGCGAAGCCCGGCGCGGCGAAGGGCAAACCCGCCCCCGCGGCCGGAGGCGCGGAGAAGATCCCGACGAAGGGCGACGGCGAGTACGGCGTCACGCGTCGCCGCGGCGAGGGCACGTTCCAGCTCCGCGACGTCCCGTACATCCAGTATTTCGAGAGTGGATACGCGCTCCACACGGCCTACTGGCACGACGTCTTCGGCACGCCGCGCAGCCACGGCTGCGTCAATCTCTCCCCCGTCGACGCGCACCGCGTATTCCTCTGGACCGACCCGCCCGTGCCGGACGGCTGGCATGCGGTGAACGCGGGCGACGATTTCGGGGAAGGGACCACGGTGATCATTCATGAATGAGCCGGCCCAGGGCGCGGCCTCGAGCGCGCCGTACGTATTTTACGGCGACCTCAATTGCCCATTCTGCCACGCGCAGAACGAGCGGCTCCTGGAGCTCGGCGCGGAGCGCAAGGTCGAATGGCGCGGCATCCGCCACATGCCGCACCTCCCCATCCCCGCGAAAAACACGACCCCCGAGCGTGAGGAGCTCCAGCGCGAGGTCCTCTCCGTGCGGCAACGCGAGCCTGCCGTCAGCATCAGCACCCCGCCTGCGCGGCCGAACACCGAGCGGGCGACGCTCCTCGTCGCGGCCGCTCGCCGGCACGACCCGGCCCGCGCGGAGTCCTTGAAGACGCTCTTGTATCGGGCCTTGTGGGTTCACGCCCGGGACATCTCCGATTCGTGCGTGCTCGACGAGCTCCGCCGCGTCGCGGGTTTGCCCGAGCTCATCGTCGGGGAAAACGACAAAAAGACCCTGGAGTCCTGGCAAAAAGAATGGGAGCAGGGCTCGTTCGACCGGAGAATCCCGGTGATCGTCTCGCCGCGCGGGGCACGCCTCCTCGGTATGGGCGAGCGTGGCCGCCTCGAAGTATTTCTCCGATCCGGCCTTCTCAACGCGGACGGAGCCGGCCACTGCGATTGATCTCGGGCTCGCCGATCTCGCGAGCATCGAACCGCTCGATGCTCTACGGTGCGCCCATGTTCACGGTCCACCGGTACCAGATCTTCCCGACGATACCGCCGGAGCTCGCGCCGCTCGTCACGATTGCGCAAAATCTGTGGTGGACGTGGACCCCGGCCGCGCGTGAGCTCTATTGGCGCGTGGACGCCGAGCTGTACGAGCGCGTCGCGCACAACCCGATCCTCCTGCTCCAGCTCGCCTCGCAGCGCCGCCTCGACGAGCTCGCGCGGGACGATGGGTATCTCCGGGCCCTCTCCGCGGTCGAGCGCTCCCTGCGCGATTACCTCGACCGCTCCACCTGGTTCGACCGGAAATACGGCAAGAACGCGGCGTCGCGCGGCACCGTGGCCTATTTCTCCATGGAATTCGGCGTCCACGAGTGTTTGCCCGTGTATTCGGGGGGGCTCGGCGTCCTCGCCGGCGATCACCTGAAGAGCGCGAGTGATCTCGGCTTGCCGCTCGTCGGCGTGGGAATCGCGTTCTCGCAGGGGTATTTCCGCCAGAGCCTCGATATCGAGGGCTGGCAGAACGAGCGATATCCGCCGAACGACTGGCACGATTTGCCCGTCTCGCCCGTGAACGACGAAAAGGGCCGGCGCGTGTTCACGTCCGTCGAGCTCCCCGCGCGCGGGGAGGCGGCCCGGCGCGAGGTCAAGCTCCAGGCCTGGCGCGCGCAGGTCGGCCGCGTCCCGCTTTATTTGCTCGACGCCGACATCCCCGAAAACCCGCCCGAGGATCGGGCGCTCACGAATACCCTCTATGGCGGCGATCGCGCGCACCGCATCTGCCAGGAGGTCCTGCTCGGCGTGGGCGGCGTCCGGCTCCTCTCCGCGCTGGCAGAGGAGCCGCGCGTCTGCCACATGAACGAAGGCCATTCCGCGTTCCTCGCGCTCGAACGAGTCCGTCAGATCATGGCGCGCACCGGCGCGCCTTTCGTCGTGGCGTCCGAGGCGGCCGCGGCGGGCCACGTCTTCACCACGCACACCCCCGTGCCGGCCGGAAATGATGCATTCGCGCACGACCTCGCGCTCCCGTATCTGAAGGTCCTCGGCGAGGGCCTCGGGCTCGGGGCCGAGGAGGCCATGCGCCTCGGCCGCGTCGATCCCGATCGGCCCGGCAGCGAGTTCTCCATGCCGGTCCTCGCCATTCGAATGGCCGACCGTTACAACGGCGTCAGCATGCTCCACGGCCGCGAGGCGCGCGCCATGTGGAGTGTCCTCTGGCCGGGCCTCCCTGCCTCCGAAATCCCGATCGGCTCGGTCACGAACGGCGTCCACGTCCCCACCTGGCTCGACGGCGATCTCGCCTCGCTGTATGCGAGTTACCTCGGTCCCGATTTCCTCGAACGTGCCGCCGAGCCTGGCGTCTGGGCGAAAATCGCCGAGATTCCCGACGAGGTCCTCTGGGCCGCGCACATCCGCCGCAAAGAGCGCCTCGTGAAGCAGATTCGCGCCCGCCTCGCCGTCCTTTCCGCGCAGAAGGGGCGCGCCGAGGATCCGGCGCGGATCGAGCGCCTCCTCGACCCGAAGGCGCTCACGATCGGGTTTGCCCGCCGCTTCGCCACGTACAAGCGCGGCACGCTCCTCCTCCGCGACGCGGCGCGCCTCGCGCGGATCCTCCACGAGCCGCATCGCCCGGTGCAGCTCGTCTTTTCCGGCAAAGCGCACCCGCAGGACTGGGGCGGCAAGGAGCTCATTCGTGACATCGTGCGCGCGGGCATGGCCGAGCCCTTCCGCGGCCGCATCGTCTTCGTCGAGGATTATGACATGGGCGTCGCGCGCACCCTCGTCGCGGGCGTCGACGTCTGGCTCAACACCCCGCGCAGACCCCTCGAAGCGAGCGGCACGAGCGGCATGAAGGCCGGCCTCAACGGCGTCCTCAATGCGAGCATCCTCGACGGCTGGTGGCCCGAGGGATACGCGGGCGACAATGGCTTTTCCATTGGCCGCGGCGAGGAGTACGCGGACACCGGCCACGGCGACCACGTCGAGGCCCAGGCCCTCTATCGATTGCTCGAAGAGGACATCGTCCCGCTTTATTACGAGCGTGACACCGCCGGCCTCCCGCGGAGCTGGATAGCCCGCATGAAGCGCAGCATTGCCACGATCGGCCCGGCGTTCAACACGACCCGCATGGCGCGCGAGTATGCCGAAATGTATTACGAGCCTGCTCTCGAGCGACATCGCCGCATGACGGAGGATGGCCTCCTCGCGGCGCGCGCCGTCTGCGAATGGAAGGCCCGCGTGCGCGCCGCCTGGGGCTCCGTACGTGTCGATTCCGTGGCGCAGCTCGGCCCCTCGCGCCTCCCGAGCGGCGAGCCTTTGCGCGTCGCGGCGGAGATCCACCTCGGCGTCCTCTCGCCGGGCGACGTCGTCGTCGAGCTTCATTATGGTCGTCCGGGCCCGAACGGCGCGCTCCGCGGCGCGGAGGGCGCTTCGATGCGTCACGCGTCGGATCTCGGCGGCGGCCGCCATCGCTTCGAGGGCGAAATTCCCACCCACGAGAGCGGTGAGCACGCTTTCGGCGTCCGCGTCATCCCTGCGCACGAGTCCTTGCCGGATCGCTTCGCGGCGCGCCTCGTCCGCTGGCATTAGACATTTTCGCGTGACAGCAGCTTGGCTTTCTGTCATGGGTAGGACGCCCCCTCACGTCCCTCCCGATGCCAGAAACAGCCATGTCCACCGCCGAAGCGGTCTCGCGCGAGAAGGTGCGCGACCGCGTCCTCTTCGTCGTCGTCTTGACCGTGTTCCTCGACCTCGTCGGGTTCGGGATCACGATTCCGCTGCTCCCGTTTTACGTGAAGCCGCTGGTGTCCGAGGAGTGGACGGGCACCGTCACCGGAATGCTGATCAGCAGTTATTCGCTGGCGCAGGCGCTGGCGACGCCCGTGCTCGGGCGTTTGTCCGATCGGCTGGGCCGTCGGTCGGTCATCGTGCTCAGCCTGGCCGGCAATGCGGCGAGCATGGTGCTTTTCGCCGCGGCGGTGCACTTCCAGGTGCTCTGGTGCCTGTTCGTGTCGCGTCTGCTCGCGGGGGCGACGGCGGGCAACCTGGCCGCGTGTCAGGCGGCGATCGCGGACGTGACGGACAAGAAGGATCGCGCGGCGGCCATGGGGCGGCTCGGGGCGGGGATCGGGCTCGGGATGATCATGGGGCCGGTGATCGGCAGCATGACGGCCAAGATCGCGTCCTGGGCGCCGCCGATCGCGGCGGCCGTGATGGCCTTGGCCGACCTGATTCTCGCTGCGGCGCTCATGCCGGAGACGCGGCCCGTGCGCGAGCCCGAGCGCGGCGGGCACGACGCCTATCGTGGCCCCACGCGGGACGAGCCCCGGAAGGAGGCGACCTTCACGGAGATCGTCTCCGACAAACGCGTCGTGACGATCCTCCAGATGTATTTCTTGACGTTCATGGCCATGACGGTCCTGAACGTCGCGTTCCCGCTCCTCTCGCATGATCGATTCGGGTGGACCGGGGAGCAGGTCGGCTACATGTTCGCGATCTTCGGCGTGTCCGGGGTCGTGATCCAGGGCTTCTTGATCAAGCGCCTCTCGGCGCGCTACAGCGAGCTCACGCTGGTCGAGTGTGCGGCCGCGCTCATGCTCGCGGGCATGCTCTTCGCGGCCTTCTCGATGCATTCGTGGATGATGGTCCTCGCGAACGTCCTCATCGGCGTGGGCGTGGCGATCAACAACCCGTCCATTTCGTCGCTCGCGTCGAAGTTCGCGCGGGAGGACCAGCGGGGCACGGTGCTCGGATATGCGCAATCGACGGGGAGCTGGGCGCGGACGATCTGGCCCGTGACGTGGGGCTTCATGTACAGCCGCGTGGGGCCGATCTCTCCGTTCCTCGGCGCCGCGGCGGGGGCCGCGATGTTGCTCGGCGTCTCGTTGATGTTGCACAGGCAGCCGACGCCGGCTTCGGAGCAGGGGTAGGGGAGTCGGTCCCGCCGCGTACCGCAGTCAAAACCCGTTCAGCTCGTCCACCACCTGGAACAGCCCGCCGAGATCGTAAAAATCGACGGCCACGAAATTCGGAATCTGCCCGCCCTCCGTCTGGCACTTCTTCGCCCGCGCCGACAGCACCTCGTACGCGTTCGCCGTCTCGCCCCGCTCGGGCGTCGGGATCGGCCCGATCCAGTGGTTCAAGAGAAACAGATCGTTTCCTTGTGTCCCCCGGTTCGGCGCGCAGTTGAAGTCCTCCACGCTTTCGAACGAATACGGCGTGTCCCAGGCGATGCCCCAGAAATGGTGATACCACGCGGGCGGCGGACCCTCGTCCTCGGCGCCCACGACGAGCTGCTTTCCATCGAGGAGCAGCTCCCGCAGCGTCGGCCAGGGTGCTCCGTCCTCGTGCGCGTACGTGCGACCTGCGAGCCCCGCTTTTTCGAACACGCCCGCCGTCTCCTCGGGCGTGATGCCGTCCTGGATGATGAGCGTCACGACCTCGTGCGGGTGTGCGTCGAGGAAGACACGCATCTCGACGAGCGCGTCCACGAGGAGCGTCTTCCCGAGCTCGCAGATCGAGTGGCACAGATAGAGATCGTCGTTCCAGCGGTGTGTATCGATCAGCATCGCGCGGATGCCGTCTTCGAGCTGGTGTTTCATGCCGAAGTTCTGGTTCGGCGCGGCCCAGCCGAGCTCGAACGAGGACATGGCATTGTGCGTCGCGGGGAACGCCACCGTATCGAAGGGCCTGTCGCAGAGCTCTGCGCGGCCGTTGCATTCGGAGGGCGGCGGGGGCTTTGCGGGCCCCGGGTCCGGATTCGCCGGATCCCCGGAGCCACAGGCGAAAAGCCCGAAGGAAGCGGTCCAAAGCAAAGCGTGAAGCGAAAAGCGTGTCCCGTGCACGCCCTCGAGCGTACACGGGATCATCACCTGCGGAAAGCGCTAGCGCGCCTTCTTGATGCCGAGATCCACCTGGAGTTGCCGGCGGATCTTCTTGACGTCGGCGTTCGAGAGCTGCCGCAACAGCTCCGCCACGTGGGCGCGCTCGTCCTCGGCCGGGAAGGTCAGGATGTAGAGCGGCGGCACGTCGAAGCCGATCGCGAGGCGCTCGATCGTCTGGATCGTGATGGCGGCGAGCCCGTGCTCGACGCTCGAGAGGTGGCCTTTCGACAGCGCGCTCGCGTCCGCGAGGGCGGCGAGGGACAGGTTTCGCTCGAGGCGCAGCTCACGGATACGGGCGCCCACCTGCATCGCAAACGGATCGGGAACGGATCGTCGGGGCATGGTCCTCGTCTTTCTCGGGCCAAAAAAGCGCGGCCCGACCGGCGAAACACGCCGGCAAGTCGCAAGTTCGTCGAAATGGATCCCGCGTGAATCGGCCGGATCACACGGGGCCAGCTATCATGCACGTCCTCGGACGCACGGAGAACCGAAAAATGGTCCCGGATCGGACGCTTTTCGTCCTACCGTGCCCGACGCGCCGTGACGCGGCGCGCGGGGCACGGTGGGACGAATTTTGTCCTAGCTGCGCTTGACGCGGATGCCGGTCTCCTCCTGGATCCGGCGGCGGATCTTGCGCACGTCGGCGTTCGACATCTCGCGGAGCAGCTCCGCCGTCTTCGCGCGCTCGTCGTCCGCGGCGAACGTGAGCAGGTAGAGCGGGGGCACGCCGAAGCCGAACGCGAGCCGCTCGATCGTCTGGATCGTGATGGCGGCGAGCCCGTGCTCGACGCTCGAGAGATGGCCCTTCGACAGATAACAGGCGTCGGCGAGCTTTCCGAGCGACAATCCACGCTCCTTGCGCAGCTCACGGATACGGGTGCCCACCTTCAGTGCAAACGGCTCGGGAACGGTGCGTCGCGGCATGATGATATGGTTCTCGGGCGACCCGGAAAAAAGGATCCCCGACCGGCCCTCCTGTGCCGGGATCTCTGAGGTTTCACGAGGACGTCCGTCCGCCCTCGGTGCGAAAGACTCGATCGCGAGATCGGGCGCGCCGGCGACTTCTCCGCGCCGCGCCGAACCCATCGAACGCGTCCATCTTGCATCCATTGGACGAACTCGTCACGCGCGAATTACAGGTGGTAGGACATTGTTCGTCATGGGACCGGCCTCCTTCCATCACCACGCGCGAGCGTGTATCTTCGTTCCGTCGTGGCGAACATGGATGCCGGCTTCGAGAAGATGGGGGCGCACTGGTCCAGACGAGAAGGAGCGATCCTCGTCGTGCGCTGGAGCGGCGACGTCACGCGGGGCGACATGATGGCCCTCTACGAGCGCATCGACGAGATGGGCCGCGAAGAGCCCGCGGTCTATTGTCTCTTCGACAGCGCGCACTCGATCTCCGTGACCCGCGACGCGCGCGTCTGGGCCGTCCGCGAGGCCAAGGGCGCCAAGGCGATCCGCGGCATCGCCGTCGTCGGCGCCTCCTTCCCCGTGCGTGTCCTCGGGACGATGCTGAACCGCGCCACGGACGCGCTCCTCAGGCACGGCGTGCCGCTCGCGTTCTTCGATACCGCCGAGGAAGGCCGCGCCTACCTCGAAGCCGAGCGGGAGAAACACGCCGCCCTTCGCTGATTTCGATTTCTCCCGCCTTCGAAAACCGCGGCTCGGCCCGCCCTCCCGGCAGTTGACGATCGGGGGGGCTCGACCGGAGGTTTCCCGTGAGGGCGGCGTAGCGGCCCGGAGGCCTGTGGCTCTTCCGGTCTGGCCTCGCGCCCCGGGAGGCCATCGTGGGGGAGCCGAACGGCGAGCCGCCGCGCGGAGGGGACACGTCCGCGCCGAGGCCGGAGAACACCATTCGAATCGAATCGATCCGGGTCGACTCCGATCACGGCACGCTCCGCGGCTGCGATGAGCCGAGCGGCTGGCGCTGGTCCGATCGCGCCTGCCCCGAGCCCGAATGGACGCCTGCGTCCCGCGTCCCCGTGAGCCATACCCTCGGCGAAAAGGTCCGCCTGGAGCTCACCCTCGACGCGGCCGCGGCGCCGCCCGGCTCCATCACCCTCGAGGGCGAGGGCCCCGGCGATATCCAATTTAGACAAACCATTCCGATCTCTCCCGGGACGTCCTCGATCACACTCGTCTCCGACCATCCGCTCGCGCGCAAGCTCGACGCTCTCTCGTTCGACGTACGCTGGTCCGCGTCCGAGGCCGCGGTCCTCGCGCCCGCCGTCACCTCCATTCCCATGTTCGTCACGATGGGGCCGCCGCGATCCACGCCCATGGCGCCCTACAAGGAGGACGGCGCGACCCCGCGACGCGTGGCGAAGGCCGTGGAATGGGCGAAGCAGGCGAACAGCCTGGATCCGCACGCCATCGTCGAGAGCTTCCTGCGCCGATTCCCGTATTACGCGCTCCTCCCGAACCCCGACGTGCCCGCGGAGTTCGACCATCCGCGTTATTTCAACGAAGTCGGCGGCGCGTGGCCGATGGTCGATTACGTCGCCGCCTCGGGGGAGTGCCAGGCCATCGTGCGCCTCGTGCGGGGCATGCTCGCGCAGATCGGCGCGCCGGGCGAGGCGCGCATGCTCGTCGTCTGGGCCGATCCGGATCAGGGCAACGGCGAAAAGCCCCTCGTCGCCGACTGGGAGAAAAATCCCCGCGCGGGCTTGTCGAAGACGATGCTGGTCGGCGAAAAGCGCCTCTCCGCGGCACTCGTGGACGGCCCGGTCGTGGAAGGAAAAACCTACCCGCCCTCGCATACCCGCCTGCCCGACGGCAAGGTGAGCCCCGGCCTCAACCGGTACGAGGCGTGCCTCGAGTTCTCGCACGGCGGCACGACCCGCTATTATTGTGGCGGCGTCGGCGTCCTCTTTTCCAGGCACGACATCCTCAAGGTCTTCTGGGGCCTCGTCTGGGTCGAGTTTCTCCCGGACGAAGGATTTCGGGTCGAGAAGATCGTGAAGCGATACCGGGGCGGCGAGGCACCACCTCGCGAATCCCCCCGCGACCGCATACGCTCGTTTTTTCGTCGTTTCGCGAGGCGGATCTCATGAAATGGCTAGACGACATCGAAACCGCGCAATCCGAGGGCTTCGACGATCTCGACGGCCGCGTCGACGTACCCGGCCAGGCCCTCGCCGAATCGAGGCACTGGGCACGCACCCTGTTTGCCCAGGGAAAAAGCCCCTACGACGCCGCCCGTCCCGTCCGGCGCCTGGTCCACCACGCCACCAAGGCCGCGCCGGATTTCCTGCGCCATGAATACGATGTGGACGACCTCCACCTCTCGATCGTCGAGGGCCGCTCGTTCGTGCTCGTCATCGTCTCGCGAGGCAGCCTCGACGTGCTCGCGCTCCCCGAGAACGAGCGCGTCGGGGCCATCACGCGCGTCGCCGCCACGCTCTTTCACCCCGTCTGCGTCTCCGGCGGTATCTGCTTCCGTTTCCCCGAGCGAATCGAGGAAGGAACGTTCTTCTCGACGAACCCGGACCTCGATCCGCGGCTCCTCGGCGCCTGGCAGGATCGCCTCGACGCCGGCATCCGCGGCGGCGAGCTCGTGTTCCTCGCCTACAAGCGTTTGCCCTGGATGGCCGGCTTCGCCGATCCCTTCGCGTGGCTCCGCGAGGGCGAACGGATCGATCGAAAGCCACGTTTTCGTTTCCCGTTCCGGAGGTCAGGCCCCAAGCGCAAGCACCGCTGAGGGCCGGACACGTCCATCGCCGAGGGGCGAGGGCGCTCGCAGGATCTCCTCGAGGATCGCGTCGGCCTCGCGCGCCACGCCGTCGAGCGCCCGCCCGAGCCGCGCGTGATCGGTCGCGTCGAGCGGCGCGAGCCCGAGCCGCGCGCGCACCCCGGAGACGCGAATCGCGACCCCCTCGCCGTATTGATACCCCTCGATCCACGGTCCCCGCTCGATCTCGGCGCGGAGCCGCTTCATCCGCGCGTCGAACGCGGCGCGCTCCTCCGCGGTCCGCTCGTGCGTGCCGAAATGGTGCATCGTCGCGGCGGCCTCGAAATCGCTTTCGATCGTCGAAAAGCCCTCCGTGAGGGCCGCGCGCGTCGCCTCGAAGCCAGCTCGCCGGAGGAGCGCGCCGTCCAGGCACATCTCCCACGTGACGTGCGCGAGGAGCCCCATTCGTTTCGCCTCGAGCTCCGCCTCGCGAATGCGCGCCGCGACGAGCTTCTCGCCCTCGAGGAAGACGCGATCGCCGTGAAACCAATGGTCGACCGCCACGTGGTGCCGGATCCCCACGAGCACCTCCGCCAGCCGCCCTCCGAGCGAGCTGCCAATTTCGACTGGGTGGCGCGGCCGCACGCGTCTGTCCGCCATTCGCCAGAGGTCCGGCAGCATCGCGCCTGCGCCCGCCGCGCGTGAGCCCGTATGCGCCTCCGCGAGGTGCCTGTGCAGGAGAAAGTTCACCTTCGAAGCCTAGCACGCCTTCGTTCTTGCTCCGGCTTTCCATCGCGCCCCTGGCGTGCTAGCCCCGAGTCGCCCGCGGGACCGGCCCATCGGCCTCGACCCTGGGCAGGAGACGAACATGAAACGTTTTGTGACTTCCTTGATCGTGCTGGCCTTCGCCGGCGCGGGTTCCCTCATCGGCTGCAGCGACGACTCGAACAATACGACCGGCGGACCCGGCGGCGGCGGCGGAAACGGCGGCGGCGGCGGAAACGGCGGCGGCGGCGACGTCCTCATCCCCATCGACGACATCGGCACCGGGACCGCCAAGCTGTACTGCGGGCTGGTCTACTCCTGTTGCACGATGGCCGAACAGGACAAGGCGTTCGAGGGCATTACCCCCAAGCCGCAGAACGAGGCCGAGTGCGCGCAGACCTTCAAGGGCATTTATGACATGCTCGTGCTCCCGCGCCTGAAGCAGGCCGTCGGGGCGGGCCGCATGGAATACGACGAATATCTCGCGGCGAGCTGTCTCACCAAGCTCGAGGGATCCTGCACCGTGATCAACGGCGATCCCTTCGAGTCCGACCCCGAATGCCAAAGCGTCTTCATTGGCAAGGTGGCCGACGGCGGCGATTGCAGTGGCGACGACGAGTGCGCGGGCGCCGACTCCGTGTGCATCGGTGATACCGATACGGAGCTCGGCAAGTGCCAGCCGCGGGGCGCGGCCGGGGCCGCGTGCGAGTTCGACGACGACTGCGCCACGAATTATTGCGACTTCCAGGCGAGCATGTGTGCCGCGCAGAAAGCGGTCGGCGAGGCGTGCATTGGCTTCAGTGAGTGCAAGGACTCGTATTGCGACTCCGTGACCAGCGTCTGCACGGCCAGGAAGGCCGACGGCGAGGCGTGCGTAACGCCCGACGAGTGCAGCGGCACGTGCGACTCGATGACGAGCACCTGCACCACGGCCGCGCCGGTCTGCGACGGGATGTGATGCCCGCGCGGCGGTAGCATTCCTCGGCCCTCCCCACCGCTCCTTCCCACATACCGCCCCCGCGGCCCGTCGCCTATCGCCTCAAAGCGTCGTCCTCCGCCGGAGACACCTCCCGGGCAACCTGCTAGAGTAGCGCCGTCCGGGAGGGAACCCGGCGTCGGAGGAGGACATGGAAGCGGCGCAAGCGAAGATCGGCCTCGTCGGCCTCGGGGTGATGGGAGAAAACCTCGCCCTCAACATCGAGCGGCATGGTTTTCCCATCGCCGTCTACAACCGCGAACCCCACAAGGTGGACCACCTGCTCGCGACGCGCGCGAAGGGCCTCCGTTTCTTCGGGGCGCACAGCCCGGCCGAGCTCGCGCGTGCCCTCGAACGTCCGCGCAAGATCATCCTGCTCGTGAAAGCGGGCCAGCCCGTCGATTGGACCGTCGACCAGATCCGTCCGTACCTCGAGCCGGGCGACATCATCATCGACGGCGGCAATTCCTGGTACGAGGACACCGAGCGCCGCCAGCGCGAGCTCGGCGCGTCGGGCATTCGTTTCCTCGGCTCGGGTGTCTCCGGCGGCGAGGAGGGCGCGCTCTGGGGCCCCTCGCTCATGCCCGGCGGCGAGCGCGCGGCATACGAGGAGATTCGCCCGATCTGGGAGGCCATTGCGGCGAAGGTCGACGACGGCCCGTGCGTCACGTACATCGGCCCCGGCGGGTCGGGCCATTTCGTCAAGATGGTCCACAACGGCATCGAATACGGCGACATGCAGCTCATCGCCGAGGCGTACGACATCCTCCATCGTGGCCTCGGCTTCTCCGCCGATCGCCTCGCCGAGGTCTTCGCGCGCTGGAACGAGGGCGTCCTCTCTTCGTTCTTGATCGAAATCACGGCCAAGATCTTCCGCGCCAAGGACCCCGAGACCGGCGCGCCGCTCGTCGACCTCATCCTGGACAAGGCGGGTCAGAAGGGCACGGGCCTCTGGACGTCCAAGGTCGCGCTCGACCTCGGCGTCGCCATTCCCACGATCGACGCCGCCATCATGGCGCGCCTCCTCTCGGGGAAGAAAAACGAGCGAATCGAGGCCGCAAAGGTCCTCGAAGGGCCTCGGCCCGGCGCGTTCCAGGGCGACGAGAACGAGATCGTCTCGGCCGTGCACGACGCCCTCTATGCCGCGAAGATCTGCTCCTACACGCAGGGCATGGCCCTCCTCCGCGCCGCCTCGGACACCTTCCACTGGGACCTGCCGCTCGGCGAGATCGCCCGCATCTGGAAGGGCGGGTGCATCATCCGCGCTCAGTTCCTCGACGGCATTCGCGAGGCCTACGCGAAGCGCGCCGACCTGCCGAGCCTGCTCCTCGACGACCGGTTCCGCGAGGCGATGGCGAAATCGCAGCCCGGCTTCCGCAAGGCCATCGCGTTCGCGCAGAGCCTCGGCATTCCTTGCCTCGCGTTCTCGTCGAGCCTCGCCTACTACGACAGCTATCGCTCGGCGCGCCTCCCGCAGAACCTCACCCAGGCCCAGCGCGATTACTTCGGCGCCCATACCTACGAGCGCGTCGACAAACCCGAGCTCGGCGCCGTGCACACCGACTGGCCCTCGCTCGTCGGCTGAGCGAAGTAGGGGCTTCCCCGCACCCGTCCGGTCGTCCCGCCGCTCGTTTTCGCTCCTCTCCGCTCGCCTGCCTGCCTGCTCGTTCTCACCATCGGCCGCTCGTTCGCCCGGGAAAGCAGCAACGCCGCCCCCCTGATTCCCATCGAATGCTGCTGGATGCGCCCGCGGCGCGCTCGCCGTGCGGACGTCCGAGAAGGCACGAGGATGGCGGCACTCTTTCGTCCCTGGACCAATACGGCCTTCCGGATCGCGCTCATCGGTATCGTGGGCGGCGCCTTCACGCTCGTGGCCGCTCCCATGATCTGGGTGCGCACGCCGAACTGGCGGAAGCAGCTCGATCAGGTCGACCAGCCCGTCGAGTTCGATCACCGGCATCACGTACAGGATGACGGTATCGATTGCCTCTATTGTCACAAGGAGGCGACGGTATCCGCCACGGCCGGGATCCCCTCGACCGACCTCTGCATGGGCTGCCACAACCAGATATGGAACAAGAGCCCCATGCTCGAGCCCGTCCGGCGGAGCTACTTCTCGGGTTTGCCCATCCCGTGGAATCGCGTCCACGACGTCCCCGATTTCGTCTACTTCAATCACGCGATCCACGTGAACAAGGGCGTCGGGTGCGTCAGCTGCCATGGGCGCGTCGACGAGATGGGCCGCGTCTACCAGTTCGCCGACCTGAGCATGAACTGGTGCCTCGGTTGCCACAGGCAGCCGGAGAAGTTCGTCCGGCCGCTCGACAGGGTCACCGACATGACCTGGAAGGCCGCGGATCAAAGCACCCTCGGGCCGTACCTGGTCCGCGAATACGGCGTTCGAAGCGTCACCAACTGCACCGCCTGCCACCGATAGGAGAGCACCTTTGGGCAACGACGTACGCGCGCTCTGGGAGAGGATCCTCGCAGGCAAGACGGGCCGCGATTACTGGCGCAGCCTCGCCGAGCTCGTGTCCGAGGGGTCGCCGCCGGAGGACAGGCAAAGGGAGTTTCCCGAGGGGGCGGACGAGCGTCCGGACGAACCCTCGCGCCGCAGCTTCTTGAAGCTCCTCGGCGCCAGCATGGCGCTCGCGGGCGTCACGGGCTGTGTCAAGGACCCCGTCGAGAAGATCCTGCCCTACACGATCCGTCCGCCCGAGGTCACGCCGGGTCTGTCCAAGTATTACGCGACGAGCATGATCCTCGACGGATTCGCGACGGGCCTGCTCGTCGAGAGCCGCGAAGGGCGACCGATCAAGATCGAGGGCAACCCAGAGCATCCGGCCAGCCTCGGCGCGGCGGGCGTCCTCGAGCAGGCGTCCATCCTCGGCCTTTACGATCCGTATCGCGCGCGGGCCATTCTGCAGAAGGGCGCGCTCGCGTCGTGGGATGCGCTCGCGACGGAGCTCGCACGTCCGCGCACCGATCGGGGCGCTGGGCTCCGCATTCTGATCGAGCCCACGGCCTCGCCGCTCCTCGCGAGCCTGCTCGGCCGGCTGCTCGCGGCGTATCCGGCCGCGCGCGTCACCGTGCATTCGGCGACCGAGACGGGCGCCGCCGCGCAAGGGGCCGCGCTCGCCTTTGGCCGCCCGCTCGTGCCGCAGCTCGACCTCCGGAACGCCTCGGTCATCGTCTCGCTCGATTCGGACTTCCTCGACGGGCAGGGCATGCATTTGCGGCACTCGCGTCATTTCGCCGAGCGCCGCCGCCCGGGCTGGCCGAACCCCACGATGAATCGGCTCTACGTCGTCGAGAGCATGCCGAGCTGCACGGGCACCGTCGCGGACCACAAATTGCGCAGACGATCGAGCGAGATCGGCACGTTCGCCGCAGCCCTCGCCGCCGAGATCCTCCTCGGCGGCAAGCCGCCTTCGGCCGTCTCGGCCGATATCATCATGGCGCTCCGCCCGTTCCTCGGCCGTGAAGAGCGCGCCCTCGTCGGCGCCATTGCGAGGGACCTCGTCCGCGCCGGCAAGGGCGGTCTCGTCGTCGTCGGCGACCGGCAACCCGCGCACGTCCACGCGCTCGGCGCGCTCGTGAACTCCGTCCTCGGCGCCTTCGGCTCCACGGTCTCCATGACCGATCCCCTTCTCTGGAATCCTGCCGCGGCAGGGCAGGACCTCGCGGCGCTCGTCGCCGAAATGCGCACCGGCGCGGTCGACACGCTCGTCATCCTGGGAGGAAACCCCGTCTACACCGCGCCGGGCGATATCGATTTCGCCGGGGCGCTCGGCAGCGTCCGCCAGAGTTTTTACCTTGGCCTCTACGCGGACGAGACCGGCGCGCGGACGACGTGGTTCGTCCCGGAGACACATTACCTCGAAGCCTGGGGTGACGGCCGCGCGGGGGACGGCACCGCGTCCGTCGTGCAGCCGCTCATCCGCCCGCTCTTCGGAGGCCGCACCGACGCGGAGATCCTCGCGGTCCTGCTCGGCGCCCCGTACCCGAGCGCGCACGCCCTCGTGCGCGAGCAATGGCGGACGATGCTCGGCGAGACCGGTTTCGAGGCGAAGTGGGAGGAGACCTTGCGCCGCGGCTTTTTGCCCGGCTCCGAGGCTCCGGTCGTCCGGGCCGATCTCGCGCCGCCCGGGATCGCCGCGGCACTCGCGACCCTCGCAGCCGCGCCCACCTCCGCGCCCGATCGGTACGAGCTCGGGTTTTACCGCGATTACAAGGTTCACGATGGCCGGTTCGCGAACAACCCGTGGCTCCAGGAGCTGCCCGATCCCACGACCAAGATCACCTGGGACAACGCGGCGCTCATGAGCATTCGCACGGCGAGCGAGCTCGGCGTCGCGAATGACGACCTCATCGAGATCACGCTGCCCGGGTTCGATAAGGCCGTGCCCGCGGTCACGACGAGCCCCCCGCCGGCCACGACCATCGTCTTGCCGGTATTCGTCATGGCGGGCCACGCCGATCGGGCCATTTCCTTGCGCCTCGGGTATGGCCGGGGGGCTGCATTGCCCGTCGCCGAGGGCGTCGGGAAAAACGTCCAGCCCCTCCGCCGGCAGGGCCGCTCGTTCCTCGACGGCGCGTCCGTGCGGCCTACGGGCGAGAAACACACCCTCGCGCAGACCCAGAAGCACTGGGAGCTTCACGACCGGCCGGTCGCTCTGGCCACGACGCTCGAAGCATACCGCGACAAACCAGAGTTCACACGCGGGCAGAAAGGCCCCGTGCTCTCGATCCTACCCACGGAGGATTTCAAGGGCGAGCAGTGGGCGATGAGCATCGACATGTCGATCTGCACGGGCTGCAGCGCGTGCGTCGTCGCCTGTCAGGCCGAGAACAACATCCCCGTCGTGGGCAGGGAGGGCGTCCTCCGGAGCCGCGAAATGCACTGGCTCCGCATCGACACCTATCACACGGGCGAGGTCGACACGCCGGACGTCGTGCATCAGCCGATGCTGTGCCAGCATTGCGAAAAGGCGCCGTGCGAGTACGTCTGCCCGGTGAACGCGACCGTCCACAGCCCCGACGGGCTCAACGAGATGGTCTACAACCGCTGCATCGGCACGCGGTTCTGCTCGAACAACTGCCCCTACAAGGTGCGGCGGTTCAACTGGTTCGACTGGATGGAGGAGAAGCCCGGATTCAACGGCGACATCCGTACGCTCCAGAAAAACCCCGACGTCACCGTCCGCGAGCGCGGCGTGATGGAGAAGTGCACGTTCTGCGTGCAGCGCATCCGGCGCGCCGAGATCGACGCGAGCATCGAGCGCCGCTCCATTCGCCCGGGTGAGGTCACGACGGCCTGCGCGGACGCGTGTCCGACGCGCGCCATCCGGTTCGGCTCGCTCGCGCACAAGGAGACCGACATGGTCCGCTGGCGCGAGGAGCCGCGCAGCTTCGGCGTCCTGCACGAGCTCGGCACGCATCCGCGCATTCGATACCTCGCCATGATCAAGAATCCGAACCCGGAGGTGGGTTGAAATGGCCACGGAGCCGGTCTTCATCGGGCGCCCCACGGACGCCGAGCTCTCCGACCAGCTCCTCTCGACCGCCTGGCGGCCGTGGAGAAGGCTCGGGAAAATCGGCTTCCTGGTCGCCATCATCGGCACGTTGTCCCTCTTCAGCGGGATCACGTTCACCGTGATGCGCGGCATCGGCGTGTGGGGCAACAACATCCCGGTCGGCTGGGCATTCGACATCATCAACTTCGTCTGGTGGGTCGGTATCGGCCACGCCGGCACCTTCATCTCCGCCGTGCTCCTGCTCTTCGAGCAGAAATGGCGCACGAGCATCAACCGCTTCGCCGAGGCGATGACGCTTTTCGCCATCCTCCAGGCCGCGCTGTTCCCGGTCCTCCATCTCGGGCGACCGTGGTTCGCCTACTGGATTTTCCCGTACCCATCCACGATGGGCGTCTGGCCGCAATTCAAGAGCGCGCTCCCCTGGGACGCCGCGGCCATCTCGACCTATTTCACGGTCTCGCTCGTCTTCTGGTACACGGGCCTGATCCCGGACCTCGCGACCATGCGGGATCGCGCGCCGACCCGGGCGAAGCGATTCATTTACGGCATCTTCGCGCTCGGGTTCACCGGCGCGTCGAGCTCCTACCGCCATTACCGCGTCGTTTATGGCCTGCTCGCGGGCCTCTCGACGCCGCTCGTGCTCTCCGTGCACTCGATCGTGAGCTCGGACTTCGCGATCACGCTCGTGCCCGGCTGGCACTCCACCATCTTCCCGCCGTTCTTCGTCGCCGGCGCGATCTTCTCGGGGTTTGCCATGGTGCTCACCCTGGTGATCCCGGTGCGCAGCCTGTTCCGGCTGGAGAACGTCATCACGAAGAGGCACCTCGACAACCTCGCCAAGATGGTCCTCGTGACGAGCTGGGTCGTCACGTATTCGTACATCCTCGAATTTTTCATGGCATGGTACAGCGGCGACGAATACGAGATCTACCAGTTCTTCGAGGCACGCCCGTTCGGGCCCTGGGCCTGGATCTTCTGGATGATGATGATCTGCAATTCGGTCATCCCGCAGGTCTTCTGGTCGAAGAAGGCGCGGAATAGCCTCGCCGTGCTCTGGTTCGTCTCGCTGCTCGTCAACGTCGGCATGTGGGCCGAGCGCTTCGTGATCATCGTCATGGGCCTGCAGCGCGATTACCTGCCCTCGGCCTGGGACGTGTACGTCCCGACGTACGTCGACTGGATGATTTTCCTCGGCACGATGGGCTTCTTCCTGCTGCTCTTCCTGCTCTTCTTGCGGTTCGTCCCGTTCGTTCCGCTCGCCGAGGTGAAGGAGCTCAAGCACGAGCTCTCGCACGAGGAGGGACACTGAAATGCGGAGGACGCAGCAAAGCGGGATCGTGGGCGCGTTCGACACGCCCGAGGCGATCATCCGGGCGGCCCACGAGCTCCGCAAATCCGGGTATCGCAGGCTCGAAGGGTACACGCCCTATCCCCTCCTCGATCTCGAACGGGCCATCGGGCGCGGGCGCTCCCGCATCGGGTTCGTGGTGTTTCCGTTCGCCATCGCGGCGGCCGCCGGCGCCTACCTCGTGCAATGGTGGACGAACGGTGTCGATTACCCCCTGAACGCTGGCGGCAGACCCGCGCACGCGCCGCCCGCGTTCGTCCCGGCCACGTTCGAGATGGCCGTGCTCTTCTCCGCGCTCTCGGCCTGTGTCATCCTCGCCATTTGGTCCGGCTTGCCGGCCCTGTGGCAGCCGATCTTCGAGGTGCCGGGCTTCGAGCAGGCCAGCGTCGACAAGTTTTTCCTGGCCATCTCCGACCGCGATCCCGCCTTCGATCGCGAGGCGACTGCGCGCAAGCTCACGGAGCTCGGCGCGAGCCGCGTGGAGCCGCTCGGGGTGCATCCGGCGACCGACGCCGAGCTCGACGAACGGCTCGAGCGAAGGGAGGGGGAGGAGTCGTGAAGCCCATCGTTGCCCTCCCGCTCGTCCTCGCCGCGTGCCCGCTGCTCGCGAGCTGCGAGAATTCGGGCCCCGAGCGTGATTTCGAGCGCATGGTGAACCAGGCGCATTTCGAGTATTACGAGGAGGCCCCGTTCTTCGAGGATCGCCGCGTCATGCGCGATCCTCCCGAGGGCACCGTCCCGCGCGAGCGTTTCGTTGGGCCGCCCGAGGTGACGAACGGAATGGTGGACGGAGCGTTCGTCGAGGCCATTCCGGTCCCGCTCTCGCGGCCGATGCTGGACGACGGCCGGAAGCGCTACGAAATCTTCTGCGCGCCCTGCCACGGCGTGGGCGGCGATGGCGTGAGCGTCGTCGCGCACAACATGGAGCTGCGCAAGCCCCCGAGCCTCGTCGCGGCGCCCGTCCTCGATTATCCCGCGGGGCGCGTCTACCAGGCCATTGCTCAGGGCTACGGGCTCATGCCCACCTATGGTCAGGAGCTCGGCGTCGAGGAGCGCTGGTCCGTCGTCGCCTACGTGCGCGCGCTCCAGCTTCGTACGAACGGCGTCGCCGTCGACACCTTGCCCGAGCCCGTCCGCGCGCGGATGCAGAAGGAGCTTCGATGAACACCGAACCCAGCATTTTCACCGGAGGAGGTCGGCTCGTCGTCGGAGGCTTCCTCGCGTTCGTCGTCGGCGCGATCGCGCTCGTCGTCGGCGGCGTCGCCCACGGTCGAGACGCATTCTACGCCTACCTCTCGGCCTATGCGTGGCTCGTCTCCCTGCTCGTCGGCGGGCTCATCTTCCTGATGATCGTCCACGCGATGGATGCGAAATGGCCCGTCGCCCTCCGCCGCGTCGTCGAGGGCGTCACGGGCGTCCTGCCGCTCGCGGTGATCGGATTCATTCCCATCGCCGTCGGCGTCACCACGATCTATCCCTGGACGTCGCCGTCCGCGATCCACGATCACGAAGTCCAGCATCTCGTCGAGCACAAGCTGCCGTACCTGAACACGTCCTCGTTCTTCGTGCGCGCGTTCCTGTATTTCGGCGTCTGGCTCGGTATCTCGTATTTCCTCCGGCGCTGGTCGCTGCGCGGGGACTGGGCCCCGGCGGCCACGGACAAACCGAGGTTCCGCGCGCTCTCGGCGCTCGGGCTGCCTCCGGTCGCGCTCGCATTCACGTTCGCGGGCGTCGACTGGCTCATGTCGCTCACCCCCGCCTGGTATTCGACCATGTTCGGGGTGTACTGGTTCGCCGGAGGCTTCCTCGGCGCGCTCGCGCTCCTCGTGCTCGCGACCTACGGCCTGCAGCGCGCGGGCATGCTGACGCGGGTCGGTAGCTCCCATTATTATGCGCTCGGCCGGCTCCTGCTCGCGTTCACGATCTTCTGGGCGTACATCGCGTACTTCCAGTTCTTCTTGATCTGGATCACGAACAAGCCTCACGAGGCGTCATTTTATGCGCCCCGCATGAGGGAGTTCGCCCCCCTCAGCATTCTCGTCGCGGCCGGCCGCTTCGTCATTCCGTTCTTCGCGCTCTTGCCCTATCGGGTCAAGCAGCAGCCGTCCACGCTCGCGCCGATCGCGCTCTGGATCCTCGTCATGCACTGGGTCGACATGGAGTGGCTCGTCATGCCTTCCGTGCGCCCCGAGGGGCCCATCGTGCACTGGCTCGACGTCGCCGCGCTCGTCTGCGTCGGCGGGGCCGCTCTCGCGTTCGGCACGTTCCGCCTGCGGGGCCGCCCAATCGTCCCGAAAAACGACCCCTCCCTCGAGACCGCATTCCGGTACGGGAGCGTTTGACCATGAGCCATCCCGAGCACGAAAAGCGCCACGGAATCGTCCGGCAGGAGGAGGACGTCCTCCCGCCGCGCCTGATCATGTACGCTGTCCTCGGTTCCATCGCGTTCGCCCTCGTGCTCACGGGGGTCTCCTATGGCATTCAACGATATCGCGAGGCCGAGCTCCGGCCCTCGGGGGTCTATCCCGAGGAGCACCTCGGCCCCATCCAGGAGCGCTCGAACGTCCACGAGGAGCTCTTCTCGAACCTCGGGCGGGGGCAGATCGTTCACCTCACGAAACGTCAATCGATCGAGCGATTCGAATGGGTGGGCGAGGATCGCAGCAAGGTGCGGGTCCCGATTGACGTGGCCATGGATCTCGTCGTGAGCGGCGCGGGCCGGTAGCGGCATCAAAGGAGCGCCGCGCCCTCCGGGGCGTGGGCGTTATCAGGGGGAGCTCTTGGTGAGACGAATCGGCTGGGCCATGGCCCTCTCCATGATGCTCGCGGGCGCGCCGGTCGCCGCCGCGGAGGAGACGCGCGCGCTCCCCATGGCGGCAAGGCAGGCGGACGTCGACGAGCGCCTCGGCGGCTACGTCCCGCGCGATATCGTCTTGCGCGGCGAGCGCGGCGAAGAGGTGAAGACGGGCGAGCTCCTCGCGGGCGACGTCCCCGTGCTCCTCGTGCTCGCGTATTACCGCTGCCCGATGCTCTGCCCGCTCTTGCTCACGGGCGTTTCGAAGGGCCTCGCGGAGGCAGGGTATACGCCCGGCGAGGATTACCGGCTCGTCACGGTCAGCATCGATCCGGAGGATACCCCTACCGACGCGGCGAAGCGCAGGGACGCGCTCGCCGAGAAGCTCGGCGCGAAGCCTGGGAGCTTGCGGTTCCTCGTGGGGACGGCCGAGGCGTCGCGCGCCGTGGCGGACGCCGTGGGGTTCCGTTATGGCTATGATTCCTCGACCGAGCAATATGCGCACCCGGCGGTCGTCACGGTGCTCGCGCCGGACGGGCGCATCTCGCGGTACCTCTACGGGCTCGAGCCCTCCGCGTGGGATCTGCGGCTCGCCCTCGTCGAGGCCGCGGCGGGCAAGGTCGGCACGATCGTCGATCGCGTGCTCGTCACATGTTATCGCTACGACCCGGCGACGCGAAGGTACGGGCCGTACATCACCGGGTTTCTCCGCATTGGATCGCTCCTGATTCTGTGCACGGTCGGAACGACCCTGGGCATGTTGTGGCGCCGGGATCGGCGCCGGGGACGAGGGGGGGAACCCCGATGAACGAGCTGCTCCGTAGGATCCTGTTTTTGCCGCGGCAGGCGTCCACCATCGCCGAGGAGATCGACAAGCTCCATTATTTCGTCATCATCATCACGATGGGGGGCGCCTTGCTGGTGACCCTCATCGGCGGGTGGTTTTTGTTCCGTTATCGTCGCACGGCCGTCCAGAAGGACCCGTCGCGCCGCATGCCCGAGGCGACGCCGGCCATCTGGCTCGAAGCCGTGGTCGTGGTCGGCCTCTTCGGCATGTTCATCCTGTGGTGGGTGATCGGATTCTGGCAATTCATGGCCATCCGCGTCCCGCCGGAGAACGCGCTCGAGATCTACGTCACGGGCAAGCAATGGATGTGGAAATTCGCGTATCCGCAGGGCGCGAACTCCATCGCGACGCTGTACGTCCCCGCCGGGCGGCCCGTCAAGCTGATCCTCACCTCGCGCGACGTCATTCACAGCTTCTTCGTACCGGATTTCCGGCTGAAGCAGGACGTGCTTCCGGGGCGTCTCACGACGCTCTGGTTCGAGGCGAAGGAGCCGGGCCGGCACGACATCCTGTGCACGGAGTATTGCGGCGTCAGCCACTCGACCATGCGCGGCGAGGTCATCGCGCTCGCGCCCGAGGAATACGAGCGCTGGCTGCAAGGCAAATCGCCGGCGCCGGCCGTGGCGGGCCCGGTCGACCTGCGCCCGTCCTCCGTCACGGATTACGCGCCGCCGGAGCTCGTGAGCATGGTTCGTCAGGGCGAACGCGCCGCGGCCGAGCACGGCTGTTTGCGATGCCATACCCTCGACGGCACGCCGCACCTCGGTCCGACGTGGGCGGGCCTCTACGGCACGACGATCCGGCTCGAGGACGGCGGCAGCGTGAAGGTCGACGAGGCGTACATCACGGAGTCGATGATGGATCCGCTCGCGCGCATTCACGCGGGGTATCAGCGCATCATGCCGAGCTACCTCGGCCAGATTCGCCCGGCCGAGACGAGCGCCATCATCGAGCTCATGAAGAGCCTGCGTGACGTGCGCCCGAAGCCCGGCGCGCAGGCGCCCTGGGGCACGGTCACCGTTCCGGAGACGCGGGAGGGGGGGCAATGAGCCAAGCGACCATCGACGCCGATGCCAAACCGGAATCGCTCGGCGTCGGCGCGGACCATCCGGATTATCTGCGCGCGGACAGCGGCCTGCGCTCGTGGCTCCTCACGAAGGACCACAAGCGCATTGCCCTGATGTTCTACGTGGGCGTGATCCTCTTCCTGGGGCTCGGCGGCGTCTTCGCCCTCGTGCTCCGCACGGAGCTGCTCACGCCCGAGCAGACGTTCATCGACGCGAATACGTACAACCAGATGTTCACGCTCCATGGCATCACCATGGTCTGGTTGTTCATGATCCCGGCCATTCCGACGGTCTTCGGCAATTTCGTCCTGCCGATCATGCTCGGGGCCAAGGATCTCGCGTTCCCACGCATCAACCTCGCGAGCTTCTACGTCTACGTCCTCAGCGCGATCATCCTGCTCGGGGCCATGCTCGCGGGCGGCGCGGACACCGGCTGGACGTTTTACGTGCCGTACAGCACGACGTCGCCGACGGCCGTCACCTGGATGGGTATCGGCATTTTCGTGAACGGCATCTCGTCGATCATGACGTCGGTCAATTTCATCGTCACGACGCACACGATGCGCGCGAAGGGCATGAGCTGGCACCGGATGCCGCTCTTCGTGTGGGCCTCGTATGCGACGAGCATCATCATCCTGTTCGCGACGCCCGTACTCGGGATGTCGCTCGTCCTGATCGCGCTCGATCACGCGCTCGGCCTCACGCTCTTCAATCCTCGTTACGGCGGCGACCCGGTGCTCTTCCAGCACCTCTTCTGGTTCT
Organism: Polyangium sp. 15x6; assembly: GCF_029960785.1. Lineage (GTDB taxonomy): Bacteria > Myxococcota_A > Polyangia > Polyangiales > Polyangiaceae > Polyangium. Next base: position 68,437 of record NZ_JASBQE010000053.1, read on the forward strand.
ATTCGCACCCGGCCGTGTACATCATGATCCTCCCTGCGTTCGGGGTGATCAGCGAGGTCGTCTGCTCCTTCTCGCACAACAAGCCGGCGAGCTACCGCGCCATCGCATACTCGTCGCTCGGCATCGCGTTCATCGGGTTCTTCACCTGGGGCCACCACATGTTCGTGGCGGGCCTCAGCGAGTTCGACGCGGGCGTCTTCGGCGCGCTCTCGATGTTCGTCGGGATCTTCTCGGCGATCAAGGTATTCACCTGGGTCGCGACGCTCCGCGGAGGCTCGATCAGCTTCGCCACGCCGATGCTGTATTTCCTGTGGTTCCTGTTCCTGTTCGTCTTCGGCGGGATGACGGGCGTGGCCGTGGCGACGCAATCGCTCGACGTGCACTGGCACGACACGTATTTCGTCGTCGCCCACTTCCACTTCATCATGGTCGGCGGGACGCTGACGTCGTTCCTCGCCGGGGCGCATTACTGGTTCCCCAAGATGTTCGGCAGGCTCTACGACGAGCGTGTCGGCCTGTTGACCTCGGTCGCCGTGTTCATCGGATTCGTGTTCACGTTCCTGCCCCAGTTCCTCCTCGGGAACGGCGGCATGCCACGGCGGTATTTCACGTATCCCGAGCGATACCAGTGGCTCAACGTGCTCTCGACGGGCGGCGCCTGGCTGCTCGGGGCGGGGCTCATCCTCGCGCTCGGCAACCTCCTCGTCGCGCTGAAATGGGGCAAGCGCGCCGGGCCGAACCCCTGGGGATCGCGCAGCTTCGAGTGGATCACCGCGTCCCCGCCGTCGAAGCACAACTTCGAGGAGACGCCCGAGATCGAGCGCTCGGCCTACGAATACACGCTCTCCGAGGAGGTGGCCCGTGAGCGCGCAAAGGCTCGTTGAGCAATTCGAGACCCTCGAGAAGCAAGACCACGCCGCGCGGCTCGCGATGTGGATGTTCCTGGGCAGCGAGACGCTGCTCTTCGGGGCTCTCTTCGCGTCCTACGGGTATTACCGCGGGATGTACCCGTCCGGGTTCGTTCAGGCGCTCCACCACAACAGCGTGGCGCTCGGAACGACGAACACGGTCGTGCTCATCACGTCGAGCTTCACGGTGGCCCTCGGAGTCCATTTCATTCGCGAGAACAAGGCCCGCCTCGCCGCCGGGCTCCTCGCCTTGTCGACCGCGTTCGGCGCCGTCTTCCTCGTGGTCAAGGGCTTCGAGTACGCCCACCACATTCACGAGAACGCGCTCCCCGCCGGGATGTACTCGTTCGTGGATCAACCGCCGGCCGGCGTGGTCCTCGGGTATACGCTCTACTGGTTCATGACGGCCCTGCACGGCCTGCACGTGATCGCCGGCATGATCATGCTCGCCGTGGTCGCCGTGCTCTGCTGGAAGGGGAGATACGGCACCCATCGCTACGTCGCCGTCGAGAACGTCGGTCTGTACTGGCACCTCGTCGACGTCGTCTGGATTTTCCTCTGGCCCCTCTTCTACCTCACGGATTGAGAGGCGACATGATCAGCGCGCACGTCACCACACCCAAGCTCATCGGCTCGTGGATCGCCCTGCTCGTGCTGACGTTCCTGTCGTTCGGGATCTCGCTCCTCGGCCTCGGCGAGGCGGAGCTCTTCATTGCGCTCTCGATCTCGGTCGTGAAGACGTTCGTCGTGCTGTTCATCTTCATGCACCTCGTCGAGCAGCGCTTCGCGAACAGGCTCATCGTCATTCTGACGTTTCTGTTCATCGCGTTGCTCGTCGCGCTCACGGTCGCCGATCCCCTGACCCGCAAGACGTTCCCGCCGAGGCCCGACCCCGCCGCGAACCCCTATCCGTGAGCCGCGGAATTCATTCCTCGGCCCGCGTCCAGCGCGGCGCTTCTCCGTCCGCGGGCAAACGCGGCAGGATCTCCTGCGGGTGGAACGCCGCCTTGTAACGCAAGGACGGGCAGCCCGCGACGCGATATCCGAGATAGACCCAAGGTTTGCCCTGCCTCTGGGCGATCTCCACGAGCGCGAGCACGTTGCCCACGCCGGGCGAGCGCCAGGCATAGGCGGGGTCGTAAAAACAATACACCGCGCTCCAGGCGCGTGGCGTCTCGTCGCAGATGCCGATCGCCACGAGGCGCCCGCCGGCCTCGTCGTCGTAATACGCGACCTCGCGCGCGGACGGGTGCGGAAATGCGAATTGATAGAAATAATCGCGCGAGGTCAGCTTGCCCGGCGTCCATTCCCGCGCGCTCTCCCGGTCGGCGTGCCAGGTGTGATACAGCGCGATCCGATCCGCGTCGACGCGCGGCGGCCCGACCACGACACGAAATTCCGCGCCGCGATTGCGCGCGCGGCGCTGGCTGCGGCTCGGCTTGAACTCGCTCGCGAGGATACGCGTCGGGACACACTCGGCGCAGGACGGGCACACGGGGCGGAAGTAATCGGGGCCGAAGCGACGGACGCCTCGCTCGAGCAGGGTGTCGAGCTCCTCGGGATCGACGTCGAGCAGGATGTGATGTTCGAGCGACGCGCGCTCCGGCGGGATGTACGAGCAGGCGCGCGGGGGTTCGACGATGTGCTGGATCAGGCGGGCCATGGACGCGATCGGGCTCGGCTGCAGTGTCGCACGGACGGATAGCGCTTCACCAGAGGCCGCTCACGCGAGAACGCAGAACAGTTCGCCTGGCCGAGAGGGGGACGCTAGGCGTCCCCCTCGGGACCGACCGGCTGCTTTATTGGGTGCACTTTTCGTCGGGCACGTCCTTGCGCCGCGACCAGCCACGGCCGCTCGCAGAGGGCCCGGCAGGCCGGTATTTCGCCGTGATCCGGTCGTCACCCCGCTGCACGACGATCGTCACCGGCACGTCGCTCCGCCCCGCCGAGGTCAAGCCCTCGACGAGCTCGTCGCCCTCGCGCAAGCCCGCCTTCGCCGCGGGTCCGTCCGGACGAACCCCCACGAGCACGGGCGGGGTCTTCGCGCGCGTCGCGACCTCGTCGAAGCCGAGGTCGTATCGCTCGTAGCGCCGCGTTTCCCTGCGGAAACAAGGGCCGAGCGCGCTGTCGGGCAGATCGAGCTTGCCCCCGCGCTCGATCGCCTCGGCGAAGACGTCGGCCTCGGCCGGGCCGATCTCGGCCGTGAGGGCAGAGATCCACGCCGAGACGGGCAGCGGCCCGCGTCGCTCCTTGGCCTTCGCGTAGAGCGCGCGCAGGACCTCCTGGAGGCTCTTCTGGCCGCCGCTCTTCGCCCGGATCGCCGCGTCGACGTGCAGCGCGTAGAGCGCCCCGCGCGCGACGAGCAGCGGCACGACGCCGGGCTCGCGGAAGCTCTTCGCGAGCGCCGCGTTCCCCTCCTTGGCGCGGGGCGACGTCGCGATCACGGACTCGAGCCCGTTCACCTCGTCGGCCACTTCGAGCGGCGTGACGAGGCCGAACCGAAAGAGCATGTCCCGCGCGAGGTGACGCACGACGCCCTCGGCGAACCACGCGCCTTCGGCCTGTCGCGCGGGATCTTCGGGCCCGATCCAGAGCCGCTCGCCGACCCATGCGCGGAGCATCTCCACCGAGGTCGCGATGCGCAGCGGGCCGGACCAGGGTTCGCCCACGGCGACGTGCAGGAGCACGCTGCGCGTGCGTCGCGCCGCGACGAACCGGCCGACGGGGCCGGGCTCGGGCACGATGAGGAACGTCTGCGGGATCGGGCTGCGCTCGCCGAAGAGCTCGCCTGCGGCGGTGCGGAACGCGGCCGTGTCCGCGGAGACGGGGCGCGGATCGAAGGCCGTGTAGCCGAACCACGCGGCCTCGTCGTGCCCCTCGAGCGTGTCGAAGACGGCCGTGCCCATGCGGCCCGTGACCATCACCGCGCCGCGCAGCTCGTCCGCGGTCGCGTTCACCTCGCGCGACGCGCCGATGCCGAAGCTCGTGGCCGCGCCGCTCACGGATGCGCCGCTCTCCAGCGTACCGTAGGGGCTCAAATCGATTTCGAGCTTCACGGCGAGGCGCAGATCCCGCGCGGCGTCGGGCAGGAGGAGCGCGTCGCCGGTGACCTCGAGCCGGTCGGGATCCGAGAGCAGGAGAGGTAGTTTTCCCGGCGTCACGCGCGACTCGACGCTGTACGCGAGGCGAAGCTCGCCCTCGGGGGCGCGCGAGAGCTCGATCGTGACGTGATCGGGGTGCGGGTCCTGGCGCGCGTCGATCGGCCCGCGCGCGTCGCGCGCTTCCTTCATTCGAAAGGCCTTCGGATCCGGCGTGCGTATCGAGAACGCGCGGCCCGGGAACGCATCGGCGCCGCGGAACGCGAGCGTCACGTCGATCGCGGCCGCCGAGGGGACGGGGCGGATCGTGACGTCGAGGCCGGGTCCTTCGCGGGTCGTGGAAGCCGCCGGTGACGCGGGGATGGGTTTGGCGCCGGAGGTTTTCGCGCTCTCGTTCGTGGGCTCGGGGCAGCGGGAAGGCGCGTTCGGCGGAGGCGTCGTGCAAGCGGCGGCGGCGAGGACGAGCGCGAGGACGAACGACCGGGAGCGCATAGGGGGACGCGAGAATACGGGTTTTCCCCTGGGTTGACGAGGGGCGGCCGGCGCGGCGCGTGCCCCGGGCTTTTGCCCGGCGAGGAGCTGTGCGATAGTCGTCTCGCGCATGGCCCAGACGAAAACGGATGCACTCCCCCTCGGCGCGGCGGTCGTGATGCTTCTCCTGCCGCAGCGGCCTCCGCTCTTGCTCGTGGATCGGATCGAGGGGTATTCACGCGCGCCCCGCCCCACGCTGCACGCGTCGCGCGCGGTGAGCGTGAACGAGCCGTTTTTCTCGGCCGAGCTCCCGACGCCGCCCATGCTGCCGCGGGCGCTCGCGCTCGAGGGCATCGTGCAGGCGGCGAACATCCTGCAGATCTTCGTGGCCGTGCAGCGCGAGCTCGAAGCAATCGGCCGACACGCCGCCGAGCTCGTGTCGGCGCTGCGCAACGCGGACGTCGGATACCGCCTCGAAACCGGCTTCACGCCGGGCCTCGGCGAGGACATCCTGGCCGCGATCACGATGTCGGGCCCCGCGCGCACGGGCTCGATCGGCGCGAGCCAGCTCCGCTTCTTGCGCAACGTCTTCCCGGGCGACGTGCTGAGCTACGAGATCCGGCTCATCCGCGAGGGCGCGGACGTGCAGCATTTCGAGGCCGACGTCGAGGTGCGCGGGCAGACGGTGGCGCAGGGGATGCTTTCGTTATCGAAGGTCGAGGGGCTCCTGCGATGACGAGGGAGGGGCCTCGGGCGGCGCTGCCTGGGTCTCGAGCGCGAACGCGCACTGATCGTTCAGCGATTGCTCCCACGCGGGGAGGAACGCGCCCTCCGTGTACGCGCGGCACTGCTGCCCCTCCGCATCGACGTAGCTCTGCGTGACCTCGGTGAAGGTCGCCTCGCAGCACGACTCGAAGGCCGCGCCGCAAAGGGATGGCGGCTTCCGGGGCAGGTAGTCGGTGACGGACAGGCCATCGAGGGCGATGGAGAGGTGGCAATAGACCTCGGCGCTGATCTCGCCGACGATCTTCCCCTCGCTGCAACAATGAGCGCTGCACTTGGCTGCCATGCCGTGCAGGGTGTCGTAAATGCCCTGGACCGTCCCGGCGTACTCGCAGAGCGCGCGGGGGTTTTTACGCATTCCCCGTGGCGATCGGCGCGCCTTCGCCATCATGCGCTCCGCGACGCGGTCGAGGCGGTCGCAGACGTCGGCTTTCTCGACGGCCTCCCTCGCGATGGCGCGCCCGGGCCCGCGGCCCGCCTCGAAGCCTACCTTCTCCGCGAAGCCCCGGTATTTCGGGGGAACGAAGGGGGGCTCCGCGCGGGCCTCCGGCGCGTGTACGAGGCCGACGATGGACGACGCGAGCATGGCTGCAATGATTTTCATGGGAGATTTTTCCGGAGTTGCAGGAGGGGCGCCGGACGTGTTCGGAGCCGGGGGCGGCTACTCGCCGGTGCAGGCCAGCGAGCGGAACCTGTCCGGGGGATTCGTGCTCATCAGCTCGCCGCAGGTATTCCGCGCCGACTGGTCGAACTGGCGGCGACACTGCATCCGGGCAGCCGCGCCGCAGACGCGGCGGGGACCCGAGGAGAAACGCTCCACCGGAATCGAGAGGCCCCCGAGCGCACAGTACGTATGGGCCGCATAATCGCCCACGGCCCAGTCCTGCTGCAGGACGCAGGTGCGGCAGGAGCTGTCGATCGCCGCGATCGTGTCGTAGTAGCCGTCGTGCATGCCGCTCATGCGGCAAGCGACCATCATGCTCGTGGTCGGAACCGTGGCCTCGGCGAAGGTGCTACGCACGATTTCGCGGAAGTCCCGGAGCTTGCGGCAATTGTTGACCCGGCCCCACGCGCGCTGCAGGAGGCTCTGGCCGTTCTGGTACCCCACCTCGTACATGCGCTGCAACGTCTCGGTTTCGCAGGCCGGGGGCGGCGCCGCGAAGGCAGGATGCGCGCCCGTCGCGACCAGCGAAAGCATCGTGACACCGAAGAACATACCGAATTGTCCGCGCTTCTTCATTTCGTCCTCCCTCACAGACACAGAACCTCGACAAGGGGGCTCGCCCTGCAATCTCGGCGCCGTCTCTGGCTGCGCGAGACCCTCGCGCAGCCAGAGACGGCGCTTCCCGTCCCGCTACTCCGCGGGCGTGTAGAGCGCGATGTTCATCCGGCTCCAGAGCTCCGCCAGCCGTACCTCCGGGCCGTCCGCGGGCGCGAGGGCCCCGATGCTGATCGGAGGCGGCGCGTAGCAGGCGTTGTTCATCTCGGCCCTGTACGAAGCCTCGAACATCCCCCGCGTGTAAGGGCCGCAGCCCGGGTAGCTCTGGGCGGTGGCGAAGAACTCCGTCTGGCAGGTGACCCTCATGTTGATCCCGCAGATCCCGAGGGGCCCTTGAATGAACTCGGGCGCGGGGGCGACGCCGTTCAGCGCGATGGAGATCAAGCAATAAAGCCTCGCCATGACCTCGCCGATCTGCTCGCCGTCCTGGATGCACTGGTTCGTGCAGACATTGTCGATATCGAGGAGCTTCTGGAAGATACCATCGCCGGTGCCGCCGATGCGACAAGCAGCCAGGTTCCCCGAGCCCGGGGGAACGCGGAGCAGATCCAGGGCATCCTCGATGAGGTCGTAGAAAGACTCGAGAGCGAAGCAATCGTTCACGCGATCCCAGGCCCGCTCCGTGAGGCTCCGGCCATTGGCGACCCCCACGTCGTACATCGACCTCGCAGAACCCGTGCTACACGCGGGAGGCCGGGCGAAGGCCGCCGCGGAGCCCAGCGTCAGGCCGATTCCCACCATTGCACCCAGCAGTCCTGAACGGCACTTCATTGCACACCCCCACCTGCTCGCCCTGCGAGCGCTTCGGTCCCTCGTCACGAGGCTCTACGGTCTCGCCACCCGTTCCAGGGCCTTGCCAGCAGATGACGACCCAGCGACCTCTCGCGTGCACTTAAGAGAGGCATCCGTCCCGGTCAACGAGCGGATCTCGAATGTCTCTATCGGGCCGTGTGCGCGGAGACGGATGAGGAAATGGCGTCCTCGACGCCGCGGAAGGGCGTGCGGATCCGTTCAGGAGATTCGAGCTCGCGTCGGGGGCGTGGGACGTCTCCTCGAATCGAGGCGACGTCCGACGCGGCTCAAGCTACCCGCGACCGATTCTCTCGCTCGTCCGCCCTTCCCGCGTCCGTGCGCGCGAGCGGCTTCGGCCTACTCTCCGCGCAATCGACGATTTCCCAATCGATCGCCTCGCCGAACGCGCGCCCGAGCCGCTCCTCGACGACGCGCCTCGACTCGGGGCTCCGGTCGATCCCGAGGAAGCGACGCCCGAGCCGCGTGGCCACGCTGAGGGTCGTCCCCGAGCCGCAGAAAGGATCGAGCACGACGTCTCCCTCGTTGCTGGCGGAGAGAATGACACGTTCGAGGAGCGCCTCGGGCTTCTGCGTCGGATAGCCGAGCCGCTCCTTGCCTTTCGCCGCGATCACGCCGATCTCCCAGACGTCGGAGAGCGGCGGCCCTTTCGTCTCCTCGTCCGAGACGCCCGGCTTCCTGTGCCCGGCCGAGAAATCCGCGCGCTGCTTTTTCGTGCCGAACGTCTTTTTCGTGGACTCCGCGAGCTCTTCGTACCCGTAGAGCGCGTGGAACGTGTGCTCGTTCGAGGTCTCGCGCGTGTAGAAGAGGAGCACGTCGTGCATGCGCTGGAAGCGCCGCGCGCGGGCGGGCCAGCGGCGGTAGCGCCAGATGATCTCGTTGCGGAAGCACTCCGGCCCGAAGACCGCGTCCATCAAGATCTTCAGGTAATGGCTCGCGGTGGGGTCGCAATGCAAGAAGACGCTGCCCGTGGCCCGGAGGACGCGGCGCATTTCGACGAGGCGGGGCGCCATCATGGCGAGGTAGGCCATCATGTCGCACGGGCCGAGGAAGCCGTGGAGGCCCGCGAGTGCGCGCCCGACGGGCTCGCCCTGCGCGACGAGGGCCGCGAGCGCGCGCGCGGCGGGCTCGCCCCAGGACCACGTGTCGTCGAACGCGACCGCGCCGGGCTCGTCCGCCGCGACGCCCGTATAGAGGTGGTACGTCCTTCCGCTTTGAAACGGTGGATCCAGGTAGACCAGATCGACCGAGGCGTCCGGGACGTGCTCCCGCAGGACGTCGAGGTTGTCGCCGACGAAATAGGCGCCGCGGCGCGCGGGCGAAAGGGGCGAGGGTTGGCTCGACATGAGGGGGCGAACGGCTCCTAGCAGGGAGCGCGGGCGCGGGCCAAGATGTCGGCGGGGACGTTCAGAAGTCGACGCGCGCGCCCGCTTGCAGCCAGCGCGGAGCGCCGGGACGGGCGCCATAAGGACGGCGGGAGGCGATGTAGGCGTTGTCGAGCAGGTTCCGTCCGAGCGCGTAGATCGTCAGCCATTTCAGGGGACGGACGTTCACGGAGGCGTCGAGGAGGAAATAATCGTCCGTCGCCGTGCCCTGTGCGGGTTCGCCCTGCGCGGCGAGCTCCCGCATGCGGCTCGTGTACGTGCAGCCCACGTTCACGCCCCAGCGCGGCGTCTCGACGCCGATCGACGCCGCGACCTGGTGCTTCGGGACGTATGGCAGCTCGTCGCCCGCCTCGACGTTGCCGAAGATGGGATCGGACGATTGAAAGGTGTTCGTGAACCGCGCGTCCGTGTAGGTCCAGCTCAATCGGCCGGGGAGCGCGAGGTTTTCGCGCAGCTTGATCTCGCTCTCGGCATACGCCTCGAAGCCGAGCACGCGCGCCTTTCCGCCGTCGGTCTGCTGATCGAGGTTCTCCTGCACGCAGCCCGAGGAGAACGAGCACAGGTTCGTGAGGTTCTTGTAATCGCTGTAGAAGCCGATGATCTCGGCGCGCACGCGCTTTGGCGACCAGCGCACGCCGGCCTCGTAGTTCCAGCTCTTCTCGGGCCGGACGAGGTCATTTTGCCCCGGCGGGACGGGGGAGAAGCCCTGATGCACGCCGAAGAGAAGTCCGAAATCGCGCGGCAATGCGAGGAAGAGGCCGGCGCCGGGAAGGACGACCTGCTGGATGGTCAGGTTTTCCTCGCCCGTGAGGTGATTCTCGAGCACGCTGCGGATCGATTCGAGCCGGGCGCCGGCCGTGAGCGTGAGCGGGCCCCAGGTCGCGGCGTCGGTCGCGTACATCGAGAGGGCGTGGGTGTACGCGTCGTTGTCGGCGGTCGTCTCCGTGGGGCGCCCCTCGGGGATCGGGTTCTTGCCCTCGATCAAGAAGCCGTCCTGGGTATGCAGGCGGCGGATCGAGTCGTAATGGAGGCGGACACCATACTCGATCCGGTGAGAAATCGGGCCCGTCTTGGGGCGCCACGACACGGTGGACTGGAGGCCTTGCGAGACGAACGTCCGGTCGTTCGGCCCGATCATGAGCGTCTCGTCGTCCGTGCTCGGGGAGATGGCGCCCGTGAGGACGCCGTAGTAGAGGGCATTACGCGGATCGGCGGGGTTCGAAAGGACGTCGGCGACCGAGGTGCCGCGGAAGCCATTCACCTTGCGCCAGGCCCGATGCATATCGTGGCGATACGCGGTCGTCGTGACCTCCAGGTTCGGGCGGAAGCGCGCGCGGTGCGTGAGCTGGAATTGCGTGCGGTTCCATTCCATGCGATCGAGCCGGCTCGCCCCGTAACGGCGATACGGCGTCGCCCGGAAATCCGCGTCGGTGAGGCCCAGGTACGTCTCGTTCGAGATTTCGTTCTGATAGCCCACCTTGAACTCGAGCTCGTTCACCACGGAGCCCACGGGATCGAAGGTGTATCGTCCCTTCATCATGACGTCGGTCCGGGCAAACCCGGTGTCGCCGCCCCCGTCGAGCTCCTTGAACCCATTGTTCGCGACGTGCACGGCTTCGAGGAGGACGCCGTACTTCTCGTCGGCGAGCCCTTGTCGCGCGTGCACCTTGCGGGACATGTACTGGCCGAACGAGACGTCGAGCATGCCGCGGCGCTCGGAGGGGATGGCGGCCGTGGTCATGTCGATGGCGCCGCCGACGGTATGCGGGCCATAACTGATCGCCGAGGGGCCCTTCACCACGCGCACCGCATCCATGCGTCCGATGAGCGGGAAGTAATACGCGGCGGGCGCCGAGTAGGGCGCCGGCCCGAGGAGGATGCCGTCCTCCATGATCGTCACCTTTTTGCTTCGATCGGAGACGGCGCCACGAATACCGATGTTCGGGCGCAAGCCGAAGCCATCCTCCTCGCGGACGTAGATGCCGGGGACGCCGAGCAGGATCTTGTGGGGATCGTCGTACTTGAAGCGCTGGAGCTGCTTCGTCGTCACCACGTGCGCCGAGCCGCTCGTCTGCTGGAGACGCGTGCCGACGACCGAGATCTCGATGGGGGGAGGTGGTTCGGCGCTCTTCGCATTCGGATCCTCGGCCGCCGCGTCCGGCGGCGAACCCTCGGGCGGCGGGGCGGCCTCGGGCGGCGGAGGCGGCGGCTCGCCTTGGGTCTGGGCGAATGCCGCGGGCGAGAACGAGAGCAAAAGGAGCGCGGGGAGCGTCGAGCGTCGAATCAGGGGCGATGCCATGCCAGGGACTCGAGGTGAATGGGAGGTGCCGTGGGGACGGGCCGGATCCAGGTGGCCTTGGCGAGCCCGTCGGAGATGGACGCGAGATCGACCGTCGGATCGATGAGCAGGTCCGCCGGACGGCCATTGAGGGACACGGGGGCGTGCGCCCGGACGATCGGGCGCACGCCTTCGCGTGCCTCGAAATCACGAGCGATCTGGTGCGCGAGGCGCAGGATGAGGTCGGGCTGCGTGGAGAAATCGCGCTCCTGGCGGCCGTTCAGGTACTTGCGCGGGGGGACCTCCTGGGTGCGGCCGGTCCGTGGGTCCGTCACGAGATACGTGACGCTCCCGTTTTTCTCGCGGAGCATGACACGCCAGGAAAAACGGAATCCCTGCTCGTGCCAGAGGACGTTGCCCCCATAGAGGTGCGTCCGGAGGGGCCAGAGGAGCTGGAAGGCGCAATAACACGCAGCCACCGCGACGCGCGCGCCGAAGAGCCGGGGGAGGGGCGCGGCGGCGGGCGCGGGCAGGGCAGGGGCGGGCGCGGGGGCGCGGCGGCGGAGGAAATGGCCGAGGTTCCGTGGCCAGCCCGGCGAGAAAAACACGAGCGCCGCGACGACCATGATCGCCGGGAACATGCCGATCGGAAAGAGAAACTTCGTGGCCGCGTGAAAGAGGAGGACGACGGCATATGCGGCGACGCGGGTCCTCGGTATCAGCAGAAAGGCCACGACGGTGAGGTCGAAGAGGCAGCCGGCCCAGCTCATGGCGAAGGCGACCCAGCGTTCGCCGAGCAGCGGGCCGACGATCGGCAGATACGTGCGCGACGAGAGCCAGATGTTGAGCGGCTGCGCGTGGAGGAGCCAATCGCTGTTGACCTTCGCGAGGCCCGCGAAGAAGTAGACGGCGCCGACCTGGACGCGGAGCAGATACGTGCACCACGCCGGCAAGGTCGCGGTCCTTTGCCTGGGGAAGAGCCACGCGTCCACCGAATACGCGCGGTGGAGGGGCATGAAGGAGAGGAGGAGCGCGAGCAGGCTGACGAGGTAGTAATGGTTGAGGTAATTCGTGACGTCGAGGAGCTGGACGTAGGTGAAGCCGAGGAGGAAGAGGACGATCGCGGCGCGATAAAGGAAGCCTACCGCCACGCACGCGCTCACCACGGCGAGCGCCACGAAGAGCGCGTGTATACCCCGCGCGGAGAGCGGCGCGAGCCAGTCGAAACCCCAGTAGGACAGGAAAAACCGGGGTTTTACGAAGAGCTCGTCCACCCAGCCATACGCGAGGAAGCGGAGCGCGCTCACGCAGCCGAGGACACCGAAGCAACATCGGAACGCGGCGAGCGCCGCGGCATCCTCGGGGCGGAGGAGGAGGGACGCGAGCCGCGCGAGGCGGCCCGGGGGGACCGCTTCGGCTCGTTCAGTCATTGTCCCCTTCCACGGCCTGCGGGAGCTCGAGATCGAGCACCGTGACGAACTCGGTCTTGAGGCTGTCCGTGATTCGCTTCACGGCCGCGTGGAGCTTCGTCACGCTCTCGGGATCCTGCGTGATCGCCTCGGCGAGATCGTCGGTCGAGACGGCGTCCGCCGCGGCGATCGCCGCATTCACGTCGGCGCTCATTTTCTCGGCGAGCGCGGTCGCGCCGAGCGCGACGAGCACGTCGTCGAAGCCCACGCCCTCGCCGTCCTTGCAGCCGCTCATCAGCATACGGAAGCCGATCAGGTTGTTTCGCACGTGGGGCCGCGATCGGCGGGCGAAGTGGGATTCCACGGCCTCCGGGCAGGTCGCGTTGGCGCAATCCAGGATGCCGAGGGGGCGCGCGAGCTTCAGGTCCTTCACGTGCGACTCGACATGGAACATCGCGTCGCTCACCGCATTGAGGGCCATCTGCTCCGTCGTGTAGACCGAGCCGCTCTTGCCCGGGTCCCTGAGCTGCGTGGCGAAATCTCCCTCGCCCGGGCGCCAGGCGCCGAGGAGCTTGCCGGCCATCGCGGCGATGCCCGTCGAGACGGACGACGCGTACGCGGCCTTTCGCGAGGCGAGCTCGTCTGCGCCGAGGGCGGCCCACGAGCCGTTGGCGTTGATGCTCGTCGCGGGGCTGCAGGCGTTGTCCGTGCCCGTGTAGAAGAGGAGGTATTCGGCCGCGGCGAGGCCGCGCATGTTGATGAGCGCGGTGGTGCCGAAATCGGGCGCCTCGTACGCCTTCGAAACGATGTTTTGCTCGACGAGGCAGCGGCTCACGAGCGGCCAGGAGTAAATGGTGTCGCGCAGGCCCTGGCCGCCGGGCGTGTTCGTGGGGCCGCCGGGGCCGAACTGGAAGGGCTCGGCGCGTTGCCAGAGGTCGATGGTCTTGACCCACGCGGCCTGCGCCTCGGCGCGGCCCGCGGGGTCGGTTTTCGCGTCGGCGGCCGCCGTGGCGAGCTCCTCTGCGGCTTTCTGCAATGCGTCGAGGAGCTCGAGGTTGCACGTGGCAATGGCGTCGAGCAGCGTCGCGCGGGTCACGGTGCCCATTCCGCCCGTCGGATCACCGCTGCTGCCGCTGGTCGAGGATGAGGCGGACGTGGAGCCAGCATTCGACTCCGGCGGGGGGCGACCCGTCGAGTAAAATGCGATTCGCTCGCAGCCTGCGACGAGGCCGACGGCGAAAATACCCCCGAGGAGCGCGCGCGCGACGCTCCTGCCCTGCAACCACCTCCTGGGAGGCGGAGCGCTCCCCTGCGATTCGTTGTGCATGGACATCCTCTTCACCTTCCCAAGCTTGGTCTCGAGCAGGAAGGCGGATGCTAGCACGCTTGTCGAAGTTGAAAACTACTTTCAAGTTCTCACCGAAACGAGGCGACCTTCTTGGACGGAGTCCGTGGGAGTCGGTTCGTTGGAGCACCAATTGTATGTGAATTGGCGCTCTTTTTAGTTCGTTGCTGCTCCAAGGATCTGTGAAACAGCTCGCATTGCCGCGGAAAGCGCGGCGAGCGGGATGCGATTTGCGGTTGACATGATGCAGACGCTGAACTACCCAACTTTCGTTGTTGAAAATGTCTTTCATTTTCCTTTTCAGGTCGGCCGTGAGGTTGCTGGGCGCGACACCGGACACGGCCGAAAGGAACGTAAGGAGGATCTTCGAATGAACGCGAATACGGGAGCCATCCGCCGCGCGTGGGCGCAAAACACGTACCTCGTTCCCCTCTCGGGCTGCCTGCTTCTCGGCGCGCTCGCGATCGGCTGCGGGGACGACGGCCCGACCAATACGAGCGGCTCGGGAGGCCAAGGCGCGACGGGCGGCACGGGCGGCACGGGCGGCACGGGCGGCGTCGGTGGCACGGGCGGCGTCGGCGGCACGGGCGGCACGGGCGGCACGGGCGGCACGG
>NZ_JASBQE010000054.1 GCF_029960785.1 Polyangium sp. 15x6
GCCGTTGGAAGAACTGCGCGGAGCGCAGTTCTTCCACCCCGAGTCCAGCGCTTGCGCTGGTTCGGGTCGAGGGGCGAACAGCCCCCGCGGGGTCCGGGGCAGCGCCCCGGCGCGGCGGCCCGAGAGGGGGAGGAGGCTACAGACGTGTGCAGCGGGTGCTCGTGCAGGCGTATCCGTCGAGGCAATCACGACCGTCCCTGCAGGAGCGCTCGCAGACGCCGTCGACACAGGCATTGCCCACGCCGCAGCTCGCGTCGCTCACGCACTCGACGCAGCGGTTCTCGAGGCAGTACTGGAACGCGGCGTTTTTGCCCTCGCAGTCGCCCTGGTTCGAGCACGGCACCGATTTCGGCGCGGGTGTACAAGCTGCCCCTACGAGGAGCAATCCGAGGGAAACCACGAACACGCGTGTGAAGGAAGGTTTCACGTGGAGGACCTCCAAACGCTCGTTCGCAAAAGCAGAGAGCATGCCACGGGGGGGAGCGCGGGGATCCCGCCCGCGCGCGTAGCGTCCCAGGTGGGAATTTTTCCCTGGGTGCGGGGAAATTTTCCGGTCCCCGACCGCGTCACGCCCCCGCGTCGTCCCCTCCTCGATCGCGCAGCCGATACCCGACCCCTGGCTCCGTCACGAGCAATTTCGGCCGCGCGGGGTTCGCTTCGATCTTCTTGCGCAGCTCGGCCATGTGCACCCGGACGTAATGGGGCTGGTTCGCGTACGCTGGCCCCCAGACCTCCTTCAAGATGTGCTGGTGCGTCAGCACCTTGCCGGCGTTCTGCGCGAGCAGCACGAGGAGCTTGTATTCGATCGGCGTGAGGTGCACTTCCTGGCCACCCTTTTTCACCTCGCGCCGCACGAGATCGATCACGACATCCCCGATCTCGATCGTCTGCGCCCCGCTCTCCGTCCCGCCCGCGCGCGCGTGCCGCAGCGCGACCCGCATCCGCGCGAGCAGCTCGTTCACGCCGAAGGGTTTTGTCAGGTAATCGTCCGCTCCCGCGTCGAGCGCGGCCACCTTGTCGTCCTCGCGCCCGCGCGCCGAGATCACGATCACGGGCATCCGGCCCCATTCGCGGATCCGGCGCGTCAGGTCGATTCCGTCGCCGTCCGGCAGGCCGAGATCGAGCAGCAAGAGCTCGGGATTGTGCGTGGTCGCGAGCATCAGCGCCTCCGTGGAGGTGCCCGCTTCGAGGAGCCGATAGCCGTGCGACGTGAGCGTCGCGCGCATGAACCTTCGCATCTGTGGTTCGTCCTCGACGATGAGGACCAGCGGGCGGACGTCGGTCATGGCCGGGCCTCCAGCGCGTGCGCGGCGACCGTGGGGGCCACGCCGGGGATCGGGACGCGGATGCGAAAACGCGCGCCGCCCGAGGCGCGATTCTCGGCGGTGATCGTGCCGCCGTGCGCCTCGACGATCGCCTTGCAGATCGCGAGCCCGAGCCCCGCGCCGCCCGCGCCCGTGTTCCCTCCGCGGAAAAACTTCTCGAAGACCTGCGACTCGCTCCCCGGCGGGAGCCCGGGGCCCGCGTCGGCCACCTCGACGATCACCACGCCGTGCTCGCCGCGGGCGAGCACCTCGATCGGGGAGCCGGGGCTCGTGTACCGCGCTGCATTCTCGAAGAGGTTGATGAACACCTGCTCGAAGAGTACGGGATCCACGGACAGGAGCGGTAATCCTTCGGCGAACGCGACGTTCACGGGCCGGTCCCCGAGCTTTCGTTCGAGCCGCGTCAACGCGGAGCCCACGAGCTCTTCGAGCGGCACCCATTCGCGCTTCAGCGCCACCGGGCCGGCTTCGAGGCGGGTCATGTCGAGCAGGTTCGCGACCAGCCTCTCGAGCCGCTCGGCCTCCTCGCAAATGGACTCGAGCAGCTCGGCGCGGGTGTGCGCGCCGAGCCCCCTGTCGTCGCGCAGCGCCGTGGCCGCGCCCGTGATCGCCGAGAGCGGCGTGCGGAGATCGTGCGAGACCGCCGAGAGCAGCGAGCTGCGCATTTCCTCCGTCTTCGCGCGCAGGGCGGCGGCGTTCGCCTCGCTCGTGAGCCGCACGCGCTCGAAGGCGAACGCTGCCTGCCTGCGAAACGTGTCGAGGAACGCGCGCTGCTCGGCCCCGAGCGGAGCCGCTCCTTTCGGCGCGAGCACGAGCACGCCGAGCGGCGCTCCGCGGACGGAGAGCGGAGCACAGACGACCTTCGAGCCCGGGAGCGTATCCGTGCCGAGCCCCGAAGGACGGGCGTGTTCGAAGGCCCAGCGGGCGACCGCGAGATCGGCGGAATCGAGGTTCGCCGTGGCCGGCGCGACCGCGACCGCCCCGAGCGCGCCGTCGTCCGTCGATTGCAGCACGTGCGCGGCCGCCTCGAAGACCTGCTCGGCGTGGCGCGCGACGGCCGAGGCGACGGCCCCGGAATCGTCCGCCGCCGCGAGATCCCGGCTGAGATCGTAGAGCGCGGCCGTCCGCGCCTCGCGATGCCGCGCGTCTTGCTCCTGGCGCCGGATGCGCGCCGTCAGCTCGCTGAGGAGCAAGCTCACGCTGAACATCATGGCGAACGTCAGGAGATACCGCGCGTCGGCCACGTCGAACGTGTGCAGCGGCGGGACGAAGAAGTAATCGTAACCGGCCACCGCCAGGGCCGCCGCGAGGATGGAGGGGCCGCGCCCGAGGCGCACCGCCGCGAGCATCACGGCCAGCACGTAGAGCACTTCGAGATCGGGCACCGCGTAGATCGCGCGCACGGCCTCCGCGAGCACGGTGGTGGCCGCGACGAGCACAACGGCCCACGCGTACGCCACGGGCTGCGTCGGCTCCTTCGGCAATTCCGGCGGGGCCGGCGCCGTCTCCGCGCTCTCGCTCCCGCTGATGACGTGCACGTCCACGTCCCCGCTTCCCCGCACGACCTCGTCGAGCAGCGAGCCGCGCAGCCGGTCGCGGAGGCGCGAATGGGTCGGCTTTCCGATGATGATGCGCGTGACGTTGTGCTTGCGCGCGTAACGCAGGAGCGCCTCCGAGATGCTCGCGCCGGAGAGCCTCGTCACCGCGGCCCCGAGCGTCTCCGCGAGGCGCAGATGGGATTCGAGCCGCGCTCGATCCGCCTCGCTCGGCGCCTTCGCCGCGGGCGACGCGACGTACGCGGCGACCCACGGCGCGCGCAGGCCCGCGGCCATGCGGCTCGCCGCGCGCAAGAGCCGCCCCGAGCTCGGCGCGGGGCTGATGCACACGAGGATGCGCTCGCCGGCCGGCCACGGCGTGATCACGCCGTGCTGCTCGCGATACTCCCGCATGTCCACGTCGACGCGCTCGGCCGTGCGCCGGAGCGCGAGCTCGCGCAGCGCGAGCAGGTTGCCGCGCTGGAAGAAATGCGCCGCCGCGCGCTTCGCCTGCTCCGGCAGATACACCTTTCCTTCGCGCAGGCGCGCGAGCAGCTCCTCGGGCGCGATGTCCACGAGCTCGATCTCGTCGGCGCGATCGAGGATCGAATCGGGGATCGTCTCGCGGACCTGGATGCCCGTGATCTGCGCGACGACGTCGTTCAGGCTCTCCACGTGCTGCACGTTGACGGTCGTGAACACGTCGATGCCCGCGTCGAGCAGCTCGATCGCGTCTTGCCAGCGCTTCGCGTGCCGTGATCCGGGGACGTTCGTGTGGGCGAGCTCGTCGAGCAGGAGGAGCCCGGGCCGGCGCGCGAGCGCGGCGTCGAGATCGAGCTCCTCGAGGGTGCGCCCGCGATAGTCGACCTCGCGCCGCGGCAAGACGTCGAGCCCCTCGAGCAGGGCTTTCGTCTCCGCGCGCCCGTGCGTCTCGACGATCCCGGCGACGACGTCGACCTTCTGCTCGAGCGCCCGCTCGCGCGCGACCTGCAGCATGCGGAACGTCTTCCCGACGCCGGGGGCGAACCCGAAGAAGATACGCAGCCGCGCGCGTTTTTCGCGTCCCTCTTCTTCGTTCGCCCGGCGGACGAGCGCGTCGGGATCGGGTCGGCTATCGGGATCGGTCATGGACGAGCTTCCGCGTGATCGAGAGCGAGGTTCAGGCGTAACACGTTCACGCGCGGCTCGCCGAGGACGCCGAGGGCGCGGTCTTCCACGTGCGCGTCGACGAGGGCACGGACGCGCGCCTCGTCGAGCCCACGGGCGCGCGCGACGCGGGCGGCCTGGAAATGGGCGGCGTTTGGCGAGATGTGCGGGTCGAGGCCGCTGCCCGAGGCCGTGACGAGGTCGACGGGGATCGGCGCGGTGTTCCCCGGATCCGCCTCGCGGAGCGCCGTGATTCGCGCCGCGACGGCGTCTCGCAGCGCCGGGTTCGTCGGACCGAGGTTCGAACCGCTCGACGCCGCTGCATTGTAGGGGTGGCTCGGCGTCGCCGACGGGCGCCCCCAGAAATACCGCGCATCATCGAACGGCTGCCCGATCAGCTCGGAGCCGACCACGCGTTCTCCCTCGCGGATCAGGCTGCCATTCGCCTGCGCCGGAAACGCCGCGCGAGCGACCGCGGTGACGAGCAGCGGATACAGCACACCCGTGAGCAGCGTGAACAGGGCGAGCAGCGTGATCGCGGGGCGGAGGAGCGATTTCATCTTCGATTCCTTTCAACCGACGCCGAGGGCCGCGAGCACGAGGTCGATGAGCTTGATGCACGGGAACGGCAGCACCACGCCGCCGAGGCCGTACACCAGCAAATTCCGCCGGAGGAGCGCGGGCGCGGGCGCCGGCCGGTAACGAATGCCGCGGAGCGCGATGGGCACGAGCGCGATGATGACGAGCGCATTGAAGATCACGGCCGACAGGATGGCCGTGGCCGGCGAATGCAGCCGCATCACGTTCAGCGCGCCGAGCGCGGGGTACGTCGCGGCGAACGCGGCCGGGATGATGGCGAAATACTTCGAGACGTCGTTCGCGATGCTGAACGTCGTCAGCGCGCCGCGCGTCATGAGCATCTGCTTTCCGATCTCCACGATGGCGAGCAGCTTCGTCGGATTGGAGTCGAGATCCACCATGTTCCCGGCCTCCTTCGCGGCTTGTGTGCCCGTGTTCATGGCCACGGCCACGTCCGCCTGCGCGAGCGCCGGGGCGTCGTTCGTCCCGTCGCCCGTCATCGCGACGAGGTGCCCGTCCCGCTGATACGAGCGGATCATGGAGAGCTTTTGCTCGGGCGTCGCCTCGGCGAGGAAATCGTCCACGCCCGCCTCGGCCGCGATCGCCGCGGCGGTGAGGGGGTTGTCCCCGGTGATCATCACCGTGCGAATGCCGATGCGGCGCAGCTGTGCGAATCGCTCCTGGATCCCGCCCTTCACGATGTCCTTGAGCTGCACCACGCCGAGCACCCGCGCTCCCTCGGAGACGACGAGCGGCGTCGATCCCTGCTTCGCGACCTCGTCCACGATCTGCCGCACCTCGGCCGGGACCCGCCCGCCCTGCGCCTCGACGAAATGCGTGATGGCATCGGTCGCGCCTTTCCGGATGCGGAGTCCATCGAGATCGACCCCGCTCATCCGCGTCTGCGCCGTGAAGGGCACGAACGTCGCGCCGAGCGCGTGCACGTCCCGACCGCGCAGCGAAAAGCGCTCCTTCGCCAGCACCACGATGCTGCGACCCTCCGGCGTCTCGTCCGCGAGCGACGAGAGCTGCGCCGCGTCCGCGAGCTCGCCCTCCTGGATGCCGGGCGCGGGCAAAAACGCCGTCGCCTGACGATTGCCGAGCGTGATCGTGCCCGTCTTGTCGAGCAGGAGCACGGTCACGTCTCCGGCCGCCTCGACCGCGCGCCCCGACGTCGCGATCACGTTCGCCTGGACCATTCGATCCATCCCCGCGATGCCGATCGCGGAGAGCAGACCGCCGATCGTCGTGGGAATGAGGCAGACGAGCAACGCGCAGAGCACGGTGAGGCTCACGGGCGCGCCTTGCCCGGAGCTCTGCACGGCGTATTTCGAGAACGGCAGAAGCGTCACGGTCGCGAGCAGAAAAACGATGGTCAAGGCCGCGAGCAGGATGTCGAGCGCGATCTCGTTCGGCGTCTTCTTCCGCTTGGCCCCCTCGACCATCGCGATCATGCGGTCGAGGAAGGTCTCGCCTGCGTTCTCGGTGATGCGCACGATGAGCCAGTCCGAGAGCACGCGTGTCCCGCCGGTGACGGCGCTGCGGTCCCCGCCGCTCTCGCGAATGACCGGCGCGCTCTCGCCCGTGATGGCGCTCTCGTCGACCGACGCGACACCCTCGAGCACCTCGCCGTCGCTCGGAATGGTATTTCCCGCTTCGACGAGCACGATGTCACCGCGGCGGAGCGTCGAGGAGTCCACTTCGGCGCGCGGCGCGTCGAGCCGAGGTGTATCCAGGCGCTTGGCGCTCACGTTCCTGCGCGTTTTTCGGAGCGCATCGGCCTGCGCCTTGCCGCGCCCTTCGGCCATCGCCTCGGCGAAATTCGCGAAGAGGACGGTGAACCAGAGCCAGAGCGAAACGGCGAGGATGAACCCCGCGGGCGCTTCGCCGTGTCCGGTGATCGCCGCGTGAAGGAACAGCACCGTGGTGAAGGCGCTGCCGACCTCCACGACGAACATGACCGGGTTCTTGATCATGCGCCGTGGATCGAGCTTTCGGAAGGCATCCACGGCCGCGCGGCCGACGATGGCGCGCTCGAAGAGCGGACGAGCCTGGGTTCGGGTCGTCATGATGGGGCTCCAATCACCTTGCAAACAGGGAGAGATGCTCGACGATCGGGCCGAGCGCGAGCGCCGGGACGAACGTCAGCGCACCGACGAGCAGAATGGTCCCGACGAGCAAAAGCACGAAGAGCGGCGTGTGCGTGGGCAGCGTCCCCGCGCTCGCGGGGACGAGCTTTTTGCGCGCGAGAGACCCCGCGATGGCGAGCACGGGGACGATGATCCAGTAACGACCGATCAGCATGCAGAGGCCGATCGCCGTCGCGTAAAACGTCCCGCTCACGGTCAGCCCGCCGAACGCGGAGCCGTTGTTGTTCGCGCCGGACGCGAATGCATACAGCATCTCGCTGAACCCATGGGCGCCGGGGTTTCCGAGGGCCGACGTCCCCGCGGGCGTGGCGCTCGCGAGGCCCGTGCCGACGAGCACCGCCGCCGCCGGGAGCAGGATGACGAGCGAGGCCATTTTCATCTCGAACGCCTCGATCTTCTTGCCGAGGTACTCCGGCGTGCGCCCGACCATCAGCCCCGCGATGAACACGGCGATGACCGCGTACATGAGCATCCCGTAGAGCCCCGAGCCCGCGCCGCCGAACACGATCTCGCCGAGCTGCATGAGCCACATCGGCACGAGGCCGCCGAGCGGCGTGAAGCTGTCGTGCATGGCATTGACGGATCCATTCGAGGCCGCGGTCGTCGCGGTCGCCCAGAGCGCGCTGTCGACGATTCCAAACCTCGCTTCCTTGCCCTCCATGTTCCCGCCCGGCTGGAGCAAGCTCGCGCCTTGATCGACGCCGAGGCTCGAAAGGACGGGATTTCCGTGCTGCTCAGCGGCCGTGGCGACGACGAGCAGGGGCACGAAGATCAGGAGCATCGCGGCGAAGACGGCGTGGCCCTGCCGTTTGTCCTTCACCATCGCGCCGAACGTGAAGCAGAGCGCGGCGGGGACGAGCAGGAGCGAGAGCATCTCCACGAGGTTCGTGACGGCGTTCGGGTTCTCGAACGGGTGCGCCGAGTTCGCATTGAAAAAACCGCCGCCGTTCGTCCCGAGCTGCTTGATGGCGACCTGCGAAGCGGCGGGCCCGAGCGCGAGGATTTGCCGGGTGACGGCGGCCCCGTCGCTCGACGAGGTCGGATCGAGCAAGTCCGCGACGTGGCTCCCGGCGAACGTCTGCACGACGCCCTGCGAGACGAGCACGAGCGCGACGATGACGGAGAGCGGCAAGAGCACGTAGAGCGTGCTCCGCGTGAGATCGACCCAGAAGTTCCCGATGCCGTCGGCCGTGCGCCGCGTAAAACCTCGCACCAATGCGACGAGCACCGCCATGCCCGTGGCCGCGGAGACGAAGTTCTGCACGGTGAGCCCGAGCATCTGCGTCAGGTGCGACAGCGTCGTTTCCCCTGCGTACGCTTGCCAGTTCGTGTTGCTCGCGAAGCTCACGGCCGTGTTCCAGGAGACCTCCGGGGACACCGCGCCGAACCCGGCCGGGTTCAGGGGAAGGACGGCTTGCAATCGCTGGAGCCCGTATACGACGACGAGGCCGACGAGATTGAACAGGAGGACGGCCGCGGCATACCGAGGAAAAGGCATGTCCTCGCCTTCGCGGATCCCCGCGGCGCGATAGAAGAGCCGCTCGACCGGCCCGAAGACACGCGCGGCGAGCTTGGCTTCCCCCGTGTAGACCCTCGCCATGTAGGAGCCGAGCGGGACGGCGAGCGCGACGAGCACGAGCAGATAGAGGCCGCATCGAAAAAGGGCGTTTTCGATCACGACAGCTTCTCCGGATAGAGCAGCGCGAACAGGAGGTATGCGAAGAGAAGGGCGGCGAGGACGCCGCCGAGGTTCGTCAAGGTCGCCATGGCGTCAGACTTTCTCGCAGAGCCGCACGAAGCCCCACGACATCAGGAAAAACGCGGCCGTGATGGCCAGGAAAACGGCGTCCATGCATCAACTCCTCTCGCGTCGTCCGCCGTGGCGGAGGCGCGTGACGTACGAGCCCACGAGGCCCCGGAGGGCCAGGATCGAAATCAACACGCCGAGCGTGCCCACGGAGCCAAAGGGCGCCGGCTGGCCGGCCTCGTACACGATGAGCAGGAGCCCGAGGCCGAGCCATGTCCAGAGCAGGCTCCTCTGTTCCGCGCTCTCGTCGGGATCGGAATCGATTCCAGATGATTCGTCGTTTCGGTACGGATTCATCGTCAAAACCACGTCGTCGCGCCGAGCGTGACGGTGTCCTGGGCATTGCGGTTCGGGACGAACGGCGCGTCCACGCCGTTGCCCGTGACCTCGCCGCCGAAATACATGTCCCCCGCCGCGTGATCGTGGCGATATTCGAGCCGGAAGGAGGCTCGCTCGTGCGGCCGGAAGTCCGCCGTCGCCGTGCCGGACGCGACCCAGGAGACCGGCCAGAAGAGGGCCGCGGCTGCGCCCTCCTCGCGGCGGGGCACGCGCTCGTGGAACGCGTCGCCCCGCGCCGCGAGATAGAGCTTGTCCGAGACGCGGACCCGCGCGTAGAGCGCGCCCGCGATCCAGGCGCTCGTCCCGAAATGATTGGGCTCCGTCCCGCCATTGAGGTGGGCGATGAGCGAGAGCCGGTCCGTCGGGTGGACGGTCGCGTGCGCGTCCACGAGGTGCCGCCACGCGCGGCCCTCGGGGGCGCCGCGGGGCCGCTCCACGCCCGTGAAATAGAGCAGCGACAGCGCGAGTTTGTCCGGCCGCGTGTACGTCACCTGCGCCGCCAGCGATTTCTCGTCGTTGTTGTCGACGACGCTGTTCCAGCCGTTGTAACAGGCGAGCGTCAAGGCCCAGGCGTCGCTCAGCGGATACGTGACGCGCGCGCCCGTGTGGTAAAACGGAAGCCCGAAAAACAGATTCGAGCGAGAAAAGTTCCAGCTGTCCCGAACGGCCATCGCCTCGGGGCCGATCGGCGAGAGGAAGAGGCCGGCCTGGACGAGGAGCCCGCGCCCGATGTCGAACCGATACCCGGCATAGGCTTGCTGGACGTACTTCCAGAGCTCCGCGCTCGTGGCGTTCGTGCCGCTCGCGCCCGCGAGCGCCGGCTCGGCGAGATAATACGTGCTCGGCGTGTGGCCGACCTGGAGCGCCACGAGCCCCACGAGCCGATCCACGTCCCAGGACGCGGAGAGCGCGACGTTCGAGAGCGTGAACGTGTTGTGGCGATTGTCGAACCCCCTGAAATGGGTGATACCATTCGAGGGCGCTCCGAAGTTCCACTGGTAGAAGCCTTCCGCATATCCGCCGAGCTGGAACGTGGCGGGGGGCTGTGCCTCGTCCGCGTGAGCCCCATGGACGGAGCCGAGGAGCAGATGCGTGGCGGCCAGGAGAGCGCAACCATGACGGGTCATGCCGGCGAGCTGCATGCCCTGTGTATAGGGCGTTCCGCGTAACGGAGACGTCAAGGTCCGCCGCCCGGGTATCAAGAAAGTATCAAGATTGCGCGCGCGACGTTGGGGCCGTTCCGGATGGGGTTACGCTTCGCGCCCCATGACGGTCACTCCTTCTCAGGCGCCATCTACCAGCGCGCATGCGCCCTCGGCGGCGCATGCGGCGCCCGCCGCCCGCTTACCGCTTCTCCTCGGCGCGCTCGGCGTCGTCTTCGGCGACATCGGCACGAGCCCGCTTTACGCCATCAAGGAATGCTTCAGCCCCGCGAGCGCGCACCGGGTCGACCCGACACCCGCGAACGTCCTCGGCATTCTCTCGCTCGTCTTCTGGTCTTTGATGATGGTCGTCACGGTCAAGTACCTGACGTTCATCCTGAAAGCGGACAACCAGGGCTCCGGCGGCATCCTCGCGCTGCTCGCGCTCGTCCCTGCCCGCAAGGACGGGCGCTCCGCCGCGGGCGCGCTCGTGCTCCTCGTGCTCTTCGGCGCGGCGCTTCTTTATGGCGACGGCGTCATCACCCCTGCCATTTCGGTGCTCTCCGCGATGGAGGGCCTCGAAGTCGCCACGACGTCCCTGAAGCCCGCGGTCGTCCCCTTGACCGTCGTGGTCCTCTTGACGCTCTTTTTCGTGCAGAAGCGCGGCACGGCGGGCATCGGCAACGTGTTCGGCCCGATCACGCTGATCTGGTTCGTCACGATCGCGGCGCTCGGCGTCCGCTGGATCTGGCAGGAGCCCTCGGTGCTCGCGGCGATCGACCCGCGCCACGCGGTCGGGTTTTTCCTGGAGCACAAGAGCCACGGCTTCTTGCTGCTCGGCGCCGTCGTCCTCTGCATCACCGGCGGGGAGGCGCTGTATGCGGACATGGGGCATTTCGGGCGCCGCCCGATTCGCACGGTCTGGTTCGCGGTCGTCTGGCCGGCGCTGCTCCTCAACTACTTCGGCCAGGGCGCTTGTCTCCTCCGGAACCCGTCCGCGGCGTCGAACCCGTTTTATGCGCTCGTCCCCTCCTGGGCCCTCTATCCGATCGTCGCCATCGCGACCGCGGCCACCATCGTCGCCTCGCAGGCGCTCATCTCCGGGGCCTTCTCGCTCACGCAGCAGGCCGTGCAGCTCGGCTATTTCCCGCGCGTGACCATCGTCCACACGTCGAAGGAGACCGAGGGCCAGATCTTCATCCCCGAGATCAACCGCGCGCTGTGCGTCGCCTGCGTCTTCCTCGTGCTCTGGTTCCAGAACTCGACCTCGCTCGCCGCGGCGTACGGCATTGCCGTGACGGGGACGATGGGCATCACGACGGTGGTCTATTTCGTCGTCGTGACGCAGCGCTGGAACTGGCCGCTCTGGAAGGCGCTCCCGCCCGTCCTGCTCTTCCTGTGCATCGACCTCGCGTTCTTCGGCGCGAACGCCGCGAAGTTCTTCCACGGCGGCTGGTTCCCGATCGTGATGGGCGCCGGGATCTACGCGGTGATGACGACGTGGAAGACAGGGCGGCGGATCCTCGGCGAGGCCTTCAAGGCGAACGTCCTTCCGCTCGAATCGTTCCTGCGCGACGTGGAGGAGGCGAAGCCGCACCGCGTGCGGGGGACGGCCGTGTTCATGGCCTCGAACCCGCAGGGCACGCCGCCCGTGCTGCGGCACCATCTCAAGCACAACAAGGTGCTCCACGAGCAGGTCGTGCTGCTCTCCGTGGTGAACGAGCGCGTCCCCGAGATCGCGCCCGAGGAGCGGGTGTCGGTGGTCGACATGGGCCACGGGTTTTTCCGGGTGACGGCGCGCTACGGCTTCATGCAGACGCCGAACGTGCCGACCGTGCTCGCCCAGTGCAAGGACCACGGTCTCGTCGTGGAGCTGCGGGAGACGAGTTATTATCTCGGCCGCGAGACGCTCTTGCCGACGGGGCGATCGAGAATGATGAAGTGGCGGAAGGATCTCTTCGCGTTCATCTCGCGCAATGCCCGGCCAGCGACGGCCTACTTCGGGCTGCCCCCGGGCAGGGTCGTCGAGCTGGGGATGCAGATCGATCTGTGACGGCTGAGCATTGCACCGGCCGGTGGAAGGACTGCGCTCCGCGCAGTGTTTCCAGCAGGCCGGTACCGCCCTCCACACCGGTCACCCGCCCTGCCCGCCCTCCCCGCGCGCCTGTCCTGCGTGTCACCCGCTCCCGCGGACCAGGATCGCCATGTTCCACACGTGTCACCTCGCCGAGCCACACCCGCTCGGGACCGTTGGCGCGTGTCACCCGCCCTTTCCGAGCACCGGGGCGGTCTGCCACGTGTGTCCACGCAGCGACGAGCACGGATCCGCCCGCTGCCACACGTGTCACCTGCCCGACCCGAACAGCCATCACGACCGCCACGCGTGGCAGGCACCGTGCGAGCACAGGACCACCACCTGACACGTGTGGAACCCCCGAAACGAGCACGAAATCGGCAATGGAAACGAGGAGGCGCTTCGCCGGGGCTCTGCCCCGGACCCCGCGGGGGCTGTTCGCCCCTCGACCCGAACCAGGGCAAGCCCTGGACTCGGGGTGGAAGAACTGCGCTCCGCGCAGTTCTTCCAACGGGCCCGTTGGACCGCGTTGCCAGTCAAAGGGCAGCGCGGCTGTCTCGAGTCGGCCTGGTCGATGAACTGCGCATCGCGCAGTTCATCGACCCTGGGTCCAGCGCTTGCGCTGGTCCGGGTCCAGGGGCGGATAGCCCCATCGTTGACCAGAGGGGCCTGGGGCGACGCCCCAGCGAAACGGCTCCATCAAGGGCCCCATCCGCCTCCGGGGCAAGACCCACGAGATCCCGCCCCCTCTGACCACGGATCGCCCCCGTTGGCGCGCTTCGCACGTACCCGTCAAGAAGTGGTACGCTCGAAGCAACCAAGAGCAGGAAGAGGTCTCACGTGTTCACGCACCAGCGAAAGCCGCAACGAGTCACGACGCATCCTCCTGGTTCGAAGGCTGCGTCGCAGCGTCTGGTGCAGTCGCCGCCCGTGAATTTGATCATGCGCACGTGGCGGCAACGGCAATGGGGGCACTACCTGGGGGTGCTGATGAGCCTCTTTGGTGTGGGATGCGGGGGCAGCACACAGGACGCGCGGGTACTCGAGTGGGTGCATGCGCAGAGCGTCGCGACCGAATCCACGCAAGGGATTTCCCTCCCGGGTGATCTTGCCGGGGCGAGCGCGGATGCCCAGGTGCACGTGGCGCGGCTCGCCGATGGGCGCACTTGCATCCTCCTCAAGAAGTCAATCGGATGGAAAAGCAACTTCGAGGGAGTGCTCCTATGTGACGCCCCCCTGCTCCCTGCCGAGGTCGTAACGGCGCCGCCCGCTCCACGCGCCTACGTGAGCCTACCCGGGCACGCGGTGTTCGAGGAGCTTTATGTGCGAACCCAGCGCGACAACCGCACCTTCGACGTGTACTTCGATCTGAACTGACCCTACCGCTGCCGCGCCCGCGCCCCGAAATTCCGGTTTGCCCTATGCGCCGCCCGTTCGTCCTCGCCTCTCTTTACGTCGCCGCGCTCGTATCCACCTCGCCATCATGGGCGGCGGAAGAGGCGGGGGCCGCGCAGACGAGCGCTCCCGCTGCGCTTCATACGCCGCCTCCAGAGGCGCCCGTCGATACCCCCGTCCCGCTTCATGTCGAGCTCCCCGAGGGAGAAGAGGCGCAGGCCGCTGTCGTCTTGTACAAACCCTTTGGAAACAGGCGCGACTCTCGGATCGACATGAGGAGGATGGGGCGGGGCTTCGGCGCGTTGATACCATGTGAAGAAGTCACGACCACCGGGCCCATTTCCTATCGCTGTTCGCGCCGAGGTGCTTGAGCAGCGTCGTGTCCGCGCCCATCGCCTGCGTGAACGAGTCGCGACGAGCCTCGCTCGGGAAATCGATCACGAGCTCGCCGAGAGCGTACACGAGCGCGGGCTCATTGCCGTTTTTTTGCTCCGCGCTCCCGGCCTTGCAGCCACACTCGGAAGGCTGCACCCGAGCGCCCCCGAGCGCGGTGCCGGCCGCCCGCGCGGCGCCGCCGGTGATGTCGCCTTCATTCGGATTTTCTTGCTGGAAATCGTGCATCGGTTGTTCTCCTGCGTGATCCATCAACGACATTCGCGCCCGGGAGACGTCGATGACGCCCGCCAGGTATTTTTCACAATGCGCCTCTCCGCCGAGGCTGCGCGGAATACACGGCCGAGCGCTCCGTAACAGGGCCGCGCGAACGGCCTGCGCGTCCACGCGTCCTCCGTGCTTCCATTGCAGGCTCATGAAGAGCGCCGCGATCCCGGCGGCGAGGGGGGAGGCGTAACTCGTGCCGGTCCGCGCGACCGTCCCTCCTCCGGGCGCGGCGCCGACGATGTGTTCACCGGGGACGAGGATCCCCTGTGATCGATAGGCGCTCCCCCAATGGCTCGCCTCCATGGGGGGCCCGCCCTCGCGCAGTGCGCCTACGGCGAGCACGTCGGGCAACGCGGCTGGCACATGCTGGCAAGCGCAGCCATCATTGCCCGCGGCCGCGATCACGAGGACGTTGTTCTCGACGCAATCGCGAATCGCCTTGGCGAGCAGAGGATCGGCCTCACCGGCCCCCCAGGAGGCGAGCTCCCCCCCGCTGATGTTGATGATGTTGGCGCCGTGGGCGAGCGCCTGGCCGATGAGCGGGCCAGATCGATTTGCGAGCACGGAGCGCTGCCTCCATTCGCTTCCGACCCGAAAACGGGGACGACGAGCCCTCGGCACTTCGGAGCGATGCCTCGCAACGGGCCGTCGTGCTGGCCGAAGATCAGGCTTGCGACGTGCGTGCCATGGTTCGACGCTTCGACGTCTTTGGCGCTCGAGGATCGACCCGGGACGGTGAGGAGAGCGCCATCGAAACAAGGATGGCGGGTATCGACGTCTCCATCGAGGACGGCGACACACACGCGGGGATCGCCGAGGCTTTGCTCCCAAAGCGCTTCGACGTCGGACCAGAATCGACGGAGGAAGGTCATCGGCCGGCGTACATCTCACGCAGGGGGCGTCTCGCACGCGGTGCACGATGTGTACCAGCCACATGAGATCGCTCCTGCGCGCGCGAGCGCCGGAGAGCCGGGAGCGGTTCGAATTGTACCGACGGCTCCAGGCATTAGGTGATGCCAGGAGGAGGAGTCGTGCGAGCCTCGTGCGTGTCCGTGTACGCTGACCTGTACCTGTAACAGGACCTGTACAGGACCTGTTACAGGCGTCGTCAGGCGGGGGCTCGGGGTGATGCAATGCCCGGGGGGCTCTCCGCGCTCGTCCCGCCGCTCGCAGACGGCTTCCGCGTCATGGCCGCACCAACCCATTACGAGCCGACGCGTGGCCTGAATTTCTTTCGGCGGCGCGTGCCTCCGCGACGCGGCGCTCGCACGCTTCATGGTCCCTCTGAGCCTCGGCCTCGGTGACGTGGAGCAGCTCTCGCCGGATCGGCACGGGAATACAATACGAGGTCGCCCTCCAGAGTCGGGCATCGTCGGGGCCGGTGAAGGGCTCTACGGCGCGCCATACCCGGATGACCTTCTCGTCGGAGAGTTGCGCGATGTGCTTGCCGTCGGGGCTCCAGTCGGCGCGCACGATGGCGAGGGGAGAGCCCCCGAGCACGAAGGGCTGCCCGGACCCGTCGGCATGAAAGACGCGCACGGTCGTGTCCGCCGACGCGGTCGCGATGCGTGTCCCGTCGGGGCTCATGCTCGCCCACGAGACCGTATCCCCATGCCCGTGGAGGACCCATGACTGCCCAGAACCATCGGCACTCCACACACGTGCGGTCCCGTCGCTGGACGTCGTGACGATCCGCGCGCCGTCGGGCGACCATGAAGCGGAGGTGACGTTCGATTCGTGTCCCCGAAGCACGAGCGGGGGCGCCGCGGCGTCGCGCACGTTCCATATTCGCGCGGCGCTGTCCACGAACGAGGTGACGATACGCGAGCCGTCCGGGCTCCATTGCGCGTCCGGGCTCCAATGCGTGGGGTCGAACCTCGCGCCCTGCTGGCCCAGCAGGGCGAGCTCCCCCTCCTCGTCGACGTTCCAGAGGTAGACGTTCCCGGTCCCATCCGTCACGACGATCCGCGTGCCCCCGGGATCGAACGACGCCTGGACGACGCTCTTGGGTTCGAACGGGGTCCTCGTCTCCGCCAAAAGCGCAGAGCCGTCGCTCGCCCACAACCGCAGCGTTCCATCGAGGGAAGCGGTGACGATACGGTCGCCCGGAGCGCTCCAATCGACGGTCCAGACCCTTTCCAGGTGGCAGTCGAGGACGACGGGCGAAGAAGGGTCGTCGAGGCGCCATACCCGCGCGGTCCCGTCCCGCGACACCGTGACGATTCGCGTGCCGTCGGGACTCCACCTCGCACTCTGGACCTCCTTGGTATGACCGCGCAGGACGACCGGGCTCCCCTTCCCATCCACGCTCCATACCCGCGCGGTCTCGTCCCGCGAAACCGTGACGATCCGCGCGCCGTCGGGGCTCCACGCCATCGCGTTGACGACCTCCGTGTGGCCCTCGAGCACCCTCGGCGCGACGACCTCGTCGAGATCCCAGAACCGAAGCGTCCTGTCGAGCGACGCCGTGAGGAGGTAGCGGCCATCCGGGCTGAAATCCGCCGTGTAGACCCAGTGCTTGTGGCCACGCAATACGATGGGTTGCCCCGCGCCGTCGGCATTCCAGATGCGCGCGGTCTTGTCCTTCGACGCCGAGGCAATGCGCTTGCCGTCGCGGCTCCACGCGACGCTCATGACCTTGTCCTCGTGGCCGCGCAGCGTGAGGCGCTCGGCGCCGCCTGCGGCATCCCAGACGCGCACCGTGGCGTCCTTGCCCGCGGTGGCGATGCGCGCGCCGTCCGGGCTCCAGGAAGCCGCGACGACCGCGTCCGTGTGCCCTCGGAGCAGCAGCGGCGATCCCCCGCCGTCCGCGCTCCACACGCGCGCGAGACCATCGAGCGAGGCCGTCACGATGCGCTTGCCATCCGGGCTGAACCGGGCGTTCGTGACGCTCGCCTCGTGCTCGAGCAGGGCGATTTGCCTCCCGTCCGCAACGCGGAATACCCTCGCGGTCCCGTCCTCCGAAGCCGTCACGACGCGCTGCCCGTCCGGGCTCATCCGCACGGAAGTGAGCGCGTCGTCGTGTCCCCGCAGCACGAGAGGCTCTCCGGAGCCGTCCGCGTTCCAGATCCGGGCCGTCTTGTCCCCGGACGCCGTGACGATGCGCGCGCCATCCGGGCTCCAAGCGGCGAACGCGACGAACGCGTCGTGGCCGCGCAGCGTGGCGAGCCCTTGGGAATCGCCGACAGCCAAGATCTGCGCCGTCTTGTCCCCGGACGCCGTGACGATGTGCGCGCCATCCGGGCTGATGGCCGCCGTGTAGATCGGCTCGCCCCCGTGGAGGCCCGAGACCTCGTACCGCGCGACGCCGGAGGAGAGCGCATCGCTCACGATTTCGGCCCACTCCTTGGGGATGTCCTCGGGCTCGACCTCCCGTGCGAGCGCGAGCACCAGCGTGGGATCGTCCTTTCGCCTGCGCGCCGCGAGCATCCGCGTGGCGTTGCGGCCCCGCAGCGCCTGGTGCGCGAGCTCGGCGTTCTGCTCCTTGACACGCGCGGCCTGGGCCTGGGCGCGCATGGCCAGGAAAAACACGATGACCGACACGGCGCCGAGGACCACGAACGCCCCGGCGATCGAGCGCTGTCGCCTCCGCCGCGCGCGCTCCTGGAGGTCGATCACGGCGAGCAGGTACCGCTCTTCCGCGCGGCCGAGCGGCAAGCCTCGCTCCGCCGCGGGGTTCGCGCGCCTTCGCTCGTACCACGTCCGCGCCTCCTCGGCGGCGCGGTCCCGCCACAGCAAGCCGGACGCCTCTCCGCCCGCCTGCCATTGCGAGGCTGCGGCGCGCAATCGGGCCATGAACTGGGCGTCTGCCGTGCTCTCGTCGAGCCACCGCGCGAGCCTCGGCCAGCGCTCGATGAGCGACTCGTGGACGAGCTCCACCGTCACCGCGCCCGGAAGGCCGCCGACTTCGAGGAGCAAGAGCCTCGCGCCGCAGAGATGCTGGACGAGCGCCTCCACGGCGGCGGGATCTTCGGCGAGGGAGGCGAGCTCGGACGAACTCACGATCGCGCGCGTCCGCTCGGGCGTGACCAGGCGCAGGAAGACGGCCTGACAGAGGCGCTGGTTGGGTCGCGAGAGCGCCGCGAAGACTGCGTCCGCGTGTGTCGACAGCGAACCGACCACTCCGCCGAGTCGATCGTAGCTCGCTCGCGTCAAGGCTTTCGCGTCCCGATCCCGCGCCTCCCATAACTCCGCGGCCGAGAATTGCAGGAGCGGCAGCGGGGTCTTGGCGCGCGACAGCTCGTCCAGGATGTCGGTGATCATCGCCTCGTCCTCGAAGCGATGCGCGGCCGCCTCCACCGGGCGCACCAGGGCTTCCCGCAGGCCCTCGCGCCCCATGGGCGGCAGGAGGAAGAGGCCCTGGGTCACCTCGGCCAGGAAATGGGGATCCTCCGCGACGCGGTCGAGGAAATCCGAGCGCATGGCCACGATGACCCGCAGCGGCGACGAGGCATCGTCCGCCACGCCGAGGATGCATTGAAGGAACGCGGCGCGCTCGGCCGGATCGGGGACGAGCGTATACAGCTCCTCGAATTGATCGACGAAGACGAGCGAGCGGCTGCCGGGCCCGCGCGCGCGGCAATGCGCGCGAAGGCGGGCGCCGAGCAAGCCCGGCTCGGCGCGGAGATTGCCCGAGGCCGCGGGGCCGTCCGTTCTGCCTTCGGCGAGCACCTCTCCGAGCGCCTCGCCGAGCGCTGACACGGGGGCGCGGCCCGGGCGCAGGACGAGCACGTCCCAATCCTCGCCGGAGTGCCTCAAGGCCGGAATCACGCCGGCGCGCAGAAATGACGATTTGCCTGCGCCGGAGGGGCCCGCCACCGTGACGAGGCGCTGACGACGGAGCCGCCCCACGAGGGCCGCGATATGCCGCTCGCGGCCGAAGAAGCGGCCCGCGTCCGCCTCCTGGAACGCCGAGAGCCCCGCGAACGGCTGCCCGCCCTCGGCGAGCACGAGGGCCTTTCCGCCTTCGCGCAGGGGCGTGAGCGCGGCGAGCAGCTCGTCCGCCGATGCGAATCGCTCCTCCTTTCGCTTGCGCAAGCAGCGGTCGACGACGTCCGAGAGCGCCGAAAGCTCGGGCAGGACGTCGCGGAGCCTGGGCATGGCCGCATCCAGGTCGGCGACGTTCTCGACCCGCTCCCGCGTGAGCGGCGCGAGCGGATGCGCGCCTGCGACGAGCTCGTACAGGATCACGCCGACCGCCCAGAGATCGGCTCGCGCGTCGACCTTCTCGCCGAGCCATTGCTCGGGCGCCATGTACGCGAGCGTGCCGCCGACACTCGGATGCAGGCCATCGCCTGGCCTCGCCAGCCCGAAATCGAGCACTTTGACCCCGCCGGCGTCGAGGATCATGATGTTCTCGGGCTTGAGGTCGCGATGCACGACGTCGCGTTCGTGCGCGGCGACGAGCGCGCGGAGGACCGAGATCACGATGTCGAGCGCGAGGCCCCTCGGGAGCACGCGGCTCGATCCTCGGGCGCCCGAGGACAGGACATCCCGCAGCGTGCGGCCCTCGAGGTATTCGAGGACCATGTACGGATGCCCGTTGGTCTCGTCGACGTCGTGGATCACCACGATGTTCTCGTGCCTGCAGCGCGCCGTCGCTCGCGCCTCGGCGAGCAGGCGTGACGTCGCCTGTCCGCTGTCCTGGAGGAGCTTGATGGCGACGAGGCGCCCGAGCTTGATGTCCCGCGCGAGCAGCACGATTCCCATGCCGCCTTCGCCGAGCTTGCGGATGATCTCGTAGTGCTTGAGAAAGCCGTCGAACGGAAGGGAGGCCTCGGGGGACGCGTCTCGCTCGCCGGACGTGAAGGATGACGAAGCAACCTGCGACGGGCGTCCTGCCGTCTCGCGCCGAGCGAAATCCGCGGTGACGCTCGCTCCTGATAGCGGGCGCGCGCCACGCCCTACCTCATCAGGAGACTTCATATGGCACCGGCTCGATGAACACGACCACGGATGGCATCGGTCGAAATAGCTGCAACGGTGTCGCACGCGCAAGGCGTTCTTCGCGCCCGTTCTCTTCTCCCGAGGCCGAAATTTCGGCCCTCAGCGTCAGCGTTCCCATCCTCGAACTCGTCATCGCGTATCTTCTTCCGCTCTCATCGCCCGAGATGGGCAGGGGCGCTCGCCGGTCTTGCCTCGGCCTGCTCGATGAACTGCGCATCGCGCAGTTCATCGACGCTGAGTCCAGCGCTTGCGCTGGTCCGGGTCCAGGGGCGGATAGCCCCGGTGGGGCGGTGGACGCCGCAGGCAATGTCGTGCTCGGGGCCGGGAGACGTCTTCGTCGTGAAGCTCGACCCCGACGGTGACCACCTCTGGAGCAAGCACTTCGGCGGCAACCAGTATCAGAGGGGCAACGACGTCGCGATCGATGGGGAAAGGAACATCCTGCTCACAGGGCAGATGAACGGCGTGGTCGATTTCGGGGGCGGCCCGCTCACCGCCATGGCCAACGGGGACCTCTTCGTGGTCAAGCTGGATTCTCATGGCAATCACCTGTGGAGCAAGCGAAGCGGTGATGGATCGAGGTTCCGAGGGCGGAATGGGCGATCCACGGCGGGGTGGATCGGGCGGAGGAGAGGGCCGCGGGCGGGTCACGGCGGCGTGAGGCGGAGGCGGGAGGCGAGGGAAGGCGGTTCGCGGGGACGGGGAAGGGGAGGAGGCGAGGGGGAAAGCGAGATCGAGACGGCGTGGGATGGCGGTGGGCGAGGCCGGACGCTGTGGGAAACGAGGCCGCTTGCCGCCTCCGCTTCCGCTTCTGCTGTTCAGCGCGGGCGGCGCCGGGCCCTTCGGCCGAGGCCCAGGCCCAGGAGTGAAAACGCGAGCAGCAAGGCCGGGCTCGCGCTGGCCGCGCCGATACGGCAGCCGCAGCCGGCCGGATCCGACGAGGCGCCGCCCGACGAGCCGCTCCCGCCGTTGCCGGAAGGTCCACACCCGTCATTGGCGGGATCGAACGTGCCGCTCTTGCAATCGTCGCATTCATCCATGTCGGAGTCGCCGCATTGCGCGGGGTCGTTCGGCGAAGGATCGGTCTCGTCGGGCACGCCGTCGGCGTCGGTGTCGAGGAGCACGCGGATCGCGACGTTCATCGTGCTCGAAAGGGTCGACACGCCGACCCTGTAGCGGATGTCCAGATTGAGCACGTGTTCGCCGAACTGGGTGAACTTCAGGGTCGCATCGCGTGAGCCCGACGCCGCGGGATCATTCGGCTGCGAGATCGTGCCGCTGACGGCGCCGAGCTCCCAGCTCCCGCCCTCGGCCGAGACGGTGCCCATCTTGGCGTCGACGACCTCGAGGCCGCTCGCGGCATTGAGCGCGCGGAGGACCGCGTCGAGCGCCGGCCCGCTCCCCTCGTTTTTGTAATCGACCACGTAGCCGCGCTCGATGGGCAGGCTCTTCGCCGCCACGACGAGCTCGCCGGTGAGCGATAGGCCCATGCGCGGTTGCCCGCTTTCGCTCGTGCAATCCGCCTCGAAGAGGGCATTCAAGAAGAGGCGCTGCCCCGCCTTCCCGGTATAGGAATGGCCGCCCAGGTAGCTCACCTTGCCGCCGCACGACTCTTCCGGGTTGAAGTTCTTCGGCTCCGGGTTGAAGCTCTTCTGTGGCGCCTTGTCGCCCGTGAACTTGGGAGGCGGCGGCGGTGGATCGACGTCACACGTCCCGTCCATGTACCCGGACATCCAGACGTCCTCCTTGCCGGGCCCGTCCGTGGCCGTGATGAACGTCACGTCGCGATCGTTCTTGTACGTGGTCCCGAGATACGTGCTCAGGTTATAGGCCGGCTCGCTTCCGCCCTCTGGCGAGAAGAAGCCGTCGAATTGCATGTACGGCACATCGGGGCGCAGCACCTTGAAGGGGCTCGGCGAGGCCGCGATGAGGAAGCCGGCGCCTCTCTCCTTGACGTCGTTCGGCAGGCAGCAGTCCTTGCCGGGGCCGCAGCCATCGACCACGCACTGGAAGTCGCCCTCGTCGGGGCCGGGGTTGCAGGGGCAGGGGGGCGGATTTCCGGTCGTCGTGAGGAAATGGCCCATGCGTCCGGGATCGTCGAGATAGGGCCACGCCGGGTTGGGCACCGCATTCTCGTACGCGTTGACCGCCTGGCACTCGGCGAAGAAATGGGTCGGGTACTGGAGGAACGAGCGGACCTCGGCGACGACCTCATGGCCGTGGTAGGTAATGGGCTCGCCGGCGCATTCCTCCGGCGTCGCCGGGCAGTTCCCGCCGCCGCATTCCACGAGCTCCCGGTCGGCCACGTTCCAGTGCATGCTCATGATCTGGCAGTAGGCCGGCAGGCCCTCGGGCGTGAAGAGGGCGCCATTCTTGTGGTTCTGGTTCGGCGCATCGCAGGTGCCCATGTTCCCCATGATGCTGGGCACGGTGAGCAAGTCCGGGTTCGCCGTGCCGGGGCCGCAGGTGCCCGCGCCGCACTTGGCCGCCGGGAACTCCGCCCCATTCGATTGCTTGATCCCGGCGGCCCGCAGATACGCCGTCGCGATGTCCTCGTTGCCGTCGGCGAAGACGGCGATGGTCGGCGCGGCGAGCAGCTCCTTCTTGGAATCGGCGGTGAAGGGCGCGGTCGCCTCGTGGACCGTCACGACCTGGAACGTGGCGCGGTCCGCCCATGGGTTCTGGGCCCACAGGCTTTGATCGTTCCAGGCGTTGACGATCTCGAGCGCCTTGTCGCGGTAGGGCGCGTCGACGACGAACGGCCCGCCGCGGTAGCCGTGGTTCTTGATCATGGCGCCTTTCACGGGATTGCCCCAGACCACCTGGGCGCCCGCGAAGAAGTCGGGGCTCGCCGTGGGGTACGGGCATTTCACCCCCGAGCCCTCCTCCGCGCAGTCCCATGCGCACAGGTCGCCGGCGGTGTTGCAAGCGGCGCCGTGCCAGACCTTGTCGGGCTCGATCACCCAATGAACGGGCACGCCCTCGCGGAGGAGGTGAAAGAGCAGCCCGTAGGACTGGTACATCCCCTCGGCTTGGTAGGCCTGATCCATGGGGATGATCAGGCTCCCGGCGGGGAAGGTCCGCTCCTCCGCGCGAGCTTCGCGCGCGGCGACGGTGGTGAACGCCAGCGCGGGGAAGAGTGCAATCCCCGAGAACAAGAGTTTGCTGAGCTTCATGCGTGCCTCCTCCAGCATGGGCCTGTGCGTTCGATGCGGCGCGGCGCGCCCCTCTGGGCACGAACGACCTCGTCCCGCAAAGGCAATTCTCACTTGTACCGGCACGTCTTGTGCCCGCTTTTATCTTCGCAGATGAAGTCCGTGGGACAATCGCGGTCGTCCGCACATTCATTGAAGCAGCGTTTTCCGTCTCGGTCGATGCAAAAGAAACCGCTCGGGCAATCCTGATCACTCTCGCACGTTGGGCTGCACCATCCCTCGGGAGAGCACTTTCCCCCTGTGCAGCATGAGTTCTGCAGTCCGCCACAATCATTGTCGTTGTTGCACGTCGCACCGAACGGAACGCCGTTGAAGTCGGTGATCGGGCGCTCGCCATCGTTGCCGCAGCCGAAAACGAGGGCTGCGAGCATGACAAACCATGCTGTACGCGTCATCTTCAAGCGCTCCTGTTTCAGGCGTAACGTCAAGCTATCAGAAGCCGCAGTCGGGATCGAGATGGTTAATTGATTTACCGGGGGCCATTGGCCTACATGCAGCGACACGCAGCCTGGTAAGAAAAGCGACCGCGCGTGTCCATGGCCCGAAGGTTGCGTGAGGTGGGCGCCGCCAACATCAGGGAGAGCGCTCACCCGGCGATGAAATGGTTCTTGCTGGGCGGGAAGCGAGTCTCCGCCGACATCGTGTTGCCCTTCAGGACCGTTGCCCTCGGCGCTGATTTCGCTCCCAGTGCCAGGCCCGGCCTAAAGGGCGCTGAAATTCGCACCCTTCATTCCCTCAGCCCGCTGCTGCGGGCGCGCCTCGAATCGATGACACCGGCGACTGAAACGTCGAGTCGCTGATCTCGGTGAGCGGCACGTCGTTCCCGAGCGGATCGCGAACCCAGAGGCGCTGGTCGCGCTCGAACACGTACCACCGGTGGGTCGTGTCGGTACCGTACGCGCCGATCAGTCCTAGCCAGCGCGTGGGCGGCGCGTCCGGCGCGTGTGGGAAGTGGACGAGCAGGTTGTTGCGTCGCGCGTCCAAGGCGCGCGGGCCCGGCGCGCGGCCCTGATCCGAGGCGCAGCCGAGCATGGCCACGGCCAGCAGCAGCAAGGAGATACCATGGTTGATGTTCATAGGCTTGCGCCGGAAGCGTCCGCGCGGATGCACGTACATCTCGGGCTTCGAGCTCCCGATTTCGATATAAGACCATCCAATACGCACGGCTAGCCCCGCCCTCGACCCGAACCAGGGCCTGAGCATTGGTCTTTTCTTTGGGCCGCCGCGCCGGGGCTCTGCCCCGGGCCCCGCGGGGGCTGTTCGCCCCTCGACCCGAACCAGCGCAAGCGCTGGACCCGGGATGGAAGAACTGCGCTCCGCGCAGTTCTTCCAACGGGCCGGTTGGACCGCATTGCCGGTCGAAAGATCTGCGCGGCTGTCTTGATGGGCAGGGTCGTAGCTGGTCTTGCCTCGGCCTGTTCGATGAACTGCGCATCGCGCAGTTCATCGACGCACGGTCCAGCGCTTGCGCAGGCCCCGGGTCCAGGGGCGGATAGCCCCGGTGGGGCCTGGGGCAACGCCCCAGCGTAGCGGCGTCAACATGAGACCAAGGGGGGACCCGGGGTCGGAGTGGTGCAAAAGCCTCGGCCCAGGGCGAGCGGCAACCGACATCCGGTTTGTGCTCCGCTTTCAAAGAAGGGAGGAGAGATGGTAAGTCGATGGAATGAAAGCCTGCCTCATCTACAACGCCGCCGCCGGCAGCGCCGCCGATGACGTCTTCGACCGCGTGCACGCGATCCTCGCGCCCCGCTTCGAACTGAACGTCATGCGGACGGGCCCCGACCAGGACCCGTCCGCGTGCGCGCAGGAGGCGCTCGACGCGGGCGCGGAGATGCTGATCGCAGCGGGGGGCGACGGGACGGTCTCGTCCGTGGCAGGGGTGCTCGCACAGAGCGAGGTGCCGCTCGGGATTTTGCCGTGTGGTACGTCGAATTCGCTGGCCGCAGCCCTCGGCATCCCGGGGGACCCGATCGCCGCGTGCGACACGCTGCTCGCAGACCACCGCCGGGTCATCGATACCGCCCTCGTCGGCAATCGCTGCATGGTGCTACACGCCTCCGTCGGCCTCCACGCCGAGACGGTGGCCGATACGGCGAGGGAGGACAAACATCGCTGGGGCGTGCTCGCCTATGTCGCGACGGCGGTGCGCAAGCTCAGCACGCTCGCGCCGTTCGAGGTGGAGCTCGAAACCGACGAGCAAATCGTCCGGTGCCGCGCCGTGGCCGTCACCGTGGCAAACATGGCGCCGCTTCGCACAGTGCTCGCGCAGGGCCCTTCAGCGCTCGTCGGCGACGACGGGATGCTCGACGTGACGGTCGTCGCGGCCACCACGCTCAACGCAGCCGTGGCCACAGGCATTCACCTTTTTCTCACAGCCGCGCGCGGCGAGCCCGCGACGCGCGACGAGGTCGGCTATTTCCCCTGTCGCCGCCTGCGCATCCTCGCCGACCCAGCGCAGCACGTGCTCATCGACGGCGAGGCGGCAGGCACAACCCCCGTCGCAATCGAATGCAGGCCAGCAAGTCTCGTGGTCCTCGCGCCGCCTTTCGTCGAGCCCGAAAAGATCGGCCCCGAAATCAAGCTCCCGACGAGCCCGGAGGCGCAGGTCGAAATCGAAACGTCGGAGGCGTGAGTTCCTCGGGGGAGGCGCTTCGCTGGGGCGTTGCCCCAGGCCCCACCAGGGGCTATCCGCCCCTGGACCCGGGGCCTGCGCAAGCGCTGGACCTTTGGTCGATGAACTGCGCGATGCGCAGTTCATCGAACAGGCCGAGGTAAGACCAGGAGCGATACTGCCAAGGAAGAGAGCCGCGACAAGTTCGGGGGCGTCGCGTGGCGGCTGGATCGCATGGACGCCGCACGCGTCCTCGTGAGCCGGCAACGGTTACTGCGGCGGCACGCGCGCCCAGAACGCATTGAACGCCAGGCTGTCGAAGAACGCAGACGCCGACGTCACGCGTCCGTCACGCATGTCGAGAAACCACGCGTAGGTGTTGACATACGGCTGGCCGTCGCGCGCGATGCCCTTGGCGTCGAAAAAGACGATGACGGTGGCGCCATCGGTGTAGATGCGGCGAATCTCCGGCTTCAGCGGCTCGCGCATGCGCGCGTTGAAAGGCCGGATGACTTCACGCAGGAACTCCTCGCGGCTCTTGTACGTCCTCGCGACGACCGAATTGCCTACGATCGTCCACGTCGCATCGTCGGTCAGGAGATCGAAGGGGCTGCCGGCGCCGTCTTTCCAGGCCTTGAAGCTGGCCTCGACGATCGCCTTGTTGCGTGATTCCGTGGTGCTCGTGGTATTCGTTTCGGCCATCGCGACATCTCCCGCCAGCATGGGCGCGGTCATGGTGAGGACCATGGGGACCAACATCAGGTTGCGCACGAGTCTCACTTCGATACCCGTCAAAGTGAGGTCCGTCAGATCTCGTTGTTCCAGGCGTCGAGCTGATGCTGCTTGAGCATGTCCTCGACGAACTGCGGCACGACATTGCGGAACTTGCCCGTGTCGGAAGGCACGATCTCGATCATCCGCGCGATCATCTCGGCGGGATCGAGGCGGCCCTGCGGCGTGCCGAGCAGACTGTCGAACGTCGCGCGCATCTCGGCCTTCTTCGTGAAATTGCGCGCGTCGTCCAGCCACCGGAACGGCGTGTCCGCCATCGTCTCGTTGTAGCCGGTGAGGTAGGCGCCGGGGTTGATCGTCTGGACCTTGATGCCGAACGGCCTGAGCTCCTGCTGCATCGCCTCGGCGATCGCCTCGAGCGCGTGTTTCGTCGACACGTAGATGCCATAGCCGGGCGGCGTGAAGAGCCCGCCCATCGAAGACGTGAACACGATCTTCCCCGGTTTCTTCCGCGCGATCCAATTCCGGATGAAGCCCTGCGTGAGGACGAGCGGCGCATGCACGTTCACCTCGAAGTTGCGCCGCACGAGATCGACGGGAATCTCGCTGACCGGTCCCGCTTCGCCCATGCCGGCGTTGTTGAACAGCACGTCGATGTCCCAGGTGTGCGCATACGCCACGTCGTAGAGATCGAGCAGATCGAGCTTCTCGACGCGGAGATTCTTCAAGCCGAGCTCGTCGACCTTGCGTCGCAGCGCCGCCACCTGCGGCGAGATCTGCGCGGTCGCGATCACCTGATGACCGTTCTTCGCCATGCCGATGGCGGCGCCTTCGCCAAACCCGGAACCGGCGCCCGTGATCAAAATGGTTTTGGACATGCTTTTTTCCTTCCTTCGCCTGTAGCTCTCGTCTTCGTGTCGATTCGTCGAAAGATGATGCCTACGCGCGCTCCGGCTCGAAGTGGAACGCGGCCGCCGCGGCCTTTGCGATCTCGAGGTCCTGAGCCACCGCGCCGCCAGACACGCCGACGGCGCCGACCAGCTCGCCGCCGGCTTCGAGCGGGACGCCTCCGCCAAAAGGCGCCAGACCGCCATTGGTGAGCTCCAGGCCCGGCGCCGGAGCGCCTGGTTTGCAGTATTCCCACACCGCTTCACTAGGGGCCCTGAACAACGCGGACGTCCGCGCCTTCTTCAACGCGATATCGATGGACGCGAGCGGCGCGCCGTCCATGCGGGCGAACGCCTTCAGGTGCACGCCCGCGTCGAGGACCGCCACGACCACGGGGACGCCTATTTCCCACGCCTTCGTTTCCGCGGCGGCAATCACCGCGCGCGCTCGATCTGCTGTCAATGACATCGTGTGTTCTCCCTCGTGCCGACACCCGCGAGGATAAGGCGCCGCCGGATCGCTGGGCACCTCAATCGCTGCAGGCGCGGACCTGTGTTTTTCTACAGGTGGGAGGGAGGAGACAGGTGGGTGGGAGGAGCTGCGCGCCGGAACACGCTGCGGCCAGGCACGGCGAGCGTGATGCGCGTTCCCGCGGAAGAACTGTCGATGGTGAGCGCGCCGCCGATGTTCGCCGCACGCTCGCGCATGCCCGGCAGCCCGAACCGTCCGCGCTTGCCGGATCCCGCGACCGCCGGATCGATGCCGGTGCCGTCGTCCGTGATGCGCAGGGTGAAATCGTGCCCGTACGAAAGCTCGACCTCGAGCCGCGTCGCCCCTGAATGCGTGTAGGCGTTGCGCATCGCCTCGTAACCGATGCGATAAATCTCGTCGCGAACGATCGGATGCAATTCGCGCGGTTCCCCATGGACCACGACCGACACGGTCATCGCCGGCGGCTTCGCCGGATCGTCGTCGGCCGTCCTGAATGACTCGGCGAGATCATTGCCTTCCACCGTCGAGGTGCGCAGCGAGTTGAGCGCCGCCCGCCCTTCGACGACGGCGCGGCCGAGCCACGCCGACAATCGCTCGATCGCGCGGCGCAATCGCTCCGCGTCGGCCGTGTCCTCCAGCGCATCGTCCGCGACCATCTTGCTGCCCTGCACGGTCTGCAGCAGCGTGTCGTGCAGCTCGCGCGCGAGGCGGGTGCGTTCGGCGAGCCGCTCGTCGAATCGGGCACTGAGCGCCGCCGACACCTGGCGCACACGCATCCGATAGAGGGCGACGACCGATAGTACGAGCCCCATCGCCACGAGCGCCTGGAACCATATCGTCTGATACCACGCAGGCGCCACGATGAATGCGAGCGTTGCGCCGGTCTCGTTCCACACGCCGTCGTTGTTGCAAGCCAGGACGCGGAACGCGTAGCGCCCCGGCGAGAGGTCGGTGTAGAAGGCCGTGCGCCGCGTGCTCGCGTCGTGCCAATCCGTCTCCCAGCCTTCGAGCCGATAACGGAAGCGGACGCGCTCCGGGATGGTCAAACTGAGCGCCGTATAGTCGATGCGCAGCGTTCGCGTGAGCGGCGGCAACGACACGTCGCCGCGCGGCGCATAGGCTCTGTCGTCCGCGTTCACGGCGCGGATGACCACGGGCGGCGGCATCGTGTTCCGGACGATTCGACGCGGATCCACGTGGGCAAGGCCGGCGGTCGTGACAACCCACACGCCCCCCGTGGCCATCAGCTGCCGCAGTCGAGGCGCGGCGGTCGACGCGCAGCGCCTCCGGCAAATCGCTCACCAGGTCGAACAGCTCGTAGCGCACGCGGTGCGTGGGATCGGCAAGGAGCCGGTGGACCTCGGCGTCTGGAATGTGCACGATGCCGCTCGCGGCGCCCAACCAGAGGCCATCCCGCGTGGTGACGATATCGGCGATCGCGCCGAGGTCGGTCTCGGGAGACGTCCGCGCCGCGTG
Source organism: Polyangium sp. 15x6 (assembly GCF_029960785.1). Classification (GTDB taxonomy): domain Bacteria; phylum Myxococcota_A; class Polyangia; order Polyangiales; family Polyangiaceae; genus Polyangium. The sequence continues at coordinate 29,513 of NZ_JASBQE010000054.1, forward strand.
GAAGCGGTCGGCGCGCAGGAACGCAAGTCCGTTCTCGCCTCCCACCCACACGTCGCGATCGTGGCTCGCAATCGAGAGGATCGGCCCGACGTCCAGGGCCATCGGCCTTCTTGAACACGCGCGCCTTCCCTTGATCGACCATCGCCAGTTCGTCGCGATAGGCCAGCCACACGCGATCGGCAGCGTCCGCGTGGACTTTGGAAGCGGTCCAGTCGAGGCGATCCGGTTCGGGCAGGACCGGGACGAACGTCCATTGGTCATCCTTTCGATAGAACTGGCCAATGCCGTTGACCGATGCCCACAGCCGGCCGGCGCGATCTTTGGCGGCCGCCATGACGCTGAAGGTGTATCCGCGTTTGACGACCTCGTCGGGCGGCGGCACGGGCACGAAGCGTCCGTCGAGCCAATGCAGGAACGTCCCGTCCTTGTAGATCCAAATGGACCCGTCATGGTCGGATAGTCCACCGAGCAGGGATGGAGGGGCGTTGCGAATGGCAGTGCCGTCGCTGGCCCGCGTGATCGAAGGAGCAAGCCAGGAGACGACCCAGACTTCGCCGTTGCTGTCGGTGACGAGCGCGGCGCCGTCCTCGATCCGTGGCTCGGCCTTCCATGAGAGGTTGCGCCGGCGGAATCGATCGAGGCCGGCCTCGGTCGCCACTCACACGTTCTGTTCGCGATCCACGAGCACGTCGTAGGCGACTCGTGCGGACAATCCCTGTTCGATCGTGAACCGCTCGGGCGCGGATGGAACTGGGTTCGAGGCGAGCTCCGCCGCCGGACCGTCGACACGAAGCCGCGTGAGGCCATGCCCCGCGAACCACAGTCCGCCGTCGTGATCCCGGGCCATCGCGCTGGTGATGACATCCCCGAACACGTCCGACTCCGCCGAGCCGTCGGTCCCACGCCGTACGCGATGCACCGTCTTCCCCCCGTCGGTGACGAATACCGTGTCGCCGATTTGGGCGAGCGCGCGGGCCTCGAGATTCACACCCGGGTCGTGGAACTTCCGTGTTCCCTTGGGCAGGAACAGGAGCTTGTTTGGGCTCGCGCCCCCTACCCACAGCGTCCCATCCCTCTGCACGAGCAGCTTCCACGCAGATAGGCAGGGATAATTCCAGTCCTTCCGCACCGAATGCCAACGGCCGGATTCGAGCCGCGCGAGGCCGCCCGTCGCGGCGACCCACATCGTGCCGTCTTGATCCTGCGCGAAGTCTCGAATGTTTCCGACGGGCAGGCCATGCTCGACGGAGTAATTGGTGAGCCGCCCGTCCGCGGCGATGAAGCTGGCACCTCCGCGCGTGTAGCCGACCCAGAGCCCACCGTCGCGCGTGGCGAGCAGCGCATTCACCGAGGCGGCCGGAAGCGCACCGGCTTCGGGCTGGTAGCGCTCGAACGCGACGCCGTCGAAGCGATACAGGCCGTTGCTCGTGCCGATCCACAAATAGCCGTCCGCGGTCTGGGCGAGGCTGTCCGGTTTGCCGGTGAGGCCATCCTTCCCGGTCCACGCCGTGTGGTGCATCTCGTCGAGGCGCTGATAGAGGTCGAGCGCTGGCGCCGGCTGCGACGCCGACGCGGGAGACCCGAACAACACGAGCCACGAGACGATCGCCCCCGCTCGCAGCACGCGGTCACGACAGCGGAAGGAGCCCACGATTACACGGGAAGCAAACCGCGACGGATCGCAATCGCGACGGCGTGGGTTCGATCGTTGGCGCCGAGTTTTTCCACGAGGTTTTTGATGTGGAAGTTCACGGTCGTTTCCGAGATCGACAGCCGATCGGCGATCTGTTTGTTGCGGTAGCCCTCGCGAATCAGGGCGAGCACTTCGAGCTCGCGCGGCGTGGGATCGTCCTGGCCCAGGTGCTCGGCCAGGCGCACCGCGACGTCGGGCGGCACGTGTCTCGCTCCACCGTGGACCGCGCGCACCGCGGCCAGCAGCTCGTGTCGCGGCGCGCTTTTCAGGAGGTATCCGGCCGCCCCGGATCGCAGGGCGCGGCGAATGTCTCCGTCGCTGTCGGAGGTGCTCAGCACGAGGATGCGGGCGCGCGGGAATTCGCCGCGGATGGCGACGAGCGCATCGATGCCGTCTCGCCGGGGAGGCGGACGTCCATCAGCGTGACGTCGGGCCGGTGCCGCCGGAACGCGTCGAGCGCTTCTTCGGCGGTCGAGGCTTGCGCGACGAGCCGCATGTCGCGCTGCGATCCGATGATCGTGCTCAGGCCTTCACGAAATACCGGGTGATCCTCGACGCTGAGAATCGAGATGCACTTCGGATCACCATGCGGTCCGTCCATCCTGCTCCAACTTCGCTGTACCCGGGGGGAGGGGCGCAATTATGGATCATCGATCCGCCGGCTGATAAGGCAAATAACCTGCCCATTTCACCCTCGCGCAGGAGCCTTCGCCCCGCCACCCGCCGCCGCGGCCGTATCCCCGGCTACGGCATGACGCCATCATACGTCGGCCTCGCGCGGAAAGTCGAGAGCGCCATCGAATTCTCTTGCACTGCGAGTACACGTATGCATTGGCGCCGGTAAAGGACAACACGGATGCTGGCGCCCACCCTCCAAGGCGGAGACCAGCCGATCACTCGGTCGGTTGAATGGCCGGCGCAGCCTCCGGGCGGCGGCCAGCGGCTTCGGGCGAGAGCCGCTTCACCACGCTTCTCACGACGACGTAGAACGCGGGGACGAGCACGAGTGCAAGCACCGTCGCGCTGATCATCCCGCCGAGGACGCCGGTACCGAGTGCGCGCTGCGTTTCCGCGCTGGCGCCACTTGCGATCGCGAGGGGGACGACGCCGAGTGTGAATGCAAGTGACGTCATGAGGATCGGACGCAAGCGCAATCGTGCTGCCTCGATGGCCGCGCTCGCCGTCCCGCGCCCTTCCTCTTCGAGCTGCTTGGCGAACTCCACGATGAGGATGGCGTTCTTCGCGGAAAGCCCGATGAGCGTGATCAGGCCGACCTTGAAGAAGACATCGTTCGGCATGCCGCGCAGCTTCACCGCCAAGAGCGCGCCCAGCAAACCGAGGGGAACCACGAGCATGACGGACACGGGGATCGACCAGCTCTCGTAAAGCGCGGCGAGCACGAGGAACACCACGAGCAGGGAGAGCGCGAGGAGCGCGGGCGCTTCGTTACCCGAGAGACGCTCCTGATACGAGAGCCCCGTCCATTCGACGCCGTAGCCCGGGGGGAGCTGCGAAACGAGACGCTCCATCTCGGCCATCGCTTCTCCGCTGCTGAAGCCGCTCGCTGCGGTGCCGGAGAGACGCATGGCGGGATACCCATTGTAGCGAACGAGCTGGAGCGGGCTCCGCTCCCACCGAGGTGTGGCCACGGCGGAGAGCGGGACCATGCGACCTTCTTGGTTGCGCACCGGCAGCGCGAACACGTCGTCGAGCTGCATCCGCACCGCGGGCTCCGCTTGGAGGATCACCTGCTGCAGGCGCCCCGCGTTGGGAAAGTCATTGACGTACATCGAGCCGAGCGCCGCCGAGAGCGTCGCGTTGATCGACGCGAACGACACGCCGAACGCCTCTGCGCTCTGACGATCAATCTCCACGCGCACCGACGCACCATCGGGCAAACCCTCCGGATAGACCCCCTGCACCACGTGGCTCTTCGCGGCAGCGGCGAGGAGCTGATTTCGTGCTGCGAGCAGACGAGCTTGCCCCTGGTTGCGTCGATCGACGAGGCGCATCGCGAACCCGGAGCTCGTGCCGAGAGAATCGATGGAGGGTGGGAGGACGTTGAACATCATTCCGTCGCGGAGGCCCGCGAAACGCTCATTCGCGGCTTGCACCTCTCCCTGGGCCGTTGCGCCTTGGCGCGCGTCCCAGTCTTTGAGGATCGTGAACATGAGCGCTGCGTTCGGGCCCGAGCCGGAGAAGCCAAAGCCTTGGATGGCCACCACCGCACGCACGCCAGGTCGCTCGCGCACATAGGCTTCGTACGAGCGGATCACCTGATCGGTACGTTCGGCCGTCGCATCCGAAGGCAGCGCGACGCTCGAGATCCAGTAGCCCTGATCCTCTTGGGGCAGGAACGAGCCAGGCAACGCGCGGAAGAGCCATGCCGCGCCGGCGGCGATGGCGACGAGCGAGACGAGCGCGGTCCAGCTCCGCTTCACCACACGCCCGACGCCCCGGCCGTACCGTTCGGTGAGCCACGCGAAGCCGCGATTGAAAGGCCCGAACACGCCGCGGTTTGCATCGTGGTGCGCGGACACCGGCTTCAAGACGGTCGCGCAGAGGGCGGGCGTCAGCGAGAGCGCGAGGAACGCCGAGAGCAGGATCGACACCGCCATCGAGAGGCTGAACTGTCGGTAGATCGTCCCGACCGAGCCCGACGCGAACGCCATCGGAATGAACACGGCCGACAGCACCAGCGTGATTCCGATGACCGCGCCGGTGATCTCCTTCATCGCCTTCTTCGTCGCCTCCTTTGGCGAGAGGCGCTCGGTCGCCATGATGCGCTCGACGTTCTCGACCACGACGATCGCATCGTCGACGATGATGCCGATCGCGAGCACCATCCCGAACATCGTCAGGACGTTGATCGAATACCCCGTCGCATACATGACGGCGAACGTGCCGAGCAGAGCGATCGGCGCGACGATGGCGGGCACCAGCGTGTAGCGGAGGTTCTGCAGGAAGACGAACATCACCACGAACACGAGCGCCATGGCCTCGAAGAAGGTCTTGAAGACCTTCTCGATCGAAATGCGAACGAAAGGCGCCGTGTCGTACGGAATGCCGACCTCGATCCCGTCCGGAAAACCCTCGGCGAGCTCGGCGACGCGCGCGCGAATGAGCGCGGCCGTCTCCACCGCGTTCGCCCCGGGCGAGAGCATCACGCCCGCGCCGGCCGAGGGGGAGCCGTCCGTTCGCGTCGAGGTGCGGTAGCTCTGCGCGCCGAGCTCGATGCGGGCCACGTCCGATAAAAGGACGCGTGAACCGTCCGGTCGTGCGCGCAGCACGATGGCGCCGAACTCCTCGGGCGTCTCGAGCTCGCCCCGCACGACGAGGGGAATCGTCACGCGTTGTCCCGGGACCGTCGGCGCGTCGCCCACCCGGCCCGGCGAAACCTGCGCGTTTTGCGCGCGGATCGCATTCGCCACGTCCTCGACCGACACCTCGAGCGCCGTGAGCTGCGCGGGGTCGAGCCACACGCGCAAGGCGCGCGGGGCGGCGAAGACCTGCACGCTGCCCACGCCGCGGACGCGCTTCAGCTCTTCGACGAGGCCCCGCGAGAGGAAGTCGCCGAGCGTCTGTTCGTCGTAGCGGCCATCGGGCGAGCGCAGATCGACGATGCAGAGAAAGTTCGAGGTCGAGGACTCGACGGCGAGGCCGATCTGCCGGACCATCTGCGGCAGTCGAGGCTCCACGGTGCGCAGACGATTCTGGACCGCGACCTGGGCCAGCTCGGGATCGGTCCCCGGCTCGAACGTGACCGTGATCTGCGCGACGCCCGAGGTGTCCGAGGACGACTCGAAATAGAGCAGATGCGGCACGCCCGAGATTTCGCGCTCGATGGGCGCGAGGACGCTCTCGCTCATCGTGGAGGGCGTCGCGCCGGGGTACACGGCCGTCACGTTCACGCTCGGGGGCGCGACGGTCGGGTAGCGCTCGACCGGCAGGCGCCCGAGCGCGAGCACGCCGAGCAAAACGATGAAGAGGGAGACGACCCACGCGAAGACCGGGCGCTCGATGAAGAAACGCGGCATGATCTCGTTATTCGCTTGCGGGCATGCGCGCCGCGTCAGGGGTTGGGTGGCGAGGAGCTCGGCGCGGCCGTCGCCGCCGGAGCTTCGGAGGGCGCGCTCGGCCGGTTCGGCGGCGGCTTCCAGGTCGAGGGACGCACCGACATGCCGGGCGTGAGCTGCTCTTGTCCCTCGACGATGACGCGGTCGCCCGGCGCGAGCCCGGCGCGGACGATCTGCTGTCCCTCGACGATGCGACCCGTCGTCACGGAACGCGCCACGACGCGGTCGCCGGGGTCGACCACGAGCACGCTCTCCCCGAGCGCGGGATCGTGGAGCACGGCCTGCTGCGGCACCGTGATCGCCTGAGGCTCCCGGCCGACGGGGATGCGCGCGCGGACGAACATCCCCGGCAGAAGGTGGAGATCTTTGTTCTCGACGAGCACGCGCAACGTCAGCTCGCTCGTCGACGGGTCGACGTTCACATCGGTCGAGAGCAGTCGCCCTTGCTCTGCGTAGGGTTCGCCGCGCATCGAGAGCAACGTGACCGGGAGGCCCTGGCTCGTTTCGAGCTCGCCCCGCGCGAGGCGCTTGCGCAGCTCCTCGTAGCGCATCACCGGCTGACGGATGTCCACGTACACTTGGTCGAGCTGCTGGATCGTGACCATCGGGATCGGATCGGCGGTCCCCACGAGCGCCCCCTCGGTGACGCGCGAGAGACCGATACGTCCGCTGATGGGGGCCGTGACGGTGGCGTAACGCAGGCTGACCCTGCTCCGCGCGAGCGAGGCCTCCGCGATGGCGAGGTCGGCCCGCGCGATGTCGACCGTGCTGCGCGCGTTATCGGCCGCCTGGCCCGCGATGGCGCCGCCTGTTTCGAGGCGCTGCGCGCGCTCGGCCTCCCGCGTCGCGATCGCGAGGGCAGCGCGTTGCCGTTCCGTCGTCGCGGCGGCGCTCGCGACCTCGGCCCGGAAGACCGTGGGGTCGATGCGATAGAGAGCCTGCCCCGCCTTGACGGTGTCGCCCTCGTTGAAGAGCCGCTCGCGCACGATGCCGGACACGAGCGGCCGGACGTCGGCGACCCGCACCGGCACGACGCGGCCTGGAAGGACGTCCTCGAGCACCACGGCGTGCGGCGTCACGGATACGACCGAGACTTCGGGGGGCGGCTGCGGAGGCGGCGGCGTGCTCGTCTCGGCGGACGCGCAGGCCGTGAGGAGCGCCGCGCACAAAAAGGGGAGACGAAGGTGTCGCATGTCGTTGCTCTATCGGTCTTTCGCGGAGTTTGTCCGAAATGGCCGCCCGACGGACGCGCTGAACGAACGCGCGTGGGCTCCTGCCTGCTCCGATCGCGGAACATCTCCGTGGGGTTCGCGCGCAGAGGCGGCAATGGTCCGAGGCCCGTGAGCGCCCCGACGTCTCCCGCGCACGGGGTCACGTCAGTACGGGAATTCGCCCTTTTTCACGCCAAAGCGCAACGGGGGCGCAGCGATGCCGTTCCTTGTCATACCGCCGTGGTGAAGGGAGGGGAACCTCGGAGCCAGAACGAGAGACATGTACGGCTCCTCCATCGTGGCGCCCCACATGACCTTCCTTGGCTTACGGATCCATCTCGTTCAAAACGGAGCGAGGGGTACCACGGAACAATATGAGGCGCAAGGGTTCACGGCGAAAAACAAGCTATGGGGTAGAACTTCGCGAGCTCGGATTCGAACCCAAAGAGCTGTTTACAACATTTACCTTGACCATGCACCTGACACATGGACCACGCGCCGGTCAGGACGAAAGCGGTTCGCCTGCCGGTCATGTTGTACACTCGCCCAAGCCGAGAGGAGGCTCCCGTTGGAGTGGACCAACGATGAAGCACGATTCCCACGGCAACGGCCCCGCGCAGCGAGGAGGAGTCCATAGGTAAGGAGCGAGAGAGAGAAGCCGAAATGCTCCGAGGGGTTCGGCTTTGGTGCTGGACCGTTTGTCGAGGAGCTGCACGATGCGCAGTTCCTCGCGACACCAGGAGCGACCCTACCCACCACGGCAGCGACGCTGACCTCTCCACTGGTAATGTTGGCGCGCTCGTGTGTCAGGTCGACTGCGCGTCCCGCCCGCTCGATCGCCAGTAAAGCACCTCGAGTGCGACGGCAACGTGCACGCGGTTATGCTCTAGAGGTCGCGGGAGGAGTTCTTCGGCACGCGCCAGCCGGCGGAGCAGGGTATTGCGGTGGGTGCGGAGGCGCGCCGCTGTGCGGGAGGCGTTGCACCCTTCTTCGAGGAACGTCAGCAGGGAGCGCCTTAGCTCCGGGCTGGCAGTTTCGAAGTCACCCAGGGTGTACTTGACGAACTGGTCCGCGCCTTCTGGGTCGTGGGTGACCAACGCGACGAGTCGGACCCTATCGAAGCTGACGATGCGCTGATCGGAACGCAGGCGGGCGACCATGCGCTGGGTGGTGAGGGCGTCGAGGTGGCTCCGACGAAAGCCCTCGATTCCGCGACTTCTGGATCCGAGCGCGATGCGGACGCCTGGCAGCGCTCGTGTCGCAGCGCGCAGTCGCTCGAGGTCTGGTTCGGCCGTTTCTGACACCCAGACCCACAGCGTCGCCGCGCTGGCCACGACGACCAGGGGCCGCTCCGCGCTGGCGGCGCGGGCCAGGGCGTCGGCCGCGTTTTCGAGGGAGCCGAGGTCGGACTCTGTCTCGTCGCTCCAGACGATGGCCGCTCGGTGCGTCTGGTCGAGCTGGTAGCCGAGCCGCTGGGAGGCATTCTGGGGGCTGATGGGCGCGCCGTTCAGGAGGAGCGCCACGACCTCGCGGCGCTCGGCGTGGGTGCCGCGGGTCAGCTCGTCACGCTCCGCATCCATCTGGGCGGAGATGCTCGCGATCGTCGCGTCGATGAACGAGGAGATGGAGCGGGCCGAGATATCGAGCAGCTCGCGCAGCTCGTCCGGATCGGAGGTCAGCTCGAAGGCCACCGACATCCACCGGAGCCAGGCCGCGTTTTGCCCGGTGCGGTAGGCGTGCAGCGAGGACTCGGTCACCCCGCGACGCACGAGGTCGCGGGCGGTGCGGAGCGATTCGGCGTGGAGGTTGGGCGCGACCGGAGCTCCCGGGTCACGCAGGTTCGCCGCCGCCCAGTGGAGGAGGTTCGCGCGGTTCGTTCTGCGCATGGCCGCCGCGAGCACCGGGTCATCGGCGACGACCTTCATGTTCCTGATCGACAGCGTCGCCCTGTCGACCTCCTCGAGCCACTCCGGTGGCGCGTTCAGGGCCATCTCGGCGCCGCGCCGGATCAACTCGCGCACACGCTTCGATGGGCGCGGCCACGGCCACGCGACTGGCTCGTCATCCGGAGGGTGCATCCTGCACCAAGCCTAGTGAAGTTTGGTGCGGTATGCACCTTGCAGCACAAGGGCTTTTTCTCCATGTTCGTGTCGTTGCACCGCCCTGGGCATCGACCCAGGCGGCTTTTTCCCGGCCGAGCCATGGAGCACACGATGTCCACGAAGCGCGTCACAGCCGTCCCCGAACACGTCGAGGTGTTGATCGTCGGCGCTGGCATCTCGGGCATCGGCGCGGCCTATTACCTGCAGAGGGAGCACCCGTCGAAGTCGTACGCGATCCTCGAGGCCCGCGGCGCTCTCGGCGGCACGTGGGATCTATTCCGCTATCCCGGCATCCGCTCCGACTCGGACCTGCACACGTTCGGCTATGCCTTCAAGCCCTGGGAGAGCGACAAAGCGATCGCCGGTGCGGACGCCATCCTCGCTTACCTGCGCGAGACCGCAGCCGAGAATGGGATCGATCGCAAGGTCCGATTCCACCACAAGGTGCTCGCCGCAGCCTGGTCCAGCGACGACGCACGGTGGGTGGTCGACATCGAGCGCTCCGACACCGGCGAGCGCCTGACGATCACGTGCCGGTGGCTCTTCTGCGCCGGCGGCTACTACCGCTACGACGAGGGATACACGCCTCGGTTCGAGGGCACCGAGCGATTCGGGGGACGAATCGTCCATCCGCAGCACTGGCCCGAGGACCTCGACTACGCCGGCAAGCGCGTCGTCGTCATCGGAAGCGGCGCGACCGCCGTCACCCTGGTGCCGGCCATGGCCGAGACGGCCGCGCACGTGACGATGCTGCAACGCACGCCCACCTATATCCTGCCCCAGCCCTCCGAGGATGCCATTGCAAACCTTCTGCGGAGGATCCTCCCTCGAGACCAGGCCTATCGGTTCACGCGGCGGAAGAACATTGCGATGCAGCGCGCGATCTGGCGATTCTGTCAGAGTTACCCGCGTACGGCTCGGCGCCTGATCCGGTACATCAACGCAAAGCAGCTTCCGAAGGGGTATCCGGTCGACGAGCACTTCAACCCTCCTTACGACCCGTGGGACCAGCGGCTGTGCGCGGTCCCGGACGCGGACCTCTTCAAGGCCATTCGCGGCGGCCGCGCGTCGGTGGTCACCGACGCGATCGAGACCTTCACCGAGCGGGGCATCGAGCTGAAGTCGGGCCGGGAGCTCGAAGCCGACATCATCGTGACCGCCACCGGGTTGAAGCTCCAGGTGTGCGGCGGCATTGCGCTGACCGTGGACGGCGCGCCGGTGCACCTCTCGGACAAGGTGGCTTTCAAGGGCATGATGCTCGACGGCGTCCCGAACTTCGCATTCGCCATCGGCTACACCAACTCCTCCTGGACGCTCAAAATCGGCCTGCTGTGCGAGCACTTCTGCCGCCTGCTCCGGTACATGGACGAACACGGCCACACCATCTGCCGTCCCGAGCCCCGCGATCCGACGATGCCGACCCGGCCGTTGCTCGACTTCGCCGCCGGCTACGTGCAGCGGTCGATCCACGAATTGCCACGCCAGGGCGACCGAGCCCCGTGGCTGATGTCGATGGACTACCACTCCGACACCAAGCTGTTGCGGGAGGACTCGGTGGAGGACCAGAACCTGCGGTTTTTCTCCCATGTCCGCCCCGCCATCGCGTCCGAGCCGAAGCTGACGGTATGAGCATCCTGCAATCCATGGGAGAAACGAGATGAGCACCCTCCGCGGCAAGGTCGCCGTCGTGACCGGCGCAGGCTCCGGCATTGGCCACGCGCTCGCCATCGAGCTCGCGAAGCGCGGCGCACGCCTCGCGCTGTCCGACGTGAACGAAGCCGGGCTCGCCGAGACGGTCGAGAAGGTCACCTCGCTGCACGCCGAGGTCCACGCGGCTCTTCTCGACGTCAGCAACCGCGACGCGTTCGGCGCGTACGCCAGGGAGCTCGCGCGCGCGCGCCTCCGCCCCCGCCTCGTGCACGCGCTCCCGCTTCCGCTCCCGTCCCCCCTCGACTACCTTCCCGCCTGATGCAGCCGCTCTCCTCCGACGCCCTCCGCGAGGCCCTCTTCGACGCTGTCGACGAAGGCGACCTCGACCGCCTCTCCTCCCTCTGCGAGGCGCACGAGCAAGCCATCTGCGACGCCTTCCCCGGCTGGCGCACCGTCCCCGAGCCGTATCGCGAAGGCCCCCGGCTGCGTTGGTACATCCAGGGCATGACCTCCGTCGCCCAGCACATGGCCGCCATGCGAGGCCGCCCCGAACTCTTCGCCGCCCTCACCACCGTCCCCGAGGACACCCAGGCCCTCCTCCGGCGCCTCGAACAGGCCCTGGCCGACATCGACGCCCTCACCGCCGAGGGCCGTTATGCCGAGGCCGAAGCCAAGGCCCGCGCCGCCCTCGCCGAGGCCTCTGGCCACAAGAGCGGCCATCAGGCCATGCTCACGGGCCGCCTCGGCGAGTGCCTCTTCCACACCGGCCGCGTCGCCGAGGCCCGCGCCCCCTTCGAGCAGACCCTCGCCCTCTGTGAAGAGTCGGGCGACGACCAGGGCGCCCTCGCTGCCCTCTTCTCCCTCTTCGAGGTCCGCCGCTACCTCGGCGACATAGCCGAGGCTGCCGCCACCGCCGAGCGAATCGCCTCCGTCCTCGACCGACTCGCCGACGCCGACGAGGCTCGCGCCTTCCGCCGCCGCGCCGAGCGCGTCCGGGCCGGCGAGCCGCGGTGCCGCGTCGTCGCCCTCGTCGACGGCAAGCCCGCCGAGATCGACGAGCTCGGCGGCCTCCAGGGCTCCGTCCAGTTCATCTACGAGCGCAACCGCCCCGAGCTCCGTGCCGCGTCCATCGCCACCGAGGAAGGCGAGCGCCTCGGCGCCGCCGGTGAGTTCGTCCGCGCCCTCGAAGCCTTCCGCCGCGCCGCCGTCGCCGATCGACACGACCCCTCACCGGTCTACCAGGCCGGCGTCACGTGCCTCTTCATGGGCCGCGCGACCGAGGCCGCGGAGCTCTTCCGCAAAACCGAAGAACTCGCCCCCGGCTGGTTCCGCTGCCGCGCCTACCGCTACCTCGCCGAGCGGGTTTCCGCCGGCACCCTCGACCCGGGCCTCTTCGCCGTGGTCACCGAGTTCGATCGCCCCGACCTCGACCCCACCGAAAAAATCCGCCGCGCCCGCGAGGCCCTCGCGAAGACCGACCTCGGTTTGCTCCACGTCGCCCTCGGCGACGCCCTCGCGGCGCAGCGCAAATCCCTCGAAGCGCGCGCTGCCTATCGCCGCGGCCTCGACATCGCCGAGGAGCCCGACGTCCGCACCCAGCTCCTCGTCAAGCTCGGCAACCTCGTCGACGATCCGGCCGAGCGCATTCGCCTCTACCGCGACGCCATCGACCTCGACGGAAACCTCCTCTTCGCCGCCGTCGCCCGCCTCTCGCTCGCCTCGCTTCCTTCGGCCTGACCCCTGAAAGATCCCGCCCCCGAACGGCGTTTGTCGTTCAACGCTCGGGGCCGCCCTTCGCCCCGAACCCCACGCTCGCCGCCGTCGAATTTCTCGCAAAACTTTTTTCGCCGGCCGCTGTCACAGAAGAACCACCCGCCCCGATACCCGGGTTGAACCGCTCGTTCTGCCAGAGGAGGTTACGATGCTCACCATCAAGGGTCTCGCCGTTCGTTTTGCCCTCGGTCTCGCTGCCCTCGCCGCCATTCCGGCCGTCTCGAACGACGCGGCGGCTTGCGGCGACGTCTTCATCCCCGAGATCGACCACCGCATCCAGGGCCTCGCGAGCGCCGAGAAGACCATGCGTGACGGCAAGATCGTGGCCTCGGCCCAGTCGATCGTGCGCATGTTCCCCGAGATCCGCAGCATCAACCCGGGCAAGGACGGCATGCTCCAGCGCGCGCAGCGCACCCTCGCCGTCGCCCTCGTCCGCGCCGACGGCGGCATCGACCTCGACCCGACCTGGCGCGGCAAGACGCCCGAGCAGCGCGCCAAGAACGTCGCCTGGGCCGTCGCGGCGCTCGAGCGGCTCCGCGAGCAGCGCAAGAACGATCCTTCCGTCGACACGGATCTCGGCGAGGCGCTCGCCAAGGTCGACGGACGCAAGGACGAGGCGCGCAGCTTGCTCCAGGGCCTCGCCGACCGCGACCTCATGGCCACGCCGCAGGGCTACGCCGCCCTTGGCCGCCTCCAGCACGAGGCGGGCAACCAGACCGCCCGCGACGCCGCCGTCCAGCGCTGCAACACGATGGCCAAGGACAGCGCGATCTGCCAGGTCCCCACGAGCCAGGGAGGCCAGAGCTAGCCGCTCGAAAGGATTTCATCCGTGCCCCGCGCGCTCGTCCTTGTCGTCGGTCTGGTCCTCCTCCTCCTTGGCTGTCGCAAGGACGAGCGCGCGGAGGCACCTCCGCCCGCTCCCTCCGCGAGCACGACCACGCTCGCGCAAGCCCAAGCCCCCGAACCGCCGCCCGGCGATCCCGCAAAGGGAAAAACCCTCGTCGCCAAGTTCGAGTGCAACCGCTGCCACGAGGGCACCGGCCTCGAACAACCCAAGCTCGATCAGGATTGCGTCCGCTGCCACCAGGAGATTCACGCCGGCACGTACCAGGCCTCGGCGAGCACGCTCTCGAAGTGGCAAAAGACCATCGTCCATTTCCGCGAGACCCCGTCGCTCGCGAACCTCGGCGGCCGATTGCGTCGCGGCTTCATCGAGAAGTTCCTGCTCGAGCCGCACGACGTCCGCCCGCACCTCGATACGACGATGCCGCGCCTCGAGATCACCCTGGAGGAGGCGCGTGACGTCGCCGCGTGGCTCACGTCCACGGCGACGCCGGCCCCGGCAGTCGCGCTCGAAGGCGCGAGCATCGAGAAGGGAAGCGCGCTCTTCGAGGCGAAGGGCTGTCGCCAGTGCCACGAATACACCGGCGCCCCGCGCGCCGCGCTCCCGGCCGGCGTGGCCGACCTCGAAGGGAAAGGCGAGCGCATGGCCCGCGCGCTCGCGCCGGATCTGCGGTACGTCCGCGATCGCATGGCCCCCGGCGAGCTCGTCCGCTGGCTCGCCGACCCGAAGGCGCAAAAGCCCGACACGCTCATGCCGAAGACGCCGCTCTCGCCCGACGAGGAGCGCGACCTCGCGGCCTTCCTCCTGCGCGCCGATCTCGCCCCGAAGATCGCCAAGATCATTCCGCCGCGCTTGCCCGTGCTCGACCGCAAGGTGACGTACGAGGAGGTCAGCCGCCGCGTCTTCCGCAACACCTGCTGGCATTGCCACGCCGAACCCGATTACGCGATCGGCGACGGCGGACCGGGAAACACGGGCGGCTTCGGCTATCGGCCCCGCGGCCTGAACCTCGCCGAATACGAGGGCATCCAGGCCGGCTACGTCGACGACAAGGGCGAGCGCCGCAGCATCTTCTCGCCGATGCCCGACGGCACGCCGCGCCTCGTGTATGCCATGCTCGCCCGGTATCGCGAGGAGGCAGGACAAACCGACCCGGTCGTCCGCGGAATGCCACTCGCGCTGCCGCCCGTCACGCCCGAGGACATCCAGCTCGTCGAGACCTGGATCGCGCAGGGCAGGCCGCAATGATCCCTCGATTGCGAGACGTGGGGGCGCTGCGCTGGGGCGTTGCCCCAGGCCCCACCAGGGGCTGTCCGCCCCTGGACCCGGACCAGCGCAAGCGCTGGACCCGGGGTCGATGAACTGCGCTCCGCGCAGTTCATCGAACGAGCCGGGGGTTCAAGACCGGCGACGGCCCTGCCAACCAAGGCAGCAGCGCTGACGTCTCGACGGGCGGGGCGGTCCTACCGGCCCGTGGGAAAACCTGCGCGGAGCGCAGGTTTTCCCCCTGAGGTCCAGGGCTTGCCCTGGTCCGGGTCGAGGGGCGGATAGCCCCCGCGGGGTCCGGGGCAGCGCCCCGGCGCGGCGGCCCCCGTTGACGGACCCCGGGGGGCCAGCGGCATCACGTGCCGCGTGCGCACGGGCGGACGGGCGCCCCGCTTGCATGGGCGGATGCGGACGGCGCGTCTGGCGCGGATCCGGGGGAGGCGTTCATCCATGCATCGGCGAACGTTCATCATGCTCGGCTTTTCGGGGCTGCTCGTCTCGTGCGTCGAGGTGACGGGAACCGGAGAGCCGGGAGAGGCGCCCGCGCCGCTCGATGCACGGGCCGAGATCGGGCTGAACATCGCCCCCGTGCCGCTCAAGCTGGAGAACGCGGACTGGGCCGTCGTCGGGCTCGGGAGTTATTACGTGAACGCCGCGTCCGCGTGCGTCGATTGCCATAGTTGTCCGACGTATTCGCCCGGCGAATCCCCGTTCACCGGCGGTCGCGGCCGCCTCGACGCCGCGCATTACCTCGCGGGTGGCGTGTCCTTCGGGCCTCTGGGCCAGAACATAACGGCGCCGAGCCTCGCGCCGGACACGAATGGTTTGCCCGGCGGGCTCACGCGCGAGCAATTCACCTCGGCCATGCGCACGGGGAAGGATCCGGACGACCCGAACCGGACCCTCCAGATCATGCCCTGGCCCCTTTACAGGGTCATGGCCGACGAGGATCTCGTCGCCATGTACGAATACCTGCGCGCCATCCCGACCGCGCAGCCGGGCACGTGCACCGGCCCGGGGCAATGAGCTTCAGCCCGGCCTCGGCTCCCCGAGGTGCCGCGGGAATTCCTTCACCGTGAAGAGGTGCCGCGCTGCCGCGAGTGGATCCGCCGGCAACCGGCAAAAGTACCGCATCGAGGTCCGGAGCGAGCCGAACGTGCGCTCGAGATCCTCCCAGCGAGCGTTTCCTTCCACGTTCGCGCGCAGGGGAGGGGGCGCGGCCGGGTCCTCGCGAAAGACACGTACGTAATCGAGCAGCCGCGCGTGATAATCGGGCTCCTCCACGATCGCCGCGATGGCCTCACCACGCGGGTGCGTTCCGGCGATCATCGATTCGACCTGCCCTTCGAGCTCGGCGAGGCCGTCGTCCCACATCGTGAGCAGCTCCAGATCGTACCGCGGGTTCGCGTGCACGACCTGCATGAGGTGGCCGATCACGTTGTCCCGGGTGCTGAAAAAGCCGACCGGATCCGCGAGCGAGGCCGGCTCCTCGAGGAAACGCAGGATCTGGTGGAACGTGTAGTCGATGCCGACGCGCTGGTAATACTCGGACGAGGCGGGCGAGATCCAGAACCGCAGCATGTCGATCGCGCCCACGATGAGCTGGATCCGCGTCGGCGCTGCTTCGATGACGCCCGCCTCGAGGAGCCGCGAGAGGCGCGCGTCGAGGTCGCGGCCCTTGCCGTACGCCGCGAGGTTCCCGCCGAAACGGGCGATCTTCCCGGCCATCGCCGCGGGGCTCCCCGCCGCGCGGGCGAGGAGCTGGATCGGGGAATCCGTGCGCCGCGGCGTCATGCGCGCCTCAGAACCGCGCGAATCGCCGCAACCGGAAGTAGACCGGCGTCGGGCTGTTCTCGTCCTTCAATTTCTCCGGCCCCTCCATCAGGGGCACGTACATCACGCGCCGCTGGCTCGCGTCGCCCGTCGCGCTCGCCTCCGCGACCCGATGCCAGATGCGGCCGTCGTGGATCGTCAGATCCCCCGCCTCGGCCACGAGCGCATATTCGGCCGGATCCGCGTCCGTATCCATGAAATGCGCCTTCCGCGTCAGCATCGGCCAGAGCCCCTGCTGGTGCGAGAACGGAATCAGCCGCACCCCGCCCTTCTCGATGGGCGAGTCGTCCAGGTAAAACCCGACGTTCAGGTAGCGCCGCGGCATCTCGAAATAGAAGAGATCGCGCAGGCTGTCCGTGTGCCAGCCGAGCCGCTTGTAGCTCGATCCCTCCTCGCGGCGGTAATGGTTGATGACGAGCCCGTCCCGCTCCCGTTCGCCGATGCGATACCCGGGGCCCGCGATCTCCAGGATCGCCTTGAAGCGCGGATCCTGCAGGAACGCGTGCAGCCGCTCGCCGAAGAGCGACGAAAAGCACATGCGCTGCACGAAGGCGCGGCCGTCCTTGCGCTTGCCGACGATGAGCGGCACGCCGTTGATGACCGTCCGCCCCTCGGCCACGAGGCGCGCGTCGATGGCCTCGACCTCTTCCACGAGCTTCGCCACCTCGGCGCGCGGCAGGAAGCCCTTGAAGCGGATGAACCCGAACGTGTCGAGGAACTCGACCTGCTCGGGCGTCAGCCGCTCGCCGAGCTCGAAGCGCGGCATGTCGATGCAGCGGTTCATCGGCGGCATCGCGGCCGCGCTCGTCGGTTTCACCGGGGCGTCGGGAGCTTCGATGGTCGTCGTGGTCATGGTCTCGGCTCTCTACCAAATTTCCCGGCCGGCGCTCTGCGCGGGCCGTGCCACGAATCGGACACGGTACGATCCGCCCTTCAGGGGGCGGGCGGCGGCTCCGGGATGTCCGGGGGCGCCTCGTCCGCGGAGACGAGCCGGCCGAAGAGGTTTCCTTCGCCCTTGCCGCTCGCCGTCGTGCCGATGAGCACCGTGTCCGCCGCCAGCGTGCCCGTGCCGCGGAGCACGCCGTTCGCGTCCGGGGCGAACTCGGCCGTGAGCGTGACGTTGCGCAGGGTGACCGGCGGGACCTGCACCACGACGTCCGTGGGCGCGGTGGCGAACACGACCTTGCCCCCGGGCTGGTCCACGGCGCAGCCGTCGATCGTGAACGAATATCCGGTCGGCGGCGTGCCATACGGCACGTAATCCGAGTGCTCGTCCGGCGTGCCCGCGCGCTCGGAGGGCGCGACGCACTGGGGCTCGGGCAGGAGTCGGCAGACCTCGCTGCTCTTGCACGACATCGGACAAACCTGGGTCTTGTCGCGATCGGCGTTCGTGGCTTGCCCGCGCACGCGCCCCGTCGCGGGGTCGACGTGGAACGAGGCCCAGAGCTGGACCTGCGTCTGCAGCGGCTTCTCGATGTCCGCGAGCAGGAAGTACTTTCCGGTCGGGAAGATCGTCGAGGGTTTGTCGCACTCGAGCTTGAACGAATAGCCGAAGAGCAGGCGCTTGCGGACCGTCGTGAGGTTGCCCGCGACGTCGCTGAGGCCGTCCTCGATCACGAGCGCGAGCTTGGGTCCGACGGGCAAGGGCGCGCTCGGCTTGATCACGAGCGTCGCGTTCGCGTCCACGAGCTCGGCCGTGCCGCCCGTGGTGAGGGCCGTCGAGAACGAGAAGAACTCCTCGGGCGTGCTCTCGGGATCGGTGTCCTCGTCGAGGAGGTTGCCCTCCACGTCGGTCTCGAGGCGAACGATGGAGACGTGGAGCGTCGCGGGATCGACGGGCTCGGAGAACGCGAGGACGATCGGCGCCGTCGCGTCTTCGAGCACGCCGTCTTCGGCGCCCACGATGCGCGGCTGCGGGGGACCATCGTAGAGCTCGCAGCCGGCGCCGAGCGGGGCCACGAGCGAGAGCAAGAGGAGCGAGAGAGGAAGACGTCGCATGTCCGTGCTCCGCGCGATCTAGAAGAAAAACGTGGTGCGACCCTGGAGGAGGACGCTGCGCACCGCGTAGCCGTCCTCGTTCCGGAGGGCGTCGCCGGGGAAGAGCACCGCGGCCTCGAAGTCGAAGAGGAAGTGATCGAGGTAGCGGTAGGAGATGCGCCCGTCGAGCTCGGTGCCGTAGTAACGGCCGGGCTTGCCGCCGGCGAAGTTGACGAGGTCGTCCTCGATCGTGAGGCCGTCGCGGGCGAGGAGCGAGTTCACCGGATCGACGACGGGCTCGGCCGCGAACGCGAAGAGCGCGCCGCCGCGCAGCGTGAGGCCGCGGATCGGGCGGATGTCGAACTGCGGGAAGATCGCGATCGCGTTCGTGAAGGCGCCGCGGTTGTACACCGAGTCCGAGGGAAAACTCGGGGCGCCGAGGCGATTCAAGAGCTCGGTGCCCGCGGCCGCGACGCGCGCGGTCTGGAAGGCGAGGACGTGCTCGAAGAGCAAGAGGCCCACGTTCGCGTCCTCGGCGAAGACGAACTGCGTGAGCGGCGTGCGGTTGTTCGGATCGGCGTCACCCGAGGCGTAATCGAACTCGAGGTACGCGGTGTAGAGGGGCTTGTCGTAGCGGACGACCGCGCGCGCGCCGCCCTGGAGGATGCGCTGATCGACGACGGGATCGTTCGAGATGTAGCTGTTCGCCAGGGCGATCTCGCGGGTCGAGCCGACGTTCATCGCGCCCTCGGCGGTGAGGTGGAAGTCGCCGATGCGCCCCATCGCCTTCAGGCCGAAGCTGTTGATGCTGGAGCTGTTCGCGTCGTCCCAGCGATGCACGTAGTAGCCGCCGACGAAGACGTCGCGGGCGGGGCCGAGGTTCGGCGCGAGGTAACGGACGGCGACGTCGACCTGCTGCACATCGTCGGCGAAGAGCTGCACGCTGTCGGTGACCCAGCGATCGTAGGCGAGCGCGAGGATGACCCCGCGGTTCTCCGAGGTGTCGCGCTCCTCCTTGGGCTTGAAGGCCTCGAGGGGCTTGGTCGCGAAGAGGACACGATCGACGAGGTTGCCTTGCCGGCTGAAGCCGAAGCGGTTCGTCCTGCCGTCGCCGTCCGCGGCCTGGATGCCCATGCCGTTGTTCGCGGACTGGCGGCCCACGCGGAGCAGCCCGATCGGGAGCACGACGTCGCCGTAGGCCTTGCGGAAGCGGATCTGCTCCTGCGAGCAGAGCGTGTAGCCGTAATCGTCGGCGTTCAAAGGGTCGGACCCGCGCAGGCCGACGCAGGGCGTGGTGACGTTGGGGCTCCGGGCGTTGATGTTCGTCCCGAAGTTCGGCTTGGGGCCGTCGGCGAGCGTGCCGTTGTCGCCCCAGAGCACGCCGTCGAGCATGTCGGCCGAGGCGTAGAGGCGCACCTTGTCGAGGTAGTCGACGCCGACGTCGAGGCGCAGGCGGTGCTCGATCCAGCTCACGCGCCGGTTCGACTCGCTGTTCAGCGCGATCGGGTTCACGTAGAGCAGGTTCGCGCGATACTCGGCGCCGGCGCGGAAGCCGAACTTGTCGAGCGCGTATCGCGTCCCCTGGCCCTTCGGGTCCGGATCCGTCCACGCCTCGGTGGTTTGCGCGTGCGCGTCGCCCGAGAAGAGCGCGAGCGAGAGGGCGAGGGCCGAAGGGAGCGAGGCGAAGAGGGCGGCGGGCGTTCGCATGGTGCGGGGAGATCCGCACGGTATCCGCACTCGGCCCACAGGCGCAACGCCTTGCCGCATCCGTCAAGGACAGCGCATCGCGCCTTCGAGCTTGCCGGTCTTCGCGCGGTAGACGAGGCCCGACTCGGCCGCGACGCGGCGCTTCGGATCGAGGCAATACACGGCGAAATCAACGGTCGCGTCGCCGGTCTCCGGATCGAAGTCGAGCGAGGTCTGCGCGCCCGTCAGGTCGATATTTTTACCGCCGCGTAGGACCTTGAGCGCCGTGTAGATCCCGCCCTGGCCGACCTCGACCGGCTCGCCCGGGGGCACGAGGCGGCGCACGGCGCGCGCGAGCCCCCGGCCCGTGATGGGCTCGTCGCCCAGCGCGAGCGCGGCGTACGCGACGGCGTAAAACGCGTCGTACGGCGCGCTCGTCGAGTCGTACGGCGTGACCTTGTCGGGGAAGATTTCGTTGTGGTGCACGACGAACTTCGCGAGCGCGGGGTTCATCGCGGCGTCGACGCTGAGCAGCCTCCGCGAGGCGTCCGGGCGCTCGGCGACGAGCTTCAAGAAGTCGTCCGAGGCGAGCGAACCCGACATGACGTAATGCGGCCGGAAGCGGAGGTTCTTCGGCCAGCGTCGCTCGAGCTCGACGAAGAACTGCGCGCCCGCGCCGGCCTCGAAGACGACGTGCGGCGCGAACGCGCCGATCGACTCGATCAAGGGCGCGACCGCGTCGCCCGTCTGCGATCCGGAGAGCTCGTCCTTCACCACGAACTGGCGCAGATCGTCGCCGTTCTCATGGGCGCTCTTGCCGTTCCAGCGCAAGGCCGAGACGAGTTTGTCCGCGTGGCTCACGCCGGAGGCGTTGTCGACGCGGACGATGGCGACGCGTAAGGCCTCGTCCGGGCGAAGGATCCCGGGGCGCTTGCGGATCTCCGGCTCGAGCACGTTCTCGAGGAACGCGGCCTTCGCGGGCGTGGACATGGTCGCGCTCGTGGTCACGCGCAAGACGAGGCGCGCTTCGTCCGGCGCGTGCGAGATCTCCGTGAGCATCGAGGCCGTGTTCGAGGCGAGCGCGAGCACGCCCTTCGGCAGGAAGTGGGAGCTCGCGAGGTCGAGGACCTCCTTGCTGCGCGCGAAGCCGAGGACCGCGGGCACGCCGATGTCGTCGACGAGGTGCGAGGCCGCGCGCTCGGCCGCCTCGGTGTCGTCGCAGAGGACGATGCCGATCGGGCGAGGTTTTCCCGCGCCGCTCGCGGGCGGCAGGCCGCCGGTGAGGCTCGCGAAATCGCGCCGGGCGAGGTCCACGGCGCGCGCGGCTTGCCGGCCGTACGGCGTGCCCTTCTTCTCGTCGTGCGGGTACATCGCGCCGATCCAGATCGTGGCGTCGTTCCCGACGTCGCGGTCGTCGGCGAGGACGCGGCACTGATCGGTCTCGAGCGTGACGCAGGCGCCGCGGTCCTTGCGGCAGATCGCGTGCTTGTCGCCGCCCGGGATCGCGCAGTCGGCGTTCGTCACGCACGCGGGGCGCGGCGCGGGGTTCGGAGGGCTCGGCGGCACGTCGGTCAGCACGAGGTGTTTCGCGCGGGCCACGAAGAGCACGAGGAGCGTGGCGATCATGCCGAGGCCCGCCGACATCATGAGCACGGCGCGCGCCCGGGAAGGGTGCTGCTCGGTGGGCCGCGAGGAGAGAGGCTCGCTCACCGTGTTCTGCGGCGCGCCGTCGACGGGCGCGGCCGCCGGCGCGAGCGAGGGCGGGCGCGGCGAGCCTTCGTTCGGCGGGGGTACGTCGAGCACGGTCTCCACGAGCTCGGCCCGCGGCCGCGACGTGACGACGCGTCCCGAGGCGGGCTGGAGCGAGATGCGCTTCGACGACGACGGCGCGAACGCGAGGGAGCTGCCGCTGTTGCGAGGTCCGACGACGGAGAGCGGCTCGCCGTACTCCGCCATGTGGGCCATGCCGATCGCGTCGCGCATCTCGCGCGCGTCCTCGAACCTGTCGTGCCGCGAGTACGCGAGGGCTTCGTCGATGACGCGTGCGATCTCGCGCGGGACCTCGGGCGCGACGTCGATGAGGCGCGGCGCGGGCTTGGTCGCGGTGCTCGTGAGCAGCTCCGTCGCGCGGCTCGCGTCGTGCACGAGCCTGCCCGTGATGAGCGTGAACATCGTCGCGCCCGCGGCCCAGAGGTCGGTGCGCGCGTCGATGGCGCCTCGATCCCCGAGGGCCTGCTCGGGCGGCATGTACGCGGGGGTGCCGGCGACGCCGCCGCCGGGGCCCCCTTCCTCGTCGGCGACGCGCGCGATGCCGAAGTCGAGGATCTTGAGGATGCCGTCGGACGTGATGAACACGTTTTCCGGCTTGATGTCGCGATGCACGATGCCCTTGTCGTGCGCGGCCGCGAGCGCGTCGCAGAGCGCGTGGCCGATGACGAGGACCTCGCGGCAAGCGAGCTTCCCGCCTGCGCGCCTCCGCCGCTGGTCGAGGGTCTCGCCTTCGAGCAGCTCCATCACGAGGAACGGGCATCCGTCGTCGGAGACGTCGTCGTCGAGGACGCGCACGGCGCCGGGGTGCTCGATCCGGTTCGCGACGTAGCCTTCGCGGACGAAGCGGTCGCGCTGGGTGACGCTGGCGGAGAGTTCGGGGTGGAGGATCTTGACGGCGACCCGGTGACCGTTGCGGTGAACGGCGAGGTAGACCGTGGCCATGCCGCCCACGCCGAGCACGCGCTCGATGCGGTACTTCTCCCGGAGCGTTTTGCCGACACGACGTGCGGCGTGCTCGCGGGCAGAGGGCGGGGGCATGGCGGAAAGGAGGATACCCGATCAGGGAATTTCCGGAACGGGGGGTTCGCCGCGATGCGCTACGTCGAGTCGGTCGCGGTCGGATCCACGGGGGAGGGAGGACCTTGGTCCTCAAAAGTGTACGAACGTGAACAGCGGAATGTTACCGCCTGGCGGCAGCGGTTTTCATCTGGGAGCCGTTTCGCTGGGGCGTTGCCCCAGGCCCCACCGGGGCTATCCGCCCCTGGACCCGGACCAGCGCAAGCGCTGGACCGTTTGTCGATGAACTGCGCGATGCGCAGTTCATCGAACAGGCCGAGGCAAGACAAGACAGCCGCGCTGCCCTTTCGATGGGCGACGCGGTCCAACCGGCCCGTTGGAAGAACTGCGCATCGCGCAGTTCTTCCACCCCGAGTCCAGCGCTTGCGCTGGTCCGGGTCCAGGGGTGGACAACCCCTGGTCGGGGTCCGGGGTGAAACCCCGGCGCTACGCTGCGGTCAAGCGAGCTCGAGGAGGGTATCCACGACCATCCATTTCGTGCCGGATTTGCCTCGCTGACATTTCGCGCTCGGGACCATGCGGCGCAGACAGGACACGATGCTCTGCGCGATGGGCTCGACCACGGCGCTCAGCATTTCCTGGGGCAATTCGATCCGGATCAAATGAACGCCGCCGCCGCGGTTCTGGTGCGCCACCTTCGTCCCGGCGATCTGGCGTTCGAGCTCGGGTAGACGTTGCAGCTCGTCGTAGACTCGATCCGTGACCGGCGTGTGTTCTCGCGGCTCGGGCGTCTCCGTGCTCGCGCGGAGGAGATCGCTGAGTGCCTCGCGGACCGTCATCTGGGCCTTCCCGAGGTACTTCATCACGAGCTCGATGAGCTCGCCCCTCGCGATCACGCGAATGTCGATGCCGAGCCTGCCTTCGAGTGCGGCGCATTTTTCCTCGAATGCTCCGCTCGTCACCTCGGCGGTCGTCACGATGACGCCGGCGTCGATCTTGTGCAGCTCCTTGGCTTGCTCGATCTGACGGAGCGCGCGCTCGTCGTCGTGGAGCCCGTCGTTTTGCTTGATCTGCACGGCGACCTTGTATTCGATCCCCAGCGGATCCCGCGTGTAGACGATGAGATCCGTGCCCCTCTCCCCGGCCCCGCCCCACTGCTCGACGCGCCCGCCCTCGTAGATGCACACGAACAGGTGGTGCACGAGGTGCTCGAGCTCTGCGCCCTTGTATTTCGTCTGGATGTGCTTCCACGCCGCGTCGCGTACGGCCGTGAAGAACCCTTCGGCTTTTTGGGTCTCCGGCTCGGGCGTCCACGTATCCTTGCCGGACTCGATCGCGTGGACGAGCGCTTCCACGGCGGTGCCGAGCGCGTCGATCGACCACATCCTCGACAGGTTTCGCATCGTCGCGCGGAGCTCTGCGTCGACGTGCGTGTTCTCCGCGTCGATGCTGCCGATCTTCCCGCCCGGCGTGCGGATCGGATCCACGGCGACGATATGACCGTAATCCGGGCCTTCTCGCCCCGGCGCGACGATCGGCGCGAAATCGTATCCGCCTTTCACGCGCGCGAGCACCCAGCGGCCTGGCTCGGGCAGGTTCGGCAGGATGAGCACGTTGCCCGGCTTCAGGCCGTCGGGCTCGGTGTCGAGCAGGCGCCTGTTTCGCCAGACGCTCGCCTCCTCCTCGGTGAGCTTTTTTCCCGCGCGCACTTGATCACGCAGCAGCCGCAAATCGTGCTCGCGTCGCCAGCCAAAACCCTGGCGCAGGCGGCCCTGTTCGAGCTCGCGGGTGAGGAATGCGCGCTGGGTGCGATCGGTGCGGATGACGAGGTAACGGCGTGGCATGAAAGCTCCCCCCAGAGAGCGTTTGCATTCGGACGTTACCATGCCCGCCGGTACGGGTGGTGCGGATTGTCAGTCAGGACGGTCCGGGATCCGACGAACGAGCGCGCATTTTTGCCACTCCGACGCACGCGGGACTAACGCGTCGCGCAACACGGGAATGACGATATCGGAGTATTTCGTCCCGAGAATACGGACGCGCGTCTATTCGCGGTTCAAGGGCGCGGCGGGGCCCGGTCTTCCCGGAACAGCCTCGCGACGAACTTCCCCGCGGGCAGCTCCTGCCAGGCGCGCATGTGGGCCACGGGCTCCCGGGGGAGATCGTCGATCGAGCAGAGGGGGGCGCCGTACTGCGGAGGGGCGAGGACCACCGCCGCGAGGCTCGCGAACGTGATGTCCGCCATGGTGAGCGCGTCGCCGACCAGGTAACGGCGACCGTCCTCGAGCTTCTTGCCGACCTCGGCGAACGCCGCCTCGACTTTGCGGAGCGAGCGCTCGGCGCCCTCGGGCGTGATGCGCATGGCCCGGCGCATCGCGGGGCGGACGACCGGGAAGACGATCGGGAGCAGGCGTTTCTCCAGCGCAGGCGCAGGTTGCATGGCCGAGAGGCGGAGCACGAGGTCGCGGTCGCGCAGCATGTGGAAGTACATGAAGCGCCGGGTGTGCGGCCCGAAGTTCTCGTCGAAGTGGTCCTCGAGCGCCTCGATCTCCCGGCGCTCGGCGTCGTTTTTCCCGTACAGATGCGCGCCGGGCGCGCGGCGATCGGCCCACCTGGCGATGTCCGTCGAGTCGTTGAGCGCGCCCTCGTCCGTGATGAGCGCGGGCGCGCTGCGACGACCGCCCGCGCGGCGCACGGCGAGCATGTGGAACGCGGGAAGGTGGCCCGATTCGCGGTACGTGATGCCCGCGCGATCGAGCGTCCACCGAGCCTTCTCGCAGTAGTGGCTGAACGTGATCGTGACGAGCAGAGGGGATGGCATCTGGTCCTCGTCATGTATCATGCAGCGATGGACGTTTCGCTTATCTTTCGGAAGAAGCTCGCGCAGCGCGTCGCAGCCGCGCTCGGTGTCACGCTCGCCGCGCCCGTCGCGTTCGTCGGCTGCGGCGCGAAGGTGGTCGTCGACAGCGAGACCACAGGAACGGGCGGCGCGGGCGGCACGGGTTCGTCGTCGGACGTGAGTTCGTCGACGGGCCCCGAGACGTCGAGCTCGACGGGCCCCGCAGCATGCGAGGGCGGCACGGGGGAGGTCACATCGTTCCTCGCGTGCATCCCGTCGGACGTGAGCCCGTCGTGCCCGACGGCGGAGGGGGCGTACCCCTCCATCGCGCAGAGCCTCGATTTCTGCTCCTGCCTGCACTCGGTCGACGTCGGCCCGAAGCCCGATCCGAGCGGCAATGGCCTCTGTTGCTACGATGTCACGATCGAGCTCGTGTGTGCCGTCGGCAGGCCGCTCCTCGCCGAAGACGGTCCCGCCATCGCGCCCGTCGAGGCCGCGCGGCGTGGTTGGTCCGAGGAGCCCCTCGCGCCGAACGTCGAAGGCCTCTCGGCCGACGCACGCGAGGCCCTCGCAGAGCGCTGGATCCGAGACGGTCTGTTCGAGCACGCCTCGGTCGCCGCGTTCTCGCGTCTCGCCCTGGCGTTGCTCGCACACGGTGCCGACGAATCACTCGTCCGAGCCGCGCACGAGGCAGCCCTCGACGAAGTGCGTCACGCGCGGCTGTCGCTTTCGCTCGCAGCAGCCTATCGAGGCGCTCCCCTCGCGCCGCGAGGGTTGCCCGAGGCGCTGTCGTTGCCGCTGGGCGAGGGCCTCGTGGAGCTCGCCGTGTCGACGGTGGTCGAGGGCGCAGTGGGCGAGACGCTCGCAGCGGTACTCGCATCCGAGCAAGCCGAGCGCGCATCGGACCCAGCCGTGCGTCAGGTGCTCACAGGCATCGCAGAGGACGAGTCGCGCCACGCAGAACTCGCGTTCCGGGTCCTCGCCTTCGCGATCGCCGCAGGCGGAGCACCCGTACGTGACGCCGTCGCGCAAGCCTTCCACGACGCCGCAGCCCGTCTGCCTCCGCCGCCCCCAGAGCCGCCGCTCCCAGCCGACGTGGCCGCAGCGCACGGCCACGTCCCGCGAGGCGACGCCCGCGCCGCGTTCGTCCGCGCCATGGACGACGTCGTGTTGCCGCTCGGCCGCGCGCTCGTGGAAGCGGCCTGAGAGGGGAGAGCGGGGCGTTGCCCCGCACCCCAGCAGGGGGCTGTCCGCCCCCTGCACCCCGGACCAGGCACGGCCTGGACCGAAGGCCGAGAAACCGCGCGATGCGCGGTTTCTCGGACGGGCCCGGGGCAAGACCCGAAGCCGCGTTGCCAGCCAAGACCGCAGCGCTGCCCTACCCGCGAGCAGACACGTCAACGCTGCGGTTTCGACTGGCAAGCCCGTCGCCGGTCTTGACCTGGCCCGTTCGATGAACTGCGCATTGCGCAGTTCATCGACCCCGGGTCCAGCGCTTGCGCTGGTCCGGGTCCAGGGGTGGACAACCCCGGGGTTTGGGGCGTAGCTCGGCTTGCCGAGCGTAGCCCCATCGTTAATCAGACGGGGTCCGGGGTGAAACCCCGGCGATGCGCCGCCCGGAAGGCCGCGGGCGTCATGCCGCGCGCGCGGCGAAAGACGCGGATGAAATGAGTCGGGTCTGCATAACCGACTCGCTCGGCGACGATGTCGATTCGCTCGTCCGACGAGATGAGCAGCCGCTCGGCCTCGGCGACGCGACCTGCTGCGATCCACTCGCCCGCCGTCTTTCCCGTCGCGCGCCGGAGCGCCGTCGTCACGTGCGCGGGCGAGCGCCGCACGGCCGCGGCCACATCCGCGAGCGAGATCGGCTGCATGCAATGCTTCTCGATGTAATCGAGCGCCTCTGCCACGAGCGGCGGGTTCGAGGACGTGGTCCCGGGCGAGGGAAACGGCTGCGCGCGTAACACCTCGGCCAGGATGAGCGCGACGAGGCTCTGCACGACGAGCTTGCCTGCGGGGCTCGGGGGGGCGCTCGTCTCTCGGCCGAGCTCGCGGAAGAGACCGACGAGGTGCTCGTGCCGGTCCGAAGGGACGGTCACGACGGCGGACCCGCCGCCGCGCACGCGCTCGAACGGCGCGAGGAGCGGCTTGAGCTCTTGCGAAGGCAGGCAAGGAACGCAGAGACCGAGCCCCCAGAGCTCCGCGCTCTCGGTGGTGAGCACGCGATGCGGCTCGCCCGCGGGGATCACGAGCACGTCCCCTGCGCCGAGCGTGTGGCGCCCGCGTTGCTCCACGATCGCCGAGCCACCGACGTAAAAGCAGAGGACGGCATGCTCGTGCGTGGCGGGCCGTGACGGGGCCTTCTCGGCGCAGGTGACGGCCCGATGGGCGACGAACGCGCCGCCGTGCCCCGTAACCTCCCAGCTCTTGCGGTTCATGCGATGGCATCCTACCAGAGCGCGCGCCGCACGGACGGATCTCGTGGTAGCATCGCTCCGATGCGTTCTTTTCTCCACATTTCCATTCTGGGCTCCCTTCTCGTGCTTCTTCCCGCTTGCAGTTCGGATCCGGCGGACACCTCGGGAGCCGGCGCCTCCGGCGGTAGCGGCGGGGCCGGCGGGGCCGGCGGGGCCGGCGGCGGCGGCGCGATGCTCGGCTGCACCGAGCCGACCACGATTCCTTGTGAAGATCAGGTCTTCCAGGAGATGAACCTTCAACCCGAGGCCGCCCCCGGGCTCATCACGAGCGATCCGGACGGCGACGGGTTCGCCTCCGGGATCGACGCGACCGCGGGCGGGTTCGGCGCCCCCCAACCGCACTCGTACGTGTACGGCAAGTTCACGGAAACCGGCCTCCAGAAGGTGGAGATCTCCGACGAGGCGTCGCTCACCTCCATGGAGTGGGACATCGCCTTCCGGCGCTCCACCGTGCGTATCAACAGCGGCAACTCCGGGCCCTCCTGCGTCGCGGCCACGCGCGTGCCCGGCGCCGACGTGAAATACGAGGACGTCACGGCCGCGCCCGACGGCGTCCCGTACCGCGCCGACGAGTATTTCTCCCAGAGCTGCGAGATGATCCCGGACGGCTCGGGCTTGCCGGGCTCGCCCGCGGTCGCGCTCCATTTCTGGGACTACAACGGATGCGTGAAAATGAACGGCTTCGTGTATGCCGTGCGCCTCGCCGACGGACGGCACGTGAAGGTCGTCTTCGATTCGTATTACGCGCCCGATGTGCAGGAGCAGTGCAACACGACGGACATGATTCCGATGATGAACACCGGCTCCGGGAACTACCGCATCCGCTGGGCGTTCCTGCCGTGAGGGCGGCTCGCCTCCTCGCGATGGCCGCGCTCTTTACGCTCGCCGCGTGCGGGTCGGAGGGCGCGGCGCCCGGGGCGCTCGCGTGGGACGCGCCGACGCTCGCGCCGCTCGACCGGCCGGATACGCCGGGCAATGGGCTGCAGTTCAACTTCGAGCCGGGCGACGTCGTGGAGGCGTTCTCCTCGCCGGGGGGAAAGTTCCTCGTCCATTTCACGCTCGCGGGCCCGAATGCGGTGCCGACGGCGGACGCGGACGGCTCGGGCGTGCCTGATTTCGTGGAGCAGGTGGCGGCAGTTTACGACGATGTCCTCGGCCATTACGAGGCGATGGGGTTCCGGCCGCCGCGCAGCGACGAGGGGCTGCCGGACAACGGGGGGGACGGCCGGTTCGACGTCTACCTCGTCGATTTCGCGGGCATCGGCGACGGCGTCTACCAGACCGACACCTGCGGGCCGGACAACCCGAGCCAATGCACCGGCTACATGGTCCAGGAGAACGATTACAAGGGGTACGGCTACCCGTCCACGCTCGTGGCGAACCGTATCCTCGGCAGCCACGAGCTCTTCCACGCCATCCAGGCCGCCTACGATCACGACCAGGGGAGCATTTTCAACGAGGGGACGGCCGTCTGGGCCACGGAGACATTCGACGCCACGCTTCCCGACTTCGAAGCGTTCATCGACGGCTACCTCGACAACGTCGACCGCTCGCTCGACGTGCCCCTGCCCGGGCCCGTGGATCCGTTCAGCTACGGCACCGCGATCTTCTTCCAGTTCCTGGAAGAGCGCCATGGCGACGGCACCGTACGCACGCTCCTCGAAAAGACCGAGGACGGGGTGGACGGCGTGGCCGATCCGGACTGGTTCGACGTGCTCGATCCGACGCTCGCCGCGGCGGCTGGCGTGTCCTTCCCCGAGGCGTTCGTCGAGTTCGCCACGTGGAACCTCTTCACGGCGCAGAGCGCCGACCCGACGCGCGGATATGCGAACGGCGCGAAGTATGCGCCCGTCGACATGGAGAGCGTCGCCGCGCCGTATACCGACGTGCTGCGGGTGTTTTACGCATCCTCACAATACTATCGGGTCGGGTCGGGCGGGCGGGCGCAAATGACGGCCGCGCTCGCCACGCCGGAGGACGCCGCGGATCAGGTCGATGATCTCGCGTTGCTCGTCACGACCCGGACAGGCACCACGGTCGGCCCCGTCGTTCGCGCGCTCGACGTGCGCGCGGGCGTCGATCCGATCGACACATCGAGCGCCGATGATCTCGTGGTCGTCGTGGTGAACGGCGCGCAATCGGGCAACTCCCGCAAGCCCACCCTTTGCATCGGAGCCCCTGACGAGGTCGAGGCCTGCAAAACCGCCGTCCAGAGCTCCGGAAGCGGAGGCGGCGGCGGAAGCGGAGGCGAAGGCGGCAGCGGAGGCGGAGGCGGCGGCGGAAGCGGCGGCGGCAGCGGAACCGACGACCCCGGCGGCTGCGGATGCGCGCTCTCGCCCGCCCCTGCGGGCCCCGGCCTCGCGGCGCTCGGGGCCCTCGTGCTCCTCGGTCACCGCCGCGGGCGCCGTCGCAAAGCCAGGCCCGCGAGCACCACCCCGTAAAACGCCCCCGCCATCCACACGTCCCCGCCTGCCCGGCCCGCCCGGCACGCGCAGCCCGCGTCCTCCTCGACGGGCTGATCCGGCAGGTGCGGCAGCACCTCCACGTCTTCGAGCGCCA
This sequence comes from Polyangium sp. 15x6, assembly GCF_029960785.1. Classification (GTDB taxonomy): domain Bacteria; phylum Myxococcota_A; class Polyangia; order Polyangiales; family Polyangiaceae; genus Polyangium. The sequence continues at coordinate 60,286 of NZ_JASBQE010000054.1, forward strand.
CCGTCAGCGCGGCGACCGGGTCCACGATGCCGTGACCGAACACCACGTCGTGCCCCGCCGCGTCCGGCGTCGCGTATGGCGCGGGCCTCGCCGTCTCGACGAGCAATTTCACGATTTCGTCCGACGTCATCTCCGGCGCGGCGCTCGCGACGAGCGCGGCCACGCCCGCCGCCACCGGGCACGCGGAGGACGTCCCGCCGAAATTGAGCGTGTAATCGGTCGGATCGAGCCCACCCGGCCCCACGATGTCGGTCGTGAGCGTGCCGATGGGCGCCACGAGGTCGAGCGAAGCGCCGAAGTTCGTGAAGAACGTCTTGTCGTCGAACTGGTTGATCGCCCCGATCGTCAAGACGCCCCGCACGGCATTCAGCTCGTCGTCGCCGAGCTCGCGGTTGTCGTTGCCGGCCGCGAAGACCACGACCGCGCCCTTGCCGCCCCGGCCGTTGTCGAAGACGTTGTCGATCGCGTCGCGCAGCGTCTCCGGGACGGGCATGGCCTCGACGTATCCCCAGCTGTTCGAGACGACCGCGGCGCCCGTTTGCAGCGCGAAATCGAAGGCCTTGATCGGCGCGGAGAGCGGCGTGGCCTCGTCGGCCAGCATGCGGACGCAGCGCAGGCGGCATTCGGGGCAGGCGCCCGCGATCCCGACGCCGTTGTTCGTGGCCGCGCCGATGATCCCGGCGCACGCCGTGCCGTGCTCGGCGCCCGAGAACGCCGGGTCGTAACTCGCGTCGTCGTCGCCGTCGACCACGTCGACGCCCGGATCGAACTTGCCCTGGAGATCGGGGTGCGTGAAATCGCAGCCGCTGTCGATGACGACGACCGTCGTGCTCGGATCGCCCTGCGTGAGGCCCCAGGCCTCGGACATGCGCATGCGGGCGTCGTCGAAATACCATTGTCCGGAGAAACGCGGATCGTCGGGGGTAAACGGTTCGCCGCGGCGCTCCATGCGGACGTAGAGGTTCGGGACGGCGTCACGCACGCCCTCGGAGCGCGCCTCGGAGCTCGCGAGCGCGGCGGCGATGGCGAGGCCGTCCTCGCCGGCCGTGTCCTCCGCGAGCCAGAGGCCGATCGAAGGCATGAGCGGCTCGACGAGGCGATATCCGCGGCGGGCGAGGGCCTCTTCACCGCCCGGATCGAGGCAGACGACGGCAGAGTGATCGATCGAGGCGAGGAACGACCGCGACCCGTAGCGGAGGCGAACGGGCGTGAGGCTCCTGCCGCGCGGATCGAGGGCCGCCGCGCCGAGGCGCTCGGCCGTGACGGCGCGGTCTCCGTCGAGGAAGGTCGTCGCCGCGGGCGGAGGCGCGGCGTGGGCGAGCGGCGCGGCGAGGAGCGTCGCGAGGAGCGGGAGCATCGTGCAAGCGTGTGGGATTCGGGGCGACATGCGGGGCCTCCGGGGGCGAGGGGTCCAGGGCGCAGTGTACGCCGAGCCTTGACGGGGCGCGCGGGCTGTTGTTTTTTGAGCCCCCGATGCTCTCGATTCGCGCTTCGATTCCTCTCGCCGCCCTCGCCTCCCTCGTGGCTTGCCAGGACGGGGGCGTCACCCCGCAGCCGGCGCCTTCGGCCGCGCCCCTCGCCCCGACGCCCTCCGCGACGGCGTCCGTCGCCCCGACTGGCTCGGCCCTCGGCGCGGACCTTCCGCGGCCGAAGCGGCCGAAGACCCGCGAGGCGCCGAGCCCCGAGAAGATGCGCGAGTACCGGAAGCAACTCGCGGAAGGCCGGCTCCTCGCGGGGAAGTCGCAATGGCCGGAGGCGATCAAGGCGTTCGAAAAAGCGCTCGAGGCGGTGCCGGGCGACGCGCCCGCGCTGACGGAGCTCGGCTGGGCGGCCTTCAAGGCCGGCGAGCTCGAACGGGCGAAGAAGTCGAACGAAGAGGCGCTCCGCCGCACGACGAGCCCGAAGCTCCAGGCGATGGCGCATTACAACCTCGGCCGTATCGCCGAGGAGCGCAAGGAGACGAAGACCGCGCTCGACCATTATCGACAATCGGTCGCGCTCCGGCCGAACGAGACGGTGGAGAAGCGGCTCGCGGAGCTCTCGAAAAAAGAGAAGGCGCCCGCGCCCCCAAAGGCCGAGCCCCTGCCCTGCCAGACCGCGGCGGTCAAGATCGCCGACGTCTGCGCCTGCCTGACGAAGCCCGAGCCGGGCGACCCGGAATCGCCGCGTTCCTGCGAGCCCGTGAAAGAACCAAAGCTCCCGCGGCCCGAGCTCACGTTGCTGGAGGCGCAGACGGGCGTGTTTCAGACGGACTGGATCCTCGTCGCCAAGGGGGAAAAGGGCTTCTTGCCGGTCGGGAAGATCGGATCGACGTACAACCCGGGCGCGTTCGGCATTTACGAGGAGCTGACGATTCCCACCGTGACCGAAAAGACGGCCGGCAAGACGACGGTGCTCTGGTTCGAGGCGCGGCGCGATCGGCACGACTCGGACATGGGGATCGACGAATACGAGGAGGAGACGGTCCGGACCGTGACGCTGTGCGTGCCGCCTCAGGGGAAAACCACGGAATGGAAATGCCCGCTCACGGTGCCCGTCGAGCGCACGTACATCCGCGACCGCATGCAGCTCGAAGGATTCACGCCCGACGCCGAGACGCGCAAGCTCATGACGAAGGGATTGCCGATCAAGGAAGGATGGGCGCTCGACGTGAAGCTCGGCGACGGCAAGGCCGAGGTGAGCGTGACCGGCGGGAAGCCGCCGGCCAGCGTGGCGGCGCTCGTGGGATCACACCCGCTGTGACGGGGGTCATTTTCGTCGTCGCGGTCGCAATGCCACGACGGCCCCTCTGCCGTGCGTCGGCGCGTCGTCCGGCGGCAAGGCCACGACGAGCCGCTCGATGGCCGGCAGCGTCCGCGTGACGGCGCGCTCGGCGCCGAGCTCGTCGAAGGGGCCCGGGTAGACGAGCACGAGCACGTAGATCGTCGCGAACGACCGCGCCAGGTAGCCGAGCCCCTCCTCCAGCACGGCCTCGTGCAGGTGCTCGCCCCGGTGCAGCTCCGCCATGGTGGGGTTTTTCCGGACGCGCGTGATGGCCGCGCGGGCGAGCTGGACGCGGCGGCCGATCGCCTCGCGATCCTCAGCCGAGAGCGGCGCGAGCTCGTCCACCGGGGGGACCAGGCGAAAGCGGCGGGCGGACGGCTCCTCGGGCTCCTTGCGCTCGCCTGGCGGGGGAATCGTGAGGCTGCCTGGTCTGCGTACGAGCTCGACCCAGGAGATGCCGGCCGCGTGGGCGCGGGCGAAGGTCTCGGCGACGCGGGCCTCGGCCTCGGGGTCGTCCGTGCCCGTGGGCGCCTCGGAGGCGCCCCAGACGACGGGCGAGGTGGCGTCGATGACCAGGGCCCCGAGCGCGCCCGCGCGGCCCGCGAGCGCGGAGAGCTCGACCCGCAGCGCTTCCGCGGGCTCGGGGCGCGGACGTGGCACCTCCGCGGCGACCTCGCCGAAGAGGTCGGCGAACGACTCGATGAGGGTCGCGAGCCGCGCTTCTTTCTCCGCGCGGTCCACGATTGGCGTGGCGAACGTGACGACGAGCTGACGCCCGCGGCCGAGGTCCCAGCGCAGGGTCTTGGCATCCCCGTCCGTGCCGGGATCGGCGCCGTTCGCGTTCGGGACGATCTGGACCGCGGCCGCGTCGAGCTCACGCTCGAGGATGGTCGCGAGGCGCTGTCGCGTGGCAGGGGTCATCCGCGACGCACTCTACCCGAGCGTGTGACGCCGTCCAATTCATCGCACCGTCTCCGTCCGGGCGGGGGAAGCCATGTGCGGGGACGGAAATCCGGGCGAGCTCTACAACAGGGCGCGGAACGCGGCGATCGTGAGGGCCTTGGGATCGGCCACCTTCGCGGCGGCGATCTGCCGGCCGCTTCGATAACGAATGCCCACGCCGTCGTGCGCGAATTCGCTGAGCTCGAGGAACGAGCGGTCCTGGCCTTTCTCGAACACCCGCGCGTGGAAGAGGACGTGCGAAAAACCGGCCTCGTCCGGGCCGTCGTGGTCGAGCACGTCGAGGCGCATGAACTTGAGCGTCGACGTGGCGTCCCGGATCTCGCGCATGACCTCGGCCTCCGGCCGCTTGCGATCCTCGTGATCCGGGTGGAGCGTGCGAAGGACGTACGCCGATTCCTTGCGCGCATACGCCGAAAAACGCGAGCGCATCAGCGCTTCGGCGTTAGGCGCCTCACGTTCTCCGCGGTGATAGGGCGCGCAGCAGCGCGCATAGGGCAAACCGGAGCAGCAAGGACAATCTCGGGTTGGAGGCATCGCGAGGGTGCACCGTAGCAGAAGCGGGGCGTCGGGGGGCCAAACGTTCAGAGCCACGTGTGCCCCAGCGGCGGATCGACGTCGAGCGGGTCGACGGGCAAGCTTCTTGGGGCCGCTGCGCCGGGGCTCTGCCCCGGGCCCCGCGGGGGCTGTTCGCCCCTCGACCCGAACCAGGGCAAGCCCTGGACTCGGGGTGGAAGAACTGCGCGATGCGCAGTTCTTCCAACGGGCCGGTGGGACAGCGTCGCCGGTCGAAAGGTCAGCGCGGCTGCCTGGGTTGGCGAGGGTCATTCCTCGGCCTGTTCGATGAACTGCGCGAAGCGCAGTTCATCGACAAACGGTCCAGCGCTTGCGCTGGTCCGGGTCCAGGGGCGGACAGCCCCGGTGGGGCCTGGGGCAACGCCCCAGCGAAACGCCTCCCAGATGAGCTCAATGCTCGTAGCGACGACATCGAAGGAGCACGCGCCCCTCGCCCCCTTCCCGCTCCGACCAGGCGACGCAGACGGCCTCGTCTGACGCGGCGATGGCCGGATCCACCGACGCGCCCTCGCTCTGCGAGACGGAATCGCCCGGCGTCGCGCCTGCTTCGTTGGTGCTCCAAGCACCCCCGACGAACCGCTTGACCAGCACCTCGCCCGAGGCGCGATCGGCATAGGCGAGACGCAGCCCGCCGGCTTTGTCGAACGTGATCGCTGGGCTCCCACCGGGCCCCGGCGCGTCCCCTGCCCCCGCCGCGCCCGGCGCGGAAAGGGTGGTCCAGGACGAACCCTTGAAGAGGGCCACGTAAGGCGCCTCGGCGGGGTTCCACCGGAATGCCAGGGCCACCTCGCCGGAAGGGCCGGCCGCGAGGTCGAATCGCTCGGGGGGAAAACCGCTGTTCGGTGTGGCAGCGCTGGTCCAGGGAGGCAGATCCACGAATCGATCCCCTTCGAGGCGCCTCGTGTATCCGACGAACGCGCTGCGATCCTTCCAATCGAGCATGCCGACGACGGGCCTCCCCGCGCCGTCCGTGGTCATCGCCGGGGTGATGTAGACGGGCGCGTGATCCGAAGAAATCAGCCGAAAGTCTTGCCCCTGCTCCAGATGACGCGAAAGGCCGAGCTTGCCGTTCGCCCGGTCTGCCCAGGCAACCACGGGCGCTCCGGAGCCATCCATTTCGACACCAAAGGCGAGCGCCTGCCCGGCGTGGTGCCCGCCCGGCGCCGCCCCATTTCGAGGCACGTGCAAGAGCTCCCACGAACGCCCGCCCCAGCGGGCCACCACCATCGCTCCCCCGGCGGACGTGGAGAATACCAGAAGGACCCGCCCCTCGGCGTCGATCGTGATGGCCGGACGGAGCCCGGACCCCGGACGCCCCGGCTCCAGCGGGAGCTCGGGCGCCGTCTCCCACGCGCAGCCCGTCCAGCGACGCACGACGATCGTGCGCTTCGCGCCGTCCACGAGCCAAGCCACGGCGATCTTGCCTCCGCGCATCGCGAGCGCCGGCGCAATCCCCTCGGCCACGCCTCGACCGAGCCCGTCTTCGGGCTCCGCGGCCCCTCCCGGCGCGTGATACGCCCCCGCAGACCAGATCCGCGCGGCGATCTCGTTTCCCCCGCGATACACGACCGCGGGCGGGGCCGAACCCTCGGGCAAAGCCACGGAGGGCGACCCGTGGCTCCGCGCGGGCGGAAAATCCGCGGCGCCCGGGTCTCCCGTGAGCTCGACGGGCGTGTCGTTTTCCCATGCCACGACCCGGAGCTCGGAGCGAGTGCCGCTCGTATCGAGCACGGCGATCCGCGGACGTGCCCCGCCGGCGAACGCGAGGATTTGTCCGAAGAGCGGCCGATCCGCCGGCTGCTTCGCTTCCCGGGAGCCCTTTTCGTCGCTCCGCCACACGTGCACCCGATACCGGAGCCCGCCATTGCCGGTGATCTGCTCGTTCCACGCCTTCCAGTGTACGTTTTTCGGTCCGAACGCGAGCCAGGGATCACTCATGTAAATCGCGTCGTGCTCGGGTAAGAGCGAGGACTCCGTGGTGAATGCGCTGCCGGTCCAGGCAAGGACGCTGATGGCCCGCTTGTCCCGGAACGTGATGTAGGGATGCCCCTTGGGATCCGGCGTCAAGGTGACGCTCTTCGTATGGGGCGCGCAATCATCGATGGGCCCGATTCCGGGGAACGACCACGTCACCCACGCGGCGCCGGTCCACCGGTGCACGACGGCGCGCATCGCGCCGATCCCTGCCTCGGCCCAGGCGACCATGGGCCGGCCCTCGCCGTCCACCGCGAGCTGGGCCGGCGCGATGGGTTGAATCAATGCAGGACAGGCAACGATCCGTGGCGGCCCGGGAATGCTGAACACCCGGGCGGGCGGCGGCGTTTTCGGCGAGAGATCCACCACGGTATTCCCTTCGATGCGATGGACCCGCGCGCGCGTGTCTTCGAAGAAATACACGAGCACGCGCCCCGCCGAATCGCGTGCGAGCATGACGGCGCCAAACCCCCCGACGTTCTGCGCGGAAATGGGCGGCAAGTCCTGGAAACGCCCTCCTTCGAGCCTGCGCAAGCGGACGCCGGGCGCCGCTGCCCAGGCGACGACGAGCCGCCCCTCGGCATCGTACACGGCGCTCGGCGTCGCCCCGGGGCCCGCGGACGGAGAGACGACGCCGGGACTCGGCGCGGGCGTGGCGGAGGACGGCGGCGCCGAGGTGCCGAGCGCAAACCAGCCGCGATCGGGTGTGGTCTCTGCGGACACGCCTGGGCAAAGGATGAGCGGGCGCGGCGTCGAGGCGGTCGGGGAGGTCGCGACGGCGAGGCCCGAGGGGCGCTGCGAGGAGGTCGCCGGGCGCGAGGGGGCTCGGGGCGAAGGCCCACAGGCGGCCGCGAGGCCCCCGAGGGCCAGGAAGACCAAGCGCAGGCGGGGGGAGCGTTCGCGAGCCATGAACGGCAAGGAGACCGCTTGGGCGCCCGGCCGTCAAGATTGCGCTTCGTTCTTGACCGCGCGGCCGAGTTGATGCGCTGATCCGGCTCCCATGTTGCACCCCCAGGCCCGGGCCCTGATCGATTTCATGGAACGAAGCGGCATGCCGCCTGCGCATACGCTCTCGCCGGAGGATGCGCGGCGCGCGTACCGCGAGCGCCGCGGATTCACGCAGCCCGAACCGCCCGCGGTCGCCGAGGTGCGGGATCTCCACGCGGACGCGCCGCACGGCAGGATCCCGCTTCGACTGTACCGCCCCGCGGGTACGACGACCGGCACAGTTTTGCCCGGGCTCGTCTATTACCACGGCGGCGGCTGGACGATCGGCGATCTCGACACGCACGACACGCTCTGCCGAACCCTCGCGAATGGCGCCGGCTGCGCGGTCGTGTCGGTCGATTACCGGCTCGGGCCCGAGCACCGGTTTCCCGCCGCCGTCGACGACAGTCTGGCCGCGACGTACTGGGTGCAGCGCAATGCCGAAGCGCTCGGGATCGACGGGACGCGCATCGCGGTCGGCGGCGACAGCGCGGGCGGCAATCTCGCCGCCGTGGTCGCGCTCGCCGCGCGCGACGCGGGGGATCTCGGGATCACGTTCCAGCTCTTGATTTACCCGGCGACCGACATGCGCCGCATCGCGCCCTCGCACACGACGAACGGCCAGGGCTACCTGCTCACGCGTGATTCGATCACGTATTACCACGACCATTACATCGGCGACCCCGCGCACGACCTCGACTGGCGCGCCTCGCCGCTGCTCCACCCGAGCCACGAAAACCTGCCGCCCGCGCTCGTGCTGACGGCCGGCTACGATCCGCTGCGCGACGAGGGGTTGCAATACGCCGAGCGCCTCACCGCGGCGGGCTCGAAAGCGAGTTACGTCTGCTTCGAGCGGCAGGTGCACGGCTTCGTGCCGATGGGAAAGGTGTTCGACGAGGCGAACACGGCCGTCGCGCTTTGCGCGGCGTCGCTGCGAGCGGCCTTGTTCCGCTGAGGAAAACCCTCACCAGGTATCGATGAACCGCCGCGCTTCGGGGCGCGCCGGCGTCGGGACCGATTTCAACCCACGAAGAATCCAGGTGCGCGTCTCGGCCGGGTCGATGACGGCGTCGAGCTCCAGGAACGAGGCGGTGTTGATGGCCTTCCCGCGCTCGTATACGTGCGCGACCATCGCTTGAAACGTCGCCTCGCGCTCCTCGGGGTTCTCGATGGCGTCGAGCTGCTTGCGCATCGCGAGCCGCACCGCCCCCTCGACGCCCATTCCGCCGAACTCGGCCGTCGGCCAGGCAATCGTGAAAAACGGAGCGTGTAGATGCCCGCCGGCCATGGCCTGCGCGCCGAGGCCATACGCTTTGCGGAGGACCACGGTGAAAAACGGGACCCGCAGGCTCGCCGCCGCCACGAACATCCGCGAGGTATGGCGCACGAGCGCGGTCTTTTCGGCCTCGGGGCCGACCATGAAGCCGGGCGTGTCGCAGAGGGAGATGATGGGCAGGCCAAACGCGTCACAGAGCTGCATGAATCGCGCGGCCTTGTCGGAGGCGTCGGCGTCGAGCGCGCCGGCGAGGCGATACGGGTCGTTCGCGAGGAGCCCGAAGGGGCGGCCCTCGATACGCACGAGCGCGGTCACGAGGCTCGTGCCGAACTCACGCCTGAGCTCGAGGACCGAGCCGGTGTCCGCGAGCGTCTCGATGATCGGCCGGATCTTGTAGGCCCGTCGCCGTCGCTCCGGCAAGGCGTCACGGAGCACGCGCTGATCGGCGCACGAAAAGTCGGCGATCGGGCCCTGGAAAAAACCGAGATACTTCTTCGCGGCGTCGACCGCCGCGGCCTCGTCCCGGACGCGCACGTCGACCACGCCGTTCTTGCTCTGCACGTCGATCGGCCCGACCTCCTCGGGCGTGTATTTCCCGAGCCCGCCGCCCTCGATCATCGCGGGCCCGCCCATGCCGATCGAGCTGTCCTCGGTCGCGATGATGACGTCGCAGCAGCCGAGCAGCGCGGCATTCCCGGCGAAGCAACGGCCCGAGACGATCCCGACGCGCGGGACGAGGCCGGAGAGCGTGGCGAACGAGAGAAAGCTCGACGTATCGAGGCCCGCGACGAGCGGCATGTCGGTGTCATTGGGCCGCCCCCCTCCCCCTTCGGCGAACAGCACGACCGGCACGCGCCATTGCGCGGCGAGCGCGAGCATGCGATCGAGCTTCTTGTGCCCCATGCCGCCCTGCGTTCCGGCGAAGACGGTGTAATCGTAGGCGAGCACGAGCGTGCGCGCGCTCTCGTCGTCGAAGAGCGCGCGGTTCACGCTCCCGACGCCGCAGACGATTCCATCGGCGGGGCTCGCCCGCACGAGCTCTTCGACCGAGAGCCGCTGCCGCTGCGCGGCCAATGCGAGGGCGCCGTATTCGACGAAGCTGCCCGGATCGACGAGATCGTCGATGTTCTCGCGCGCCGTCCGTTGCCCGGTCTTGCGCCGCCGCAGGACGGCCTCGGGCCGGCCTGCGTCGGTGGTCGCGTGGAGGCGCGCGCGAAGCTCGGAGAGCTCGGGCCGCACCGGAGCTTCGTCCGGGCCATGCGCGGGATTTCTGGATTCACTCATCGGCGCCGGCAGGATCGCAGAGACGGTCCCCGCGTGTCCAGGGACTTGCGATCGGAGCGCCGAGAGGCTCAGTGAAGGGTGGGGCTCGGCGACGCGTGGCGCTCTTGCTCGTGCGAGAGGAGCCACCGTTTGGCTTCGATGCCGCCCGCATAACCCGTGAGCGCGCCGTCGCCCGCGATGACGCGGTGGCAGGGCACGATGATGCTGATCGGGTTCTTCGCATTCGCCGCGCCGACGGCCCGCGCGGCTTGCGGCCGACCGAGCGCCCGCGCGAGCTCCGCGTAAGATCGCGTCTCGCCGAAGGGGATTTCGAGGAGCGCGCGCCAGACCTCGCGCTGAAAATCGCTTCCCCGAGGCTGGAGCGGTAACATGAAAAACGCACGCTCCCCGGCAAAATATTCCGTGAGCTGGCGCGCGGCCTCGCCGAGGACGGGATGCTCCCGCCCATCACGGGTCAGGATGACCGGCGCGCCCTTGTGCCCAGGCAGGTACACGCCCACGAGCGCTTCGTCCGAAGCGACGACGCGGAGCTCGCCGAGAGGGCTCGAAATACGGCGTTCATACAAAATATTCATTCCTTGAATGCTCCTTCTGAAAGGCTCTGCCAGAGATGAATGACCGCATAGGCCCGCCACGGCCTGAAGGCCGCGGCGCGCTCCTCCGCCTCGCGCGTCGATTTCACGCATAGCGCCTTCCGCACCCCGAGATCCGAGGCTGGAAATGCGTCCGGAAACCGATACACACGCATGCCGAGGTACTGGGCCGTCCACGCGCCGATACCCGGCAAGGCGACGAGCGCGGCCGTGGCGGCCTCGAAATCCTCGCCGCGCTCGAGCCGGACGTCGCCCTGCGTGACGGCGCGCGCGAGCGCCTGGATCGAGCCCGCACGGGCCGCGGGCAATCCAATTCGAATGATGTCGGGAAGGGGCGCTTCGGCGAGCACGGACGCCGGTGGGAAGAGGTGCGTCACGCCGGCGATCGGCGTGTCCAGGGCCGTTCCGAATTGCTTCGCGATGCGCCCGCCGAGCGTCGTCGCCGCGCGCACCGAGACCTGCTGGCCGAGAATGGCGCGCACCGCCGCCTCGAAGCCGTCGAACGCGCCCGGCACGCGGAGCCCTGGATGACGCGCGACGAGCGGCGCGAGGAGCAGATCACGGCCGAGCGCCTCCGCAATGAGCTTCGGATGCGCGTCGAGATCGAAGAGCGCGCGCAGCCTGCCGAGCAGAAGCCCGAGCGCGCCCGCGAGCTCGGGCGCGACCTCCACCCGGAGCGCGTTTTTCTGCGGCGCGGGCATCACCCGCACCCACCCGGTCCGCTCGCCGAGCCGCACGGAGCGGGCATACACGCCGCCCTCGACGGCCTCGACGCCAGCAATCGCGCGGGCGGCGAGGAACGTGAGCAGCGCGTCCCAATCGAGCGGCGGCCGATAATCGAGCCGCAACGTGATGGCGGCGCCGGCCTCCGCTTCCCCGAGCGCGCGCCGGAGCGCGGACGGCGGCCTGCCGAACCGAGCGGAAAACAGCGCATTGAATCGCCGAACACTCCCGAACCCGCTCGCGAACGCGATCTCGGTGAGCGGCAGCGACGAATCCTGCAAGAGCTGCTTCGCGAGCGCGAGGCGGCGCGATTGAGCAAGCTCGACGGGCGCCACGCCGAGCTCGGCTTCCATGGCGCGCCGGAGGTGTCGCCCGGTCACGCCGAGCACGCGCCCGAGGTCATCGACGGATCCCTCGTCGAGAAACCCGCCCTCGATTCGCGCGAGCGCGGCGCGGACGAGGCGCGGCACGGAGTCCTGCGGCGCGCCGCCCGGCGAGAGCTCCGGCCGGCAGCGAAAACACGCGCGAAACCCGTCCCGATCCGCCTCCGCGGCGGACCGGTAAAACACGCACCGATCACGCGCCGGGGTCCGGGCCCGGCAAACGGGCCGGCAGTAGATGCCGGTCGTCTGTACGGCCACGAAAAATAGCCCGTCGAAGCGCTCATCACGCGCGCAGAGGGCTCGGTAGCAGGTCTCCGCATCCATCATCGCCCTCCCCTCGTAGCGTGCCCGCGTCCCGATGTCTGGCCGTTTTCGGACGCGACAGCGATCTCGATGCGTCGGTCCGCTGGCCGTCAGATCCCGCGGCTCTCGGCGAACACGATCCAGGCAGTCACGAGCGCGATGAAATAGACGAGCCCGGCGAGGACGACGAGCCGCGACCGCCTCTCCTCCGGCCCCGCCTGGGCGACGGCGAGCACGATCCCGAGCTTCGAGAGCGACCCGCCCTGCGCGTATCGGTGGAGGACGAGCCGCATCAAATGCGGAAACACCCAGAAAAACGGCGCGAACAGCGCGATTTCGGCAAGCGCGACCACGAGCCATGCGGGCAGCCCGAACAGCGCCGGCCCGAACGCGGCGATTTGCACCGCGCGGACCTTGGGATCGAGGTTCACGACGAGCAAGCAAGCGAGGAGCAGGGCCGCGACGATTCGCCCCGCGCCGTCGGGCGAGATCCGAGGCTTGGTGGAAAGAGGCGCACCATTCTGGAGGCGGCGGACGTTGCGGTGACAAAGCGCGGCGGCGGAGCCGAAGAGGACGAAGATCCCGAGCGGGAAACCTCGCCGGAAAGGCAGATTGAGCTCGGCGTCGAGCTCGACGTTCGAATAGGAGCCGGGACGGCTGAGGGACGGGTCTTCGGGGAGATACGTGATATCGAAGGTTTCACCGGGCGCGCCTGGGAGCTTCTTTCGGTCGACGTTCCACGTGTAAACGACGCCGCCGATCTCGTAGCGGTAATGGGCAACCGAGGCCGAACCTTGTCGGGTGACGGCCGTGAGCGTCGCGGTGCCGGCGCGGCCATGATCGGCGAGCGCGCGGAGCCTCAGCTCCTGGCGTCGAAACAGAAGCGCGAGCACGAGCGGGAGGATGAGGGCAACCGTCGCAAAAACGATCCTCGCCCGCGCATCGGTCGCGATGAGCTTGCGGCGCTTCTCTTCGTCCATTCGCTGTTCGGTTGGGGACTGTATGCCCCGGTAGGCAGGTTTTGCAAGGGGAAGCCTCCGGGATCGAAGGGCAGAGCGGCGCCTCGAAGACCGACCGCCTCGGCCCCGCGCTCCTCGGAGCGGCTCGTCAGCAAAACGCGGAAGGCCGTCGCGGAGCTCTGAGGTTCGGGGGGAGCGGAGGGGAGCCGCGCGCAAACAGCGCCCCGGACGAACCTCTCGACCGCAGAACGCTCGGGGCTTCTCGCATTCATATCCCGCTGCCTCGCCAGCCTCGCCGCCGGAGCTTTGGGCCCCAATCCCGCGGAGGGGGCCGAGCCCTGGCACGGCCGAGCGGATCCGCAGGGCACTTGCCGCGAGCTCGCGTACGACGTGGCGGCCTCGTCGAGGCGCAGCTCGGTGCGCGCCTGGGGAGACGAAGCCCGGCCGCCGCACCTCGCGGCGCCGCCCGAGATCGAGGCTTGGGAGCGGGAAGCGGCCAGGCTACGCGCCGACGTGGACAAGTTCGCCGAGCTCGCCCTCGAAGCGCCCGCGGAAGCGCGAGGCGTCTTCTTCACCAAGGTGGGCGAACGTCAGAAGGAGCTGACAGCGCTCGAGGCGCGGCTCCGGACGGCCAAGACGGTTCCGGCGGCGATGGACCTCGAGGTCCGGCGGCTCGAGACCGAGGCGCGGCGACGGCTCGAAGAGCTGCGGGAGAGCATCGGCCGCAACCCGATCGAGGCGCGGCGGTTCATCCAAGAGCTCTTCCCGAACGGCCTGACCGCTTCGCCGCTGCCGACGCCCGGAGAGCGTCGGATGCGGCTGATCGGTGTTTCGGCCCCTGGCAGACTGTTCGGTATCGAACTTGGCAATTCAGCGTCCCCAGCGGGCAGCCATTCATGCTGCTTCCCGAGATCGACCTCGCCGCCGCTTGAACGGCTCGCAGCCTGACCGGCACGACGGCCGAGGGAGACGCCCACAAACGGGGCGCTCCCTCGGCCGTCGTCATCATCCTCCTCCGTGGTTAGGCCGCGATGCGAAGGCGGGGGTAGCGAACCGGCGGCGGCGGGCCGGGGGGGAAGCCGAGCGCGAAGAAGATGCCTACGAGCACACCGAGAAGAAACGCAGTAAGCGGATCCACAGATCACCTCCGTTCAGCAGGACCATCTCGACCCACAGTCGTGACCGAGATGGTCCTGCTGATTGAGGGGCCGTACTTCTACCGACGTTGTAACTGTCCCGTGTCGCTTCCGCTTTGGTTCTCGGTTACGCCGGATCCGATGATCTTCGAGGCGAAAAGGTCCGTTGCACGTGGATCTATCTGTTGGAGGTGCAAAACCAGGAGACACAAGACGCCAATGCAATGCAACACAACGTATGCTCAACAACGTTCTGACGACAGGCCCAAGGAACGGCCATCTGAAGACCCGGTTCCACGAACTCCGTCCCCAGACGCACGAGTTCCTCCAGGTGCTCCGCCGGAACACGAGGACGGCCCGGTCCGGCCTCCGCGGTACCTAGGATGGAAACGATCCAGCGGGCTGCCCTCCTCGCCCGGGCGGCCGTCATGGCATTCGTAGCCGTGGCCTCCCCCGAGCTGTCGGGAAACGCGCTCTTGCGCTTCTACGTGGCCGCGTTGCTCACGGGCCACGTGGCGTTGATGCTGGCGATGGTGGGAAGGGTCGTCCGAGAAGGGCGGACGATGCGGAGGGAGGAGGGGATGCTGCTCGTGCTACTTGCGGTGGGCCTGAGCGGCTCCGCAATCGCACTGTGGGCCCCGAGCTGGGCCCACGTAAATGCCGTCAACCTGACGGCATATGCGCTGCTCTGCCTGGCGTGCCTCTTCCCGCAGCAGAGCGAGAAGAGCGAGCATTGAGGTCTCCACGTCTCGGGAGAGACGACGGAGACGGAAAACGTGACGAATCCCGCTGAGACCGAGAAAGGCGGCAAACGCTAGGCTAGCCGCCCCGATCGATGACAGGACCGCGCAGACGTACTCCACGGATCATTGGACTCGGCGTGACGTGGGGGCGGGCTCGGAGAGGTCGGGGGAAGAGCGACCGGCCAGTCGTTCGAGCTTCTCGTCGATCTTCTGGGCCCGGAGGTCGTGCATCTCCTCGCGGAGAGTCCCGACCTCCCGTGACACGTGCGTCGTGATGCGCGTCTCGGCCCCAGAGAGACCCTCTCGGAAATCGCGGATCGCATCCGGGATCGTCTTCTCGACGGCGTTGACGAGCGCCATCGAGCGAGCCTTGTACGACTCCACGAGTCCAGGTCCCCACTTGTGCAGCGTCCAGGCGATCCCGATCAGGATCAGGATCGGGATCGTCACTCCGAGGCCGATCAGGATCGGAATCAGCGTGTCCCCGTTCTTGATGAGCAGTTCGAGCATCGCTCCTACCCTTGTTCGTCGCCTTCAAATCGGCCGGAGGAGTGGTTCACTTACTTGGACTGCGGTCCGGGCCTCGTTGCTTACCAGATCTACGACATGAGAGACATCGAAGGCGCCGAATACTACGGTCTGCCCGCGTCCGAGCTGCTGACGTGAACCGACGGGGGCTCCCTCCACGTGGGGGAGCCCCGTCCTCCCGCAGCTCGGCGCCGCTGGAGAGTCGACTTGACGAGACCACCTCCGCCGGGCAACATCGTCCTCGCTGCCGCTCCAGCACTACCCCGCCTCGGTCCGCCCCCCAGGACCCTCGGCGCGGGGCGAAGAGGGATGTCCTCAGAGCCGGGCTAGGTGCGTCTTCTTCACCATGAGCGTCGGCAGGGGGGGCTGCGACGCTCGTGGTTGACGAGGAAGATGCTCATGCCCAGCAATTTCAAGAAGCTCGTTCGCGACCGCATGGCGAAGACCGGGGAGAGCTACCAGACGGCAGCCCGCCACGTTCGGTCCGCGGGCGAAGGACCTCCGGTGGGCCGATTCGAGGCGCTCGTCCTGCTGTTCATCAGGTTGGCGAAGGCGCGCAGGGAGGAGTACGAGGCCGACCCTCGCTATCGAACGCGAAGCTCCACCGGGGAAGCACTCGACCACGCAATCGAAGACCTAGAGTCCCCGCCGCCGTGCGATAAGGCTTTCAACGAGGCGATATTTGCCATCCCCCAAGAGGACGTCTGGAAGCTGGCGGCCGTGATGTATGCAGGGCGCGACAATACCGATCTGCTCACCACCTACCGCGGCAAGGTGGGAAACAAGAGAGTCGTCATGTCGATCGTCGAGAAGTCCCCGCTCGACGAGTACCTGGAGGCGGGCCTCGCGAAGGCAAAGATGGACGGATTCGACCTGGAGAACGGCTTCCAGGGGACGTCGAAGTAGCGCTCCCCGTCGACTAGGGCGAGGACTTCTTCCGCGTCCGCTTCGAGGTGCGCTTCTTCGCAGTGGTCTTCTTGGCGGTGACCTTCGAGCCTGCCTTCTTCGTCTGCTTTCGCGCAGCTCTGGCCGCCTTGAACTCGTCGGCGAGCTTCTCCAGCTTCGCGAACACGAAGAAGCTCCTCTCGTCGCGGAACCCGTCCGGCGTCTGCTGGACGTACACCCAGTCCTCCGGGCGACGCTTCTGTAGCTCCATCGTCATCCCATCGCTGTATGTGGGACGAAAGCGGAGCTCGGTGACGTCGACGAAGTCCTCCTGCTCGTTCCTGCGGAACCGTAGTGGCCTGCCTGGAGCGATCTCGATGAGGTCTCCCTCCTCCCACGGGTTGTCGTCCAGCCACGAGTTCACGTGCTCGTCGAAGAACACGTGGTTGCCTCGCCGGTCGAACATGAACTCCATGCCCCCCTGCGAAACCGGATGCCGCTCCCCGTTCGCCATGACGATCTCGGCGTCCTGATAAAGGAGCGTCCTCGATTGTATAGTGAGCTGGAAATCTCGAAGGTAGCGGCCCCAGTCCTCGTCATTCGCGAGGCGTAGGATGCAAGTAGTGATACCTCGTTCCTTGGCCTCCAGGAGAGCATCCTCGGTGAAGCCAAGGTTCGAGACCATGATCCCGTGCTTCGCGCCGATGCCGGTGAAGGCGACGAAGAAGTCTCCCACCATGTTGATGGTGACCGGCTTGTTCCGATCCTTGGCCTCGATGGCAACGGCGACGTCGGCAGTACCGAGCTTGCCCCGCACCACATCGATTTGCCGGATGGCTCCGCTTCGAGCGCGAACCCTGACGTCCCACTCCACATGGGCACCCGGGTCGAGCTTCTTCTGCACAGCGGCCACGAGACGCTCGTAGAGTGGTCCCTTGGGCTCCGGCTTCGATGAAGGGTCGGTCATGGCGCTTCCTGGTCAAGTGGTGGACGGCGGTTGCTGCGTCGATCCTTCTGCTTTCGTCGGCTGGTCGTCCTCAGATGTCTCCGGTAGGGGATTGTCGATAATCTCTGCCGTCATGCCCGCCCCTACGAGAATATTGACCAGGGCACGCACGAACGCTTCGTCAGCCAAGGGCAACCCAAGATTGGCCAACTCGATACCAACCCCCGTAAGGGTATACATGTGCGCAGTCCACAGCATGTTCCGGCCGCCAACCATTTTGATGCGCTTATCCCGGAACGGGAGTATCAACGCGGTGCCGGGTCCTCCTTGAAACGCACTTGGAGAATGAAAGAGTCCGCATTCGACAAGCTTCATAAGCTCCACGTATCGGTAACTGCACGCGTGTTCCAACGCGGGCTCAGCAAACGTGAATACCTGGCCATTGTCAGCGCAAAACGACAGGTAACGCTGGAAGAGCTGGGCCTCAGCCGAGGTGAGGTTCCGTAGCACCTCCAGCGTGCGCAACGAAAACCTACCAGGCTGAACAATCTCGCCAGCGAGAAGCTTGCCCCAAAGCTTCTGCATGTCCTCGTTTGATACGTCTTTCACGTCATCAAAGAACCGCGCAGTCCAGTCGGGGTCGACGGGTTGCTCCGCGACTTCATGGTGCTCGGGCAGCGTCTTGAGGACGTTCACCGCCTCGTGCGTCACCTGCTTGATGTTCCGGAGCCTCTTTTGCTCGATGTACTCGAACGGCCTGCGGTGAGCATCGGCAACGACGATCTCCGGCTCGGGCTCCCAGATGATCGGTACATCGATGATCTCTGCCTCGACGGCCGGCGGCAGTTCCTCGGCTCGTAGCTTCTCCTCGAACTGTCGGAAGTCGCGCTCAGCCAGCACACGAGCCTTCTTCTCTTCGTACTCGGCCGTGACGCCGAGCTTCCGCACCTCGATATCCGTCTGGGCGGCGGACAGCCTGGCCGCAGTTTCTGCTGCGGATCGCCGGCGGATCACGCCAGGTCCGAAGAGGCTTTGGATCATCTCGAAGAGCTTGTCGAAGCCGAGGTTGATGTTGAACTGACCGGTCATAGCCGGGCCACTGTACCCAGGGGCACGAAGAAGGGAAGCCCCCGGGTGCGCAGCCTCGGGTGGCCGGTCTACGGCCGAAGCTCCATGAACCACCAGTGGTCGGTGTTGTCCTCCCTCCAGTTGCCGACGAGCACGACCCCGCCGTCGACGCACTTGTAGAGCCGAGCGTCCACGTGGCCGTCCTCGCGAGGGAGGGCGCACTTCCACCGACCCTTCCACATCGAGGGAGAGTTCTGAACAGGGGTCAGTGTCACTGTGTAGTCGTACTCGCCGGACGAGGCGTCGAAAGCAATCTTGTCTTCGGACACGATCGCCCCACGCACGGGCGACGGGTCGTCATGACCGACCCACAGGATTCGTCCGTTGAGCTTCGCCATGGCTGGGGCACTGTACCGGAGCAAGAGCCCGTCGCCCAGGGCCCCGAACAGGGGTTGGTCAGCGTCGCCGGCCCCTGGCCCTCTTCCGGTACACGCAGATCGCCGACCTGGTCACGCCCGGGTCTTCACCGGCGACATCAGCCAGGAGACGGTCGAGCTGCTTCGGCTTCATCCTTCTCTCGATGCGCCTCAGCTCTGCACGGGCTTCAAGGGGTCCGTCGGGGTGGGGGCCGGGGAGCTGCTCGACGTCGCGGACCACGAAGAGGCCAGCGTCCCGGCGAGCTTTCGGACGATGCCAGTAGGCCATCCTCGACGCCACGACGCGGACCCACCCAAGAAGGGCAATTCGGTCCGGTGGGTCGCGGATGCGCCCCTCCTGTTTCGCGACCAGGAGGGCGAGAATGAGTTCTTGCACGAGATCGTCCGCGTGATCGCGGGACACCCCCATAAGATGGAGCACGGCCTTTGCGACCCGAATCAGCTCGGGTAGCCAGCGCTCCATCTCGTTGGGGGGCCCGGCTCTTCGGCCGGGCCCGCTCACGTCATCCGCCTGAGATCGATGTGGATGTCTTCAGGGCGGCGGTGTAGATCGTTCATCGGCTGATGCTCCGGTTCCAAGGGGTTGTCGGCCATCGCCCCCGGCGGAGATTGCAGCTCTTCCGGGGGCACTTTCGTTTGTCCTCCCCACGTAGAGGGAGGACGAACCGGCCAGACTGGATTGGATGACCGGACGCCTGTCAAGCTGCTCCTAACGGTCGCGTGATTTTTCCACGCGGGATCCACGATCAATCGGTGTAACGCTCGTAAGTCCTCGCCCACCACCGTCTGGACGACCATCCGCGCCCATGGCAGGCGCCACGTGCGCGGCACGCGCATGCTCGCCGCGCCGGCGTGCGCTCGGCGGGTTCGTCGCAGCCGCACAATAACC
>NZ_JASBQE010000055.1 GCF_029960785.1 Polyangium sp. 15x6
CCGAAGCCGCGAGCGCCGCGCCCGCCGCCGCGCCCGCGCCGAGCGCTGCCGCGCCGAGCGAGACCGCGCCCGCGCCCGCGCCGGAGACGACCGCGGCGGCCGCGCCCGAAAAGCCCAAGAACATCGTCCGCTCGTCGCGCCCCACGCCCATCGAATGGTGCCAGGCGCCGATCGCGAAGCTCGGCTGGGAGGGCCACGACGAAGGGGATCTCGTCGAGGCTTGCAAGATGATCGAGGTCCGCGAGTGGGTGATGATCGGCTGCCCGCAGAACGGTCGACGCGAAAACAACAAGCACCTCGGTCGGTACGATCGCGCGCTCCCCGGCGGCGGCAGCATGGCGACCGATGACGAGCTTTCCGCCGCGGATCTCGGGTCGTCGGACGCCGTGGTCATCTCGCTCCGCCCGGGGACGAAGGCCAAGCCCGCCTTCACGTACCGGCCTTTCGAGCACCCCGAATGGATCAAAGACGAGACCTTCACCGTCGAGCTGCCGGAAAGCGCGAGTGGCCTCGAAGATCGGCTCTTCAATGGCGGCGCGTGGCCGTCGTTCGAGGCGCGCGACACCGCGCGCTGCGAGGAAATGGCCGCCGCCGCCAAGGCCGAAGCCGCCGCCAAGGCCGAGGCCGCCGCGAAGGCGCAGGCCGAGGAAGACGCGAAGATCCTGCCCGACGTCGAGGGAATCTCCGCCGCGCCCGCGGACGAGGCGTTCGCCGCCGAAAAAGAGGTACTCGTGACGGGCTCGGGCGCGGTCGGGTGCAAGACGAAGGTCCTCGGGAGCTGGTTCTGGATGCGCTGCGAGGGCAAGGTGAAGATCACCGGCCTCGACATCGAGAAGGGGCGCAGGCAAACCCAGACGAAAGCGAGCGCCGAGGAAGGCGTGGGCAAGCTGCTCGTGCCTTACGTCGAAGGCACGGATCTCCGCGCGAAGATCACGTTCGAGGGCGGCGAGAAATTCCTGAAGCTCCGCTGGCCCAAGGGCAAGCGGCCCTTCCAGGTCGGCACGATCGGCGAGACGCGCTGAGGCTCAGAAATAGGGCGACAGCGCCGCTTGCACCCGGTCTTTCGCGCCCGAGGCGACGACCTCGCCGTGCGCCATGATCAGCCGATCGAAATCGAGCCCGGCCACCGCGCGCAGCGACGCGCGCAGCGACGCGCGGTCCTTCGCGATCAGCGGCCACTCCCGGCCCATCGCGAGCTTTCCGTTCGTGCCGAGCGCCGTGTAGACGAGCTTCGATACGAGGCCCTCGGGCTTCTCGATGTTGAACAGGATGTCGGAGACGATGAGCGTCCGGCTCGCGTGGTGCAGGAACACCACCTCCGACACCATCGGGACGCCCTCGACGAGCCGCAGATCGAAGGCGCCGCCCCACGCGGCGGGCGGCCCTTCGGATAACACCTCGTCGATGCGGACCGAGGGGATCTTCTCCTGGACCCGCGGCGCGCTGAAGACACGCGCCTCCGGGAAACGCGCCGACGCGGCGCCGATGAACAGGTTGTGAAACCGGTTCGGCGCGACGAGGTACGCGACGCGCCCGAGCTTCGCGAGCACGGCGGCGAGCGAATCGTCGATCGGAATGGGCGAATGCACCCAGAGCTCACCACCCGGGAGGCGCGCCACGGTCATCCGCGCGTTCATCCGGACAAAGCCGGCGAACCGCAGAGGGTGCTCCGCGGCCCAGAGATCTTCGGCGAGGGATACGAGCTCGGTCATGCGATGGTCTCCTTGGGGCTCAAACGAACGGGCCGAGGGCCTCGTTCACGCGGGCCTTCGCGCCCGAGGCGACGACCTCGCCGTGCGCCATGATCAGCCGATCGAAATCGAGCGCGACCACCTCGCGCACCGACGCCCTCCACGCGGCCTTGTCCTTCGTGATGAGGCTCCACATCCGGCTCCGCGCGAGCTTGCCGCGCGTGCCCATCATCGTGAGCACGACCTTCGTCGCGAGTCCTTCGGGCCGCTCGATGTTGAACAGGAGATCCGAGACGACGAGCGTCTTGCTCGGGCGGTGAAGGAACACCACCTCCTGCATCTGCGGCGCGCCCTCGACGAGGCGCTGCGCGAAGACGTCGGCCCACGCGGCGGGCGTATCCGCGGAGAGCACCTCGTCGATGCGGAGCGAAGGAATTTTCTCCCCGAGCCCCGGCGGCGCGAAGACCCGCGCCTCGGGGAAACGCTCCGACGCCCGGCCGAGGAAGAGGTTGTGATACAGGTTCGGCGCGACGAGGTAGGAGACCTTTCCGAGCTTCGTGAGCTCGGCGGCGAGCGAATCGTCGATCGGAATGGGTGAATGCACCCAGAGCTTTTCACCGGGCAGGCGCACCACGGTCATCCGCGTATCCATCCGGACGCCGCCGGGCATCTTCACCGGGTGCTCCGCGGCCCAGAGATCTTCGGCGAGGGAAACGAGCTCGGCCATGGTGGTTTTCCCTTTTGATCACCCGTTCACGACGGCCATGAACATGCGCGCGTTCGGACCACGATAGCAGGGCGCGGCGGGATTGTCGTTCTCGAGGCCAAGGCGCGCCGGAGGAATCGAAGAGGTTTTCATGGCGAAGCGGGAGAATATCACCCCTCGTTCCCCGCTCCGAGACCCTCCGCAGCATCGACGAACCCATTCGGGTCCGTCTCCGGTCGATCATTTCTGCCACGTTGGAATGGCGCCGCCCCGCTCCCTCGTGGTAGACAAGGGCCCCCATGCTGCCTGCATCCGACTCGGACCAGCTCGCCCCGAAGGCCTCGGGGATCGTGCGCCCCGCGCGCCGCCCCGCCGGCTGGATCGCTCCGGGCCCGCAGCCGCGGACGCCCGATCGCGAGGACGTCTGGCCCGGCCCCGGCGAGGACCTCTGCTACCTGGCCGGCGATTTCCGCATTCTCCAGCGCGTCGACGGCCACCGCTGGTCGGCCGACGACCTCGTCACGGCCTGGTACGCGATTGAAGAGCTCCGCCACGCGCCGCCGCGCCGCGCCGTCGACCTCGGCTGCGGCATCGGCACCGTCCTCCTTTTCGTCGCGTGGGCCTTCTCCGAGGCGCGCGTGACGGGCGTCGAGGCGCAGGACGTGAGCTTTGGCCTCGCGCGGCGCTCGCTCGCCTGGAACGGCGTCGACGATCGATGCGCCGTGCGTTTCGGCGACTTGCGCGAGGCGGCGACGACCAAGGGCCTCGAAGGCGCGGATCTCGTGACGGGCACGCCGCCGTATCTGCCGAAGGGGACGGGGATCGAGTCGAGCAAAGTGCAATGCGGCCCGTGCCGCTTCGAATGGCGCGGCGGCGTGGAGGATTACGCGCTCGCAGCGGCGCGCCTGCTCGCCGAGGGCGCGCCGTTCGTGGGCTGCGCCGCCTCGCGCCAGCGCCCGCGTGTCGAGGCCGCGGCCGCAGGCGCCGGACTCGTGCTCGAGCGCTACCGCGACGTCGTCCCGCGCGAAGGCAAGGACCCACTGTTTTCGGTATATGTGATGCGCCGCCCTGCCGCGGCTCGCGCCCCGGAAATCGAGCCGCCGCTCGTGTTACGTGGCAAGGATGGACGCTTCACGGCCGCGTTCGACGAGGTGCGCCGGGCGATGGGAATGCCCGTCGAGCGTTAAGAAATTATCGGTCGCGACTTACAGCAAGAAAATCGAACCCCGAGCGGAAGCAGCAGGCGTCGAGAGCGGTTTTTCGCCCTTGATGCGTCCGGCCGAGGGCAGTAAGAATCGTTCTTCTTCGGTCCACGGCGCGGCGCGGCGACAAGCCCTCGCGCCCAGGACCTTTCGTGGAGGTCTCATGCGCAGGAACGTTTTGCTTGGGCTCATCATTTCTTCCGGGCTTTCCGTCCTCGCGGCCGGCGCGGGTTGCAGTGGTGGTGGTTCGGACCCCACCGGCGGCGGCGGCGAGGGCGGCCAGGGCGGCGCCGGCGGCGCTTCGCAGTCGAGCTCGAGCTCGTCGAGCGTCGCGCAATCGGGCTCGGGCGGCTCGACTGCCGACTCGAACATCAGTTGCGATACCGCGGCCGAGTTGTTCCTCGACGATCCCGGTTTGCAGGACACCCTCGATCCGATCGATGCGGACGAGGACTTCTACAAGTTCAAGGGCGCGAAGGGCCAAGCCATTCTCATCTCGACGGACGCGAAGCCCCCGCAGGACGAATTCGACAACACGTACCCGGATCTCGTCCTCACGCTTTACAAGAAGCAGGGCGGACAATGGGTGCAGATCGCGGAGAACGACGATCCGTACCCGCGTTCGAGCAACGACAGCGCGCTCTACACGATCCTCCCGGCGTCGGACGACGACGAGTACTGCATGCGGGTCACCGAATGCAACGTGTGGGTCGGCGGGGCGCCGGGTTGCGCGCCCTCGGCCGACATCACCACGTACGACTACGCGGTCGGCGCGGGCATCCTCGACGCGTCGCTCGAGAGCATCGCGGCCGAGACGGAGCCGAACGACGCGGCCGAACAGGCCACGGCCGTCGAGTATTCGAAGAACCCGCAGAGCGGCAACTATTACCTCTCGCTCCAGTGGGGCGGCTACAGCAGCGCGACGGACGTCGACATCTGGAAGTTCAACGTCCCGGCGGACGCCGTGACGGTCATGGGCGATCGCCCTGTCTGCAACTTCGACTTCTATGCGGGCGGCACCGCGGGCAGCGGCTCGACGGCCACGTCCGGCGTGATCGCGTACGTGACGACGGCCGCGGATCCCACGAAGAAGATCGCGCAGGTCGACGTGACGGCGGCCGCGACGCCCTCGCAGATCGCCGTGCCTTGCGAGCTCGGGACCGATTACCTGTTCTTCATGACGCGCAAGACCGGATCGACGGCCGGGGAGAACGATTTCTACTTCGTGAACCACGGCGGCACGGGCTCGAACCCGCTCGAGGCCGGGCCGAACGACGCCATCGACATGCCCGAGGCGCTGAAGGCCACGCCGAACGGCACGACGACGAGCTACTTCGTCGACGGCGACCTCGACGCGGCCCCGACGGACATCGATTACTACTCCGTCGACGTGCCCGCCGGCTCGGCCACGATCAGCGTCGCCTGCGGCGGCCAGCGCTCGGGCTCGGGCCTGCGTGGGCTCAAGGTCTCGGTGCTCGGCGCGAACGACATGCCGATCACCGGCGGCATCGGCACGGAGAGCGAGACGAAGGACCTCTTCCTCCAGGACGTGAACATCCCGGCCGGCGTCACCAGCCTGAAGGTCAAGATCGAGGCGTCCTCGCAGGACGCCGAGGTCGCGAGCACGTTCTACCGTTGCGGCATGCACGTCGCGCCGCCCGCCAATCCGTAGTTTTACAGGACGCACCCTCCCCCGCCCTGCCCTCCCGGACCTCGCGACACGCGGGGTCGGGGGGGCGTCCCGGACGCTCCAGCAAGAATTCGACGCGCCGCGAATACCCATCCCTTTCGTGGGGATGGACCGCGCCGAACTTTGCGCGGATACTTGGCGCCCCATGCTTCCGGGCCAGGTTGTCGACGGACGGTTCGTCGTCGAAGGCGTCGTCGGCCAAGGCGGCATGGCCCGCGTGTTTCGCGCGACGGACCGCACGACGGGCGAGGTCGTCGCCCTCAAGGTCCTGCTCGAAGAGGAAGCCGCGAACGTCGAGCGCTTCGAGCGCGAGGCGGAGATCATGGCCGCCCTCCAGCATCCCGGGATCGTGCGGTACGTCGCGCACGGCCGCGAGGAGAGCTTCCCCTACATCGCGATGGAGTGGGCCTCGGGGCAGAGCCTCGACCGGCGCATCCAGAGGCAAACCCTGCCGATCGACGGCGCCGTGCGGCTGCTCCGTCGCCTCGCGGAGGCGCTCGCGGTCGCGCACGAGCGCGGGATCGTGCACCGCGATCTGAAGCCCGGGAACGTGATGCTGCTCGAGGGCGATCTCGAGCGGCCGAAGCTCATCGATTTCGGCATCGCGCGGCTCGGCGGGGCCGCCAAGGAGCTGACGCAGAAGGGCGTGCTCCTCGGGTCGATGGGGTACATGGCGCCGGAGCAGGCGCGCGGGGCGCAGAACCTCGACGCGCGCGCCGACGTGTTCGCCCTCGGTTGCCTGATGCTCCACGCGCTCACGGGCAAACGGCTCTTCGAGGGCGGCGACGCGCTCGCGTACCTCGTGCGTGTGGTCGTCGAGGACGCGCCGAGGCTACGCACGATGCGGCCCGACGCGCCTCCGTGGCTCGAAGCGCTGCTCGCGCGGATGCTCGCGCGCGCGCCCGCCGAGCGGCCGGCGAACGCGGGCGCGCTCGCGCTGGAGATCGAGCGGGCGCTCGAAGCGGACCTCGACGAGACCACGACCTCCGCCACGTCGCTGCCGGGCGGCGCGCTCGGGGCGCACGAGAGGCGCGTCCGCTGCGTGCTCATCGTGCGGCTGCCGGAAGGGCCGGGCGCGGGTTCCGAGGGAAAAACCTCGCTCGCGGAGGTCGCCGCGGGGTTCGGCGGCGCGGTCGACGAGCTGCTCGACGGGCACCTGCTCGTGACGTTCCACGGCTCGGGCGCCGCGACGGACGAGGCCTCGCGGGCCGCGAAATGCGCGCTCGCGTTCGCCGATCGCGTCGACGGCGAGCGCGCGGCGATCGTCGCGGCGGAGAGCGCGGGCGAGGCGCCGGCGCCTTCGACGATCGAGCCCTTTTTGCCCATGCTCTCGCGCGCGCCGCGCGACGCGATCGCGGTCGACGACGTGACCGCGGGCCTGCTCGGCGCGCGCTTCGACGTGAGCGGCGACGAGCAAGGCCTCTTCCTGCTCGGCGAGCGTGACGTCGGCGAGCCCGCGCGGACGCTGCTCGGCAAGCCCATGCCGTGCGTCGGCCGCGACATGGAGTTCTCCGCGATCCAGCGCATCTTCGAGGAGGCCGAGCGGGAGCGGGCGCCGCGGGCGATGATCGTCACGGGCGAGGCAGGCATCGGCAAATCACGCCTCCGGCACGAGCTCTTGCGCTGGCTCGGCGAGCGAGGTCGGCCGGTGGAGATCTGGATCGGCCAGGGGGATCCGATCGCGGCGGGCTCGTCGTTCGGTTTGCTCGCGCGGGCGCTGCGGAGGGCGGCGAACGTGATGGCGGGCGAGCCGCTCGAGGTCGCGCGGCGCAAGCTCCGGGCGCGCATCGGCCGCTACCTCGATCCGATCCGCGCCGCGTCCGTGGCGGAGTTCCTGGGCGAGGCCGCGGGTTTGCCCTTCGAGGCCGAGGGCCGCCCGGCCCTCCTCGCGGCGCGGCGAAGCGCGACGCTCCTCGGCGACCGGATCCGCCGATCGTTCGAGGAGCTCGTGGTCGCCGAGTGCCGCGCCGGCACGCTGCTGCTCGTGCTCGAAGACCTGCATTTCGGGGACCTTCCGAGCTTGAACCTCGTCGACGCGGCGCTCGCGCAACGCTTGCCGCTCGTGGTGCTCGCGCTCGGCCGGCCCGAGCTCGCGCGGACGTTCCCGGATCTCTGGGCCGCGCGCGGGCCGCTCACGATCTCGCTCGCGCCGCTCGCGGACGGCGACAGCCAGAGGCTCGCGCGCGCGGCGCTCGGGCCACGGGCGAAGAGCACGGTGATCACGCAGATCGTGGAGCGCGCGGGCGGGAACGCGTTTTTCCTGGAGGAGCTCGTGCGCGCGGCCGCGCGCGGCCGCGATCAGGCGCTGCCGGAGAGCGTGATCGCCATGGTGCAAGGCACGCTCGAAGAGCTCGATCCGCGCGCGCGGCGGGCCCTCCGCGCGGCGAGCGTCTACGGCGACGTGTTCACGGAGGGCGACGTGGCGGCGCTGCTCGGCGAGGAGACGCGCGACGTGGCCGAGCTCTTCGGCGAGCTCTGCGCGCGCGAGCTCTTGGAGCTCCGCGAGGTGAGCCTCACGCGGCACGAAAACCTCGTGGAGATGTACTCGTTCCGGCACGCCTACGTGCGCGAGGCGGCGTACGCGATGCTCACCGACGAGGACCGCGTGCTCGGGCACAAGCTCGCGGCGCGCCGGCTCACGGCGGCCGGAGAGCCCGATTCGATGCGCCTCGCCGAGCACCTCTTCCGCGCCGGTCAGCTCGACAAGGCGATCACGTACTTCTCGCGCGCGGCCGAGCAAGCGCTCCTCGGCGGGGACCTCGGCAAGGCCCTCTCCTCTGCCGAGCGCGGCATCAACTGCGGCGCGCTCGGCGATGATCTCGGCCGCCTGCTGGTGATCCAGGCCGAGGCGCATCGATGGCGCGGCGAGAACGTCGAGGCGATGCGAAAAGCGGAGCACGCGTTCACGGTCCTGCCGCGCGGCACCGACGCGTGGTGCGTGGCCGCGAGCCTGGTCACCTCGTGCGCGACGACGCTCGGCGATCCGGGCACGCTCGAGCCCGTGGCGGCAGCGCTCTCCGAGGTCGTCTCCACACCGCGGACCTCGCCGAGGCCGACGCAGATCGCCGCCTGCGCGCGCGTCGCCGCCGCGTTCTACGTGCTCGGGAGGCACGAGCTCGCCGAGTCGCTGCACGAGCTCGCGGCGGGGCACGAGGAGGCGCGGCGCGAGCCGTCCACACGCGCGCGCCTGCACGAGGCCGACACGCTGCGGGCGCACACGATGGGGGACGCGGCCGGGGCGGTCGCCGCGGTGGAGCAGGTCATC
Organism: Polyangium sp. 15x6; assembly: GCF_029960785.1. Taxonomy (GTDB): domain Bacteria; phylum Myxococcota_A; class Polyangia; order Polyangiales; family Polyangiaceae; genus Polyangium. The sequence continues at coordinate 8,555 of NZ_JASBQE010000055.1, forward strand.
CAGGCCTTCACGGAGATCGGCGACGTGCGCAGCGTCGCGCTCCATCGGAGCAACCAGGCCGCGCTGCTCAACGCGATCGGCGCCTACGTCGAGGCCGAGTTCGCCGCGCGCGCCGCGCTCGAAGCGGGCGAGGCGCAGGGACTCTCGCAAATCGTGAGCGCGGCCCAGCAGAACCTCGGCTTCTCCCTGGCGCACACGGGCCGGCTCGACGAGGCCCAGACGCTCCTCTCGCGCAGCATCCGTGACGCCCTCCTCCAGAGAAACCGCAGGCTCGAAGCCGGCGCGCGGATCTACCTCGCGATCGCCGCGCTCTACGCGCGCAAGCTCGACATCGCCGACGCCGAGGCGTGCGCGGCCGCGGACGCGCTCGCGGGTATGCCCCTCCACGCGTATGCGCAAGGCGTGCTCGCGATGGTCGAGCTTCTGCGAGGTCGCACGCTGGAAGCCCTGCACATGGCGGAGAAGGCGATCAGCGCGCTCGCGGCGCGCGGCGGCGCGGCCGAGGAGGGTGAAGGGCTCGTGCGCCTCGCGTTCGCCGAGTCGCTCGCGGCGACGGGCGACACCGAGGGCGCGCGGCGCGCGCTCTCCATCGCGAAGCGGCGCATCGAGGAGCGCGCGGCCCTGCTCACACGGCCGGCGCATCGACGGAGCTTCATCGAGCTCGTCCCCGAACACAGGCGAACCCTCGATCTCTCGGCGCACATGGGGGTGTAGCTCGGGATCGAAAACGGCACGGAGGAGGACGAACCATGCTCGAATGGACGAGAGGCCAGGCGCTCGGGGAGCTCGACACGCCCGCGCTCATCCTGGACATCGCGGCGGCCGAGCGGAACATCCGCGCGATGGCCGATCGGCTCGTCCATGGCTCGGTGCGCCTTCGCCCTCACGTGAAGACCCACAAATGCCCCCTGCTCGCGCACAAGCAGATGGCGGCGGGCGCGATCGGCGTGACGGCGGCGAAGCTCGGCGAGGCCGAGGTGATGATCCGCGCGGGGATCCCCGAGGTGCTCGTGTCGACGCCGATCGTCGGGCGCACGAAGATCGAGCGGCTGATCGCGCTCTCGCGGCACGGCTTGGTCCTCACGGTCGTGGACGACGCGGGCGCGGCGCGGGCGATCTCCGACGCGGCGACGCGGGCCGGTCTGAAGATCCCGGCGCTCGTCGACGTGGACGTGGGGCAGCGGCGCACGGGGGTTTTACCGGGCGAGCCGGCGCTCGCGCTCGCGCGGCAGGTGGCGACGATGCCGGGCCTCGTGCTCGTCGGTCTCCAGGGGTACGAGGGGCATTTGCAGCACGTGCAGAGCCGCGACGAGCGCGAGCGGCTCTGGCGCGCCTCGATGAAAAAGCTCACGGACACGGCGGACCTCGTCCGCGGCGCGGGTTTTCCCCTCGACATCGTCTCGACGGGCGGCACCGGCACGTCGACGTTCGCCCTCGAGGCCACGGGCATCACCGAGATCCAGCCTGGCTCGTACGTGGTGATGGACGACCATTACGGCACGGTGCAGGGTGTGGGATTCGAGCAAGCGCTGTTCGTCCTCACCACGGTCGTGAGCCGGACGCGGACGACGGACGTGATCGTGGATGCGGGGATGAAGGCGCTCTCGAGCGACAGCGGCCCGCCGCGGGTGCGGGGCATCGAGGGCGCGCAGTATACGTTCGCGGGGGACGAGCACGGCCGGATCGAATTCGTCGGCGAGGGAAGCGATTTGCGGGTCGGCGACAAGGTCCTGCTCGTGCCGAGCCATTGCGATACGACGATCAACCTGCACGACCATTATCACGTCATCGAGGACGACCGCCTCGTCGAGGTTTTGCCGATCGCGGCGCGCGGCCGCATCCGGTAGGAGGAAACCAGTGAGCTACAGCGTGATGGCGTACGCGGTCAAGTTCGACAAACTGAAGCCCGTCTTCGGCAGCGGCGACGACAAGCTGCGGCGGCAGATCTGCGGCCGGTTCAAGGCGGATCTGGCCCGGCAGGCGGACTGGTTCGAAACCGAGATCGCGGGCGGCGCGCCGACGCCGTTCGACGCGGTGAAGGCCTTGATCATGGGCACGGTCCCCGAGAAGGGGCACGGCTTCATGTATGCGTATGCCTACGAGCGGATCGTCGAGCACTTCGGCCGATATCTCGTCAACAATGCGTTTTCCTCGATCCGGTGGTCCTTCATGGAGGCCGTCGAGGAGGACTGGAAGAAGTCGGGGCTCGACGAGGTCTTGCCCTTCCGGGATCTCTACACGAGCAAGGCGCTCTGCACGTTCCCGCCCCCCGACGATTTCCCGTGCCACGGATACTGGAGCCCGGAGCAGGTCGTGGCAGGGAACAAGCGTTTCGGGGAGATCGAGATCAGCACGGAGACGGACTACGTGCGCGACGCGATCGTGGCCACACAGAGCTGGGTCCGCGATGCGGCGAGGAAGGGCGAAGGGATCGTCGCGTTTTATTACTGACGATTCACTCCTTCGGCAGGCGCGCTCCTTTTCGATAATCGCCCATCACCTTCCGGATCTCGTCCTCGAAGAGGAACGTCCCCCAATATTGCTCCACCTCGCCGTCCAGCAGGAAGCCGAGGTGCAAATGCCAGCTCCCGTTCGCCACGCCGGACGTCCCGATCCGGTCGCCCCCCTCGATCCGCGTCCGCGGCTTCGTGCCCTCCGGCTGCACGTGGGCGAGCTCGGAGAGGTGCGCGTAATAGATGTGCGTGATCTTGCGGTTTCCGTAGGAGATCGGGGTATCGAGCTCGATGCGTACGCAATACGGCGTATCGCGCGGCCCGGTCCAGAGCGTGTGCCCAGCCTCGGCGTAATCGACGTACCCCGAGGCAATCGCGTACACGGGTTTTTTGATGCCCATCACGTCGAGCCCGGTGTCGGCCCGGTACCCGGCGATGACGCCCTCGGGCATCGGGTTGTAGAGCCCACTCGGCAACTGGCTCGACCTCTCCCCTGTCGGCCAAACCGGCGCCGCCGGTTCGTCAGGAACGGGTCCCAAAAACGTCTCGGAGACAACGTCCGCGGTGGAGGCGAGCCCGCGGGGGGTGTAGGAGGCGGAGGAAATCTCAGGTCGGACCGTTCGAAGCCCCCCACCATCACCAGACTCCGCGCCGGAACCTGCTCCCAAAGGAAGGCAAGCCGGGAACAAAACGAGCGCGAAGGTTCCAAGCACCCGAGCGGAGGTGATCTTCATGTCGGTCATGGCGCTTCGGGTGGATCATCGGGCGACGGACACGTTTCGTGACAACATCGATCGCGGAAGCGTCTCCGAGGTACCATCCCTCTCCCTCGCGATGACCTCGAAGGCCCTTCCTGCCGCGGACGCCGTCCCTGTCCCCGACCTCCTCTGTGACGAGGCCGAAGTCCGCGTCGACCTCGACGAGCTGCACCAGACCTTCGCCTTCGCCTTCGCGCTCGGCATCTCCCTCGACGCCTTCGAGCGTGTCCTCGCGACGGCCGCGCTCCCGTCCTCGACGTGGGATCGCAAGGACTTCGAGCGGGACATCTTCCTCGAAGACCTCGTCACGCGCGCCCTGCGCATCCGCATCGGCGGCCGGGCCGTCATGCCTTGCCTCCCCTACCTCCTCCGCGCCATCTCCGAGCCGCCGAGCGACCTCCGCGTCGTCGCCTTCCGCCAGCGCATCCTCGCCGAACTCTCGGGAAAGCCCGAGCTTCGCCGCGATTTCGAGCGCGTCTACCAGCGCCTCGTCGCCTTGCGCGCGGCCTTCTGCTCCGAGGGCGGATCCCGCCGTGGCGCCGATACCCACAGGCGCCTCGAGATCCTCCGGTCCGTGCAGGAGGTCGTCGAGGACCTCGCCGGCGCTTTCGACGGCGCGAGCTCCGGCGTCGCGCGCATCCGCGCGTTCGGCCTCGCCGTGAAGGAGAGCGAGGCGTACGAGCGCCTCGAAGCCCTCCTCGATCACGAGCGGCACCTCGGCACCGTCGACCTCCGGGTCCGCGTCGGCGTCGACGGCACCTTGCGCACCTTCCAGATCGTCCGCATCCGCGAGAACCAGGACAACCCCCTCCACACCTCCGCGATCGCCCGCTTCTTCTCGCGCCTCCGCCTCTTCTTGCGCGGGTATCGCGTCACCCCCGGCGAGGTCACCGAGCGCCTGCTCGACGACGTCTTCAGCGGCCTCGAGCGCCCCGTCGCGCTCCTCGTCCAGCTCCTCGGCGACATGGAGTTTTACCTCGCCGGCCTCGGGCTCGCGGACCTCGCGCGGGACAAGGGTTTGCCCGTTTGCCTCGCCGAACTCGTGCCCCCCGGCGAGGCCGGGCTCAGCATCGATCGCCTCTACAATCCGCTGCTGCTCGCTGGCAAAGGAAAGCCCGTCCCCTCGAACCTCGGAACGGCGCACGGCGACGCCGTCGTCATCGTCACGGGGCCGAACTCGGGCGGCAAGACGCGGCTGCTCCAGTCGATCGGCCTCGCGCAGCTCCTCGGCCAGGCGGGGCTCTTCGTCACGGCCGAGCGCGCGGTCTTGCCGCAGCTCGGCGGCATGTTCGTCTCGCTCATCGAGGAGGCGCGCAGCGATCAGCCCGAGGGGCAGCTCGGCATGGAGCTGCTCCGGATCCGCCGCCTCTTCGAGGAGCTCGGATTCGGCTCGCTCGTGCTGCTCGACGAGCTCTGCTCCGGGACGAACCCCTCCGAGGGCGAAGAGATCGCGCGGCTCGTGATCTCGCTCCTCCCCGAGCTGAAATCGCCGGTCTTCTTGACCACACACCTCCTCACGCTGGCCACGCACCTCGAAGAGGAGCCGCCTGTCCCGCACCTCGAATTTTTGCAAGTCGATCTCGACGAAAACGAGCGCCCCACGTACGGCTTCCGGCCGGGGGTCGCCAAGACCTCGCTCGCGCACAAAACGGCGGCGCGGCTCGGCGTCACGCGCGACGAGCTCGCGGAGCTCATCGCCAAGAAAAAGCGCGCCGAGAGCCTGGGAGAGCGGCCGCTGCCTTCGAGCCGACGTGTCGCCCGCCCGATCGCTCCGGAAAAGAGCGCCTCCGCTCCGGAACGGCGCAGGCTCCGCGCGACGCGGCGGTAATCGCGGCCCTTTTCGGCTGGCACGATCCGTGTTCCCCTGAGGCGCTGGCTTTGGCCTTCGGGAGGAAGAGCAGGGGACATGGAACGGACCAGCCGAAAGATACCCGTCACCGAGCGGCAATTCCTGTGGGTTCAGGACGACGACAAGGGCGAGGTCACCTTGCACGTCGGGCCCACGATGGTCTCGCCGACCGCGGCCGATCGGGTCGTCATCGATGACGGATTGGGCGGTTTCCGCGAGGACACCACGGGCAAACCGCAGAGCATGGTGGAGCTCGGGGACAACCAGTACGCGGTCCTCTTCAATCCGCTCCTCGAGAGTGACAGCGGCCCGAACGGCCGCTTCAAGAATGGCCGCAACGAATCGCGCCCGCTCCGGAATGGCACGCGCTCGATGATCCCGGGCCCGTGCAGCTTCTACCTGCGCCCCGGCCAGCGCGCCGACGTGCGCGACGCGCACGAGCTCGCCTCGAATCAGTACCTCGTCGTCAAGGTGTACGGCGAGGTCGACAAGAATGCGCCTTACTACGAGGTGACGGCGCGATCCGCGGCGATCACGCGCGCCACGGCGGAGAACCTCGACGAGCAGCCGACGACCACGGTGGGCGCCGTGGAGCCCACGGCGCTCAAGCGCGGGCAGCTCATCGTGATTCGTGGGCTCGACACGCAGTTCTACATCCCGCCGACGGGCGTGGACATCGTGCCGGATACCTCGATCGACGACAGCGGCGCGGCCATCAGCGCGGCGATCGCGCGGCAGGTGCTCGCGCAGAGCGGCGAGGAGACGGCCGCGATGGAGGAATACGCGGCCGACGACGAGGCGCCCGCGTTCCGGGGCCAGGCGCGCAGCAAGGTGCCGAACCAGTTCATCGATCAATCGGCGCGCATGCGCGGACGCAAGGCGGCGCCCACCGCGCCCTCGCCGCAGCCCGCGCCCGCGCCCGCGGCCGCCGCGCCCGAGGCCAAGATCGGCGCCGCGGCGGTGCAGGATCTGCTCGCTTCGTCCGCGGTTCGTCGCGCGCTCGAAGCCGAGGCGCGGCAGGCGCGCCTCATTCGCCGCGCGGTCGTGCTCGGCGAAAAAGAGTATTGCGTGATCGTCGACGCCGACGGCAAGCGCGAGATCAAGGTCGGCCCCGCGCGTGTCTTCCCCGGGCCGTACGACACGTTCATGACGCTCGGCTCGCGCAATCGTGTCTACGACGCGTACGAGCTCTTGCCGCAGCGCGCGCTCTGGCTGCGCGTCATCGCGCCGATCAAGCGAGCGGACCTCGCCGCCAAAGTGCCCCGCGGCTTCGAGCTCACGAAGGACGAATATTTCCCCGGCGACGAGCTCTTGCTCACGGGCGTCTCGACGTTCTTCGTCCCCTTCAACGAAATCGAGTGCCTCTCGCCCGAGACCGGCCAGGCCGTCGTGGGCAACGACCATAGCCGCGTCTTCATCGAGGCGATCGGCATCGACCAGAAGAGCGGCATTTACGTGCGGGACCTCGCGACCGGGGAGGTGCGCCTCGTGCGCGGCAAACAATCGTACCTCGTCGATCCTCGCAAGGAGGTGCAGGTCACGCGCACGGTGCCCGCGGACGACTGGAACCTGTGGATTGCCTCGAACGAACCGCACAAGGAGACCCAAAGGGCGATCACCACGCCCTGGGCGCTCTCGATCCTGGTGCCGAACAACACGGCCGTGCTCGTGACGAGCGCGAATTCGCGCCGCGTGGTGGAGGGGCCGTGTGTGACGCTGCTCGGCTACGAGGAGTCGCTCACCTCGCTCTCGCTCTCGACGGGCACGCCGAAGAGCGACGAGGAGCCGCTCCGCACCTGCTTCTTGCGCACCGTGGGCAATCGCATCTCCGACAAGATCACCGTGGAGACGGCCGATTTCGTCAAGATCTCGGTACGCGTCTCGTATTCGGTCGAGTTCCTCCCGGACCATAAAGACAAATGGTTCAACCACGAGAATTACATCCAGTTCATCGTGGATCGCCTCCGCTCGATCGTGCGCGGCAAGTGCCGCGCGATGTCGCTCTCCACGCTCTGGCCCGAGCTCCCCGCGGCGTTTCGCGACACGCTGCTCGGCGAGCGCAAGGACGGCGCGCGGCCCGGGCGGCTCTTCACGGAGAACGGCACGCTGCTCTCCGAGGTCGAGGTGCTCGGCGCGGAGATCGAGGACCGCGAGGTCGCCGCGCTCATGCAGAAGGTGCAGACCGAGAGCGTGACGCTCGCGATCGGCGATCGAAAAGCGCAGGAGGCCCTCGCGTCGGCGAAGCTCCGCGCCGAGGTCGAGCGGCAAACACAGGAGCTTTTGGCCGAGGCGCGGGTGCGCGCCGCGAAGCTCGAGGAGCTCTCGCGCAAGCTCGCGCACGAGGCGGCGCTCGCGAAGGCGCGCGAGGACGAGTCCGTGCACAAGGAGCGGCAATCGCTCGCGGACGCGCGCGAGGCCGACGCGCAAAAGGCCCGGCTCACACGGGAGAACGAGGAGAAGGCGGCGCTGCTCGACGGCTTCCGCAAGGACGCGGAGGCGCGCGCCGAGGCGCAGCGGATCATGCACGAGGTCGAGCTCGCCTACGCGGCGCGGCTGCGCGAGCTCGAAATCAAGCTCATCGAGGTGCAATCGAGCGCGACGGTGGCCGAGCGCCAGGCCGTGCAGAAGCAGCTCGTCGAGGCCATGGTCGGGCTCGGCGACAAGCTGCTCTTGACCGAGGTCGCGGGGAACATGAACCTCGTGAGCCTCTTCAAGGGCAAAGACGTCGGCACGATCCTCTCCGAGGTGCTCGGCGGAACGAAGGTGATGCCCACGCTCCGCTCGATCATCGAGTCCGCGGCGAGCCCCTCGAAAGGCGAGCTCGACGCGGGCGACGCCGCTCGCGTAGTGCCGGGCGCGCCGATCGTGTAACGTCGGCCTCATGTTTCCGAAGACCGGCCCGCGCAGCCGCGCGCGGGCGTGGATCCTCTCGGGGGCGCTCCTCTTCGCGCCCCCCGTTTTTGCAGCCGATCCGCCGAAAGATCCGGCCCCGAACGATCCTGCGCCGAAAGAGGGAGCGCCCAAGGACGAACAACCGTACGTGCACAAAGGGTTCGTCTACCGGAGCACGACCGCGGTGCGTTACAATCCGCTCGGGCTCTCGACGTTCTTCCGCATCGGCTACCAGCGCCCGCTGCTCGGCCCGCAGGAGAACATCCTCCTCCAGCGCACGTACATCGGCATCCACGCGGTCACCACGATCACGCCGGCGTACATCCGCGGAGGGCTGCGCCTCGACGTGCAGCCGCTCGCATTCTTGCAATTCCTGTTCGCCTACGAGGGAATGGCCCTCTTCGGGACGTACGACACGCTGCAATCGTTCAAGCACGTCTCCGAGGATTTCGGCGACGTGCGGCAGGTCGAGCGCGGAAAGCAGGGGCTCGCCTATCCGACGACCGGGGGCATCTTCACGGCCGACGTGATCTTGCAGGCCAAGGGCGGGCCGTTCCTGCTCGTGTCGGACACGCAGTTCATTCATACCGATTTCACGATCACGCCCGGCGACCGATTCTATTTCGATCTCCCGCTCGGCATGCTCGCGAAGGACGACGGCTGGATGGTCTCGAACGAGACGGATCTCCTCTTCGTGACCTCGTTCGGCCTCATGGCCGGCGCGCGGCACGGGGTGTATCACACGTTTCTCCCGGCCGAGCTCGTCGCCGGGGAGGAGGCGCGGGCCGAGCAGATCACGCCGATCGAGTTCGCGGGACCGCTCGTCGGCTGGCAGTTCCCCGAGCACAATGGGCCCAAACGTTTCAATGCGCCCGGCATCTTTCTGAACGTGAGCTGGTGGATCCGGAACCCTTATCGGACGGGGCAGGAAGTCGCCGCCACGGTGCCTTACATCGTGGGTGGTTTCACGTTCAAGGGGACGCTTTGAGCACGTCATTCACGCGCGTGGTCTCCCCTGGCAATCGTGTATCCTTTGCGGAATCACCGCGCGTGAGAGGGCGCTAGACGCCGCGAAGAACGCTGGTACGGTTCGTTCTGCGCATGGAAGACGATTCGCCGGAACGCATTGCCGTGGGCCCGCATCTCGTGACCATCCTGCCGCCCAACATGCTCCTGGTCGATTTCGGCTCTCCCCTCGATGGGAGCCAGGCGGGCCGCATCCTCGACTTGATGTGGCAAACCGGGTCCCGACGAGGCCCGCTCAAAGTGCTGATGGACATCACCCAGGTGACGAACGTGCCCCGAGGCGTGCGGGAGTCGATCCGCACCCGCAACACCGAGAGCACGACCGCGGCCCTGGCCTTCGTCGGCGCGCGGTTCGGCGTGCGCGTCGCCATCGACATGATCATCGCCGCCGTGCGAATCCTCCGGCCCGACGTACCCGTGTATCCCCACGGTTTTTTTGGCCGCAAGGAGGAAGCGCTCACCTGGCTCCGCGCCGCCCCCTCCGTCCCGCGCCGCGCGAACGACCCGCCCAAAGGGTCCCTCTAAACGCAAACCATGCGGGAGGCGCGCCGAAAGCGCATGCCCTCGTGGTAACCTACCGACTTCGGCGCCGATCGCTCCTCATGCCCATGAAAGACGAATCGACGGAACGTATCCTCTTCGGCCCACCCGTCGCGACCTTCGTGCGATCTGCTCGTCCTGGAGTTCGCGCTTCCCCTCGAGGTGCAAGCGCTCGCCTGGCTTCATTCACAGCCGCGCGTCGCCGCTTGAAGGATCGAGGCTCGGCGCGATACAAGTAGCTTTCCATGCCCTCCCTACCCACGGTCCTCCGATTCGGTGACCATTGCGTCAGATTCGTGACGCCCGACATGGTCGTCGTCGAGTTCAAGCCGGATATCGTCATCGAGGACGTCATTGCCATCACCGATGTGCTCCAGACCGTGAAGGAACAGGAGGGACGGCTTTTCACGCTGGCGGACCTGTCGGCCGTGACGACGGTGCCCCGGCGCGTGCGGATCCTGGGGCCCCGCGTCGTGCCGGCATACGACGCCCTCGCCTTCGTGAGCGCCAATTTCGCCCTGCGCGTGGTCGCCGAAATGGTCATGCGCGCGACGAAGGTGCTCTCGCCGAAGTTATCGTTTCCTTATGCATTCTTCGACGACCACGCGACCGCGCTCCCGTGGCTCCACGCCCAGCGGCGCGCCTTCGAGGCCACACACGCGGCGGCCCATCCCCGCTGAACGAGCGGCCTTTCAGGGCGCCGGCATGCTCACGATCTCCTCGATCGCCTTCAGCACGAGCTGCGCGCGCCGCATCACCTCGAGCGCCACCTCGTACCGCATCGGCTGCGGCCGCTCCATCGCCATCGCGTAGCTCGATTCGAGCTCGGCCGTCCGGTCGGCGAGGTCCTGACTCACGCCGCCGTAGGGGCCGTACGCGAGCGCGAGCAGCGTCTCCGCGCCGACGGAGAGGCCATGCACGAAGACCTGGCGCCGAGGCGGCGAACCCGGCAGGCCGAGCTCCGGCGCCCGCATGGCCACGGCCGCCTCCTGCATCTCTGCGGCGGCGAGGCTCGTCCCCACCCGCTCGCCGGCGGGCAGTTCTTCGAGGGTGAGCGCGAAGAGCCGGAGCAGAAGGTTCATGTCCGCGTCGCCCGGCGGCATCCCGCCGAGCTCGGTGCGACGCAGGGCGATGCTGAAGTCCGCGAGGCGCTCGGCCAGGCGCTCGGGGGCGACGTACATGTCGGGCGGCGGAGACACCCGCAGCGCGTCTTGCTGAATCTGGCGGACGAGTGGCAGGGGCGCGGGTGGCGTGCTCTCCCGCATGACGACCACGCACCCGCCGAGCAGGAGCAATGCCCCACAAAGTGCCCCACGCACCATGGCTCTCTCCCGCCGACCGGGGCTGCAAACCGCGCGCCGGTGACGCCGCGCCGCCGTTCTGTTAAGCCGGAACGCATGACTCACACGCAGACGTCGCTCGCCGTCGCCGCGCTCGCCCTCGGGCTCGCGTCCTTCGCCCTCGGCTGCGAAGAGAGCGCGCCTTCGGCCTCCCCCGCCGCCTCGACCGAGCCGCTCGCGGCCCCGAAGCCGGTGGACGTCGTGCCCGCGAGCCCGCCCAAGGTCGACCTCGGCCCGCTGCCCGTGCCCGCCATGTCCGCCGCCGACCTGCCCCCCGATCCCGCCTCCTCGGCGGCCCCGAAGCCCACGGGCACGACCACGGCCGCGGCCCAGGCCCCCGCGGCGACGGCCCCGACCGACGCGACGAAGTTCGGCGCGATCCGCGTGGAAATGCGCGCCACGCCCCGCACCTCGCCCGGCCCGATGGCCCCGCGCACCGCGCCCACCGAGTGACCCGGACGCACGGACCGAGCACGGCCGTGACGATGGGGGGATCCCTTGATCGTGAACCTGTGGCAAACTCGTTCACGGTTCGAGGGAAGCTTCATGAACGACACCGCGCGCCGCGAGCAGATTCTCCAGGCCGCCGATCGCTTGCTCCGGCATTACGGGCCGCAAAAAACCACGGTGGCGGACGTGGCGCGGGAAGCAGGCGTCGGCGTGGGTACGGTGTACCTCGAATTCCCGTCGAAGGAGGCGATCGTCGAGGAGCTGTCGCGCTCGCGGTACGAGGTCGTGCTCGAAGCGATGCGTGCGGCGGCGGTGGCGGACGGGCGCTCGTTCGGCGAGCGGCTCGTGGGCGCGCTCGACGCGCGGCTGCGAGCGTATTTCACGCAGGCGGACGGCGGCGCGCACGCGTGTGACTTCTTCCACTGCGGGAGCCCCGCCGTGAAGAGCGCGTCCGAGCGGTTTTACCAGGAAGAACGGGGCCTCTTCGCGGACCTGCTCCGGCGAGGAACGGAGGCCGGCGAGCTCGACGTGGCCGACGCGGATCTCGCAGCGCGGGCAGTGCTCCGGGCTTACAAGAGCTTCACGCCGCCGTGGATCTTCATGGAAGAACGGGACGAGGTGGGGCGATTGCACGCGGCGATGCATGCGATCGTCTTGCGGGGCGTGGTCGCGCGGCGGTGAACGAAGTTACTCCGCGCCCGTAACGCTCGCCTCGCCGCGCTTCGTGGCATTCGCGGCCATCCAATCGAAGGGCCTTGCATGGTCACGCCGGGGCGGCGTCGGCGGAGGCCTTCTGGGGATTCTATGCCGTGCGCCGTCCTCCGTGCGTGCGTCGCTGCGCTGGATCGTGGCCATGCTTCGCGGCTCGTCCCGCCGGACGACGCCGGCGCGGGTGGCTTGGCTTGCCGTGGTCGTGCCCGGCATGGCCTGGGGTGTCCCCCCGGAGGGCCACACGCCCAGCGCGACGCCCACGGCGACGCTGCCCATGACGCGCATCGGGGAGCGCGCGAAGGACGTGCGGGCCGGCCCGAAGGCGGAGGTGATGGCCGCCCGTGCCACGCGCGCGGCCATGACGAGAAGCAGGAACGGGAGGGCGATGACGCTCCGCACGATACCACGCGCTGGCGCCTCTTCGGCGAATTCGAGCCTCGCGCGCAGGAGATCGATGCCACGATAATAGCGGGCAAAGACGGTGGTCGGGGGCAGATTCGTCTCGGCGGCGATCTCCCGTATGGATTTTCCTTCGACCGCGCGCGCGCCGACGATATCGCGCATCTTGGCCGGTAGCGCGTGATAGGCCATTCGCACCGCGGCGTCGTGCTCGTCGTCCCGCGGTTGGGCGATCTGCTCGTCGAGGTCGCCCAGCGGCGCGAGAAAATCGTACGTTCGCCGGCGACTGGGCTTGAGGTTCGTCATGGCCGCGTATTGAGCGAGTTTGCACATCCACGCGACGAACTCTTCCCATTCGCGTATGCTCGGCCGCTCCGCGACGGGCTTGCTCAATGCGGTCACGAATGCATCATGCACGACGTCGATCCCCTGCACATGCGCCCTGAGCCCGACCCGATGCACATGCGCCACCATTCGCTCGACGAGCTCTCGATAGGCCGGGACGGTGAGCTCGAACGCCCTGGCCAGGGGCTCGTCGCTCTTGGGTTTTTCCGTGTCCTCGTCCGGTCCGTCCATCGGGTTGTCCTCGCACGCAAAAGCAGACCTCATGCATGTAAAGGTCGCGAGCGGCCCTGTTGTTCAGAAAAATCGACACGGGCCTCGACGATCGTCCCGGGCGGGGCGGGGCGGTGGTCACGGCGCGGCCTCGCCGCGGCGTGCCTCGCCTTCGGGGCGCTCTTCCCGGAGGCGCGAGCGCATGCGGACGTCCCGCGGCATCGCCTGGACTTCAAGGCGGATCGCGCGCTGCCCCTCTGCGACCGGCAGCTCGTCTTCACGGCGATCCTCACGAACTGGGTGTCCGTGTCCACGTTCGACCCGCCGGCCACGCGGACGCTCACCGTGCGCATCCAGCGCGCGCCCGACGCGGCCAAGCTCGTCGACGTGAGGATCGTGGACGAGGCGGGGGACGTCGCGGCGGAGGTGCATCGCAGCTACGAGCCGGCGACGGAGTGCTTCGAGGTGCTCTACGCGACAGCGTTCGACGCGGCGAAGCTGCTCGGCGCGTTCGAGCCGCCGGAACCGCCGCCGCCGCCTCTCTGTCCGCAGCCGCAGCCGCAGCCGCAGCCGTGTCCGCCTCCGCCTCCGCAGCCGCCTCCGCAGCCGCCTCCGCCTCCGCTTCCGAAGCGGTTCTTCCTGGGTGCGGGGGTTGGGGCCTTCCTGAACGTGGCGCCCGAGCCGTTCTTCGCGCCGCGGGTTTCGGCGGGGTGGAATGTGGCGCCCCGGTGGACCGTGGAGCTGGATGTCGTGGCATGGCCGTGGATGACCGCGAACCCGCAGGATGGGCCCACGTCGGTGGACGTGGAGACGTACCTGGGGACGGCGGCGGGGTGTTACCGGTTCGGGCGGTTCATGACGTGTGGGCTTTTGGCAGGGGGTGTCCTGCTCGGGCGTGGGACGAACCGCGCGTTTGGCAGGCCGTACACGTCCCCGATGTTCGGGATCGGCCCACGCGTCGGGTTCGAGGTTCCGATCTGGGACAGGCTGCTCTGGCGCAGCGATCTGGACGGGCTCGTGTTCGTGTTCCCCCAGCGACTGGCCGAGAAGGACGCTCCGACCTGGGAGCCTCTACCACTGGCGCTGAGCGCCTCGACCTCGCTCGCGTTTACCTTCTAGTGGTCAGGAGGTGGGGGCCGCACAACATACGGTTGCGGGTTTGTCAAGGGACAGTTCGCCGACGACGTCACCGCCACTCGGGGTGCAGGTGCCCTTCGTATAGTTGAGGAGCTCGGCCGTCTTCCCGCTGACCTGGGTGCCGGGCATGAGGTCGTGGCAGGGGGCGACCATCCCCTCGCTGACGTTGCCCCCAACCTCGAACAGGGCGCACGCTGGTGCGCTATAGACGGATGCCAGCACGGTGCATGTCCCGCCCGTCGGCGCTTCGCACGTGCAAGACGAGCACTCGCGTTCGTCCTTCACCACTCCGTAAAGGACGTGCCGCTCCCCGGTCCACCCCTCCGGGCAGAGGTGCTCGCCCTCCCGGAAGATACAAGAGGAGTAGTCGGCGCTTGCCGGCCCGCAGACCTTGCCGCTCTGCCCGGCGCAGCCCGGCCAGGGCTCGGCGCGCGTACACACCCGGCCGAGGGGGGTCTCAGGTCCACCGTTCCAGAACTTGGGGATCTCCTGCTCGGGATCTCCTTTCGTATGTGCCTTGCAGGGCTGCTCCTCGATCACGGGAGTGGAAACCGTGATCGAACGGACGCACGGCACGCCGCCGCAAAGCGTGGCGGAGGGGATCGCTTTGTCCTGATTGCAGGTGCCGTCCCAGTTTGTCGGCGGATCGAAGTTTGTCTTGACACCGCCCCCGGGATCATCACAGCCGGCGGAGCTGACGGTCCACGTCTGCGGCAGCCTGCACGACCCCTCGGGCTCGTCGCACGAACACTCCCCACAAAGAAGAGGAGGAGGCGCGGGGGTCCCTTCGAACGCGAGAATCGGCGCGTCGTCTGGGCACGGCGGCGGCTCGCGCCAGTCCGAGAAAAAGGCCACGAGCGTCCAGTCCTTCGGGGACTCGTCCGCGCATGCGCCGCCGCCCGGGCAGAGCGACGACATCCCGCCGTCCGCACCGCCGTCGAAGCACTTGGGCGGCAGCGGAGGCGGCCCGTCACACGCGTTCGGGCAGTGCCAGGGGATGGGTTTTGGTGTCCACACCCCTTTCTTGACGGGGTCTGGGCAGTACTCCGGGAAAGGGCAGGGACAACACTCGGTCCCGACAACCTCCGGCGGGCAGTCGCTCCCGATGTCCGAGCCACGCCCACACCCGGACGCCCCGCCAAACGCCGCCCCCCACCCCGCCGCGATCACCAGCACGAACCCGATTGCCTTGCGCATGCCGCAAGCCTACCAAGTTCGTCGCCGGCGAGGCAACCCGATCCACAAAAAAAGTTCGTCCCGGGATCCCGGGACGAACGAGGTACGATGGTCTAAAAAAACGGAGGACCGCACTCCCACGAGGTCCGCACAATTTGTTTTTTTGGCTGTTTGCTCGGTCCCGTCTCCCGGTGCTTCCGGGTGGGTGCTCGCGAGCCGCAGGTGCGCGGACGCGTGGGCCCGTCCTCCTGAGGAATGGTTTGCCCGAGGAGAGGGAGAAAGGCAAGAGGAAAAGGAGACGTACCCAGAAAAACCCATTCCCGGCCCGGGCGGGTGGGGAGGAGGGGGCGGGAGGGGGGCGGGGACAAACCGGGAGGGGGGCTGCGGACGGGGACGCCGGCAGGGGGAGGTCAGCGCATTCCTGGACCGATGTAGATGTCCTCGGGGGAGACGCCCAACCACCGGGCCTCTCGTTCCTTGACCTCCTCCCGCCACGTACGGTACGCAGGGCACAGTTTCTTGTGTTCCGCGTCGCTGCAATCATACCAGGGCCAGGGGTCGTCTAGATCGATGTCGCCGTCGCCATCGCGATCATTGAAATACAGATGCCCGCAGCGCTCACTGACGATGTGCTTATTGTACCAGTAGGTTGCGCCGAAGGGATCTTCGCAAGGGACTTCACACCATATCGGATCAAGCTCTGTGCACCAGATCTGGTCAGGGCAGAAATACTTCACGCAGCCTGCCTGACACGCCTCGTGACTGTCGAAGGTGTATCTGCATGGCCAGTTGACTTGGCTCCCACACCACTCGAACGCGTACCCGAGATCCGTCTTGCAAGACTCCGGGGTCGGCTCATGCCCGCCATCCGCGCGCGAGCCGAGGCCGAGATTCAGGAGGGCTGCGACGCTGATGATGACGAGCGCTGCGGCGTGACGTTTCATGTGGTGATCTCCTTCGTCGCTCGCGCGGCCGGGACTCTAAACCACCGGGTTCCCGAACACTAGCGTGTGCTCGTTGGCGCGTTGGCGTCCCGCAGATTCCACCCTGGCCCTCGGCTCCGGGTCGGGCCCAGTTCGGTGGAAGGACGCTGCGCCGGGCGCAGCGTGGGGACAATCGGGAAGAACGAAGCGGCTCGCGATCCTGGCTCTGATGATGTAATGTGCGCCCTTGTGAGAGCTCCGAGCCTGAAGACACGTCGTGCGGCCTTCGCCGCCCTCGTCATCACCGCCGCCGCAGCGCTCATCCTGGGGGCGCGTGGCCCGGACGAGGACGACCCGATGTACAAGCACTGCGAGGATGACCTCGGGTACGTCTTCGAAGGCTGCCAGAAGTGGGAAGTCTGCCCCGACGTGGACGAAGAGTTCGCGGACGCCTGCGTGGCTGGTTGTGTGCGCGCGATCTGCCCCAAGCAAGCCGAGTGCACAGGCCTCGACCCCATGTTTTGCGCCCCCTGTGACGACATGCAGGGCGCTGCCTTCTGGCGCAATGCCGATGCAGCCAGCATCCGGTGCGGGCACAAGGCCGGTTTTTTTGTGTTGGTGGAGGAGACCACGGAGGCGATGTATCGCGCCTTCGATGAATGCTTCCCCGCGGATGTCGAGCAACATTGCCCGGCCCTGGCCGGCACCGAGTGGCTGGCTCGGCACGATGCCGTCACGCACTTCCCCCGTAAACGCACCATCGCTGCACGCGCTCCCGGTGCCGGCGCACAATCATCTTCGCCGCGGTGAAGGCTGGACTTCAGATCCCGCCGTGGCTCCCTCACCGGGGTGGGCATCGAAGCCCCCTTCTCCGCCTGCCCCCTCCTCCTCGTCCTCGTCGAACCAGCAGTCCCCGGTGCCAGCGCCCACCGGGCCAACAATCCCCGACCCGAAACCCCTACCGCCGCAAGCCACCGATTCGTGCGACTCTCGGCGCATGCGTACGCTTCTCCTCGCCCTGCTCCTGCTCGGCTGCCAGACGGCGGCCCCTGGTGCTCCCCCTCAGGCGGACCCCCCTCCTGCTCGGGCCCTTCCTCCTCCCGCGGTGAGCGAGGCAGCCGAGGCCGACGCCTGCACTTCGGACGCGGACTGTGCCGTCTTCGGTCTCCCGAGCTGCATCGACCACGGTTGTGGCCCGCCCTGCGGCCAGGTCGCGCGCCTTGCTCCGGTGGCGCTCCATCACGCCCGGGCCAAGGCCTTCCTCGCTGAAAAGGAGGCGGCCGCGAGGGCGCGTTGTTCGGTCATCTGCCTCAGCTGCATCGGTCCCCCGCCCGTGGAAGTCGATCTCGCGGCCCATGGAGCCCGCTGCGACGCAGGCCGCTGCGCTGTCGTCCGGCGCTCTGGCAGGTAGGCCGGGCGGATGAACTTTATAAACAATCCCGCGCTAGCGTAAATACACATCGGAAATGGGCGTGCCATTTCGGCGACCCTCAGGCGCCGGGCCATCGCTGGCATTCACATGTAGTCCAGGCATTTATTGTTGTAGTCGTTGATGATGTTGACGTATCCCCCGCCAGTGCTCACCAGACGCCAGCGCTGCGCCGGCGCGCCTTCCACGCTCTGGATCATCCTCACGCGCGGGCAATTGAGCCTGGACGGTATGCGTCAAGATTCGCGCCGGCAGTGTGTCAACGCCATCGGGGCGGCGTCTTTCGCAAGCGTAGACTTCGCCTCCGTGCGCTCGAAGCACGATGGCAGCACCTACTCGCTCCTCCGCCGCCCCGCGGCCCCGGCCGCCGCCCGCGCCCGCGAACGGCTCGAGGCGCTGAAGCCCCACATCACGCCGGAGCTCGACGCCGTGCTGCGCTCGTTCCTCGCCGCCGTCGAGAAGGCTTGCGCTCCCCGCGGTCTCGGCAAGCTCCTCGACCGCCAGCGCGTGCTCGTCTTCAACACCCACCGCTTCGAGTCCACCCGGGCCGAGCTCATCGCTTGCATCGGCTGGTTCGACACGTTCGCCGCGAAGGGCTACTCCGCTCGCCTCGCCACGCGCGCCGAGTCGATCTTCGACCCCTGCGACGGCCTCGACTTCGACGAAGACGACCGGAAGCTCGACGTCGGCGACCCAGACGCGCTCTGCGGCTGGCCCTCCAGCGTGACGGACTGGGCGCCCCCCGTCGTTCCGAAGCCGCCCGAGCGTCACGAGAAGCTCCTCGCCGACGAGCGTGTGCACCGCCCCTTCCGCCGCGCGCGTACCTTCCACCGAGGCCTTCCGGTCGAAGTGGAGTGGAACGCCGCGCCCGGCGATCCCCTCGTCGGCCACCCCGCCTGGTCCACCGTCGAGAGCGTGATCTTCTCCGGCCCTGTCGCGCTGCTCCCGCCCGTGCGCCAGCTGCAGGCGACGCCCGCGCTCATCCGCGCCATCGACCGGCCGGTGCCCTACGTCTCCATCTGCATGAGCGACGACAAGGACCCCGCGGCCTGGGCGGCGCTCGAATCCACCGAGCGCTTCCCGAACCTCGTCGAGGTCCGCGTTGTCGCGCCCGCGACCGTCTGGCTCCCCGAAGCGGGGCAGCGGCTCATCGCGCGGAGGCCCTCGGTGCGGCTACACGCCGGCTCGCCCCTCGTGCCACTCCCTCCGCTCACGCCCCTCACGGCCGAGGAGCACGCCGCGCGCATCGCGCGATGGACGAATCCGCCGGAGGCCCGCTTCCTCGAGGGGCCTCGCTACGACAACGGATTCAGCTGACCGGTTCACGGGCTCGTTTCGATCGCCCGCCCCGCCACCGGGCCAACTATCCCCGACCCAAACCCCGACCCCCAAAGCCCACCGGCCCACCCCCGAAGAGCATCCACGCATCCGTGGAGCCCATCGCCCAGGGCCCCCACGCCACCGCAATACCCTCCAGCGGTCGGCGACGACCCTCCAAGGCTATCCCCACGGCCTCCAGGGCTCGCCCATGGCCCTGGAGCATGTCTCCCGGGTCCCCAGGCCCCTCGGCCGACCCTCCAAGGCTATCCCGATGCCCTCCAGGGCCATCCGCCGCCCCACCCGCCCAAGCCGCCCAGACGCGGAATCACGGGCCCTCCTCGCGACGGCTCCGAAAGCCCTCCCCAGGCATCTCGCCCGAGCCTCCGAGGATGCCGCCCTCGGCTTGGAAGGTCTGAACGTCCGCCAGCGTTGTGCGTTCATCTACCCCAAGCGGCCGAGCGCCGCAGGACAGAAAGAATAGGGAGGCGGTCATGGGCGATCCGAAGCACCCCGAGGTGGGCGATCTCATCATCGACGCGAGCGATATCAAGGTCACGGACATCACGCCGGAGCAGATTCAAAAGCTCACGAAGCTACGCGACGGATTCGAGGCCGCCGTCAAGAATGTCCTCGGCCTGAAGCCCGACGACGCCGACCGCGCAGGGCTCAACGAGAAAGACAAGGATCGGCTCGCCGCTGCTTTCGCGAGAGATCAGCGGCTCGGCGAGCTCCTGCCCGCCTCGCAGAAGCTCACGGAGCTGCTCCACGAGACGCGCCAGACGACGCGGCACGAGATCGCCACGATCCTCGCCGAGAACGCCGCCCAGGCCAAGCGCAGGGCAGACCGCGTGCAGAATGGGGCCGAGGTGCTCGGTCCTCTCGCGCCATTGATGGACTACCAGTATGGGCCGGCCAACAAGGCCGCAGCCACGAAAGAAAGAGCCAAGGAGCCAAAGCAAGAGGGCTGACTCAAGCCGCGCCGAGGCACCCGAGCTCGTCCCGCCTCCGCCGCAATCGCTCGCTCATCACATTCGGGATCCGCGACGCCGCCGCGATGGCCTTGTCGAGCTGGCGCATCGCCCGCTCGCGCTGGCCGAGGCGAGACGCATGCAGCGCCCGCGCCTCCAGGACCTCGATGTGCTCCTGCCCCACGCTCGCGCGGGCCGAGCGGGCTTCGAGCGCCTCCCACGCCGATTCGATGTCGAGAGAGCCGTCGGCTTCCCCCGTCGCGAGCTCGATCATCGCGCAAAGCACGTCCTCCGAGGGCGACATCTCGGCCGCGCCCCCGCGCAATGCCGAGGCAATGGCGCGCGCCGTCCGCGCATCGCCGCGAAGGAGGGCGATGCGCGCGTCGAGCAGGGCGAGCATGGCCGGACGCACGCAGCCGGCGCGCCGCGCCGCGACGGACAGCGCCGCGCGGATCATGGGCTCGGCGGCCTCGACGTCGTCCATCCAGTACAGGTGCTCGGCGAGGTTGTAATGACCCGCGAGCTCCATCGTCGGCTGGGCGAGCTCGCGTCCGAGCTCGCTCGTGCGCTCGAAATCCCGGATCATGCCCTCGCGATCGCCACGAATGGCCCGGACCATCGCGCGGGTGTTCCACGCGGCGCCGAGGTGCAAAAGGTCGCCGCGCTCCTCGCAGCGGCGAATGACCTCGTCGAGCAATGCCGCGGCCTCGTCCACCCGGCCGAGCAAGGGCAGGAGGTAGGTGAGGAGGAGATGCGCGATCATATAGGTCTCGTATCCCTCGTCGCCGAGGCGGCTCGCGAGCTCGGCCGCGCGCGAGAGCTCCTCCGCGGCCTCCTCCTCGCGCTCGGCCCGTAATGCCGAGCGGCCGACGCCGAGCAAGAGGCGCGCTTCGAGGAGCGGCGAGCGCGAAGGGAGGGCCTGATCCTCGAGACGCGCGGCGAGCACGCGGCGCTCGGCCTCGCGATATTCGCCCATCCAGTCGAGCACCATGGCCTCGTCGAGGTAAAGCTCCACGATGAGCGACGCCTCCCCGCGCCGCGCCGCGCCCTCGCGCGCCCGCGCGAGCTCGGTGAGCGCGTCGTGAAAACGGCCGAGGCGAAAACGCGAGAGGCCGCGGCCGCGCTGCGCGCGCGTCGGAAGCTCGCCCCAGAGCGCCTCGGCCTTGCCATAACATCGCTCGGCGTCGAGGTCGTCCTTGCGAGCCGCCGATTGCTCGGCCGAGGCCAGGTAAAACGAGGCCGCCCGCGCCGAGGCGCCGCCGCGCTCGAAATGCTCCGCCAGGACGAGCGCGTCGGCCTCGCCCTTTTCCTCCAGCCATTCGGCCGCGAGGTGATGGCCGAGCGCGCGATCCTCGTCCGTGAGCATTGCATACGCGCCCTCGCGCCAGAGCGCCTGCCGGAACGCATACTGGGGTTCGCCGGGAATGCGGCTCTCGCGCTGGCGCGTGACGATTTCGTGCGAGACGAGGGCCGCGAGGTCACGCGCGACGGATTCGTCGTCGGCGCCCGCGAGGCGCGCGACCGCGTCACGCCAGAAGACCTCGCCGAGGATGCTCGCGGCGCGCAAGGTGCGGCGCGCGCTCGGCTCCAGTCGTTCGAGGCGTGATTGCACCATGGCCACGACCGTCCCGGGCGGGATGCCACCGCGCCCCTCGGCCTCGGCGCGAATGAGCTCTTCCAGGAAAAACGGGTGCCCCTCGGAGGACGCGACGAGGCGCTCTTCGAGCCCGGAGCGAAGCTCGCCGAGCGCGTGGCGGACGAGGCGCACGCACGCCCGCGGCGAGAGCGTCCTCAGGCGGACGTCCTGCCGGCCGCGGCTCGACCAGAGGCCGGGGAAGAGCTCGTCGATCTCGGGGCGCGCCGAGGCGAGGAGGAAGATCGGCTCGAACGCGAGGCCCTCGAGCGCGGCGTCGAGCGCGAGCAGCGAGGCGCGGTCGCCCCAGTGCACATCTTCGAGGAGGAGGACCAAGGGTTTGTCCGCGCACTCGGCGCGCAAGAAATCGCGCAGGGCGCGCTGCATTTGCTCGCCGCAGAGCTCGGGGTCCTGCCGCGCGGCGCGGAGCGGCAAGTCGTCGTCGTCGGGGAAAGGCACGCCCGCGAGCTCGCCGAGGAAGCTCGCGACGCGGCGGCGATCCCGCTCGGGGACGCGGCGCGCGACGCGGGCGTAGAGCAGCTCGCGGCGGCGCGCGAGGGGCTCGCCGCCGCGGATGCCCGAGGCGCCGCGCAGGACCTCGGCGAGCAGGCCGAAGCTCGAAGCGACGCGCAAGGGGTCGCCGCGGCCGAACCAGATCTCGGCGGGCGCGGCCGCGGCCCGCTGGCGCTCGACGAACTCGTGGAGCAGGCGCGATTTGCCGATGCCCGCGGGGCCGGAGACGACGACGACGCGCGCGGCCGGCTCGTTCTTGCAAGCGCCGAAGGTGAGGTCGAAGAGGCCGAGCTCGTGCTCACGGCCGACACAAGGCGTGGCCTTGCCGAGCAGGGGCCGCGAGACCTCGAAGCTCGCGCGCTCGCCGAGGAGCGCGAAGCCGCCGCCTTCGAGGGTCGCGACGTCGAAGCGCGCGTCGAGCAGGCCCGCCGTGGTCTCGTCGAGGGCGATGCGGGCCTCGCCGCCCCGCGCGTGGAGGAGCCGCGCGGCGCGGTCGATGGCCTCGCCGACGGGCACGCCACGCGCGCGCTCGCCGAAGCCCGCGGCGACGGCCATGGCGGCCCCGGGCGCGCGCTCCCAGAGGGCGAGCGCGCAGCGGGCGACGTGGGCCGCGACGTCGGTAGGCACGCGCGTCCGATCGATCACCACGGCCGCGGTGCCGTCCGCGAAGACCTCGAGGTGGCCGCCGAAGCGCTCGGCGATCGCGCCGAGGTCGTCGGTGGGCGACTTGCAGGCCAGCGTGGTCGTCGGGCCGAACGTGCAGCGCGCGGCGTCGCGGCGGCCGCGGAGCACGACGCCGAGGAACCTCCGCTCGCCCTCGCCGAGCGTCGATCGGGGCGCGGAGGAGCGTGGGGCCTCCGAGCTCGGGGGCTCGAGCTCCTGCTCGGCGGAGAGCGCGAGCGCCACGGCGGCGCCGTCTTGCGGCCTGCCGAGCGGGTCCTTGGCGAGCATGCGGGCGACGAGGCCGTCGAGCCACGAGGGCACGGTGGGCGCGCGCTCGCCGAGGCGCGGCGCGTCCTCGAAGATGATCTTCGCGAGGACGGCGATCGTGTGATCGGCGCGGAAAGGCGTCGCGCCGGTGATGCACTCGAACATCAGGCATCCGAGCGAGAAGACGTCGGCGCTCGCCTTCACGATGCTGCCGCTGCGGACCTGCTCGGGCGCCATGTAGCTCGGCGTGCCAATGACGGTGCCGGTCTGCGTGATGCGCGAGGCCTCGCCGCAATGCGCGATGCCGAAGTCGAGGATACGTGGCTCGGCGACGGATCCGTTCACGAGGAAGACGTTCTGCGGCTTGAGATCGCGGTGCACGACGCCGGCGTCGTGCGCGACGGAGAGGGCCTCGGCGAGGCGCTGGCCGAGCGTGACGGTCTCGCGGAGCGAGAGCGGCCCGCGGGCGAGCCTGCGCCCGAGGTCCTCCCCTTCGAGCCATTCCATCACGAGCAGCGGGCTCGACGCCGAGGACGTGTCGTAGGCGACGTAGCGGACGATACCGGGGTGCGAGAGGCGCTCCAGGATCTGCGCCTCGCGGCGGAAGCGCGAGAGGCTCTCGGGAGAAACGGCGACGAGGATCTTCGCGGCGACGACGTGACCGGTCACGAGGTCGGTGGCGCGAAAGATTTCGCCCATGCCCCCTGCATTGACACGCGCCTCGACGCGGAAGCGCCCACCGAGCACTTCTCCCGGCCGCACGAGGGGAAGCGTAACCCTAGGATTTCCGGCGTCCAGGGACCATCGGAAAGGAAACGACAATCGATATCCGACCGGGTCGAATGTAATGGCGTGGAGCCCGCCTGGAACGGAGGAAGGCGTGGGAAGGAAGACTGCACTTTCGGGGTGGTATCAGGGCAATCCAGTGGTAAGTACGAACTTCGTGGTCGTCGAGCTCTGGCCGGGCCTTTCGGTGCAGGACGGATAATATTGACCCGCGCCGTTCAAGGTCTGGCACACCGAGGAGCAGGGGCCGACGATGTCGATCATCCCGCACTCCTCGACGCCTCCGCCGGCGACGAGGTGCCCCACGGCGCAATCGCGCTTCCAGGCGCGGGAGTTCGATACCGTATTGCTGTTGTAGCAGGCGTGAAGGAACGGCGTGGGCGCCCAGAGGTTGCCCCAGAACGCGCCCTCGACGTCCGGATACGCGGCGAGCTCGGGGCAGTTGGTGAGCGTCTTCAAGGGCTCGGTGAGCGAGCGCATCGAAATGGCGACGGGCACCTCGTAATAATTGACGCGGGCCGCCAGGCAGGCGCTCACCATGTACTGACCTTGTGTATTCAGCGGCCCCGTGGCCCAGCCGGGCGCGACGCCGAGCTCGCCCCAATACGTCTCGTCGTGGACCACGTCCGACGCGTCGGTCCAGGCGAAGGAAAAACGCTGCGAGGTGGTGAAGGCGCAGCCGACCGCATACTTGAGGAACATGCGGGCGAGCGCGCCATTGGATCCCGGGGCCTCGATCGCCGCGAGGGCCCTCGGGTCGAGGGTATTCAGCGCGATCCCGTTCAGGGCGATCCCGTTCAGCGCGAGCGAATTGAGCGCGAGCGCGTTCGAGGACAGGTGGTTTCCCTGCACCAGCGCGACCTCCGCCTCCGCGACGTCATCGGAAGTCTCGTCGATGTAAGCGGTGCAACCAAAAGTGAGGAGCAAGAACGCCAGCAACCACGACCAAGCTCGCATGTGCACCTCCAGGGAACGGAATTCTCCCCGGGGCGGTTCGTCCGCGGGGGTAACCGGCTCCGATGAGCTCTGGCTATGGTGCGTTGCGCGGTTCGGTCGTGCGCCGTGGGCGGGGAGGTGTCCCGGTCGAAACGGGGATCAGGGCAGCGAGGTCGTGACCACGAGCTTCGTATTGGCGTTTCCGGCGGAGTAAGGTTTTTCCACGCAGAAGGGGTAATACTGGCCGCCGCCATTCAAAGACGCACATACGGTGCTGCACGGGCCGACGACGTCGATCATGCCGCACTCCTCGATCGTGCCGTCGTCGCGCACATGGCCCGTGGCGCAGTCCCGGCGCCACGCCCGGGAGTTCGCGACGGTCGCGCTGTTGTAGCAGGCATGGATGGCCGGTGACGCGCCCCAGAGGTTGCCCCAGAACGCGCCCTCGACATGCGGAAAATCGAGGAGCTCCTGGGAGCCGGAGAGGAGCCGGAGCGAATACTCCATCGACCGGAGCGAGAGCAGCACCGGAACCTCGTAATAATTGACGCGGGCGGCCACGCAGGCGCTCACCATGCGCTGGCCATTGAGGTCGAGCGGCCCCGTGGCCCAGGTCGGAGCGACGCCGAGCTCGCCCGGATAGGTCTCGTGGTGCGAGACGTTCGTCGCGTCGGTCCAGCTGAACGAAAAGCTCTGCGAGGTGGTGAGGGCGCAACCGACGGCGTACCGGACGAACGCGCGGGCCCGCGCGCCCCGGTCCGTCGGATCCTGGATCGCCGCGAGCGACTGCGGGTCCAGCGTGTTGAGGGCGATCCCGTTCAGGGCGATCCCGTTCAGCGCCAGCGAATTGAGCGCGAGCGCGTTCGACGACAGTTTGTTGCCGTCCACGAGCGCGCCTTCGATTTCAAGGGTATCTTCGGAGGGATCGAGGCCGTTTTCCGCGCAGCCCAAGAAGAAAAAACCTGACAATCCCAAGGTGCAAAGCCCGATACGCATACATTCCTCCTCATTGTGGACGTCCGTCAGCGCGTGAACGACACACGGAAAAACACGCGTGGGTCGGATCGCCGACGGGTTCGTGCTTGGATGAGGTAGGAGCGCAACGCGTTGCGCGGCCGAGCATCGCGCCGGTCGCGCGGAGGAGGGCGTGTGCGGGACGGACCCGGTGGGAATGGGCCCGTTCAGGGCAGCGCGGTCGTGATGATGTGCTCGGTCATGGTGGGATCCTGCCCCGGGTGAACGATGCACGAGGGGTACGCGCCCGTCTCGTCGTTCACCGGCTCGCAGACGTCGCTGCACGGACCCACGATATCGATGATGCCGCACTCCTCGACGGAGTTGTCGGGGTTCAGGTGGCCCGCGGCGCAGTCACGGGAATGGGCGCGGGAGTTCGCGATCGTCTCGGCGTTGTAACAGGCGTGGATGTAGGGCGAGTCGCCCCAGAGGTTGCCCCAGAACGCGCCCTCGATGTTCGGGTAGTTCGTGAGCTCGGCCGGGTCGACGACCTTCAATGGGGCCTCGGGAGCCCGCATCGAGATCGTCACGTGCGTGCCGTAGTAGTTCGTGAGCCCGGCCAGGCAGGCGCTCACCATGCGCTGGCCCGTCAGGTCGAGCGGGCCCGAGTGCCAATACGGCGCGAGCCCGAGGACGCCAGGGTAGCTCTCGGGATGCTCGACGCCCTGCGCGTCGGTCCAGGCAAACGCGAACGTCTGGCCCGCCTCGAGCGCGCAGCTCACGGCGTACTTGACGAACTCACGGGCGAGGTCGCCGTTCGCCCCGGGATCCCGGATCGCCGAGAATGAACTCGGGTCGAGCGCATTCAGGTTGAGCGCATTCAAGTTGAGCGCGTTCAAGTTGAGCGCGTTCAGGTTGAGCGCATTCAAGTTGAGCGCATTGTTCTTGATGAACGCGCTCTCCGCTTCGCCGACCGCCTCCTCCCCCTCCGGACCCACGTCCGCGATGCACCCTCCAAGAGCCGCCGCCAAAACCACGAGCTGAGCCCCTCGACCGAGAACACGCATGATTGACCTCCGCTCCTGCAGAAAAAAACCAACGGAGCCGAATGACGCAGAGTTTCCGGACATTCCATTATGTCTAGATGCATTCCAAGAACGAAGCAAGCAGAAAAATGGCACGAACCACTGCGCCGAAATTGCTCAACATGCGCAAGCGCCGCGCGGCGCCAAATAAGAAGGGTGCGTCGGCGCACGATCGCGACGCATTGCATACAGTAAAAACCTGATGCGGCCCTTACGAAACGAAAGGTCGCTCGCCGTCACTCTTCGCCGCAGCGAGTTCACGCCGGAGCCGCGGCGTCATCACGGTCGCGACCCGCGAGGCCACGTCGAGCGCAGCCTCGAGCCGCCGCACAGCATCGACACGCCGGCCCCGGCGCAGCGCCGTGAGCGCCCGCGCTTCGAGGACCTCGATGCGCTCCTGTCCCACCGAGCACCGCGCCGAACGCTCTTCGAGCTCGTCCCAGCGCTCGGCCGACGCGTCGGTCGTGGCAAGCTCGACCATGCAGCAGAGGACTTCCTCGGAAGGCGCCAGAATGTCGGCCCCCTGGGCCCGCGCCTCGGCCTGCTCCTTCCGAACAGCCGCGACGATCGCCGCCGCGCCCGCCTCGTCGCCGCGGTACACGGCGACACGGGCCTCGAGCAACTGGACAATCGCCGGGTGCGCCCCGATGTTCGGCCGCCGGAACAAGGCCGCGGCCGACCGAATGTATGGCTCGGCGGCCGGAAGCTCGTCCATTAGGTAAAGATATTCACCGAGGTTGTAATACCCAACGAGCTCGATCGCCGTCTGCCCGATCTCCCGCCCGATCGCGATGGTTTGCTCGTAATCGGCGATGAGGCCGGCCCGATCGCCGCGGCAAGCCCGGACGAGGCCTCGGTTGGCGAGCGCAGCGCCGAGGTGGAGGAGGTCGGCGCGGACCTCGCAGCCATGAATGACCTCGTCGAGCACCGCGGCCGCCTCGTCGAGCCGACCGAGGCCCGGCAGGATGAACCCGAGCAAGAGGAGCGCGATCGTCCGCGTCTCGTAGCCCTCTTCCCCGAGCTTTGCCGCTCTCTCCGCCGCCGCGAGGAGGTCCCGCGCCGCTTCTTCCTTGCGGTCGGCGCGATGCGAGGAGCGCCCGAGCCCGAGCAAGAGGCGCGCGTCGACGAGCGGCGAGGTGTCCTCGACGTAACGCGCCTTCGCGACGAGGACCAGCTCCTCGGCGCGCTTCACGTCGCCCATCCAGTCGAAGACGATGGCCTCGTCGAGCAAGAGCTCGACCTGCAAGAGGAGATCCCCCGCCGCCTCGGCCTGGGCCCGCGCGGCCGCGAGCTCGGTGACGGCGTCCTCGTGCTGGCCACGCCGGAACCGCGCGAGGCCACGCGTGCGCCGCGCGACCGCGGGCAAACCCGAGAGCAGCTCGTCGGCGCGGGCGAAGTAACGCTCGGCATCCTGGTAATTGCGCCGCGCGCTCGCCTGTTCGGCGCTGCGGATGTACATGGTGCCCGCCCGATCGAGCAGGCCGCCGCGCTCGAAGTGGTTCGCGAGGATCAATGGATCGGTCTCGCCCGCCCGCTCGAGCCATTCGCCGGCGAGCCTATGGCCGAGCTCCCGATCGTCGTCCGTGAGCAGCGCATACGCGCCCTCGCGCAGGAGCGCGTGGCGGAAGGCGTACTCCTCGTCCCTGGGAAAACGGCTCTCGCGATGCTTGAGGCAAATCTCGCCGGAGACGAGCGCGGCGAGCGAATCGCAGCCCGGGCCGCCCTCGCCGACCATGTGCACGACGGCGCCGCGCCAGAAGACCTCGCCGAGGATGCTCGCCGCGCGCAAAGCCCGACGCGCGCGAGGCTCGAGCCGCTCGAGGCGCGTCTGCACCATGGCCACGATCGTCTCGGGCAAGGATTCGCCGAGCGAGCCCTCGGACGCGGCCCGGACGAGCTCTTCCAGGAAAAACGGGTGCCCCTCGGAGAGGGCCACGAGCCGCTCGATGAGAGGCGTGGCCACCGCGTCGCCGAGCACCTTGCGCGCGAGCCGGGCGCTCGCCTTCACGGAGAGGGGCTTCAGCCGGATCTCCTGGCGGCCACACTCGACCCAGAGCTGCGGAAAGACTTGCTCGACCTCGGGGCGCGCGGTCGCCATGAGGAAGATGGGTTCGTCCGCGAGCTCGCGCAGCGCCGCTTCGAGCGCGGAGACGGAGGCGCGATCGCCCCAGTGCACGTCCTCGACGACGATGAGCGCGGGCCCCTCGGCGCAAAGAGCGCGCAGGAAATCACGAAATGCGCGTCGTATCTGCTCGCCGCAGAGCTCCGGATCCTGGCGCGCGGCGCGGAGCGGGAGGCTGTCCTCGTCGGGGAAAGGGATGCCCGAGAGCTCGCCGAGGAACTCGGTCACGCGGCGCAGGTCGCGCTCGGGGACGTGCCGCGCGACGAACGCGGCGAGGCGATCACGCCGCACCTCGATGGGCTCGCCGCCCTTCACCTCGGCCGCGCGCCAGAGCACGTCGGCGAGCAGGCCGAACGTGGAGCCAGCCCGCTGCAAATCCCCACGGCCCCACAGGATCTCGACGGGCGCGGCCGCGCGCTTGCGACGCTCGATGAACTCGTGCACGAGGCGCGATTTGCCGATGCCAGCGGATCCCGTGACCACCACGGCGAGCGCCGCGGGTTCGCTCTCGGCGGTCGCGAAGCTCTGTTCGAGCAAGGCGAGCTCGTGCTCACGCCCCACGCACGGTGTGAGCTTGCCGAGCAGCGGGCGGAAGGCCTCGGCCGAGACGCGCTCGCCCCTGAGCTCGCAGCCGCCGGGCGCGAGCTCGACGAAATCGAAGCGGCTGTCGAGCAGGCCCGCGGTGGTCTCGTCGATCGCGACGCGCGGCCCGGGGACGGGTCCCTCCATGTGCAGGAGCCAGAGCGCCCGCTCGATCGCCTCGCCGACCGGCAGGCCACGACCGAGCTCGCACCAGCCGGTGGTCACGGCGATGGGTACCCCCGGAAAAAACTCGCGCAGCGCGAGCGCGCACCGGGCGACCTGCGCGGCGATGTCCGTGGGCACGCTCGTGTGGTCGAGGATCACGACGGCCGTGCCGTCGGCGAGCAGCTCGAGGTGCGCGCCGAACCGCGTGACCACCGAGCGCATCGTGTCGGGCGTGGAGACCGCGAGCGTCTTGGAGGTCGAGGTGATGGGCGGCGCGGACGCGGGCGGGCCGAGCAGCACGACGCCGAGGAAGCGCCGCTCGCGCTTGCCGAGCGACCGCGGCGGCACGTCGTCGAGGCCGTCGTCGTCGATCATCTCGGCTTCGAGGGCGCGGGCGAGCGCGGTGCCGTCGCGCGGCCGCCGCGTGGGCTCCTTCGAGAGCATGCGCGCGACGAGCTCGTCGAGCCACGGGGGCACGGCGACGCCGAGCTCGAGGAGCCGCGGCGCCTCCTCGAAGATGACCTTCGCGAGCACCGCGACGAAGTGATCCCCCTGGAACGGCGGCCGGCCCGAGAGGCACTCGAAGAGCAGACATCCGAGGGAGAACACGTCGGCCGAGGCGTCGACCACGCCGCCGCTGCGCGCCTGCTCGGGCGCGATGTAGCTCGGCGTGCCCATCATCGTGCCGGTCGCGGTGATGCGGGCGCTGCCGCCGAAAAACGCGATGCCGAAATCGAGGATCTTCGGCGCGTCGATTCGACCACCAACGAGGAAGACATTGCCGGGCTTGAGGTCGCGGTGGACGATGCCCTGCGCGTGCGCGGCGCCGAGCGCCTCGGCCACGCGCGTCGCGAGCGTGATCGTCTCGGGGACCGTGAGGTGCGTGCGCGCGAGCCTTTGCGCGAGATCCTCGCCCTCGAGCCACTCCATCACCAGGAATGGCTGCCCGTCCGGCATCACGTCGTACGCCACGTAGCGGACGATGCCGGGGTGCGAGAGCCGCGCGAGGGCCCGGCCTTCCCGCTCGAAGCGCGCCACGGTCTCGGGCGACGTGTCGTTCAGGAACTTCGCGGCCACGACCTCGCCCGTGGAGCGATCGAAGGCGCGATAGACCTGCCCCATGCCGCCGCCCCCGACCTGGGCGTCGATGCGGAATCTCTGCGCGACGACCTGCCCGACTCTCATCCCGAAGGCGGTTTACGAAGAGCGTGGTCCGACGACGTCGAGGTCCCGTTTGCCCGCACCGTTACCAGCATACGCGTCGCCGGGGCGCGGATCATCTTCTCTACGCGGTCATGACGAACGTCACGCGCGTGGCGGCCCTGGGCGGAAGGGCCCCCACGAGCCTCCCGTACCGTCCCGTCACCCTTTCGCACGTCCGCACGTCCCCCCGTTGACGGAGCAGTGAACGGATTTATGGTTCGTTCACGCCTCGCGCCACCGGACCGGCGACGCCGACCGTGGCGAGGCGCTCTTTCCTGAAGTCCCAAGGAGTCCCACGATGACGACCCTCCGCGACGGGGCCCGCGCGCCCTCTTCTCCATTTCCGGTGCTTCCGCTCCGCAACGGGGTGCTCTTTCCCGGCGCGGTGATCGCTCTGCCCATCGGCCGCGAGCGTTCGGTAGCGCTCGTCCGCACGCTGAGCAAGGGGGACGTGATCGGCGTCCTCACCCAGAAAGACCGCAACCTCGGGGATCCGGCCGAGTCGGATCTCTATCGCCTCGGGACGTTCGCCCGGGTGGTGGAGACGGGCAGGCTGCCGAGCGGGGACATGAAGCTCGTCATCGAGGGCGTGGGCCGCATGCACCTCGGTCGAATCGTGCGTCGGGATCCGTTCTGGCTCGCGGAAGGCGAGGTCGCCGCGGAGACGAGCGAATCGAGCGAGGAGGCCAAGCTCTTCGCCCGCGCGCTCTTCGATCAGGTGCGCGAGCTCGGCCGCGGAATCGAGAATTCGATCGAGCCGTCGCTCGCCGAGGAGGATCCGGGCCTGTTCGCGGATCGGGTCTCGGCGCTGCTCGGGCTCACGTCGGACAAGGACATGCGGGTGCTCGAAGCGCTCGACGTGGTCGAGCGGCTGCGTATCGTCGCGGGCTTCGTCATCGAGCAGAAATCGCTCTCCGAGGTGAAGCGCAAGATCGAGCAGGACGTGCGGCGCGAGATCGGCAATCACCAGCGCGAGGCGATCCTGCGCGAGCAGCTCCGGGCCATCAAGAAAGAGCTCGGCGAGGAGGGCTCGGACGACGAGACGGGCAAGCTGCGCGAGCGGCTGGAGAAAGCGAATCTGCCCGAGGAAGCGCGCGCCGTCGCCGATCGCGAGCTCAAGCGGCTCGAAGCGCTCTCGCCGCAGCAGGCCGAATACAACGTGATCCGGACGTACCTCGACTGGATCGCGGAGCTGCCGTGGACCGAGCGCGCCGATGCGAAAGACGATATCGACGCGGTCGGCAAGAAGCTCGACGAGGACCATTACGGTCTCGGCGACGTGAAGCGCCGGATCCTGGAGCACATCGCGGTGCTGAAATTGATGGGCACGGCGAAGGGCAGCATTCTCTGCCTCGCGGGTCCGCCCGGGGTCGGCAAGACCTCGATCGGGCAATCGATCGCGGACGCGACGGGCCGGCCGTTCGTGCGAATCGCGCTCGGCGGCGTGCGCGACGAGGCGGAGATCCGCGGGCACCGGCGCACGTACGTGGCGGCGCTCCCGGGCCGGATCATCCACGGGATGAAGAAGGCGAAGGTGAAGAACCCGGTCGTCCTGCTCGACGAGATCGACAAACTCGCGGTGGGCTGGGCGGGCAATCCCGAGGCGGCGCTGCTCGAGGTCTTGGATCCGGAGCAAAACAAGACGTTCCAGGACCATTACCTGGAGCTGCCGTTCGACCTGTCCGAGGCGCTCTTCGTCTGCACGGCGAACGACCTCGGCACGCTGTCGGCGCCGCTCCGCGACCGATTGGAGATCATCGAGGTCCCCGGATACACGCCGGACGAGAAGGCGCAGATCGCGCGCCGGCATCTGATCCCGAAGCAGCTCGCGGCGCACGGGATCCCCGAGGGCACGTTGACGATCACGGACGACGCGCTCCGGGCCATCGTGCGCGATTACACGCGGGAGGCGGGCGTTCGTCAGCTCGAACGGGAAATCAAGAAGCTTTGCCGCGCGCTTTCTCTGGAGGTGGCGCGGGCGAAGGACGAAAAACCGAACCTGCACGTGGAGGAGAGCGATCTCGGAAAATACCTCGGCAAGGTGAAGTTTTTCGCGGAGGTGGCGGAGCGGACGGCGTCGGCGGGCGTGGCGACGGGCATGGCATGGACGCCGGTGGGCGGCGACATTCTGTTCATCGAGACGAGCCGGATGCCGGGCCGAGGTCGCGTGGAAATCACGGGGCAGCTCGGCGACGTGATGAAGGAATCGGCGAAGGCGGCGCTCTCGTACGTGAAGAGCCACGCGGCGGAGCTCGGCGTGGATGCGTCGAAGCTCGAAGAGGAGGACCTGCACATCCACGTGCCCGCGGGCGCCGTGCCCAAGGACGGGCCGAGCGCGGGCGTGACGATGTTCACAGCGCTGACGTCGCTGCTCTCGTCGCGGCGGGTGCGCAGCGATACGGCGATGACCGGCGAATGCACGCTGCGCGGGCGCGTGCTCCCCGTCGGCGGGATCAAAGCGAAGGTGATGGCCGCGCATCGGGCCGGCATCAAGCGGGTGATCCTGCCGCAAAAGAACGCGCGCGACGTCGAGGAGGTGCCGGAGGAGGTGCGTAGCTCGCTGACGTTCGTGTTCGCCGAGGACATGAGCCAGGTGATCCACGCAGCGCTGGAAGATCGGCCGGCCGACGAAGAGACCGTCCCGCTCGGCAGCGACGCGGAGACGTCCGGCGAAGTTCGCGCGGTTCATTGAGGATCGACGAGGATCGACGCGCCGCAGCAGGTGTAGGCGGATATCTGCCAAAATGCAGGCAGGCGGCGCGTCGATACTTCTCCAGCCATTCCATATGTGCTACGTTCCCCCGCCGCATCGGCTTTCGCGCGGAGGAATGGCAATGACCTTATCGTATTTCGGGCGCACGCTCGCGGGTCTGTTTCTCACGGGCACGCTCGGTCTTTTGGGTTGCAAAGGAGCGGTCGTGATCGGGGGCGGCGAGGACGGCCAGCCTGGCCCGGGTGGTCCGGGTGATCCCGGCGGCGTCGTGAGCCCGCCCCCCGTCTGCGGCGCGGAGCTGCACCTCATCGGCATCTACGAGTCGCACGGCAATCACGGCGGCGACGTGCACCCGCCCGGCGCCGCGTCGGTGCACGTCGAGCGGCAATCGAGCTCGATCCTGGTCCTCTCGTCGTACGAGCCGGTGCACTGGACCGT
The DNA here is from genome assembly GCF_029960785.1 of Polyangium sp. 15x6. Lineage (GTDB taxonomy): Bacteria > Myxococcota_A > Polyangia > Polyangiales > Polyangiaceae > Polyangium. The sequence goes on from NZ_JASBQE010000055.1 coordinate 42,541, forward strand.
CACCGCGGCCGAAGGCGTCACGCTCGAAAAGGTGATCCTGAACGGCTATCACGCTCAAACGGCCGACGTGCCCGCGGGCGTGGCGGTCGAGACCCATGACGGCCCGGACGGCTCGCTCGGCGCATATGCCTATGCATGGCCGCACGCCGAGGGCGGCAGCGATACGCAGGCGCTCGTCGCGGCGGTCGAGGATCTGACGGGGCGCGCGCTGACCTCGTTCCACGGCTGCTATCAGGCCACGCATTTCACGCTGCACGACGACCTCCAGGCCGACTCGACGTGTGCCGTCGAGCAGGGCTACACGCAGACGAGCCACGTGGCCGAGAGCGTGCTCGAATGCGACGACGAGCCGGAGGGAGCGGATCCGTGCGCGGGCAACGACGGCGTCGGGTCTTATACGTTCCGATTCTGCTCCGAGGATCAAGGCGGCGGGGGGTTCATGCCCGACGTCTCCTGCCAGGATGCGCTCCAGAAATGCCTGCTCAATCCGGACCCGCAGATCAGCAAGATCTGTCGTTTCAACGGCGAGGTCATCCACAAGACCGAGCTCGTGCCCGGCGCCTGCGACGGGTATTGATTTCGATACCACCGATTGACGCCCGCCGGGCTCGCCCGCTCGCGGCTCGCGCGCGGGCTCTTCGTGTCAACACAAAAAGCGCGGCTCGCTGGATCGAGCTCCGGCAGGCGGGCTTTCATGCTGCGACGCGGCGGCCGATGAGAAAAATCGTTCGCAGCAGAGGCACATAGCCCACGCGCGGTCGCCATGGTAGAGGCCGTGCGTGAGTCCTGTCACCCCCCAGCTCCGCCGTCTCTATGCGACCACGTTACCGTTCGGGATTGCGTGCGGCATCTCGATCGGGCTCACGGCGGTGCACCTGAACCGGCTGGGGTACTCGAAGGATTCGATCGGCTTTCTGGCCCTCTTCTTCGGCGGGGGGCTCGTGGCCTTCGCGCTCCCGGTCGGGGCGATCATTCGCCGGTTTTCGGCCGAACGAGTCCTAGCCGCGTCGCTCCTCGGGTACGCGGGCTGCCTCGCCGCCTTCCCGTTCGCGAAGACCTTCGCCCAGGTCGCGGCCGTGCGCTTCGTCGACGGCCTGTTCACGATCGGCATATGGGTCAGCTCCGAGACGGTGCTGCTCGCGCAAGCCCGGAAGGAGCACAAGGCGTACCTCACGACCCTTTATGCGATATGGCTCGCGAGCGGATACGTGGCCGGTCCGCTCATGGCGACGGGCATGGATCGGTTCGTTCCTGCGACCGTCTCGTTCGGCGTGGCCGCCCTGTTCGCGCTCGGCGCCGGCCTTTACGTGGCCCTGAAGATGCCGCCGGCGCCGCCGGTCGAGGGCGCGAGCGCGGATGAGGAGACGGAGGGCGAAAAGGGCTCGGAGCTCTCGGCCGCCACGATCCTGTGGCGCATCAAGACCTCGTGCTTCGCCTCGTTCTCGTACGGCTACTTTCAGGCGGCCGTGGTGATTTTCCTGCCGCTTTACCTCATCGAGTCGAAGGGGATTCCCGAGAACCGCACGATCGTGCTGCCGGGGCTGTTTTGCCTCGGCATGATGATCTTCTCGAACGTGGCGGGCCGGGTCGCGGACCGCGTGGGGCACCTGCGCGCGGTCCGCGTGCTCTCGTTCATCGGGCTCTGCTGCGTGGCGGGCTTCATCTACGCCGACAACTATTGGCTCATGCTCGCCATCGTCTTCGGGACGGGCGGGTCGTTCGCGTCGATGTCGCCGGTCGCGCTCGCGCTCACGGGCGTCATCGTCGAGCCGCGCGATTACAGCCGGGCAAACTCGATTTACAACATGTTCTACGCGGCGGGCATCCTCTCGGGCCCGCTCGTCGCGAGCCAGATTTTCCAGCGCCTCGGCGGGGTCGCGATGCTCTACCACCACGTGGCGATGTGGGCCGCGTTCGTGCTGTTCACCGTGATCTTCATGTACGACGATCCGGCGGCGCGGCGGCGGCGGGACCCAAAAGACGCAGGCGACCCTGACCCGACGGAGCTGCCGGGCGGCGCTGCGGGTTGATCGTCACGAAGCCGGGGCTCGGACGTCGACGAGCTCGGGCGCGGGGACCTGCGCGAGCCGCATCGGCGGCAGCTTGCCGTACGTCGCGGCGCGCCACAGCCATTCGAGCGGGCCATAGCGGAAACGCGCGAGCCAGAATCGGCTCCAGACGACCTGCACGGCGAAGATCGCCACCGCGATCCCGGTCCCGAGGAGCGGGCCGACTTTGCCGTACCAGCCGAATCCGTAACTATAAAAGAGCGTGGTCGCGATAAGGCTCTGCGTCAGGTAATTCGTGAGCGGCATGCGCCCCGGGCTCGCGAGCACGAGGAGCACGCGCTTGCCGCGGTCGGTCTGGAGCAGGAGCGCGATCGCTGCGATGTAAGCGATGCAGAGCAGGGGCCGGTTCACCCGGAAGAGCAGGTCGGCGGCGAAGCCGTACCAGGTCCAGCCTTCCGGCGGGGGCATGGGTCGGAACGCGAAGAGCAGAGAAAAACCCACCGACGCGGCGATTCCGAGGCTCAGCGAGATCCAGAGGACCTTGCGAATCCGCGGGAGGTTGCTCGCGACGTCCTCGAGCAGCCGCTTTTTGCCCGCGTAGAGCCCGAGGAGCATCGTGACGAACACCGAGAGATACCACCAGATCATACCGTGGCCGAGCCGGATCATGGCGTACGCATCCGCGAAAATCGCGAGCCGCGCCCCGATTTGTTCGAGATACGTCCCCGTCGAGTAGATCCGCATGTGCTCATGCGCCATGGCGACCCAGAAGGATAGCGGATGCGGGGGCGCTTCTTGCAGAAGGAGCCCGATCATGCTGCGCACGGTCGGCGCGAGGAACGCGATCGCGATGAGCCCGAAGACGAGCCGATCGGAGGCGCGGCGCAAGGCGAGCAAGAAGAGCCCGAGGACCGCATACGTGTGCAGCACGTCCCCGTTCCAGAGGAAGATCGCGTGCGCGGCGCCCACGAGGAAAAGCACGGCGACACGTCGCAGGTAGAGAGGCGTGAGGCGCGCGCCGCTCGCCTCGGCGCGCTGCATCTGGACAGTCAGCCCGAGGCCGAACAGGAACGAGAAAATCGAGTTGGCCTTGCCCGCGAACACGATCGACGTGACGGTCTCGGCCACCCGGTCGTACAAGCGCGGGAAGTAGTGTTCGTCGAGCGCGCTGATGCCGTCGGGCACGCTGAAGCCCGGCATGTTCATCACGATGATGCCGAGCAGGGCGAACCCGCGAAGGACGTCGAGGAGCGGGTTGCGTTCCTCCGGGGCGACGGGTGTGAGCGGGGGGGCGCCCTCCGTCTCGCTTTGTTCCTCTGCCATGGTGGGGACCTCCACCGATGTAGAGTCACTCCGCCTTGCTTTGTTCCTCTGCCATGGTGGGGACCTCCACCGATGTAGAGTCACTCCGGGCGCGATGTGAACGAAAAAGCGCACTCGGGCCTCCTTCTCCGGGTTGATCCCGGCGTGAGGCCCTCGGACTGGCCGTCAGCTATGCTGAAACGCGGATTGGCCGGCCAGCACGCGCTCGGCCTCGGTCTCGTCGAGCAGGATGTAGCCGCCGCGCTCTCTGTCGTAGACGTGCACGTCGCCCGTCGCGACGTCGAACCACCAGCCGTGCAGCGTGATCGCGCCCTCGTCCACGAGCTTGCGGACGTTCGCATAGCTCGCGATGTGCTCGAGCTGCTGGAGGACGTTGGCCTGGGAGAGGCGGTCGACGGCCGGCAGGTCGTCCTTGATGAAGGGCGAGCGCACGAGGCGCGCAAAGGCAGATTCACCGTGCGCGAGCCAGGCCCGGAGGTTCGGCAAGGCGCTGTAGTTCTCGCGGCCGTTGAGGATGGCCTCGATGGCGCCGCAGCGAGAATGGCCACAGACGACGATGTGCCTGATCTTGAGCTTGGCCAGGCTGAACTCGATGGCCGAAGCCTCGGAGACGTCGCCCACGGAGATGCCGGACTCAGTGGCCGGCGCGACCAGGTTGCCGACGCTCCGAACCACGAAGAGGTCCCCCGGGTCGGTGGAGACCATCAGGTTCGGGACCACACGGCTGTCGGCGCAAGCAAAGAAGAGGACGTCGGGCTTCTGCCCCCGCTCCGCGAGCTGCTTGAAGAGCGGAGCCAGGCCGGGGAGCTTGTTCTTGCGAAAGTCGATGAGGCCGCGGATCAACTTTTCCATGACCGCGGAAGATAGACCAGACGTAATTGGTGAGCCAACGAAATAGTTGGCAACGCAAACTAATTTCTTACGAGGTCGATGGGTCGGCCTCCGCGGCAAGGCAGGCGACGAACCCCTCGCGGTACGTCGGGTAATCGAGGGAAACCCTTAGCTCTCGTCGAATCTTCCCGGCGTCGACGCGGCGGTCGTTCCGGAGGGTCGGGGGAAGGTGATCCCTCGAGACCTCGATGGGTCGCGGGACGCCGAGCCGCGCGCAGAGCCAGTCGATGACCTCGGACTGAGGGACGGGCGCGTCGTCGGCGACCACGAAGACCTCGCCTTTCGGGGCGCGCGCGAGCGCGGCGAGGGCGAGGCGCGCGAGGTCCTCCACGTGGATGCGGCTGATGACGGCGTGGCCGCCTTCGGCGATCTTGTGTTCGCCTCGCGCGAGCCGGACGTGGAGGCCCCGACCCGGGCCATAAATGGCCGCCGCGCGGAGGACGATCCCGCCGGCCGCGCGCACGAGGGTCTCGGCCCGGAGGCGAGCGGCGGCGCGAGGTTCACGGGGATCCACCGGGGTCTCCTCGTCGATCCGGCCCGCGGCGCTGCCATAGACGCCGGTCGAGGAGAGGTAGACCGCGGACGCGGCGCGGGAGAGCAGGGGCAAGAGGGCGGTGTCGGTCGCGTCGTCGGGCGGGTAGGTGACGAGGACGCGCGTGTCCTCGCGGAGGAGCGGCAAGACGAGAACTTCGTCGAGGCGGGGCACGAGGCGGACGTCGACGCCGAGCTCGGACAAGGCGGCGGCACGCTCGGGGGAGCGGGTCGTGCCCACGACACGGATGCCCGCGGCGAGGGCCTGCCTCGCGGCGTACGTTCCCGTAAAACCACAGCCGAGGATGACGAGTGTTTCCGAGGCGTCCACGATCGCTCCTACCGCAGGAAAAATGCGCCGAGAAGGGCCTGCGCCACGAATCCGACGAGCGCGGCGAGGAGGGCCGCGCGCGTGCGGAGATGGTGCGCCCGTGACAAACCCATCGTGCCGAGCGCGAGGCAGCCGGCCGCGGCGAGCGGCGCGTAATATCGCATGGCCTTTCCGATGGCCGAAAAGCCGAACGCGAAGTACACGGCGATATCGGGGACGATGAAGAGGAGCGTCATCGGCACGGCATAGGCCACGCCGAACACGGCGAGCGACGCGCTGAGCCGGCTCCCCTCCCCGCCCGGCGCGGAGGCGCGGCGCGCGATGGCATGCGTGATGCCGCCGCCGACGCGCCAGAGGACGAGGTAAAGCGGCACGGCGAGGATGGCCTGGACGAGGTAATGCCGATCCCGTCCGAGTCCGGGCAGGCCAAACCGCGGCGCATGGCCCGAAAGGAAGAGGAGAAGGGAAAAGGCCCCGTGCATGGCGCCGAGCACGAGCATCGCCGCCCGCCCTTCCCGCGCGTCCGCGCGCGCCGCGACGCCGGCCATGGCGGCGCGGGGGCCGCGGAGGACGTCGAGGAAGAGCGACCAGGTAGGGCGGGAATCGGGCATCGGCGCCCATTCGATAGCGGAAAGGGTGGGCGCGGGAAAGGAGGTTTTTCGTCGTTCAGGAAGCGAGGGCGTCGTCGGTGTCGTCGTCGTGCGTCGCGGCGGGCGCGTGCGCGCGGGTCCTGGAGACGGGCGCGAGCTCGGCGGCCGGGATGATCTGGAGCGAGCCGTCGGGCGGGGCGAGGAGGTCTGCGATGTGGCGGACGCCGAGGATGTCGCGGGCCGCGAAGAGGCCGGAGGTGGCCGCGCCCGCGACGCCATGGCTGAGCGTGCTCGCGCCGACGCTGTAAAGGCCGGGGACGCTGGAGCGAATGGGGAAGGAAAAGGGGCCGAGCTGGAGGGGGCTCTTCGCCGTGCCATAACTCGAGCCGCGGTAGGTCTCGCAATAAAAATCGTTCGTGAGGGGCGTGCCCACGGAGCGGAAGGTGAGGTTTTTCCCGAGCCCGGGGATCACGCGCTCGGCCGCGGCGATCAGGGCGTCGCCGAGGCGCTCCTTGAGGTCGCGATATTCCTCGGGGCGCGCCGCGGCGGTGCCGGCCCAGCGTTCGAAGGGTTCGTACGGGACGAACGTGAAGAGCTCCAGGGTATGGTGGCCCTTCGGCGCGTGGCCAGGGTCCTTCAGGGTGGTGACGGTGAGGAAGAGGCCCTCGACGATTCCGTGGGGGAGCGCGTGGAGGGCGCGCTCGTAGACGCCGTTCACGTCGAGGGTGCGATAACACCAGTAATTGCCCGAATCGAGGCCCATCGCGGGCAGGTCGAGGTCGGTGGCGCAGAAGACGCTGAGGATGCCGACGGAGTATTCCATGCGGCCGGTCTTGCGGCGCTCGCGCTCGCCGTGCGGCGGTTCGAGGAGCTTGCCGAAGGTGATCGCGGGGTCGGCATTGGAGACGACGGCGCGGGAGGCGATACGCTCGCCCGAGTCGAGCTCGACGCCGGCCGCGCGGCCGGATTCGACGAGGATGCGGCGGACCCGGGCGCGAAGGCGGATCTCGCCGCCGCGCTTGCGGAGGGCCTTGATCATGGCCATCGGAATGCGCTTGGCGCCGCCACGAGGGTAATACCCGCCGTCGTAGTAATGGTTGATCATGCGGGCGTGGAGGGGGAGCGAGACGCGCGACGGGGGCAGACCATGGTTGCCCGATTGCGCGGCGAGGATGCCGCGGAGGAGCGGGTCGCGGATGGTGGCGTCGAGGAGGGCGCGCTGGGTGCGCAGGCCCCACGTGAAGAGGTCTTTCGAGCGGAACGGGAGCGCGAGGGCGCCGAGCGGGGAGACGAGGAGCTCCTCGCAGCGGAGGGTACCTTCGACAATGCGGCCGATGATATCAAAGTATCGCGCGAGCCCCTTGCGCTCGTGGGGGAAGCGGGAGACGAGGCGCTCGAAGTAGCGATCGAAGCCGCGCGGGACGTCGAATCGCTCGCCGCCGAGGAGGAAATGGTCGAAGCCGTCCGGCGCGAGCTCGTGAAACGTGAGGTCCGAGCCGAGGCCGAGGCCTTCGTAGAGCGCGCGGGCGGACTGGCCGGGGCCGAGCTCGCCGATGTAATGGACGCCGGGGCTGAAGCGATACCCTTCGAGCGCGAAGCTGTGCGTCCAGCCGCCCGGCAAGTAATGCTGTTCGAGGACGAGGACCCGCTGTCCCGCGCGCGCGAGCGCAAGCGCAGCCGTGAGCCCCCCCGAGCCCGACCCAACGACGATCGTGTCCCAGCGCTCCATCGGAAGATCCTCCTCGATCTTGGTTCTGATGTCGGAGGGGGAGGCGGCGTTGCGGGGGCGCGAGAAATTCGTAGCTACACATCGCGCGGGGACGTGGCGACGCGGGGTGACCGGGGCGTTCTTTCCTGGCCTTCGCCTTCAGGGGCGGCATGGCTGGAAGTCGGGGATCAACGCGCAATGACGAACGGAGACCACGAAGATCCCCGGTCCTCGGTCGAAGCGACATATCGGCCGGGCGCGACGCCTGCGCCATAGTCGTCGTCGAGCCGGAGGACGAGATCGAAATGATCCGGCGATCGCGCAATCAGCGACTCCACCGTTGCCATGTAGTAGACCTTGCGGAGGGTCGCACGGCGCGCCCAGGTGCGGCCGGAATCGGTCGAAGCAACGATGACCAGGTCCCAGCCCGGCGACTCGATTTGACTGTCCAGGACGCCGATGACCTCGCGGGAAGCCTCGCCGGCCCGCGCGACGGCCTCCCAACCCATTTGCTCGTCGTCAGGGCCGTCGAGCACGACCGTCTGCACAGGACGTCCGGCGCTCTCGATCGCGACGGCAGGAAAGCTGTGCAGCGGGTCGGGGCGGACATCGAAGAAGGCGAGGCGGCCCGTTTCCGGCGGCGGGAGCGGGAGACGAAAGCGGACCTCATCGGCCGGGACCTCGGGCGATGCTCGTGTCGCGGGCTCGATCCCCGACCCGCGGGAGCGCGGGGGAGCGCTGGCCGGGGGGGTGATTGCGCAGGAGAAGACACCCGCGAGCAGCAGCAGAGCGGAAGCGGCGCGCATGCGAGGTGGGTAGCTGCTCTCGTGAGCCGTGGCAAGGCGCGAGAATTGCGCTCCCCGATCTCTCGTGGTAGCGCCTTTCCTCATGGCTCGACCTGCCCTGCCATTCACCGTCGTGCTGTGCGCATCCTTGTCCCTATCTGCGTGCTCGTCATCCAATGCCGGACAGCAGGTCGTCCCCAGGGCAGCAACCCTGCCGAGCCCCGCTTCTACGACCAGCGCCGCGCCGGCGTCCGCCGCGACCGCTCCGCCTCCAGCAGTCACGCTGGCGCTGCGCCCCATCCCCGCCGAGGATGTCTTGCCGGCTGGCTTCTGCCATCTCGATGTTTATCTCGACGAGGAATGCAAGAAAACCACGCCGCGTTATGCGCTCTTCCTCGGCGTCGCCGTCGACGCCCGTGCGGCCGAAGCGGCACTCCGCAGCGGAGGGACCGGGGAGCTCGCGACGGGATACCCGTTCGTCGCGACGCTGGACGATCTGCCGCTCGCCGATCCCAAGCGCAAGGGGCTCGCGGTCGTGGCTGGGCTCTTCGAGCGAAAGGACCAGGCCGAGCAATATCAGGCGCGCTTGTCTCGTCCGACCGAGCTCGTCGAGCTCGCCTCGCCCGAGGACGCTGCGTCGCGAAAAATCCAGCCAAAGGGCATGGCGGAAAGAACGTTCCTGGAGAGTCGCGCCAGCGCGGTCGAGCTCGCCGAGGATACGGCCGCGTTCTCGAAGGAAGATCTCGAGAAGACCGAAGAGGCTCTCGACGAGGCGCTCGCGCGGAAATGGGTCAGCCTGCCCGAGCAGAGAGAGAGGCGGGAGCGTGCCATTGCAGCGCTGCAGCCGCGCTGCAATCTTTCCCGAGGACGCGTGTTCTCGGCGTCGCACAAGGACTTGCAGCGCCCGTTCATGCTGCGTTATGCCCCCGTGTGCTGCGACGACGGCGCCGAGGCCTGGGTCCCCTGGCGCGCGACGCGGCTGAAGAGCACCGTGGTGCGCACGGACGAGGGCGCGGTGGTGCATCAGGTCATGCTGGTGGAGTGCGACTCGCCGATCATCGAAACACGCCTGTTCGGCGCGGACTCCGTGGCGAAGCCGCTGCGCCTGGCGCTGCGTGGGGGGTGCTGATTCAGGGCGCCCCGCCATCCGGCCCCGGAGGCTCCCGCGCCGCCGAAAGCAGCGCCCCCGGACAAACCACCGGCTGCGTCCGCTCGGTGCTCCCCTCCCGCAAACACGATTTCCCCATCACGCGGATGCGCTCGCCGACCTGCAAATCCTGCGGGCAAGGGGTCTGCGTGGCCGGGGAGACGACGTCCCGATCGACCGAATGAACCTCGCATCGCTCGGCCGTGCGGGCGAGGTAATGGCGGATCGTCGGGCGGCGCGGGGGCGCGGCCGAGGGCGCGGAAGATCGTGCGGTATCGGGGGGAGCGGGCGCGGGCGTGGCCTCGGGGGCGTCGCCGCCGCGGCACGCCGGGAGGAACGCGGCGAGGAGGAACACGCGGAAAGGGCCGCAGAAGAACACGCGCACGGTCCTCTCCTTGCCACAAGTTTTGTCGTGGCGGGCCCGTCGCGTTGGGCTAATTCAACCGTCCCCATGGCCGAGCTTCGTCCCTCGTCGCGCTCCGGAAAGGACGGGATCCCCATCGACTGGGGTAGCCTCGCGCCGCTGCGCTTGCGGGCCCGGACGCTGGCCGAGGGCGTCTACGCAGGCGGGCACCGGAGCGTGCGCAAAGGGCCCGGCGTGGAGTTCGGCGGGCACAGGCCTTACGTGCCCGGCGACGATCTCCGGTTCTTCGACCGGCGGGCCTTGCTGCGGCACGACCGGATGATGGTGCGCGAGTTCGAGACGGAGACGGATCGCGCTCTCTGGCTCTGCGTGGACGCGACGGCCTCGATGGCCTACCGCAGCAGCCGGGCCCCGGGCGCGAAGCTCGCCTACGGGGCGCTCGTGGCCGCGGCGCTGGCGCGCGTGGCGCTGTCGACGGGGGATCCCGTGGGCCTCGCGTGGCTCGGCGGGCGCGGGACGCTGCCGCTGCCGGCGTCGAGCGGGCGCGAGGCGTTCGATCGGGTGGCCGGGGCGCTCGAAGGGGCCGCGGCCGCGGGCGACGCGAGCACGGACGAGGCGGCGATGGAGCGGGCCCTCGCCCCGGTGGCGCGGCGCGCGCGGCGAGGCGCGGTGATCGTGCTGGTGAGCGATTTCGTGGATCTGCCAGAGCGGGCGCTGTCGGCGTTCTCGGCGCTCGCGGCCGGCGGGCGCTCGCTCGTGGCGCTCCGGGTGCTCGATCCGAACGAGGCGGATCTCGGCTTCTCCGGGCACGTGCGGCTCCGCGCGAGCGAGGGCGACGTGGTCGTGGAGACCGACGCCGAGGAGGTGCGCGCGATCTACCGCGAGCGGCTCGCCGGGATCGCCGAGCGCTGGTCGACGGAGCTCTCCGGGAGGGGCGGGCGCTGGGTGGAGTCGGTGACGGACCAACCCCCCGCCGACGTGGTGCGCGCCGTGGTGCGCGCCGTGGCCGAGGCGCGCGCATGAGCTTCGCCACGATCGCCGCGTTGCTCGTGGCGCTGCTCGTCGCCGCGCCGGTCGCGGCGCACCTGCTCCGGCGAAGGCAAGCCGAGGAGCAACCCTTCCCGCCCGCGAAGCTCGTGCCGCCGACGAAGCCTCTGGCCCGGCGGCGGAGCATGCTGGAGGATCGCTCGCTCTTCGCGGTGCGAGCGCTCAGCGTGCTCATGCTCGCGGTGCTCGGCGCGACGCCGTTCGTGCGGTGCGCGCGGCTCGGCCTGGAGCGAAAAGACGGGGCCTCGGTGGCGCTCGCGATCGTGATCGACGATTCGCTGAGCATGCGCGCGCCGCTGGAAGCCGGGACGGCCGCGCCGGGCAAGCGGACGAAGTTCGAGCGGGCCCTCGCGTCGGCGCGGGAGCTCGCCACGGGCCTGCGCAGCGGCGACGCGGTGGCCGTGGTCCTCGGAGGCGCGCCGGCGCGCGTGGCGCTCGCGTCCACGACGAACATGGCGGCCGTGACGGGCGCGCTCGACGCGATCGAGCCGTCCGATCGCGCGACGGATCTGGATGGCGCGCTGGCGCTGGCGCGGGAGCTTCTGCGCAGCGTGCCGCACGCTGATCGGCGGGTGGTCCTTCTGAGCGACCTCGCCGATGGAGCGCCGAACGCCGCGCCCCTCGGCGGCGGGTCGGACACGACGTTGTGGGTGCCGCTGCCGGAGCTCGAAGCCACGGGCCGCGACTGCGCGGTGACACGCGCGGACCTGCGCTCGGGCAAGGTGCGGGCGCGGGTCGTGTGCAGCCCCGAGGCGCGGCCGGTGGGCGAGGGCGCGGGGGTGATCTCGGCCTCGGCGGGTCGGGCGGTGGAGCTCAAGGCCGAGGGGAAGGTGCTCGCGTCGGCGCCGCTCGGGCCGTCCGTCCGCGCCGAGGAGGTCGCGCTCGACGTGCCGGACGGCGCGCCGGAGGACCTGACGGTCGGGCTGACGCCGGGCGACGCGATCCTGGAGGACGACGAGGCGCCGGTCGTGCCGGCCGGCGGGGCGCTGCCGATCGCGGTCGTGGTGGACGTGGCCTCGACGCACGTGGCCACGGGCGGGCCGCCGCCAATCGAGCAGGCCCTCACGGCGATGCACCTCGACGCGGAGGTGCGGCCGCTGCCCGCGGTGCCGGATCATGCGGACGAGCTGGCCGCGTTCGCGGGGCTCATCGTGGACGACGTGCCGGGCTTCACGCCGGAGGGCCGGCGCTCGCTTTCGGCGTGGGTCGAGCGCGGGGGCGTGCTGCTCTTGACGTTCGGGCCACGCGCGGCGACGGCGCCGCTCGGGGCGGGGTTCGACCCGCTCGTGCCGGGCGTGGTGCGCTGGGGGCCGAGCCCGTCGCAGGGCGCCGATCCCGGGAGCGCGGTGTTCTTCGGTCCGAGCGCGGAGGGCCTCGGCAAGCTCTCGCCCGACGGGCGCGCGTCCTTCGATCCTGCCGCCGCGACGAACGCGGACATGCTCGCGCGCTGGGACGACGGCGCGCCTCTGCTCTTGCGCCGCTCGCTCGGCCGCGGCGCCGTGTTCGCGCTCTCGCTGCCGCTCACCGTGGACGAGAGCGACTTCGTGCTGAGGCCGGCGTTCCTCGCGCTGCTCGACCGCTTCGTGGGCACGGCGCGGGCGCGCGGCGGGGCGCGGCAGATCGACGTCGGCGACGCGTTCACGTTCGACGGGTTCAAGGACGTGTCGATCGAGCGATTGCCGCTCCGCGCGGGCGAGGCGCGACAGTCGATCCCGGTCGTGGAGCAGGACGGACGCCGCCGTGCCGTGGCGTCGCTCCGGGGTCGGTACGAGGTGCGCCTCGACGGCGAGCGCGCGATCCGCGTCGCGACGGTCCCTGAGCGGGAGATCGATCTGCGCCCGCGGCGCGTGATCGACGCGGCGCGCGCCGAGGAGCTCGGCGGCGTCGCGCCGTCGATCGACGCGTCGCCCTACGTGGCGCTCGGGCTGCTCGGGCTCGTCGTGCTGGAGCTGTTCCTGCGCGCGGTGGGGCAAAAGCGCGAGGGTTCGGCGTCCACGACGGCCTGAACCGGGGTAGCATCGCCGTTCTCGCTTCGGAGGCGTGAGGACATGCGATTCACTTGCTTGCTCGCGATCGCCGCGCTCGCCGCGGCCGGGTGTACCGCCGACGGCAGGGACCTCTTCGGCGCGCCGCAGAGCCCCGGCGCGGGAGGTGAAGGCGGCGCCGGGGGCAGCGGCGGCATGGGCGGCATGAACGCATCGTCGTCGTCCGGGAGCACGTCCTCCTCGTCGAGCGCGTCGAGCTCCAGCGCGGCGTCGTCCTCGTCGTCCTCGTCATCCGCGTCCTCTTCGTCGTCGTCCTCTTCATCGTCGTCCGGCGGCGGCGATACCTGCCAGCATGCCGTCTGCACCGTCGGAAATGCGCTCGACGCGGGCTGCAATCCCTGCGTCGAGCAGGTCTGCGCGTCGCAGAACGGCGCCGGGTGTTGCCAGGACTTCTGGGGCGGCAACTGCGTGGCGCTCGCCGATCAGCTCTGCAACGCCGGCTGCTGCGGCAACGGCGAATGCAACGGCGAGTCGTGCGATTCGTGCCCGAACGACTGCGGCGCCTGCTTCTGCGGCGACGGCGTGTGCAACGGCGGCGAGGACTGCGCCTCGTGCGCCGAGGATTGCGGCCCCTGCGCGGAGTGCCCGCACTCGGTCTGCGGCACGGGCGCGGCGCTCGATCCGGACGTCTGCCGCGCGCCGTGCGTGGACGAGGTGTGCATGCAGGACGCGAACTGCTGCGGCATGGGGTCGAGCGCGCCGTGGACCGGGGCATGCGCGCACCTCGCGGACATGCTCTGCGGCGCGGATCCATGCATCACGTCGGTGTGCATGGATCAGCCGGAGTGCTGCACGACGGGCTGGGACCAGGCCTGCGTGGCCGCGGCCACGATGAAGTGCGGCGTGAGCTGCAACTGCGCGCACTCGATCTGCCAGTCAGGCCCGGAGCTGGATCCGACGTGCAACCCGTGCGCGGCAGCCGTCTGCAAGACCGACCCTTATTGCTGCGAGCAGAACTGGGACGGCATCTGCGTCGGCGAAGTCGAGCTCGTCTGCGGCATCAACTGCAATTGACGCCGAAAGCGCGGGGGCGGGCTCCGATCCCGGGCCTGCCCCCGCCAAACCTCAATGCGTCTGCCAGTGCGGAGGGATCTCTTCCAGCACCGCGGCCGCGGCCGCGGGCTCGGCCGGCGGCGGGAGGCGGCGCGGGCCGTTCGGCTTGAAGCTGTGCTCGGCGCCCGGGAACGTGCGTGCTTGCACCTCCTCCACGTACGCCCGCGTCGCCGCCATGATTTGCTCGCCCACCTCGGCGAAGCGCTTCGCGAAGCGCGGGCGCAGATCCGGGTACATGCCGAGCATGTCGTAACAGACGAGCACCTGCCCATCACACCCCGCGCCCGCGCCGATGCCGATCGTCGGGACCGACACGGCCGCCGTGATCTCCTCCGCGAGGTCCGGCGGGATCGCCTCGAGCACGATCGCGTACGCGCCGGCCTCGTCGAGCGCCTGCGCGTCCCGGACGAGCCGCGCCGCCGCATCCTCGCCCTTGCCCTGCACCTTGAAGCCGCCCATCGCGTGCACCGACTGCGGCGTGAGCCCGATGTGCGCGCACACCGGAATGCCCGCCCTGACGATGCGGCTCACGTGCTCGGCGACTTCCTCGCCGCCCTCGATCTTCACGCTTTCGAATGCGCCGTCCTTCATCAAGCGGCCCGCGCTCTCGAGCGCCTGCACGGGCGAGAGCTGGAAGCTCATGAACGGTAGGTCCCCGACCACGTGCGCGCGCCGCGCCCCGCGCGCGACGGCGCGGCCGTGGTAGCAGATCTCCTCGACCGTCACGGGCAGCGTCGTCGGGTGCCCTTGCACGACCATGCCGAGCGAGTCGCCGACGAGCAGCATGTCCGCGCCGCCCTCGTCGAGCAGTCGCGCCATCGTGAAGTCGTAGGCCGTCACCATCGCGATCGGCGGCCCGCCCGCCTTCCGCGCGCGAATGTCCGGCACGGTGATCTTCTTGGGGGCCGCAGCCGGACGTCCACCGCCGCTGCTCTGACCTTTGGGACCGTACATGATTTCCTCCGGGTCGCGGCCGCATGGATGCGGTCCACGCCTACAGACGAGGCTAGGGCGCCCCGAACGAAACGGCAAGACGCGCGATCCGCGAAAAAATCGCGCTGGCTGTAGGCTGGGGCGGCCCGGAAAAACCTGCGCGGCGGGAGCTCACCGGCGACGACGGCGGCGCGCGACCGAAAGCAACATCGCGCCGCCAGGAGCCCGAGCGCCGTGGGCATGCTCGCCTCGCCGCCGACGGCGCAGCTCGCGTTGCTCTGCGAGCCCGGGTTCGGGTGTCCCCGCCCCCGAAGCCGTTGTCCCAGGGGTTCACGTCGGGGTCGGTGATCGGCTCGGAGCACCAGTCCGGCGGCGGCGGGCAGGCGGGCGGCGTGCCGACGGCGGCCGTGACCTGGAGCCATCGCTCGACGTACGACTGGTCGTTCGAAGCGCCCAGCGTGAGGTCGGCCTTCAGCGCCTCGCGCGAGAGCTCCGCGTGGACGCGGGTCAGGTCCTGGGTGCACTCTCGAGCGCGCTCGGGCCCATCGGATCGCCGCCGTAGCCGCTGTTCTCCGGATCGAATTCGGCCGTGTACTTCAGGCTGTCCTCGATCCAGAAGGGCGACAGCGGCTCGCCCACCTCGACGAGCCACGCCTTGCCGCCCGACGTCTCGAAGCTCTTCTGCTTGAGGTCCTTGTAGTTGCTCGACTGCGTGTCCCAGTTCCACACGAGATCCGCGGCCTTGATCTGGAAGCTCGGGACGTTCGTCGGCTCGTATGATTTGACCCCAAAGGGTCGTCCGATCGTTCGAGATCGAAAGAACCATGCGGTGGCCGGTGACCTGCGTGGTCTCCTGCTGGGTGATGAAGCACCCGCCACACGCATTCGAATCGGTCGCGTAAAGGGCGCGCCGCGGCGCTCCACGGACCGACGAGGGCTGGAGACTCGCGAAAAGAGAACGACGGCGAAACGCCCCTTACGGAGCGTGCAGCATGCCCTCGTCGAGGCGGCGCATGCCTTCGAGCAAGAGCGCCTCGGGCGAGACGGCGATCGTGCGGCCCGATGGCTCGACGCCCGGTTCGAGCCGGAACTCGCCCTCGTGCAACGCGAGCATCCGGTAGAAGGCCTCTTCGCCGACGACCTGCTCCCAGCGCGCGTCCACGATCTGCCCCTCGGCGAAGTGGATCTCGCCCGTGCCCTTGCCCGTCTGGATCCGGAGCGCGCACGTCTTGCGGCCATGCCAGAGGACCTGGACCATGTCCGGGATGCTCATCTCCGCGAGCGATCCCGTCACGCCGCGCCCGCCGCCGCGCGCGACACGTCGCTCCACGAGCTGACGGAGTTTTGCCGCGAAGATGTCCGCGGACGTCGGCTTCGAGACGAAGTCGTCGACGCCGAGATCGAAGGCCTTCTGCGCGCTGTGGCGGTCGTTCTTGCGCGTGAGGATCACCCACGTGATGCCGCGTCCCCACGACTCCTTCTGCGCGTCGGCGCGGAGCGCGAGGCCCATCTCCGGCTCTTCGAGGTCGATCTCGCTGACGACCGCCGCGATCTCGCCGCCTTCGAGCTCGCGCCACGCCTGCGCCACGGTCCGCGCGACGCGCACCTCGAAGCCCTGCTCGATGAGGCGAAGCTCGAGCACCGTGGTCTCCTCGGGATCCGGATCGATGACGAGCACCGTGTACCGCTCGGACAAAAGCCGCGCGCGCATGTCGTCGCCCGTGACCTCGTGGCGGAAGAGGTCGACGATGTTCGGATCGAAGACAGTGCCGCGATACCCCGCAAGCACGTCGCACGCCTCGGCCGGGCGGAGGATCTTGCGGAAGGGGTTGCGCGGGTTCTGCGTGAGGTCGGCGTAGGTGTCCGCGACGGCGAGGATGCGCGCGCCGAGCGGGATCTCCTTGCCCGCGAGGCCATGCGGCAAGCCGCGGCCGTCGTACCGCTCGTACATGGCCTGGAGCGCGGCCACGGTCTCGGCCGGCAGGCCCACGGACCCCATGAGCTGCGCCGGGAGCGCGACGGCCTTGAGGCCCGCGACGCGATGTCCCTCGTACTCGGCGACGTTCAGCGCGGTGAGGTGATACGCGCCCATCTTGCCGAGATCGTGCAGGTACGCGGCCACGACGAACGCCGCGACGTGCGCAGGCGCGAGGCCAATGCGCTCGCACGTGCGGCGGCACAGGCGCGCGACGACGGCCGAGTGACCGCGCAGATCCTGGCGGTTCGCTTCGAGCAAGCTCACGAGGACGTTGAGCGTCTCGATGTACTCGTGCGTCTCGATCGGCGTGAGCACCGGGACCGGAGGCGGGGGGCTCGGCGAAGGCGCCGTCCCGATCAGCGAGCGCACCTGCGTGGTCGGCTGGTGCCCTCCGGTCGGCGACGTCTGCGCGGTCGCCGCGCTCGGCCCGTGCCCGCCGTTCATCGAAGGCTGCGTGCTGCCCGTGTGCACCGAGGGCTGCGTCTGCTCACGCGCGCCGGTGGGGCTGGTTTGTCCGGACGCGGAGGGCGACGTGGGCATCGGCGCGCGCGGCGGCGGCGGCGGCTGCACGGCCGGGCTGCGCGGCGACACGGCCGGCGTTGGAATGGGTCCCGTCGCAGGGCGCGCCGGCGCGGGGCCGAGGTCGATGTCGATGAAGTCGCCGGTCTGCGCGTTCGTCGCGACAGGACGGAGGAGCGCCTCGAAGGCGGAGACCTCCTTGAAATAATGCCGCGCGATCGCAGCGCGCACCGCGGCCGGACGGGCCACGAGCGCGCGCACTTCGCGCACGCCCGCCGCGAGCTTCACCTCGTGGATCGCAGCGTCGTTGTCGGGATCCGCGGTGACGACGGAGAGCACCGACTTCGCCTCGTCGAGCAGCACCGGAAAGACGCCGTGCATCTTCGCGGTCTTCGGCAAGACGCGGCCGAGCACGCGCGGCTCGATCGCGGCCTTCGCGAGTTTTTCGGTCGAGACGAACCGCGTGTTGTGCAGCGTCGCGACGTACTTGAGGAGATCTCCCTCGGGGAGGATGTCGAGCTCGATGAGCGAGTCTTCGATCCGGCCGCGCTGACGGCCCGCGTGATCCACAGCGCGTCGATGCTCCTCGGCCCCGATCCGGCCCTCGGAGAGCAGGCGATCAGCGACACGCTGGTTGGTGCCGAGCACGGACATCGCGAGTGCAGAGATAGTACATGTCCGCAAGGACGGGGTATCCCAAGACCCGCCGAAGCAGCAGTCATCCGGCGGATCGACAGGGGACGGCGCGTGCCTGGCCGAACAAAAACGAACGCCCGCGCCTGAAGACAGGGCGGGCGTGCGTCTTTGGGGTCAGGAGGCCGTCGGCGACGACGACCCCCCTACCCTGCTGCTCACTCCTCGTTGACGGCCGTGAGCGTCTCCTCGGGGCGAGGCCGCGGCGGCGCCACGGGCGGGGCCGCAGGCTCGGCGGCCGGCGCGCGCTCGCGCACCGGCTGCTCGCCCTCGACGATGACCTGCAGCCGCTTGTAGGCGGGCAGGCCCGTACCTGCCGGGATCAGGCGGCCCATGATGACGTTCTCCTTGAGGCCGCGGAGATCGTCCACCTTGCCGCTGATCGCCGCCTCGGTGAGGACCTTGGTCGTCTCCTGGAACGACGAGGCGCTGATGAACGACTCGGTCGACAGGCTCGCCTTCGTGATGCCGAGGAGCAACGGCTCGGCGATGGCGGGACGGCCACTACGCTCGAGCACCCGCTCGTTCTCGCGCTCGAAGAGGTGCTTCTCGACCTGCTCGTCCACGAGGAAGTTCGTGTCGCCGACGTCCTTGACGCGAACGCGCCGGAGCATCTGCCGCACGATGACCTCGATGTGCTTGTCGTTGATGCCGACACCCTGCAGGCGGTAGACCTGCTGGATCTCGTTCACGAGCCAGGCCGCGAGCTCCTTCTCGCCCTTCACGCGCAGGATGTCGTGCGGGTTCGGCGGGCCGTCCTGGAGCGGGTCGCCCGCGCGCACGCGATCGCCGGGCTGCACCTGGATGTGCTTGCCCTTGGGGATCAGGTACTCGCGCGCCTGATCCGCGAGCGGGTGCCCGTCCGCGCCGAACGGCGTGATGATCACCTTGCGCTTGCCCTTCGTGTCCTTGCCGAAGGAGACCTCGCCGTCGATCTCGCTGATGATGGCGTGATCCTTCGGCTTGCGGGCCTCGAAGAGCTCCGCGACGCGGGGCAGACCACCGGTGATGTCCTGCACCTTCGTCGTGTCGCGCGGGATCTTGGCGATGATGTCACCGGCCTCGATCATGTCGTCCTGCTGGGCGACGATGTGCGCGCCGACCGGCAGGAGGTAACGCGCCTCGAGCTCGCTGTTCGGGAGCTTCAAGGTGGCGTTCGAGTTCGGATCCTTCAGCGAGATCCGCGGGCGGAGATCGGCCGCCTTGGACTCGATGACGACCTTGCGCGACAGACCCGTGACCTCGTCGACACGCTCCTGGACGCTGACGCCCTCGACGAGGTCGCCGTACTTCACGATGCCGGTGACCTCGGTGAGGATCGGCGTCGCGAACTGGTCCCACTCGGCGAGCAGCTCGCCCGGCTTCACGCGCTGGCCGTCGGCGACCTTCATGTTGGCGCCGTAGACCAGGCGGTGATGCTCACGCTCGCGGCCCGTCTCATCGACGACGACGAGCTCGCCGTGGCGGTTCATGACCACCATGGTGCCGTCCTTCTTGCGCTGCACGTTCGCGCGGCGCAGGCGCACGGTGCCCTCGGTCCGGGCCTCGAGGTAGCTCGCCTCGATCTTGCCGCGGGCCGCCGTACCACCGATGTGGAACGTGCGCATCGTGAGCTGCGTGCCGGGCTCGCCGATCGACTGGGCGGCGATGATGCCGACCGCCTCGCCGATGTTGACGCGGTAGCCACGCGCGAGATCGCGGCCGTAGCAGAGCGCGCAAACGCCCCGCCGCGTCTGGCAGGTGAGCACCGACCGGATCACGACCTCCTCGATGCCCGCGTCCTCGATCCGCTTGACGGAGGCCTCGTCGAGCTCGGTGTTGGCCGTGATGAGGACCTCGCCGGTGAGCGGGTCGATCACGTCCTCGAGCACGACGCGGCCGAGGATGCGGTCGCCGAGGGGCTGGATCACCTCGCCGGCCTCCTCGAGCTTCGTCACGCGGATGCCGTCGATCGTGGCGCAATCGAACTCGGAGATGACCGCGTCCTGCGCGACGTCGACGAGACGCCGGGTGAGGTAACCCGAGTTCGCCGTCTTGAGCGCCGTATCCGCGAGGCCCTTACGCGCGCCGTGCGTCGAGATGAAGTACTGCAGCACGGTGAGGCCTTCACGGAAGTTCGCCGTGATGGGCGTCTCGATGATCTCGCCGGAGGGCTTGGCCATGAGGCCACGCATCGCAGCGAGCTGGCGGATCTGCTGGGTCGAGCCACGCGCGCCCGAGTCCGCCATGATGTAGATCGGGTTGAAGCTCGGCTCGATGCTCTCCTTGCTCGTCTCCGGATCGACGACGCGCTCCTTGCCGATCCCGTCCATCATCTTCGCCGTCACGGCGTCCGCCACGCCGGCCCAGATGTCGACGATCTTGTTGTAGCGCTCGCCGTCCGTGATCAGACCTTCCTGGTACTGCTCGACGACGCGCTCGACCTCGCGCTGCGCCTCCTCGAGGAGGTCCTTCTTCGCCGGCGGGATCACCATGTGATCCATGCAGATCGAGATACCGGCGCGCATCGCGTGGTCGAAGCCGAGCGTGCGGAGCCGGTCCGCGAGGAGGACGGTCTCCTTGTTGCGGTGGACGCGGTAGCAGACGTCGATGAGGGCCGAGAGCGCCTTCTTGTCGAGCGTCTTGTTCGCGTAGTCGAAGCTCACGCCCTTCGGCAGGACCTCGGAGATGAGCACACGACCCACCGTCGTCTGCACGATGCGGCGCTTGATCTGGCCGTGCTCGTTCTTGACGGGGTTGCCGTCCTCGTCGATGTGCGGCACGCGCACACGGATGCCCGCGTGCAGCGCGACCTCGCCCGCGTCGTACGCCATGCGCACCTCCTCGGGAGATGCGTAGACGCCGCGCAGATACCCCTCGGCCGTCGAGCCCTCCGTGCCCTGGCCGTCCGCGCCGAAGCGCAGGCTGCCCTCGCGGAAGCTCCCCTTCGAGAACTTGCGCTCGCGCGTGGCGTAGTAGAGCCCGAGCACGATGTCCTGCGTCGGGTTGATGATGGGCTTGCCGTTCGCGGGCGAGAGGATGTTGTTCGTGCTCATCATGAGCACGCGCGCCTCCATCTGCGCCTCGATCGAGAGCGGCACGTGCACCGCCATCTGGTCGCCGTCGAAGTCGGCGTTGAACGCCGCGCAGACGAGCGGGTGGAGCTGGATCGCCTTGCCCTCGATGAGCACCGGCTCGAACGCCTGGATGCCCAGGCGGTGGAGCGTGGGCGCGCGGTTCAAGAGCACCGGATGCTCACTGATGACTTCTTCGAGGATGTCCCAGACCTCGGGACGCTCCTTCTCCACCATCTTCTTCGCGCTCTTGATGGTGTTGACGTACCCGCGCTCTTCCAGCTTGTTGTAGATGAACGGCTTGAAGAGCTCGAGCGCCATCTTCTTCGGCAGACCGCACTGGTGCAGGCGCAGCGTCGGGCCGACGACGATGACCGAGCGGCCCGAATAGTCGACGCGCTTGCCGAGCAGGTTCTGACGGAAGCGACCCTGCTTGCCCTTCAGCATGTCGCTGAGGCTCTTCAGCGGACGCTTGTTCGGGCCCGTGATCGTCTTGCCGCGGCGGCCGTTGTCGAAGAGCGCGTCGACCGCCTCCTGCAGCATGCGCCGCTCGTTGCGGATGATGATCTCGGGCGCGTTGAGCTCGAGCAGCCGCTTCAGGCGGTTGTTGCGGTTGATGACGCGGCGGTAGAGGTCGTTCAGATCGCTCGTCGCGAACCGACCACCGTCGAGCGGCACGAGCGGGCGCAGGTCGGGCGGCAGCACGGGGATGACCGTGAGCATCATCCACTCGGGCCGGTTGCCGCTCTCCCGGAACGCCTCGACGACCTTCAGGCGCTTCGCGAGCTTCTTGCGCTTCGCCTCGCTCGTCGCCTTGCGCATCTCCTCGCGGAGCAGCTCCGCGAGCGCGTGCACGTCGACCTGCTTGAGCATCTCGAGCACGGCCTCGCCGCCCATGCCCGCGGCGATCTTGTCATCGCCGTACTCGTCGATGATCTGCAGGTAGCGCTCCTCGCTGAGGAGGTCGCCGCGCTGCAGACCCGTCTCCTTCGGGTCGATGACGATGTACGCCTCGCAATAAAGGACCTTCTCCAGATCCTTCAGCGTGATGTCGAGCATGTTGCCGATGCGCGACGGCAGGCTCTTCAGGAACCAGATGTGCGCGACCGGCGTCGCGAGCGAGATGTGGCCGAGGCGCTCACGTCGAACCTTCGACTGGATGACCTCGACGCCGCACTTCTCGCACACGATCCCACGGTGCTTCATGCGCTTGTACTTGCCGCAGTTGCACTCGTAGTCCTTTACGGGCCCGAAGATCTTCGCGCAGAAGAGACCATCCCGCTCCGGCTTGAACGTGCGGTAGTTGATGGTCTCCGGCTTCTTCACCTCGCCGTGCGACCACTCCCGGATCTTCTCCGGGCTCGCGAGCGAGATCCGAATGGCGCTGAACGACAGCGGATCTTTGGGCTTCTCGAAGAAGCTGAAGATGTCACGCATTCGGCATCACTCCTCTTCCGCGGCCGAGGCCTCGAGGCCCGTCTCGACCAGCTCGACGTTCAGACACAACGATTGCAGCTCTTTGATGAGCACGTTGAAGCTCTCCGGCAGGCCGGCCTCCAGCGTGTACTCGCCCTTGACGATCGCCTCGTACATGCGCGTACGACCCATGACGTCGTCCGATTTCACCGTGAGGAACTCCTGCAGCGCATAGGCCGCGCCGTAGGCCTCCATCGCCCACACCTCCATCTCGCCGAGGCGCTGACCGCCGAACTGAGCCTTTCCGCCCAGCGGCTGCTGCGTCACGAGCGAGTAGGGGCCGATCGACCGGGCGTGGATCTTGTCGTCCACGAGGTGGTGCAGCTTCAGCATGTACATGATGCCCACCGTGACGTTCTGATCGAACGCCTCGCCCGTGCGACCATCGAACAGGATCGCCTGACCCGAGCTCGGCAGACCTGCGAGCGCGAGCGCGCCCTTGATGTCCTCTTCGGTCGCGCCGTCGAAGACCGGCGACGCGACGAACACACCTTGACGAACCTTGCGCCCGGCACGCACGGCGTCACCCTCGTCCATCGACGCGACGATCGCCGAGTTCTCCTCGTCTCCCGCGTAGACCTCGGCTAGACGATTGCGGATCTCGGCGCCCGCCTTCTGCTCCTCGATCATCTGCTGGAGCTGCCGGCCGAGCTCGTAGGCGCCCCAGCCGAGGTGGATCTCCAGGATCTGACCGACGTTCATGCGGCTCGGCACGCCGAGCGGGTTCAGCACGATGTCCACCGGCCGGCCGTCCTGCAGGTAGGGCATGTCCTCCTCCGGGAGAATCCGGCTGATGACGCCCTTGTTGCCGTGGCGGCCTGCCATCTTGTCGCCGACCTGGAGCTTGCGCTTGATGGCGATGTAGACCTTCACCATCTTGATCACGCCCGGCGGCAGCTCGTCGCCCTTCGACAGGCGCTCGATCTTGTCGCGGAAGTGCTCCTCGCGCGTACGGACGAGGTCCTCCAGATCCCGCAGGATGTTCTGGATCCGGTCCGTCTCCTCCACCGGGATCTCGCCCCAGTAACGGCGCGGGATCTCGGCGAGGGCCGCCTCGGAAATCTCGTCGCCCTTCTGGAGCAGGACCTTGCCCTTGTCGTCGACGAGCTTCCCGTTCGTCGTCTTGCCGACCAGGATCTCGCGGACTCGGCGATAGAACGAGTCGCGCAGGATCTTGATCTCCTCGTCGCGCGTCCGCTCGATCCGCGCGCGCTCCTGATCCTCGATGTCCCGCGCGCGATCGTCCTTCTCCGTGCCTTTGCGCGAGAAGACGCGCGCGTTGATCACGATGCCGCTCACGCCCGGCGGGACCTTGAGCGAGCTGTCGCGCACGTCGCCGGCCTTCTCGCCGAAGATCGCGCGGAGCAGCTTCTCCTCGGGGGAGAGCTGCGTCTCACCCTTCGGCGTGATCTTGCCGACGAGGATATCGCCCGGACGAACCTCGGCGCCGATCCGCACGATGCCCGAGTCGTCGAGGTCCTTCAGGGCCTCTTCGCCGACGTTCGGGATGTCGCGCGTGATCTCCTCCTTGCCGAGCTTCGTGTCGCGCGCGACGCACTCGAACTCCTCGATGTGGATCGAGGTGAACACGTCATCCTTCGCGATGCGCTCCGAGACCAGGATCGAGTCCTCGAAGTTGTAGCCCTGCCACGGCATGAACGCGACGAGCACGTTCTGCCCCAGCGCGAGCTCGCCCATGTCCGTCGACGGGCCGTCCGCGAGCACATCGCCCGCCTTCACCACGTCGCCCGTGCGCACGATCGGCTTCTGCGTGTAGCAGGTCGACTGGTTCGAGCGCTGGTACTTCATGAGGTGGTAGATGTCCGGCACCTCGGCGCCCTCGCCCGCAGCGCGCACCACGATGCGCGTCGCGTCGACGCTCTCCACGATGCCCGGACGACGCGCCACGACGCACACGCCCGAGTCCCGCGCGAGCCGGTTCTCCATGCCCGTGCCGACGAGCGGCGCCTCGCTCCGGATGAGCGGCACCGCCTGACGCTGCATGTTCGCGCCCATGAGCGCGCGGTTCGCGTCGTCGTGCTCGAGGAACGGCACGAGCGCGGCCGCGACGCTCACCATCTGGTTCGGCGCGATGTCCATGAGCTCGATCATGTCCGACGCGACGATCTTGAAATCGCCGTTCAGACGCGCCGAGACCACGTTCTCGCGGAACTTGCGACCATCATCGAGCGCGGCCGTCGCCTGCGCGATGTACTTGCCCTCTTCCTCGAGCGCGCTGAGCCAGACGACCTCGTCGGTCACCGTGCTCTCCGTCACCTTGCGGTAGGGCGTCTCGACGAAGCCGAACTCGTTCACGCGGGCGAACGTCGAGAGCGACGCGATGAGGCCGATGTTCGGACCTTCCGGCGTCTCGATCGGGCAGATGCGGCCGTAGTGCGTGGCGTGAACGTCGCGCACCTCGAAGCCTGCGCGCTCGCGCGTGAGGCCGCCCGGACCGAGGGCGGACAAGCGACGCTTGTGCGTGACCTCGGAGAGCGGGTTCGTCTGGTCCATGAACTGCGAGAGCTGCGAGCTCCCGAAGTACTCCTTGACCACCGCGCTCACGGGCTTCGCGTTGATCAGGTCGTGCGGCATGAGCGTGTCGATCTCCTGCGACATGCTCATGCGCTCCTTGATCGCGCGCTCCATGCGGACCAGGCCGATGCGGTACTGGTTCTCCATGAGCTCGCCGACCGCGCGCACGCGGCGGTTGCCGAGGTGGTCGATGTCGTCGACCGAGCCGCGGCCGTTCTTGAGCTCGATGAGGTGCCGGACCGTCTCCAGGATGTCCTGCGGCGTGAGCACCGTGAGATCGAGGTTCGGGCGTTGGCCCTCCGGCAGATCCCGGTAGAACTTGTAGTTCAGCTTCAGCCGGCCGACCTTCGAGAGGTCGTAACGCTCCGGGTTGAAGAACAGGTTGTGGAAGAGCGTCTTCGCCGTCTCGAGCGTGGGCGGATCACCCGGGCGGAGGCGACGATAGATCTCGAGGATCGAGTCCTCCTGCGTCTTCACCTTGTCGGCGAGCAGCGTGTCGCGGAGGTACGAGCCGACGTTGAGGCCGTCGATGAAGAGGATGCGGAAGCTCTCGAGCTTCGCCTCGCGAATGCGCTCGAGCTTGGCGTCCGTGAGCTCCTCGTTCACCTCGACGATGACCTCGCCCGTCTCCGGATCGACGACGTCGTGCGCCGCGACCTTGCTGACGAGCTCCTCGGTCTCGACCTGCATGCGCTCGAGCTTCGCCTCCTTCATCTTGCGAATCGCGGCGCGCGTGAACTTCGTGTTCTTCTTGACGATGACATCTTCCTTGATCTTGATGTCACGCGTCGCGCGCTGACCCGCGAGGAGGTCGTACTCGATGCTCTTCGCGTACTTGCCGCCCTTCTCGAGGTAGACCGTCTCCGTCGAGTAGAAGTAGTTCAGGAGGTCCTGCGTCGAGTAGCCGAGCGCGCGCAGGAGGACGGTCGCGTGCATCTTCCGACGACGGTCGATGCGCACGTAGATGATGTCCTTCGGGTCGAACTCGAAATCGAGCCACGAGCCGCGGTACGGGATGACGCGCGCCGAGTAGAGCAGCTTGCCGCTCGAGTGCGTCTTGCCCTTGTCGTGATCGAAGAACACGCCGGGCGAACGGTGGAGCTGGCTGACGACGACGCGCTCGGTGCCGTTGATGATGAACGTGCCCGTCTCGGTCATCAGCGGCAGCTCGCCGAAGTACACCTCCTGCTCCTTGATATCCCGGACGATGCGCTCGCCGCCGTCACGGGTGTCGTAGATCATGAGCTGGTTGGTGACCTTGATCGGCGCCGCGTAGGTCATGCCTCGCTGGCGGCACTCCTCGACGTCGTACTTCGGCGGCTCGAGGTTGTACGAAACGAAGACGAGCTCGCTCGTCCCGTTGAAGTCCTTGATGGGGAACACCGAGCGGAACACCGCCTGGAGCCCGACTTCCTCCCGCTCGTGCGGCGGGACGTTCATCTGGAGGAACTTGTCGTAGCTGGACTTCTGGATGTCGATCAGGTTCGGAACGTCGATGATGCGACGAACGCGCCCCAGATTCTTACGGATGCGGAAGTTGGATTGGACGACCGACGGCATCGATATTCCTCCGGCTCCTACGGGTGCGCAGGGCTCGTTCCCCGCGCGCTCCACGAACCGAGCATCAGCCTCGAAGCTACGAAACAGCCATCAAAGGTCCCGGCGACGGACAAACTCGGCTGCGCTACCGCGACCTGGAAGACGCGCTCGAATCACGCGACAGACGCAGCAGCAAACCCCCCAAAGACAAAACTCGACGCGCGGCAGGGACGTTCGCCCCTGCCGCCGTCGCATGGCGGATCGCGCTGTCCCTGAACGGGAAGCTCGGATCCTTACTTGAGCTCGACCGTCGCACCTGCCTCGGCGAGCTTCTTCTTCATCTCCTCGGCGTCAGCCTTGGAGACCGCTTCCTTCACGTTCTTGGGCGCGCCCTCGACCAGGTCCTTCGCCTCCTTGAGGCCAAGGCCCGTGATCTCGCGGACCGCCTTGATGACCGCGATCTTGTTCGCGCCGGCGTTCGCCAGCACGACGTCGAACTCGGTCTTCTCCTCGGCCTTGGGCGCCGCCTCAGCACCACCGCCACCAGGAGCAGCAGCAACCGCCACCGCCGCCGGTGCAGCCTTCACGCCCCACTTGTTCTCGAGCTCCTTGATGAGCTCGGCGATCTGGATGACCGGCAGGTTGGAAAGGTAATCGACGACCTGCTCCCGCGTGATCTCAGCCATGACGAGACTCCTTCAAACCGTCTGCGCGCCGCGGTGGGATGAGTACCCCGGGGCGCGTCTGTAGATCAAAACCCGAAGGGCGCAATGCCCTTTCTCACTGGTCGAGCGTTTGGAGCTCCGGACCACCTCCGGTCCCCCGTCTCCCCGACCACGATCGGACTCGGAACGTGGGCTCAGCCCGCCCCGCCCGCCGCGTCCTCCTTGGCCTTCAACAGGTACGCGAAGTTCTGAAGAGGCGCATTGAGCTGCTGCAAGAACTGCTGGAGAGGCGCCTGCAACGTGGCAAGCAGCGTCGCCCTGAGCTCGTCCTTGCCGGGCATCGTCGCGAGCTGATTCTCCACGCCCTCGGCGTCGAGAATCTGGCCCTCGATGAGGCCCGCCTTGATCTTCAGCTTCTCGTGTTCCTTGTCCTTGCGGAAGGCCTTCACGACCTTCGCGGCCGCGCTGGGATCCTCGTAACTCCAGGCGATCCCGGTCATCCCGACCAGCGTATCGTCGAGCTTCTTCGACCACGCGTGATGCTTGATCGCGTGACGAACGAGCGTGTTTTTCACGACTCGATACTCGACGCCCGCCTTCCGGAACTCGTCGCGCAGCTTCGTGACCACGGCGACGTTGAGACCCGTGAAGTCGAGGAAGACCGCCGAGGTCATGCGATCGAATCGCTGCTTGACCTCGCCGACCAGGGCCTCTTTCTCCGTGCGCTCCATGATCAGCCCTCCTCACCCTTGTCGCTGAGGTGCACCGGGTCGATCCGGACGCCCGGCCCCATCGTCGAAGACATCGTGATGCTCCGGAGGTACACCCCCTTCGCCGTCGACGGCTTCGCGCGGATGAGAGCCTGAATCAAGGCCTCCGCGTTCTTGGCGAGCGCGTCCTCCTTGAAGGAGACCTTGCCGATCCGAGCGTGCACGATGCCCGCCTTCTCGACGCGGTACTCCACCTTGCCGGCCTTCGCTTCGGACACCGCCGTCTTCACATCGACGGTGACGGTGCCGACCTTCGGGTTCGGCATGAGGCCTCGCGGACCGAGGATACGACCGAGCTTACCGACCAAACCCATCATGTCGGGCGTCGCGATCACGCGGTCGAAGTCCATGAAGCCTTCCTGGATCTTGTTCACCAGGTCGGCCTCACCGACGAAATCGGCGCCCGCCGCTTCCGCTTCCTTCGCCTTTTCGCCCTTGGCGAAGACGAGGACGCGGACCGACTGGCCCGTTCCGGCCGGCATGACCACGGCGCCGCGAACCATCTGGTCCGCGTGACGCGGGTTCACGCCCAGCCGCACTGCGATATCGACGGTCTCGTCGAACTTCGCCGATGCGGCCTGCTTGACGAGTGCACACGCTTCTTGAAGCGTGTACTTGCGCGTGCGGTCCACCATGGCCTGGGCCGCAGCGCGTTTCTTGGCGACTTTCGGCATCTGCCCTCCTGTTGTATCGGCTTACGCCTCCCACGGTGCGCCGTTTTAACCGTGGTGCTCTCCTCCCAACGTGGGGGGGTGCTCTTATAAAGCCGCGTTTTCACGCGGTCGCGCGCTCGTCGCCGGCTTCTCCGACGAACGGAGATGCAACAGAACGCGCGATGGACGAACTCAGTCGACGATCGTGATGCCCATCGAGCGGGCCGTACCCGCCATGCTGCGCATCGCCGAATCGAGGTTCGTCGTGTTCATGTCCTGCATCTTCATCTGCGCAAGCTCCTGGAGCTGCTTGCGCGTCACCTGGCCGACCTTCACCTTGTTCGGCTCCTTCGAACCCGAGCCAGGCTTCTTCTTCGTCTCGAGCCCCGCGGCCTTCTTGAGAAGGACCGACGCGGGCGGCGTCTTCAAGATGAACGTGAACGACCGGTCCGAATAGACCGTGATCACCACCGGGATGATCATGTCGCCCTGCGAGGCGGTCCGCGAGTTGAAGTCCTTGCAGAACGCCATGATGTTCACGCCATGCTGGCCGAGCGCAGGACCGACCGGCGGCGAGGGGTTGGCCTTCCCCGCAGGAAGCTGAAGCTTGACGTACCCGGTGACCTTCTTCGCCATTGCTTTACCCGTTCTGTGCTGCGTCTACCTTGTTCGTACCGACCCGGAGCGTCGCTCAGCGCTTCTCTACCGCAGAAAAATCGAGCTCCACGCTGGTCGGACGGCCGAAGATCGACACCTTGACCTTCAGCTTCTGCTTGTCCATCTTCACGTCGTCCACGGTCCCGGTGAAGTTGGCGAACGCGCCGTCGAGCACGCGAACCTCCTCGCCGACCTCGAACGTGAGCTTGGGCTTCGGCTTGACCGCGCCTTCCACGATGCCTCGACGCAGACTTTCGATCTGCGGGGCCGGGACCTCTTGCGGCGTCTGGTTGCCGATGAAGCCCGTCACCTTCGGCGTGTCCTTCACGAGGTGCCACACCGTCTCGCTCATCTCCATCTCGGCGAAGATGTAGCCAGGCAAGCTGAGCTTCTGACGAACCCGCTGCTTGCCCCCCGGGCGGTTCTCCGTGACCGTTTCACTCGGGATCAAGATCTCGCCAATCTTGTCCTCGAGGCCGTGCTGCTTCGCTCGCTGCTGGAGCGCATCGCGCACCTTTGCCTCGTAGCCCGAGTAGGTATGAATGACGTACCACTTCTTCGCCATGGCGCGTGGCTCCCGAACGGCCCTAGCTTCCAGTGCCGTAGACGATGCCCGTCACGAACGACCACAACCTGTCGAGCAGCGCGAGATAAAGGGTGGCCACGGCGCTCGCCGCAATGACCACCACGGTTGAGTTCGTGACGTCCTTCTTGGTCGGCCACTTGACCTTGATCAGCTCCGAAGCGACCTCGTCCGTCCACTCCCGCACGTCGGGACGACGGTAGGTCCGCAGCGTGACGATGACCGCGACGACGCCCGCAATCACGGTCGCATACGTCGCCTTGTCCTCATCCGCGACCGCCGCGAGCGCAGGCACCGCCCGGCTGAACCAATCACGGTTCGCGAGGTTGGCCCAGATCCCGTGGATGGCCTTGCCAACCACGTACGCGCCGAGGATCGCCGCACCGAAGAACCCCGCCATCACGTAGCGGTCGGCCCCGAGCTGCCGCGCAGCCGCGACTTCGCCGTCTTCCCCGGCCTCTTCGCCCGGAGCCTGCTCCTCCGTAGCGGAGGCGTCAGATGTGGAGGCTTCGTCGTGCTCTTCGCCGGCTTCGTCCGCGCCGGGCGCCACGTCGAGATCGCTTCCCTTGCGCACCGCGAGCGAGGCATCCGCCCCCGAATCCGGGGCGGAGTCCGGCGCAGAGCCCTTTTTCTGGGCCTTCCGTGCCTCGTCTTTCTCTCGTCGTGTCGCCATGGCCGTTCGTCCCAAACGTGCCGGATCCCGCTTCGAGCAGCGTCACCGACATCTACGCCTCGCCCGCTCGCTTTTGCGAGGTCGAGCGAGGCGTCTCGTGTGGCCCCACCTGGTGCTGAACGGACAGCGAAAGGAGGGGCCCTTGTGGGCAGGGGCAGAGAGGCTCGAACTCCCGACCTGCGGATTTGGAATCCGCTGCTCTACCAGCTGAGCTATACCCCTTCAACCAGCTCGACGCGGGACAGATGCCACGAGCCGAGCGGTTCGTCTACTTCGGATCCGACTACTTCGTCTCCCGGTGCAGCGTGTGCTTCTTGCACTGCTTGCAGAACTTCTTCAGCTCTACGTAATCCCCGGGAGACTTGGTGGTCTTGTAGTTCCTCGCCGTACACTCGGTGCAGGCCAGCGAGACCGGGATGCGTGTCCCTCGTTCTCCCGTGGCCCCACCGGAGCCACGGGAACCGCCGCCCTGCACCGACATCACGCCTCGTTACTTGAGGATCTTGGTCACGATGCCCGCGCCGACGGTCTTGCCGCCCTCGCGGATCGCGAACCGCATCTGCTCCTCGAGCGCGACCGGCGCGATGAGCTCGATGTTCATCGTGATGTTGTCGCCCGGCATCACCATCTTGACCCCCTCGGGGAGCTTGACGGTGCCCGTCACGTCCGTCGTCCGGATGTAGAACTGCGGACGGTAGTTCGTGAAGAACGGCGTGTGACGGCCGCCCTCCTCCTTCTTCAGGACGTACACCTCGCCCAAGAACTCCGTGTGCGGAGTGATCGAGCCCGGCTTCGCGAGGACCTGGCCACGCTCGATGTCGTCCTTCTCGACACCGCGCAGGAGGCAACCGACGTTGTCACCGGCGATGCCCTGATCGAGCAGCTTCCGGAACATCTCGACGCCCGTGACCACGGTCTTGCGCGTGTCCTTGAAGCCGATGATCTCGACCTCTTCGCCGACCTTGACCACGCCGCGCTCGATACGGCCCGTCGCCACCGTGCCGCGGCCCTTGATCGAGAACACGTCCTCGATCGCCATGAGGAACGGCTTGTCGATCGCGCGCTCCGGCTCCGGGATGTAGCTGTCGAGCGCGTCGAGCAGCTCGCCGATCTTCGCCTCCCACTTCGGGTCACCCTGAAGCGCAGGCAGCGACGCACCACGGACGACCGGCGCGTTGTCGCCGTTGAAGTTGTACTTGTTGAGGAGCTCGCGGACCTCCATCTCGACGAGGTCGAGCATCTCCGGGTCGTCCACCGCGTCACACTTGTTGAGGAAGACGACGAGGTAGTTCAGGCCGACCTGGCGCGCGAGGAGCACGTGCTCGCGGGTCTGCGGCATGACGCTGTCGAGCGCGCTGACCACGAGGATCGCGCCGTCCATCTGCGCGGCGCCCGTGATCATGTTCTTGATGTAGTCGGCGTGGCCGGGGCAGTCGACGTGCGCGTAGTGGCGCTTCGGCGACTCGTACTCCACGTGCGCGGCCGCGATCGTCACCGTCTTGGTCTCGTCACGGACGGTGCCGCCCTTGGCGATGTCGGCGTACTTGATCTCTTTCGCAAGCTTCTGCTTGGACTGGACCTTCACGATGGCCGCCGTGAGCGTGGTCTTGCCGTGATCGATGTGACCGATCGTGCCGACGTTCACGTGGGGCTTGGTTCGAGTAAATTTCTCCTTGGCCATCGTTCTTACTCCTGACGGTTGCCGACCGAGACGGTCGCGCGCGCTGTCCTTTCTTCTCTACGCTTGCTGGAGCCCACCATCGGGATTGAACCGACGACCTCGTCCTTACCAAGGACGTGCTCTACCAACTGAGCTAGGTGGGCATGGAGCCGGTCCGGCGGAGCGGGCGACCGGGTTCGAACCGGCGACGTTCAGCTTGGAAGGCTGACGCTCTACCAACTGAGCTACGCCCGCAGATAGAGTTCGGGAGGTGCTCCCCCGACCTCGACTACGTACCGACTTTCCGACTCCGCGGGTCGAGACGCCTCATCGGCATCTCGGTGGAGGGTGATGGATTCGAACCATCGAAGGCAATTGCCGGCAGATTTACAGTCTGCTCCCTTTGGCCACTCGGGCAACCCTCCAGATTTTCAACGTCTCGCGAGATCCAAGGGCTCGCGGGTCCCTCTCTACTCTGTTTCGGTCGGTTCGTCTCCTGAGATTTTACTCTCGTTCGTCCGAGCCTTCCGCCCCTGACAGTCCGGTGGAGCTGACGAGGGGACTTGAACCCCTAACCCCCTGCTTACAAGGCAGGTGCTCTACCGGTTGAGCTACGCCAGCGAGTTCCTCCCTCGAAGACAGACGTGTCCCGTCAAAGGGGAGCAGGCTCTTAGCCCCTTGCTTTTGACATGTCAAGCCAGATGGAAGGTTTTGTGTCTCGAACCGGCCGAACGCCACGCTCCGAAGGCCGGAATCTCCGGTCTCCCCGGCAGGGGCACCTCCCCAGGCAGGCTGGATCGCGAACCCGAACGTGAGCAGGCCGGCGGGCACGATCCTCGCGACGAGTCCTTGCCGCAACTTCTTGCACCACCCGCGCGCCTCTTGCGATGCTCCGCGCCGCATCATGGAGTGTCCCGCCTGTCACCACGCGAACGTCGATGGAGCTCGCTTCTGCGCCAAATGCGGAGCGCCGCTGCCGTCGGCGCCTTCCGAAGAAGACCCGTTGATCGGCTCGATCGTCGGCGGTCGTTACCGCATCACGGGCGTGCTCGGCGAAGGCGGCATGGGCCGTGTCTACACCGCCGAGCAGCAGATGGGCACGACGGTCCGAAAGGCCGCGGTCAAGACGCTCCTCGCGCAGTACGCGAAGGATCCGCAAGTGCTCGCGCGCTTCAACCGCGAGTGCGGCACCGTCGCCGAGCTCAAGCACCCGAACACGATCCAGGTCTGGGACTTCGGGCAGACGAACACCGGCGAGCTCTACATCGCGATGGAGCTGCTCGAAGGAAGTCCGCTCGAGGACGAGCTCGTGCAGCGAGGGCCGATGCCGCCCGAGCGCGTCGACAAGATCATCGGGCAGGCCGCAGGCTCGCTCCAGGAAGCGCACAGCAAGGGGATCGTGCATCGCGATCTCAAGCCCGCGAACCTCTTCCTCACGAAGATCGACGGCGACGATTTCGTGAAGGTGCTCGACTTCGGCATCGCCAAGCGCGGCGAGCGGCCCGACTCGAAGGAGCAGAAGCTCACGCAGCAAGGCACGGTGCTCGGAACACCGCCGTACATGAGCCCCGAGCAGTTCCGCGGGCAGGAGCTCGACGCGCGCAGCGACGTCTACTCGCTCGCGATCGTCGCCTACGAGATGCTCACCGGGCGCTTGCCGTTCGAGGCAGACACGCCGTGGGCCTGGGCCACGCAGCACCTCACCGCGCAGCCCTCGCCCTTCGAGGTGACGCAGCTCGGCGCGCAAGTGCCGCCGAAGATGAAGGCCGCGATCATGCGCGCGCTCGAGAAGGACAAGAACAAGCGCCAGTCGTCCGTGCGCGAGTTCTACGAGGAGCTCTCGATCGGAGCCGGGCGCGCGTCGATCGTTGGTGGTGCGACGGGTCAGCAGCAGATCGCTGGCACCGCGGCGATGCCGGGCTTGCCGAGCGGGCAATACGGGATGCCGAGCGGGCAATACGGGATGCCGAGCGGGCAATACGGGACGCCGAGCGGACAGATGCAAGGCATGCCGAGCGGGCCGATGCCCGCACGTCCCGGCGGGACGCAGATCGGCGAGCCGCTCTTCACGCAGGGAGCGCCGAGCGCGCCGGGCGGTCGAACGATGGTCGACACGGGGCCGAGCGCGGCCGCGATGACGCCCGGCCCGATGCCCGTCGTGCCGATGCCCCCGCAGCATGGCCACGCGCCGGTGCCGATGAGCGGACCACCGGCCTACCCCGTGCCGCCTCCTCCGCCGATGGGCGGCAGGCAGCAACAGAAGAGCAGCCCGATGCCGATCATCGCGGGCATCGGCGTGCTCGTGGTGCTCGGGATCGTCATCGCGATCTTCGCGACCCGAAGCAAGAGCGGCGGCGAGGGCGAGGTCATCCTGATGCCGTCGGCGGCTCCGACGACCGTCGTGGTCGCCTCCGATCCGACGGCCACGCCGGCCGACAGCGCGGGCACGGCGGGGACGGCCTCGTCCGCGGGCGGGTCGACGCAGTCCGGACAAACCGCGGGCACGAACACCGGATCGGGCTCCGGATCCCCGGCCACGACGGCCTCGGGATCGGGCGGCGGCACGAAGGTCGACGCCGCGGGCGACAAGGCCTGCGACGCGGCGATCACGTACGCATACGGCGGCAACACGACGATGGCGATCAGCCAGTACCGCTCGTGCACCGGGCCGAAGCGCAGCAAGGCGCTTTCGGCGATCGACGCCTCGGCTGCGCGCGAGGCGAAGTCGAAGGGCTGTGCGGCCAAGGCCACCGTGGATGCGGCGGCGGCGATCGGCGCCAGCAGCGGAAAGGCCGCGCTCCCTCCGCGTTGCAAGTAGCGCAGCGCGTCTCTCGCGGACCCCTCGACATGCACGAGCGACGGCCCTAGATGGGAATTCGCTCGTGTGTCACCGCGTTTTGACGCGCTTGACGCCCGTTCGACGCGGGTGCTAGATGGATCTTGCGAGCGATGACGCTCGGTCGCAGAAGCCTCTGCTCGACGGTACGGCGCAGCGTGTCAAAGGTCACGAGCTGCACTTCGCAGCCCACGTCGGCGCCGATGCCAGAGGTGCAGAGGAGAAGGTCGTTCACGGGCAATGGGCAGTAGACGCCGCGGAGCCATACGGATGACGTGGCTCGATATGTGCCGCTCCGACGAGTATCGGGGGCGGTGGGTCGCACTGGACAACATCGATTACGAGGACGGCTCGTCCCAACCCCAGCAGGCGGATGTCGTCGACAGCGACGAGGACCTCGGGGAGTTATGCAGCCGGATGCGCGAGTCCGACAGGACGGCATGCGCGATCCTGTACTGCGAGGATGACTCGTTCGCGCCGCCCGTCGCCAAGCGGGCCGCGATGCAGACGCGAGGTGCCGTGCACCGCTAGCAAGCTCTGCGCAGCTCCCGCCTCGATTCCCCCCGCTTTCTTCCCCACGAAATCAGCTGCCACGAAGGACGCGACCCGAGACGCGCCCGGGCCGATGCTTTGAGCTCCTAGCGAAGGATCGGCTTGAGCGTGGGTTTGCCGTCCTTCATCACCACGTTGTAATCGACCGATTTTTGCGGGTGAGAGGCCTTGAGCTTCTCGGCCTGCTGGCGGAGCTGCTTGGCGAGCGCCTCGTACGTGACGCCCGCGGTCGACTCCTTCGCAGCGCGCTTGGCCTCGACGTACTGCGCGTAAATCTGGCGGATTCGCGCGTCGGAGAGGTCCTCGGACGAACCTTGTGACGGGCGAGGTCGCGCGGGCTGCAGGCGCGGCTCGGGCTGCGGGCGTGGCTCGGGGAAGCCTGCTGCGGCCGTGTCCGGAGGCGACGGCGCCTCGGTCGGAGGATCGGGCGGCGGCGTCGGTGTGACGACCGCGCGCATATTTCGGCTGCTCTTTCGTCGTGAGGGCGGCGCCGGCACGCTCGGCGCGGGTTCGTCGGACACGTTCGGGACGTGGACGGCCCGCGTGCGTGTGCTCGAAGGCCTGCGTCGCGAGGGCGGCCCTTGCTTGGGCGCGTCGAGGTCGAGGTCGAGGTCCAGCGGGCGCGCCGAGGCAGGGCCGCTCGGGCCGATTTTGCCTTGTTTCGCCTGGGCCGCGAGCTCGGCGACGCGGCGCTTGCCGAGGTCGGGTGACGAAGCCTGCGGGCGTCGCGCGGCCGGCGCTTCCTCCGGCGATGAAGCCTCGGCGGGCTTCGTCTCGGCGGGTTTTGGATCCGCGGGCTTCGCCGCCGAGGCCTCGACCGGCCGGCGCATCATCATCATCAGCGGCACGGGCTCCGGCTTCTTCGCGGGCTCCGGCCTGGCAGGCGGCGCGGGCGGAGGCTCGGGCGGCGGCGGAGGTGCAGGCTCGGGCGGAAGCGCGGACGCACGATCGATCGGCGCCGAGGGGAGCGGCGGGCGCTGCGGCGGCGGTGCCTTCACGGCGAGCGGAGGCGGCGGCGCGGGGGGTTTGCCCGCGGGCGGCGGCGGCGGCGCGGGGGGTTTGCCCGCGGGGGGAGGCAGCGGCGGTGCAGCCGGTTTCGTGGCCGCAGGCGGCGGAGGCGGCGGCGCTGTGGGTTTGCCCGC
>NZ_JASBQE010000056.1 GCF_029960785.1 Polyangium sp. 15x6
GCCGCCGCGCCGTCCCAGCCGCCGCCCGCGACGCCGTTCACGCCCGCCGCGCAGCCGTCCGCGCCGCCTCCGCCTCCGCCCGCGCGTGTCCCGCAGGCCGCGCCCTCGCCGAGCCCCTCACCGCTCGATAGCCCCTGGGCAAACCCGTCCGCGCGTACAGGCGGAGGCGAGAACATCTCGGCGCCGACCGTCGGCAGCATGGCCGCGGGTTTGTCTCCGCCGAGCCCGATCGCCCCCACGGCGACCGCGATGGCCGCCGCGGGCCTCGCCGGCGCGGCTGCCGTCGCTGCGTTCTCCAGCGCCTCGCAGGCCGCGCCCCCGCCGCCCGTCGCCGTCGCGAACGCCGCGACCGTCGGCGCCGCCGCGGCCTCGAACGCGGCCGCCGCCGCGGGCCAGTGGTCCATGCCGAGCGACGGCGCGTCCTCGCCCTCGCCGGCCGTCTCGCCGCGGCCTTACACGCATCGTGGCCCCTCGCGCGACGTCGTCGACCTCATCTGGTACGACCCGAAGGCCGCGCCGAAGATGCGCGAGCACCCGAGCTGGAAGCTCCTGCTCGACAAGAAACCCGAGCCGCGCGACCTCGACTTCGACGACGAGCCGCCGCCCGAGGAGCCGCCCGACGTGCGTGATCGCAAGGACGTCTTCGCCGTGCTCACGCGGGGCGTGACGACCGACGCCGAGGGCATTCAGGAGGCCATCGCCGACGCCGTCGCCGACGACGGCACCTTCACGCCGCCGCTCGTGCTCGTCTCGGCCGAGCTCACCTTCCCCTTCGACGAGCTCGAGACGCTGAAAGCCACGGTCACCGCCGTCTCGCCGCTCATCGCGGGTGACAAGAAGCTCAAGGAGACCGTCGACACGGTGAACGAGCTCTTGAAGACGCCGTGGCTGTCCTCCTCGAGCGGCGTGGCCGAGCGGCTCACGCAGCAGGTGAAGGACGCCTTCGCGCAAGGCAACCGCATGCTGCCGCCGAGCTACCTCGACTCGCACACCGAGCGGATGCTGCTCGAGCAGCGGCACTACCAGAAACGCACGGTCTTCGGCGAGCCCTGGATCCGCAGCGTCCTCGTGCCCGCGGGCTCCCCGTCGGCGATGCCCGCGTACCTGCCCGAGAACCTCACGAAGAAGCTGCCGATGTTCCAGCGCTTCAAGGCGCGCATCGTGGCCGAGGCGCACATGCAGCAGGACGAGTACGAGAACCACCCGGCCGCGCTCAAGGTCGTCGCTCTCGGCCGCGTCGTCAGCTTGCAACGACGTGGCTTCATGCGCTGACGTCAGAGCTTTCCGATCATCGCGTCGAAGCGGAGCCGCCAGACCTCCACGACGGCCTCGGCGAAGATGCTGCGGCTCATCTTGGAGTGGCCCGCGCGCCGATCGACGAACACGATCGGCACCTCGGTCACGCGCAGGTTTTTCCGCAGCGCGCGGTACGTCGTCTCGATCTGAAACGAGTAGCCGTTCGAGCGCAGCGTCTCGATGTCGATCGCGAGCAATGCGCGACGCGTAAAAGCCTTGAAACCCGTGGTCAGGTCGCGGATCGGCACGCCGAGGATGCTCCGCGCGTAGAGCGAACCGCCCTTCGAGAGCACGTGCCGCCCCGGACCCCAGCCGACGACGCCGCCGCCGGGCACGTTGCGCGAGCCGAGCACGACGTCCGCGCCCGCCTCGATCGCCTGGAGAAACGCGGGCAGGTACTTCGGATCGTGCGAGAGGTCGGCGTCCATCTCGACGACGACGTCGTAGCCGAGCTCGAGCGCGCGCCGGAATGCGTCCACATAGGCCGTCCCGAGCCCGAGCTTGCCCGGCCGATGCAGCACGGTCGTGCGAGGGTCCTCGGCGGCGAGCGTGTCGGCGACGGCGCCCGTACCATCGGGCGAGGCGTCGTCCACGACGAGAACGTGCGCATCGGGGACGACCTCGAGCACGGAGCGCACG
The DNA here is from genome assembly GCF_029960785.1 of Polyangium sp. 15x6. GTDB lineage: Bacteria > Myxococcota_A > Polyangia > Polyangiales > Polyangiaceae > Polyangium. The sequence continues at coordinate 1,936 of NZ_JASBQE010000056.1, forward strand.
AAGCGCGGGAGGTTGTCACGCTCGTTGTAGGTCGGCGTGACGACGAGGATCCGCGGGGCCATTCGAGCTCGTGTGCTCCCCGACGCACGGAGAGGCGTGGGGTCATGTAGCAGAAAGGGAGCGTCAGCAGGAAGCCTTGTCGGCTCCAAATCTCGAAGTTACGTTTCGTTGCCCTACCGGATCGTGCGGGCACCGGCGACAGGCGCCAACGGCCCGGCGGAGTAACGAGGCACCATGGCTAGCAAGAACGTCCTCACCTTCACTGAAGCAAATTTCGAGTCCGAGGTCCTGAAGTCCGACGTCCCGGTGCTCGTGGATTTCACCGCCACCTGGTGCGGCCCCTGCAAGGCGCTCGCCCCCATCGTCGACAAGCTCGCCGACGAGTACCAGGGCAAGGTCAAGGTCGGGAAGCTCGACATCGACGAGAACCCGAAGGTCACGGCGAACTACGGCGTCCGCAGCGTGCCCACCGTGATCGTCTTCAAAGGGGGCGCGAAGGCGGGCTCGCACGCGGGGCTGACGAGCAAGGAGAAGCTCGTCGCGCTGCTCGGCGTGTAAGACGAGCCACCGAAACCTGACGAACGTACGAGCGCGGCCCCTCGGAGCACGAGGGGTTCGCGCTCGCGTCTTTTCGCGGCTCCATTTTCCTCGTAGAGCTTGGCTCTCGTGGACGCCGAACTCCGACAAAGCCTGATCGGCCGGGTGCTTTCTGGCGCCCAGGGCGTCCGTTACGAGATCGGCGAGCTCGTCGGCGAAGGTCGAGCCGGCTGGGTCTTCAAGACCACGAGCGAGCACCTCGGCGCGCCGGCCGCCGTGAAGGTGTTTCGGCCCGAGCTCGTGGACGGAGCGGCGTCGATCACGCGGTTCGCCCGCGAGGCGACCTTCCTCCACCGCGCGCTCGCCTCGCTCTCGGATCGCCCGGGGCTCGCGCACGTGCTCGATCACGGCACGATCGACAGCCCTCGCGGCGCGCTGCCGTGTCTCATCCGCGAGTACCTGCCGGGGCAAAACCTCGCGCGCGTGATCGCCGCGCACGGCGGCTTCGGGCTGCCCGCGGCGCGCGCGCGGCGAATCATGGGGCACGTGGCCCGGGGGCTCTTCGCCTCGCACGAGGCGGGCTGCGTGCATCGGGATCTCAAGCCCTCGCACGTGCTCATCGCGCAGGAGCGCGGCCAGGAGACGGCCCGCATCACGGACGGGTTCGTCACGCATCTCGGTCCCCAGGATCCGATGGATCCGCCGAACTTCCTGTACGGCGCGCCCGAGAGCTTCGGGCAGGTGCAGGGGCCGTTCGGGCCCGAGGTGGACGTGTATTCGTTCGCGGCCGTGCTGTACGAGCTCCTCTGCGGGACCGCGGCGTTCGCGCCGAAGTCGGGCGAGCCGAAGCCGAAGGCGATCCTGCGCCTCGTGACGGGCGACCGGCCGCAGCTCGGCCGCGTGCGCGCGACGCTGCCGGCGGAGCTGCGGGACCGGCCGGATCTCGTGGTCGCGCTCGACCGGGAGATCGGCCGCGCGACGAGCACGAATCCGAACCAGCGGCATGGTTCGATCCGCGAGCTCTGGCTCGCGCTGGAGCCGCTCCTGCGAGAAGCGGTGCGGCCGACCGCGAGCGGCGGGAGCACGCCGGACGAGCCCGTGAGCTTCGACTCGGTCTTCCCGCGATCCACCGAGGGCGCGCGCCTCGCCGCCGCGATGCCCGTGCCGCCGCCCTCGGCCGTGCCCGTCGCTGCGCCGATGCCCGCGTGGGAGATGCTCGGCCCCGCGATCGCGGGCGAGCGGCTGCGCGCGGCGATGGTCGTCGAGGAGGGACGCGCGATCGTGGCGCTCGGAACGCGAGGCCTTTATCGGCTCGCGCACGGCGCGTGGTCTCTGGCGCCGCTGCCCGCGGGGATCGACGTGCGGGCCGTGCGAGGTCTGTCGCGGCTCCCCTCGGGCGAGCTTCTTCTCTTCGGAGACGCCGGGCTCGCTGCGGCCCTCTCGCCGCGCGGCGGTCTGCGGCGGATCCCGCTCCCGGAGCGCGAGATCACGCTGCTCGCGGCGCACGCGGACGAGCGGGGGATCGTGCTCGTCGGCGAGCGCGCCTCGCGGCCGGGCGGCGTGGTGATGTTCTTGCCGACCGAAGGCGCGTCGGCGACGCTCGCCGCGCCGGAGAGCGCGCGCTTCGCGGGCGTGACGCGCACGAGCAGCGGACACGTGATCGCGGTCGGCACGCAAGGCACGCTCGTGGAGATCAGCGAGCGCGGCGCGCGTGACGTGCCGTGGGGGCGAACGGGGCACCTTTACGCCGTCTCGGCGGGACCGGGCGGCGTCGCGTACGCGGTGGGCAGCGGGGGACATGCGCTCCGCGTCGAGCCGGGGCACGGCGGCGCGGTGGCGACGCTCGAGAGCGTGCAGACGACGCGGGATCTCGTGGGCGTCGCGGTCGATCCTTCGACGGGCGGCGCGTGGGCCGTGGGCGCGGACGCGCGCTTGCTCGAACGGCAGGAGGGCGGGTGGATCCGTGTCCCGCTCGATCCGTCGGTGACGAGTGGGCTTTTGCTGGTCTGGCCTCGCGCGCCGCGGATCCTCGTGGTCGCCGAGGATGGGTCGGCGTTCTGCTGCTACGCGAGGGGCTGAGCTGAGCGGAGGCGCTCGTCGGAAAGGGAGCCTCTTGTCAAGGGGCTTTCGCTATCGGCAGAGGTTCGTCGTCCAGACCGCCTTGCGGAAGTCGAACGCGACGAAGTCCGCCTTGCCGTCGCCGTCCACGTCGCCCGCGGCGCCGAAGGCCTGGTCCTGGAAGGAGGGGAACCAGATCCCCTGGCCGAGGCCGCCGGCGGCTCCGTAACCTTCCGCGAAGCTCGTCCCGGTCGAGAGGTTGACGTACCAGGCGGCGATCCACTGAAGATAACGAATCGCGTCGGCCTTGCCGTCCTTGTCGATGTCCGCGAAGATCATATCGACGTCTTTGGCCCTGCCTTGCCGTTCGAACCACAACGTGGGCGGCTCGAACGAGCTCCCGGTCGAGCGCGCCACGTGCAAGAAATAGCTCGGATTGAACTCCTCGTTGCCCGAGAAGCTGATGGCGTCGGCCTTGCCGTCGCCGTCCACGTCGGCGAGGAATTGGCCCGCCGAACCTGCGCCGAATCCTTCGATCCAGGGCACGGGCGTCGAAAAGGAGGTCCCTGTCGACAGCGCCACGGACCATCGCCCCGTCTCGTCGTCGAACGACACGGCGTCGGTTTTGCCATCGCCGTTTACATCGGCGGCGAGCGGCCGTCTGTATGGGAACCCGCCCGGGAGTTGCTCGATCCAGATCGAAGGCTCGGCGAACGACGTCCCCGTCGAGCGCGCCACGGACCAGGTGCCCTCCTCCGTGACGGCAATGGCGTCCGCTTTCCCGTCTCCATCCACGTCCCCGACCGCGCCGTCCGCGGCGACGCCGTGGTCCGCGCTCCATACCGAGCCTTCCTCGAACGAGGTGCCGTTCGAGAGCGCGACCTCCCAGGCGACGGGCGCCGCGTCGACGTAATGGAGGACGGCGTCGGCCTTCTTGTCGCCGTCCACGTCGGCGATGTGCCAGCTCTTGTAGCCGCCATCGAAGCTATAGGACCCATCCCAGTCCTTTCCGAAGCCCTCGGCCCACCGGTTTTCGCACCGCGCGCCCGGGTGCATCTTCTCGACGTCGCACCGCATGAGGACCGCCTGTCCGGCGGAGAAGTGGCTCCGGCATCCCTGAAAATAGGACATGAAGTTGCGGACGTCGGGCGTCGATCCGTCGGCGCAATCCACGGCACACGAATTCGCGTCCATCGTACACTGACCTGGAAGCGCGCCGCCCGCGCACGAGAGGAGCGAGTCGCCGACGGGCCCCGGATCGTACGGCGTGTCCGCGACGAGGTCCCCGTTGAGCTTCGGCTCTTCGGGGTAATCGGCGTTCTCATAGCACTCATGCGTGTGGCTCAGGCCGAGGACGTGGCCGATCTCGTGCGTCAGCGTCTCCGGGGCCGAGAAGTCGCCGTTGAGATCGCCGAACATCGCATAGGAGGTGTATACGGTCATCATTGCGCCGCAATGATTCCCTTTGCCGCCATACTTGTTGCCGTTCCCGAAGTCGATCGTGTTCACATAGAGGATCGGGATCGCGTCGTCGGAGAGCGAACGCAGATCGCCCCCGCAGAGGGGGCTCGCGCCATACGGGATGTCGTAGAGCGCGTCGTCCGGGGGGAGCTTCTCCACGTCCACCAGCAGGAACTGAATGTTGGCCGACGCGAAATGCGCATTGAGGATGACCATGTCGAACATGGGCCGGGACGTCGGGACGGCCAGCTCCCCCGCGGCGTTGGTGGCGATCCGCGCGCGGACGCGTAACGTCTTCGGTCCTGCGGACTGGTCCCCGAGGGCATCACGCACCGCGGGGTTCCCGCAGTCGTCGGGCAGGGGCTTCGGAGGATCGGGGAAGGCGTCGGATCCACACGCGGCGACGAGGACCAGCGCGGAACCAAAGAGAAGGAGCGTGCGTGCGAGCATGATTCAGGCCTCTTGTCCTTCCGGACCCGTCTCCTCCTCGCTCGCCGGCTCCTCCGGCTCCGCCACCCGACCCGGACGCCGCCCCGACGGACGCACCTGCCGCGCCAGCGTGTCCTCCTCCACCAGCCGCAAAAGCCCCGACAGGCAACCCGCCGATCGCGCGAACACGTCGTCGTTGTGGGCCATCGCCGTGGCTTTCGCGTCGCTCGCCGCCTGCGCCTCGCGCGCCTCGCGCGCTACGTCCGTAAGGGCTTGCTCGAGTCCCGCGATGGGCCCCGTCAGGTCGGCGATCCATGCAGCCGGGTCGAGCGTCACCCCCTTTCGCCGCGGCTTGGGCCAAGCGCTCGCGGGCCGCCCGAGTTCGTCGACGAGCCGCTTCGCCTTCGCCAGGATCGCCTTCGGCTCGACCTCGGTCTTGCCATCGAGCCCGAGCTCCCGCAGCACCGCCGGGCCGTAAGCCGCTTCGAGGGTGCCGCGAATCTCCACGATCTCGCTCGTCAACCTCGCCGCCGCCTCGTCGCGCCGTTCACGCGGGCCCGCGTCGTCCGAGAGCTCCTTGTCATACGCGTCGCTCTTCTCGACGAGCGCCGCATTCGCCGCGCCGAGCCGCCTTCCAATGAGGTTCGCGACGAGCCCGACGTCGGGCATCACCTCCCCCGGCTTCAAATGCGCCGCGAAGATGGCCTGGAACCTCTGCTGCAACCGCACCGCGTGCGTGTCCGCCGCCGACGCGACGAGCGCGACAGCGCCTTGTCGATCCGTCACCTGCTTTGCCATGCGGCCAGTCCGCACGGGAAGGAGCGCACTGTCAAGAGCGAAGCCGCCGCGCTGGGGCGTTGCCCCAGGCCCCACCAGGGGCTATCCGCCCCTGGACCCGGACCAGCCAGGGGCTGGACCCAGGGTCGATGAACTGCGCGATGCGCAGTTCATCGAACAGGTCGAGGCAAGACCAGGTACGACCCTGCCAATCGAGACCGCCATGATTGGCAACGCTGTCCCTGGTCTTGCCACCGGCCGTTGGAAGAACTGCGCATCGCGCAGTTCTTCCACCACGAGTCCAGCGCTTGCGCTGGTCCGGGTCGAGGGGCGGATAGCCCCCGCGGGGTCCGGGGCGGCGCCCCGGCGAAACGCCTCCTTCTGCCCTGGGAACACGCCCTCCGACATGCGAGAGTGCGGTTATGGTCTGCTCCGAACGACTCCATGCGCGCGCGCTTCTCGCGGGGATGCTCCTGATGGCGCCTGCCTCGTGCGCCTCTTCTCCCGGACCTGTCGTCCTATTGAGTGTCACGCATCCTGGAACGCCGCCGGAACCGTGCAAGGACAACACGGAGAACGCCTTTACGCTCCGCCCTGTCGACGGCCCGGGTATGGATACGTGGGTGATGCCACGCGTCACCCTGGGCGGGGACCACGTCAAACTCCTCGCCGTGGGCGGTGACGACCGCATCACGCCTGGCATCGGCTACTTTGCGACGCGTGACGGCAAGCGCATGTTCACCTTAGGCCACGGGCTATTCGTGTGGGATGTGGCCGACTTGACGCTCCGTCGCGTGATTGATCTCCCGCCGTATGCCGAACTGAGTCCCCTCATGATCACGCCGGACGGGCGCACGGGGATCTTCAAAATAAAGACAGGGTTTCGCCGCGTCGACCTCATGAGCGGAGAAGGAACCGACGAAGACAAAGACGCGGTGTGGACGCTGCCGCTCATTAATGATAAGCTTTCCAATTATCCGCAGCCACCGATCACCAAATTCCCTCGCCCCGCGCTCGATGGATATGTGAGTTACGAGTGGAACTTCACGAGCGTCTTCCGATTCGCCGAGGTGCACCCCAAGGCGCTGACCAAGGTCCTGAACTCTCAAAAACCTCCGGCGCCGCGAGCGTGGCTTTTCCCCGATGGGGAGCGGTGGCTCAGCCTGCAAGGATTCAACTATTCCCCCGAGGTCGAGGTCGATCGCGTTTGGGCGAAGACGACCTGGGTTGCCGACCGCTGGGAGCTCTCCGTGAATCCTCTCTCAACCGATGCTTCCACCGGACCCATCCGGCTGGTCGTGAACGGGAGATCGGCGCTCCTCGACGTGGCGCCAAGTGCGAATGGTCGCGCTCTCGCGGCCCTGACCACGGGCGTCCGCGTGTGGTCCACGGACACGGGCGAGCTTTTGGGCGAAGTCGCCGACGTGGGAGGTGCGGACAAGGTCGCGCTCTCCCCGGACGGAAGCGCCGCCGTGACATGGTTTTCCCGGCATTTCGAAGAAGCTTTGTCCCGTGGGCTGCCGAGCGACCTCAAATACAAAGCGTCCGCCGGTTTCGTTACCGTCTGGGATGTGCGCTCCGGAAAGCAGCGCTGGCGGAAGAACCAGGGCTTCTTTCGTGACATGGAATTCACGGGGTCCGGGCGTTATCTCTTCCAGACGATTGAACAGAACATTGCCATTGTCGACGCGAGCACAGGTCGCGAAAAATTCAGGCCGGATGTCCTCATCCATAGTGTTCTTCCGGGCTCGGATATTCTCGTGACGAGGGCCGACGCCAGAGAACGCCTTGGCTTGTTGTCCATCGACACGCAGTCCTACTTGACGAGCGCTCCCGGGGGCGAGGTTTTTGCCCTGCTTCCAGGGGCCACGCACTTCGTCGCGACACACAGCAAGGGCAACGGCACAAGAATGCTCGGCGATGGGAAATGCGTAAAGCTGAGGGTTCCAGAGAACGCCCCAATAACTTTCGTGAAACATTGGACGGGCAACGAATCACTCTCGGCCGAGATTAAAATCGGAGAATTTACGATGAACTCGTGGGGGAGGAAACCCAGCTCCCTCGCGGTCTGGCGGGCAAACGATGGTGTCTTGACGACCCTGCTGAGAACCGCAGGCGGAGGCAAGTTCTTCTATAACCATTCAAATGATATTCCCCCAGAATTCGAGTACCGTTCATCCCAAAAGCCGGGGGGCTACTTCCCGATGGATCCCATCACCGGAGGAGTAGGCCCCTTTCGCCATGCCGAGGAGAAAAATTACGCCGCCGAACACACGACCAAGGTAAGCGTGAAGCTCGAGGATGCAGGCCCTCCCGTGCCGATGGAAGCGTTGACGAGCTCCGTGACCAAGACGCGGAGGGGTACCCTCGCCCTGATAAGGGGATCATCCGACCAGTTCTGGGTATTGAATCAGTCCGATGGGCATGCGGTGAAACTCTCCGGGCACTGGCCTCGTTTCGGATGGTTCTGGAAGACGCAGTTTTCGCCCAGCGGCAATCTCATAGCTGTCGTGCCCACGTTTCCCTGGGAAGAGAGCCAGAGGTTGCTCATTTACGATACGCGGACAGGTGCGTTGCTCGCCGAAATGGACTTCGGCCCGCGTTTCGATCAAGCGGAGATGATCGCGTTCGCCGATCCAGCTCGCGAGCTTCTCGTTTACACGCAGCGGGGCGCTCTCTTTCGCTTTTCCCTCGACGAGTCGTTTCCGCCTTGACATCGGAGAAGCCCCTCGCCCCTCTCCTCCCCGAGAAGATCCCCCCTCGCCGCGGGAAACACCCTTCCACCTCACAGGATCCCACCCCCCGCCCGCGCCCCCTCCCTTCCCTCTCGCGCCCGACACCCCCTCGCCCCGCCCGCCTCGGCTGCCACTCGCTCTCCGAGCCCCCTTGCCCTCCTGAGCTCCCCTCCCGCCCCCTCACGTCCGACCGTAACGTTCGCCACACTACTGTCGCTTGACCCTGCGAAGCCCTCTGACTACGTATCGCGCCGTTCAACACTTTTTCCAGGAGTCTCCGATGGCGACGAGGATTGCAATCAACGGGTTCGGCCGGATCGGTCGCTGCATCGTGCGCGCGCTCGTCGAGCGCGGCGAGAAGGATCTCGAGATCGTGGCGATCAACGATCTCACGGACGCCGGCACGCTCGCGCACCTCTTGCGCTTCGACTCCATCCATCGCGAGTTCCGCGCCGCGAAGGTGAGCCATGGCGACGGCTACATCGCGCTCGACGACAAGCGCATCCAGGTCCTCGCGAAGAAGGACCCTGCGGAGCTGCCGTGGAAGGACCTCGGCGTCGACGTCGTCCTCGAGTGCACGGGCCTCTTCACCGACAAGTCGAAGGCCATCGCGCACCAGAACGCGGGCGCCAAGCGCGTCATCATCAGCGCGCCTGCCAAGGGCCACGACCTCACCGTCGTCATGGGCGTCAACGAGGACAAGTACGATCCGGCCAAGCACAGCGTCATCTCGTGCGGCTCGTGCACGACGAACTGCCTCGCGCCGGTCGCGAAGGTCATCCTCGACAACTTCGGGATCGTGCGTGGCCTCATGACCACGATCCACTCGTACACGAACGACCAGCACATCCTCGATCTCCCGCACCGCAAGGGTGATCTGCGACGCGCGCGCGCGGCGGCGGTGAACATGGTGCCCTCGTCGACGGGCGCGGCGAAGGCGCTGAGCGAGGTCATCCCGGAGCTCAAGGGCAAGTTCGACGGCCAGGCGATCCGCGTCCCGACGGTCGACGTCTCGCTCGTGGATCTCACGGTCGAGACGGAGAAGCCGCTCTCGAAGGACGCGATCCACGACGCGATGAAGCGCGCGGCCGAGGGCCCGATGAAGGGCATCCTCGAGTACACCGAGCTCCAGCTCGTCTCGGGCGACTACATCGGCAACCCGCACTCGAGCATCTTCGACGCCACGCTCACGCAGCACATCGGCGACAGGTTCGCGAAGATCTTCTCCTGGTACGACAACGAGTGGGGCTTCTCGAACCGCATGATCGACTTGGCCAAGCTCATGGCCAAGAAGGGCGTGTGAGGCCATGAAGCTCACCGGCATCCGCTCGATCGAGGACCTCGCCAAGGATTCCGGACTCGCGAACAAGCGCGTCTTCATCCGCGTCGACTTCAACGTCCCGCTCGACAAGAAGACGGGCGCGATCACCGACGACGCGCGCATCCGCGAGTCGATCCCGACGATCAAGCTCGCCGTCGACGCGGGCGCGAAGGTCATCCTCGCCTCGCACCTCGGCCGTCCGAAGCCGGGCAAGCACGAGGGCTGTTCCCTCGAGCCCGCCGGCGCGCGCCTCGCGGAGCTCACGGGGTACGAGGTGCACCTGACCGACGACTGCGTCGGCGACGGCCCGAAGAAGGTCACGCACGACCTGCGCGCCGGCCAGGTCTGCCTGCTCGAGAATCTCCGCTTCCACGAGGAAGAGGAGAAGGACGACGAGAACTTCGCGCGTCAGCTCGCCGAGCTCTGCGACGTCTACGTCGACGACGCGTTCGGCGCGGCGCACCGCGCCCACGCCTCCGTGCACGCGCTGCCTCGCATGATCCGCGATCGCGCCGCGGGCCTGCTCATGTTGAAGGAGCTGCGCTCGCTCGCTCGGCTGCTCGATCGTCCCGAGAAGCCGTACGTCGCGGTGCTCGGCGGCGCGAAGGTCTCGGACAAGATCGCCGTCGTCGAGTCGCTGCTCAACGTCGTCGACACGCTCTGCATCGGCGGCGCCATGGCGAACACGTTCCTCGCGGCGCAAGGCAAGAAGGTCGCGGCGAGCAAGATCGAGGACGACAAACTCCCGCTCGCCCGCACGATCCTGCACAAGGCGCGTGAGCGCGGCGCCACGGTGCTTTTGCCCGTCGACGTCGTCGTGGCCAAGAGCCTCGACGCGGCGAGCGGCACGGCCGTGAGCGTGGACGCGATCCCCGACGGCACCATGGCGCTCGACATCGGCCCGAAGACGGTCGAGCTCTTCGGGAACGCCATCCAGCGCGCGAAGACCGTCTTCTGGAACGGCCCGATGGGCCTCTTCGAGTCGAAGGCGTTCTCGAGCGGCACCTTCGAGCTCGCCCGCATCATGAGCCGCGCCGAGGGCTTCACCGTCGTCGGCGGCGGCGACAGCGCGGCGGCCGTTCGTGCGGCGGGCGAGGAGATCGCGAAGGGCATGGATCACATCTCGACCGGCGGCGGCGCAGCGCTCGAGCTCATCGAGGGCCGCAAGCTGCCGGGCGTCGAGGCGCTTCGTTCGGCCGTGGCGGAGGAAGCGTCGTGAACATCGCGCGCCGCCCCCTCATCGCGGGCAACTGGAAGATGAACGCCGGCGGCCAGGATGCATGCAGCCTGGCCACCGGCGTGGTCGAGGCGGCGCGTCGCTCGGCCCGCGTCGACGTCGTGATCTGCCCGCCGTTCACGGCGCTCGCCGCGGCCGCGCACGAGCTCTGGGAGGCGAAGAGCGCGGTCATGCTCGGCGCGCAGAACATGCACCCCGAGCCCGCCGGCGCCTTCACCGGCGAGATCAGCGCGCCGATGCTCAAGGACTCCGGAGCGACCTGGGTCATCCTCGGGCACAGCGAGCGCCGGCAGCTCTTCGGCGAGACGGACGAGTTCATCGCGCGAAAAATCGCCGCCGCGATCCGCGCCGAGCTCCACCCGATCGCCTGCGTGGGCGAGACCCTGGAGGAGCGCGAGGCTGGAAAGACGCTCGAGGTCGTCGAGCGCCAGACGCGCGCCTTCCTCGAGGAGCTCGGCAAGCGCCCTGGCTTCGGGGTCATCGCTTACGAGCCGGTCTGGGCGATCGGAACGGGCAAGGTCGCCCGTCCCGAGGACGCGCAGGAGGTCCACGCGAAGATCCGCGAACTCTGCGCCAGCTTCTCGGAGGAGCTCGCCACCTCCACGCGCATCCTCTACGGCGGCAGCGTGAAGGCTGACAATGCCGAGGGCCTCCTCGGCCAGGCGGACGTCGACGGTGCCCTCGTCGGCGGCGCCTCCCTCGATGCGTCTGGCTTCGGCAAGATCATCGACAGCGCCGAGCGGCTGGCGGAAGCCGCTGAACGAGGGTAGAACGTCGCCGTGCGCCGATGCTGACCACTCTGCTCAACGTCATCCACGTCATCGTCTGTATCTTCCTGATCCTCGTGGTGCTCCTGCAGCAGGGCCGCGGCGGAGGCCTCGGCTCGTCGTTCGGCGGCGGCGCGCAGGTCTTCGGCGGCCGCGGCGCGGGCAACTTCATGACGCGCCTCACCGCGATCTGCGCCGCGATCTTCATGCTCACCAGCATGTCCCTCGCGTATCTGTCCTCGGCGGGTGATCGCGAGCTCAAGCAGTTCGAGAGCACGCAGCAGAAGTAATTCCGCGCCCGAGGCGGATCCACTTGCCCGCGTTGCTAGAGAGGCGCGATCTCGGCCTCGTTGCGCTCGTCAAGGTGATCGCGGCGGCGATCGTGATCGCCACGGGCTTCCGCGCCGTCAGCGACGACGACTTCGCGCGGGTCGTCATCGCGCAAGACTTCGCCCACACGCCGAAGCTCGATCCGACCGGCACGAGCTGGCTGCCCTTCCCGTTCTGGATCACGGGCGCCGCCATGCTCGGCGCGGGACGTACGCTCCTCGTCGCGCGCGTCACGGCGTTCGTCCTCGGCGTCCTCTCGGCGGTGCTCGTCGCGCTCGCGGCCGAGCGCCTCACGAAGAACAGAACCGCCGCCCTCCTCGGCGCCGTCCTCGCGGCTGTCTTCCCGTGGAGCGCGCGCCTCGGCGTCGCCACCGTCCCCGAGCTCCCCACCGCCGCGCTCGCCCTCTTCGCGATGGCTTCCCTCGTCGGCCCACGCGAACCTCGCGCGCGCCTCTTCGGCGGCCTCGCGCTCCTCGGCGCCACCCTCTCTCGTTACGACGTCTGGCCCATCGCGGCCGCGTTTGCCGCGCTCACCGGCCTCGACGCTCTCCGTGATCGCGAACGCTCCGGCAAACACCGCGCCCTCTTCATCCTCGCGGCGGCCCTCGCGCTCCTCGGCCCTCTGCTCTGGGTCCTCTGGAACCACGTCGCCCGCGGCAGCGCCCTCGACTTCCTCGATCGCGTCGCCGCCTATCGCCGCGCCCTCGGCGGCGAGGACGACGCTCCTCTCGCGCGCCTCTTCGCCTACCCGCTCGCGATGGCCCGCCACGAGCCCGAGCTCTTCAGCGCGCTCGCCGTTCTCCTCGCCCTCGCCGCGCTCCCCTCGCTCCGCGCGCCGGCCCGCGAAGCCCTCCGCCCGTATGCGCGCCCGCTCGCCCTTGCTCTCTTCCAGCTCGTCACCCTCTCGGCGGCGCTCGTCAAGGACGGCGCCCCGACCCATCACCCCGAGCGTGCCCTCCTCGTCGGCCTCCTCCTCTGCGCGCTCCTCGTCGGTGACCTCGCGGCCACGTTGCTCCCGCGCGCCAGCCGCGACGCTCGCCTCGGCGCCGGCGCTGCGGCCATCGCGCTCCTCGTCTTCAGCCTCGTCATCGTCCGCCGCTGGTTCCGCGGCGAGGACTTCATCCCGCGCACGGACGAGGTCGCCATCGGCGCCGCCGCGCGCGCCCTCGTCCCCCCGGGCGAGCGTATCCTCGTCGAGGTCCGCGATTATGGCCATTTCGCCATCACCGCCGCCCTCGGCCGCCCCGAGGACGTCGTCCTCGATCGCGACCTCGACCCTCGCAAACCCGCCTCCGTCTCCACCTTCGACGCCCCCGACGGCCTGCCGCGCCGCCTCGCCGAAGCCCACGCGCGCTTCCTCCTCGGGCGCATGGAAAGCCCTGCGGCGGCCGTCCTCGGCCCGCCGCGCGCCGTGCACGGCCCGTTCGGGCTCTGGGAGCAAGGGAGCCGCTGATTGATGCAAGCTCCTTTCGTGCACCCCTCCTCCTATGTCGACGAGCCTTCCTCCATTGGCGAAGGCACGCGCATCTGGCATTTCTGCCACATCATGCCGGGCGCCCGGATTGGCAAGCGCTGCGTGCTCGGCCAGGGTGTCTTCGTCGCGAGCGGCGTCATCGTCGGGGACGACGTGCGGATCCAGAACAACGTCTCCCTGTACGAGGGCACGATCGTCGAGGATTCGGTCTTCCTCGGCCCCTCGTGCGTCCTGACGAACGTCACGAACCCCCGCGCCGAGATCGATCGCCGCGGCCTCTATGAAAAGACCTTGATCCGCCGCGGCGCGACGATCGGCGCGAATGCGACGATCCTGTGCGGCACCACCATCGGCCGTCATGCCTTCGTCGGCGCGGGCGCGCTCGTCACGCGCGACGTCCCCGATTATGCGCTCATGACGGGCGTCCCTGCGCGACGCACGGGGAGCATGAGCCGGCACGGGCAGAAGCTCGGGCGCCCTGGGCCCGATGGGATCATGGTTTGTCCGGAGAGCGGATATCGATACCGGATCGAGGAGGGGCTCGTCCGTTGCCTGGATCTTCCCGAGGATGCGCCGCTGCCGTCGGGCGGGCGCGACCTCGGGAAGCCTTACGTGCGATCGTGAGGGGGTGAGGGCGTCTCGGGGCTATTTGCTGCCGCCGCCGAGGCCCTTGCCGAGACCTTTGAAGAAATCGTCCACGACGTTCTGGAAGCCCTTCATGCCGGCGCCTGCGACGCAGCCCATGGCTTCGCCGCAGGTCTTGGCCTCGTCGACGCACTCGATGCCCTTGTCGACCGGCTCGTCGCCGGCGACCTTGCGCCACTGCTCCACATCCTCGACGCACCGGTCGAGGTCGTCCTTCGTCCCGTTCTTTTCGCCGCAGAGATCGGCGATACGCACGCAGGCAGCGCGCTCGGGCTTCTTCATGTAGGCGAACGCCGCCACGCCGGCGCCGCCGCAAACACCAAGTGCGAGAACGACCGCGAGAGTTTTGCTCATTTGGTTCTCCGGGAGAGCAGGGTCTTTTTGCGCACGGTCCTGGTAGACGTCAAGCGGACGGGGACCGATTTTCCTTCGATTGCGACTTCCATCTCGGCAGGAAAACTCTACCTTGACAAGACGATTTCAATTGGGCTCGAAGAACCCGAGGTACCGCAGATCCGCGCACTCCTGGGCGCCGGACGTGTTGCCGAGGACGTAGAATGGGTTGTTCGTCGGGACGGGGGGCTGCGCCGGCCCCGAGAAGGTGCCGCCCCCGGACACGCGCAGCCATTGTTCGGTCGCCGAATGAATCGCCTCGACCTCGATCACCTGCTCCCGCGTCCACGTGAGCGCCGCGGAGTCGAGCTCGATCTTGTTGATGCGAAACACGATTTTCCCGTCCGTGAGCCGGAAATACAGGCGGTTGTCGCCATTGATGTACAGCAGGTCGTGCTCGTTCTCCGCGTTCTCGGAGGTCGCATAGTTCGGGGCGAATCGAATCCGGACATGGAAGTAGCCTCCCGGCGCGACCACCGGCGGGGCGATGACCGAGAGCACATCGGCGTCCCGGGTCCGCTCCGTGGCCTGCGTCGGGATGTAACTCGACGGGTACTTCGGGCCCTTGTCGTTCCCCAGGGTCTCCTGCTGCGCGCCGTAGGCCAGGGTCTTGGTCTGCGCGCTGATCGCCGGCGGCATCCCTTCGGGGCCCACGCGCGTCTCGAGGAGGAAATACCCCGAGGATGCGCCGACCTCGTACCGCTTCCAGTTCGCGCCGTCGTCGACCGTGACCCAGTTCCACTTCGCGTCCCCCACGACGAAATTCGAGAACGGCCCCGAGTCTCCCACGCCCTTCAACCAGGCGGTCGCATACCCTGCCGGCGGGCTCGCATAATACGATTGCTGGCTCCCCGCCGAGGTGAACTCGGACGCGGCAATCCCGCCGGCAGGATCGAGTTGCGCCGGCAGGTGCGCCATCGCCGCCGCGGGGACGGACCACCCGCCGCCAACGATCGCGCTCCACGAGTCGCTGTTCCTGATCTTGTTCTTTCGCACGCTCTCCACGCTGAGCCCCCAGCCTGGCCCTACGTTCCTCGGACGCGCGGCGTCCGCAAGGTAGGGGCGCTTCAGGCTGTGCGGCCCCACCTGCGAGGTCCTGTCGCCCGTGCCGCACTGAATTTTGAGCCAATCGCTCGGCAATGTGTAAACCGGCACAATGCCCGCCGGAGGCGCCGTCGCCTCCCATTCTTTGATGGCAATCGGCCCCCCGCCGCCCATTCCACCGACGCCGCCCATTCCGCCGACGCCGCCCATTCCACCGACCTCGACGCCGCCCGTCCCACCGACGCCGCCCATTCCGCCGACGCTCCCCGTCCCACCGACGCCGCCGACGCCCCCCGTCCCGTCGCCTCCGCTCCCGCTCGTCGACGAGCTCGAGCTCGACGGCCCTTGCCCCGGCGGCAGGGACCCCAGCTGATCGAGACACCCGCCGAGCAAGGCGCCCGTCACGAGCGCAGCGATGCCGGAAATCCCAAGAGAAGCAAGGCCGCGACGCCCGCGGCAAGACGCACGTTCCATGACCCGTGATCCTCGGCGGAACACGGCCCGGCGTCAACGAACGCGCGGCGACATCTCGCGCCCCGGCTCCCGATCGTTCTGCGATACACTGGCGCCACTCCCGCACGCCCGGATCACGAACCTCGGATGCCTCCCACGTCCCGATCCAGCCCGAGCCGAGATCGCGGAGGGCCAGGCTCCGTGCGCCCCCTCGCCGCCCTCGTCGCCTTCACCGTCGCGAGCTCCGCGCTCGCGCTCGGCGGCGTCCACGTCCGCGTCGTCGCCCTCCTCGCGCCCTTCGCCTTCGTCGCCGCCGCGCTCGCGCTGCGCCGCGAGCAAGAACGCAAAGGATCGATCTCCCTCGCGTTGCCCGCGATCCTCGCGATCGCCCTCGCCGCGTACACGCTCCTGCAAGCCGTGCCCTTGCCCATGGCCGTGCTCGAGCGCATCGCGCCGGGCAACGCCGACGTCTGGTCGCGCGCGCTCCTGCCCTTCGGCGAGGCCGGCCCACGCTTCGCGAGCCTCTCGCTCGATCCGGGCAGCACGATCGTCGAGGCCCTGAAGTGGT
The DNA here is from genome assembly GCF_029960785.1 of Polyangium sp. 15x6. Taxonomy (GTDB): domain Bacteria; phylum Myxococcota_A; class Polyangia; order Polyangiales; family Polyangiaceae; genus Polyangium. The sequence continues at coordinate 18,165 of NZ_JASBQE010000056.1, forward strand.
CCTCCTACGCCGCGATCTTCACCGCCTCTGCGGCCGTCTCCGCGCGGCGCGGCGCGGCCACCGGCGTCACGACCGTCTTCGCCTCGGCCGTCGCCGTCGCGCTCGTCACGGTCGTGCACGGCCTCGCGGGCATGACCAAGGTCTACGGCTTTTATGCGCCGTCGGTCTCGCTGCCGCCGTGGCACGTCGGACCGCTCATCAACCCGAACACCCTCGCGGGTTACCTGAACCTCGGCGCGCTCGCGGGCATGGGCCTCGTCCTCATGCACGAGCCCGTTCTGCCGCGCTGGCTCGTCGCTTCGGGCGTCGCGTTCCTCGTCGCCGTCGACGTCACCTCCGCCTCGCGCGGCGGCGTGATCGCCTTGATCCTCGGCGTCCTCCTGCTCGCGCTCCTGCTCCGCGTCCGCGCCGCGCGCCGCGGCGGCAGCGCAGGCGTCACCGACCCCTCGCTTCGTTTTCTCCTCGGCGGCGCGCTCGTCGGCGGCGCTGCGCTCGCGCTGCTCGGCGGCACGCGCGACACGTGGTTCGAGCTCTACGACAAGAACATCGACAAACTCCAGATGGTGCTCTGGGCGCTGCCCGTCCTGCGCGAGCACCCGATCTTCGGCATCGGCCGCGGCGCCTTCGAGAGCGTCTTCCCCGCGTACCGCGAGAGCTCGGGCCACGTCGTCTTCGCGTACGTCGAGAACTTCCCGGCGCAGTGGCTCGTCGAGTGGGGCGCGCCCGTCGCGCTCGTCGCGCTCGCTCTGTTTGCCTGGGCGCTCGCCCCCTCGCGCCTCGGCGCCTTGCGCAGCCGGCTCGCGGCGTCCGCGTTCACGGGCGTCGTCGTGGTCCTGCTCCAGAACCTCGCCGACCTCTCGCTGGAGATCCCCGCCGTCTGCTTCGCGCTCGCGACGGTGCTCGGCTCGTTGTGGGGCGATCGCGCGCGCTCGCGCCCGTCCCGCGGCCTCGCCGCGAAGGCCCCGGGCAAGCTCGCGCGCCTCGCGCCGACCCTCACGCTCCTCGTCGGCCTCGCGCTCGCCGCAGCTTCCTTCGGGTTCGGACATCCCGACGTCGGCGCCGAGCGCGACGCGATCCGGAAGACCTACGACGCGACGAACCCCGCGGATCCGGCCGCGCACGACGCGCTGAAAGGCGCGCTCCGCGTGGCGATGCGCCGCCATCCGGCCGAGCCTTATTTCCCGCTCATCGGCGCGCTCGCGGCCTACCAGGGCAAACGCGAGAGCGCACTGCCGTGGCTGCAACGCACGCTCGAACGAGGCCACGTCAACGGCCGCGCGCACCTCTTGCTCGCGCAGGTCCTCGCGAGCCGCGGCGCGCGCCGCCAGGCGTTGCTGGAGCTTCGAATCGCCGTCACGCAAGACGGCTCGCTCGTCGGCCCCGCGGGTGTGTTCGCGGCGCGGATCTCCAAGGAGTTCGACGAACTGCTCGGCGCGGTCCCCGAGGGCAAAGCCGGCGCGCCCATGCTCGACGAGCTCGCCGTACAAACGCGCAACCTCGGCAACGCGGCGCTCAGCGCGCGCCTCGACGCCGAGGCGATCACGCGAAACCCCGGCGCAAACGGCCCTCGCGTGCGCGCCGCGAACGCCCTGCTCGACGCGCTCGCGAAGGGCACGTGTGACGACCGCGCCCGCTGCGCGCGCGAGATCGAAGCCCACGCAGCCGCGCTCGAGGCTGCGTTCCCCGGGGACTTCGTGGCCGACCGGATCCGCGCGGAGAGGCTCGTCACCGAGGGCAAGAGCGAGGACGCCGAGGCCCGGCTCGCGGCGCGCTGCGCGCGGGTCACGGATCGCGTCGGTTGCCTGCGCGCCCGCGTCGAGATCGCCTCTCGCGTCCCCGGCGTCGCGCGCATCGACGCGGCCAGCAAGGACCTGCTCGCCGCGACATGCCTCTCGGCCTCCGCGTGCGCCGAGACCGCGTCCTTCCTCGCGCGCATCCGCGAGGGCCGCGGCGACAGCGGCTCCGCGCTCACGCTTCATGCGCGCGCGGCCCGCGAGGAGCCAACCGAGGCGCGGTGGCTCGCGCTCGCGGATGCCGCGAGCCGATCGGGCGCGCACGCGCAGGCGGCGGATGCGCTGGAGCGGGCCGCGCAGAAGCGGGGAATGACGGAGGAGCTCAGGAAGCGGATTGCGGAGGAGCGAGCGAAGGCGCTGGGGGGGCCGTAGCGAGGAGTTCTCGCGTGGCGTCACGCCCCGATCGTGGATGGCTCGTAGCGCGCCACCCACACTTTGAACTGCAGCTCGCCGAAAATGAAACGAGGCGCCACGAAGCCAGCTTGGCCGAGGAGCGCGAAGACCTCGGCATCCGAGGCCGGGATCCGCATCGATGCCATTGCTCGTCGTCGGTGCTCCACCGCCTCGGCCGACCCTCCATTCGCGATGCTCCGCTGCTCCTCGACGGCCCTGAGCAGCGGCTCGTCTCCAACCCGGCAACCGATCACGAAATGCGCCCCCGGCGCGAGCCTCCCGGCGATCTCCCGCAGGAGCGCGATACGCGCGTCATCGTCCGGAAGATGGTGCAGGACGCCGATCATCTGCGCGCCGTCGAACGAAGGCCCGCGCGGGAGATCGCGGAGCTCGCAGGCATGCAAGCTCGTCCGTTCGAGGAGGCCTGCCGCCGCGAGTTTCTCCCTGGCAACGGCGATCATCTCCGGCGAGGGATCGACGCCCGTGAAATGAAAGTCGGCTCCTCCGTGGCGCGCGAACGGCTTCACCTCGCTGCCGGTCCCGATGCCGACCATCAAAAGCGACGCGGCCTTCTGGCCCGGGAGCGACGCGACGAGCACCTCCGCGGCGACCTGGTGCATGGCATCGTAGCCCTCGATCGAGTGGCGCACCTGGCTATCGTATTTCAATGCACGCTCGCGCCCGAAGATCACCGCATGGTTTCCGTGCTCGTCCGTTTTCATCACCCGCTCTCCTTCGGCCGACGGTCATCGGCCCATCTGCAAGCGAGAAAGTAGCGATCCCGGCACACGCACGACAGGGCGGGGCTTTCGCTCCGATCGGCGGATCTTTCGAGGCGGGAGCGGGCGCTGCGAGAAGACGACGAAGCTATCGGAGGGGTTGAGCTTGCGGGCCTCCGTGCGGCCAGCAGCGAGGCTGAGCCTACTTCAGCACGAGGTCGGCGGCTGCGCGCGGGGAAATCTCGTATGTCGTCTCGTATTGCATGGAAAACCCCGTCACCTCCACCGCCTGGTCCACACCGAGCTTCGACGTATCGATGAGGGGCGTCGCGTCCGCGCCGACGAGGTGGACGAAGATCTGCACCTCGCCCGAGCCGTCGTCCACGTAGACCTTCATGCCGTAAGGTCTGTCGTCCACCAGCGCCTTCGTCACCTTGCCCGCGACACGCACGAGCAGACCTTCGGTCGATTCGTTCACCTCGCCGGTCTTCACGTCCTTCGGCGCGAGCACGCTCGAGCCGCTGAGCACATCGACGCGGGTGGGGTCGGAGATCAATGTCGTCAGCTTCGACATATCTCCCAGGGTCCCCTCGACGCGCACGTGCGCTCCGACGGCCGCCTGGAGCGGCTCGTCGAGGCGCACGTAAAGCCCGGCCGTATCGTCCTGGAGCGCGAAACCTACCTCCCCGGTCGCGGAGGCGAACGTCCCCGGCTCGACCGTGACGAAGCCCTCCACCTTCGCGACCTTCCCGAGCGGCAGCGCGCGGGCTTCGGCGATGGAGGTGAGCTCCGTCGGAGGGACCTCGGTCTGCGGCTCGTCGCCGCACCCGACAAAGAAGAAGCATCCGAGGAAGAGAGGAGATAGGCGAGCGAACGAGGAGCGATTCGTTCGAATGCCATTTCGTTTCACGGACGGTTTGCGGTGGTGGATTCGTGTCTCGATGCTCATGAATATCTTCCTGTGGCCAGAACCGTGCCCGAAGACCAGCGCGGTATTGACGACGCGCGCGAACCGCGAGCTGGTCGCTATATCACATCGCGAGTGCAAGTGGGTTGTTTCACGTTATCGATGGGTGTTTACACAAGCACAAGTGGATGGGCGCCGTACTTTTGCGCGCTACATTTTGGAGTTGACTTTCGCGGATCGGCCAGTGTAGCCGTGCGGAGGGGGACAAAGGCAGGTTGCATGTTTCGAAAAGTATCTTGGTTGATGGCCAGCATTTCGACGATTGCATGCGTCACGCTCAGCGCCGGAAGCGCCCAGGCCAGCCCCATCGACAATCCAGGCCTCAACTGCACGTTCAGGTTCGAACAAAACAGCAGCATCCCGTTCCTGGATTTCTCGAACGGCAAGTCGGCGACCAACCTCTCCACGGTCAACTACTTCACGGCGGACACCGACAGCGCCGGCAACATGGGCTTCGTCGGATCGACGATGCAGGCGGTGCCAACGGACGCGTTCATTGGGGGCAATCCTATCTCCGTGCGGCTCCTCTTCACCGATGTCTCGGGCACCACCGACCTTTCGGGAGCTGACCCCGACATCAACTGGACGATGACGGCGAGGGCGCAATTCGTGGAACCCGTGAACGGCGTCACGACGCTCAACTGCCAGACGGCCACGTTCACCATCTACGTCACCGGCAACTGGGATGACACGACGTCGAGCGCCTTCACCATTCCCGCGCTGAGCGGCTCGGGCAGCGGGGCGTGCAATGGGTTGTCCTCCGTCATCAACACGGCGCTCGGCCTTGGAACGAACGGTGCCACGCTCTCGCTGTACAAATTCGCCGCGTACAACGGCGTGAATCCGTTGTCCGGCTCCTGAAAGGCGTCATGCGCGCTGCCATCCGCTCTGCGCACCTGCTCCTCGTCGCCTCGGTCATCACGTGTGCGGCGGGAGATCTGGGTCCGACGCCCATCCCTGGCGCCGGCGGTGCAGATGGCTCTGGCGGCGCGTCGTCATCCTCGTCTTCGTCCACGGGCGGCTCGACACCGCCCGTGGGCGAAGGGGGCGCGGGCGGTGCGCCGGCCGAGCTTCCGAAGAGCTGCACCGTCCGAGCGGGCGAGATCGACGCGCTGCCGTGGTGCGACGAGCCGAGCGCCCCCGCGGATGGCATCGAGCTCGTGAAGAAGTGGCACTACCACGCGACAGGCTCCGACGTCATAGCGATCCTCAATCCGCCGCTCGTGGCGAATTTGAACGACGATGACGGCGACGGAGCGATCAATCTCTGCGATACGCCCGATGTGCTCGTGCCCATCGTCTATGATGGCGCGCTTCACCATGTCCAGTTCGTCGTCCTCTCGGGAAAGGATGGCAGCGTCCAGTGGACGATCGATCCCGGCGGGTTGACCATCGCGAGCCCCGCCATCGTCGATCTCGACAGCGACGATGTGCCCGAGATCCTCGTCACGAACAACGCTGGACACGTGATGGCCCTGAGCCCGAGCGGTGCAGTGCTCTGGGAGGGCACGGCCGAGGTCTTCGACCCGGTCGGTTGGTATCAGGTCGACCCGACTCCTCCGCTCGAAAACACCCTCCGCGCGCGGTTCGTCACCTTCTCCGCCGTATCGGTCGCGGACCTCGAAGGCGACGGTTCGCCGGAGATCCTGGTGGGGATGAGCGTGCTCGACGCGCACGGCAATCTCCGCTTCCAAGATCCGACCCAGGGAGCCGAATTCGGTCTCCCCACCCATTTCGAAGCCATTCGACCCGTCGCAGCCGATCTGGACAGCGACGGGACGATGGAGGTGCTCTTCGGGCACGTAGGGTATCGCGCCGACGGCAGCGAGCTCTTCCGCCTGCCGATCACGCCGGGCTGGTCGCACGTCGGTGATTTCTTCGGCGATGGCCGGCTTTCCGTGCTCGTCGTCAGCGCGGAGGGCCTCACATTGGTGTCTCCAAAGGGTGAACGGCTCTGGGGTCCCGTACGGCCCCCGGACGATGCGCCGCCCTCCGTGCCATTTGGCTGGGCCCACCCGGCGGCCATCGTCGATATCGACGGCGACGGCCTCCCCGAAGCCCTCGTGAACACGAACGAGCGTCGCATGGTGCTCCGGATCGATACGTCGGGGCCCGTCGTCCTGCGGTCGGAGCCACTCCCGCTCAATGGCTGGAACCTCACGGATAGATCCGGCTCGACGGCCTTCGATTTCCGCGGGACGGGGCCCGACTGGCTCGCCTACCACGCGCAGGGACTCACGCTGCTCGACGGCATGGGGCCCACACGGCTCGATGAGCTGATGGTGGCTGGATTCGCCTATCCGGGCTTTCCCGTCGTCGCAGACATCGACAACGACGGCTCCGCCGACGTGCTCCTCCGCAAAAGCGATTGCAAGAACTGTTGGCCCACGGACATCATCGCCTACGAGGACGTCCAGCATCGTCCGAGCCCCGCGCGCCGGCTCTGGAACCAGTGGAACTACGTCGCCGGTGCCTTCCGCGAGGACGCGAAGCTCGCGCCGGCGGCGAAACCAAGCTCGAAAACGACATTCCGCGTGCAATCGAGGCTCGCCTGCCGGCCCCCCGAGGGCGAGCCGCACTGACGGAAGCTCCCCGGCGCGTGGTCGACCGACGCATCGACCCGCGTAGCGGCCTGCGGAAGGATGACCCCAATGCATGCAGTACGTGACTTCGTCGGTTCACGAGCCCGCGCCCGGCTTCTTCTAAGTGCGGCCCTCCTGTCACTTGCCGCGTGCGGCGGCGAGGAACCCGTCTTCACGAAGCTCTTCACGACCGAGCACTTCGTGTACTCCGCGGAAGAGGGCGTCACACCCCCGTGGGACGGTACCGTGGCTGCACCGAGGGTACGACGGTCCGCTCCATGGTTGCCGTCTATCCTCACGAGATCGTGCATGCCAATGCGGCTCTTTTGGGAGCCCCGCCGGTCCTTTTTCAAGGGCCTCGCCGAGGTCATCGGCTGCGTAGGGACCATGGACATCCGCGGGCCCGTCGATACGTCCGATCCCATCGAGGAGCTGGTGGAGACAGCAGCCTTCAATGCCTGGATCGGTGACGAGGGCTTCGGCGTTTACACCGCGAGCGCAAGCTTCGTGCGATACCTGATCGACCAATCCCGACGGAGCCAGCGATGATATCGAACGCCAGTTTTTATCGATGCACTGGCGGTAATGCCGTCGACAAGAGCGAGTACACCATCGGGTTCCAACTGGATGCGGACCTCAACGTGCACATCGATCCCGCCCAGAGCGGCGGAAGAGCCGCTCGCTCTGGACGACAAGCATGGGACGACTCTCACGAGCCGATGGATCGAACGGCCATGCCAGGGGCCGTGGTGCCCGGGGCAAAGCTGGGACGTGTCGATCGGAATGACGGGAGGAGCGCTGGAGGCGCGTGCTGTCGTCGTGAACCGCGAGGCCAATATGTCCCCAAGCGAGCTCTACATATGCTCGGAGCCGTGTCCGCTGGACACCAGCAAGTGCGAGCTCATCGCATTGGACACAGTGCACGGCCGTCCCGTCCGCTCGAAACAGACGTTCGCCCCCGGTACCGTATTGCACCTCGGTGCACCGGCCGCGCCGTTCGCAGGACACTTCGCCGTGCGGCTGCGCGTCGCTCCGGAATAGAAGCAATCCGACCTCTCGCCGGTCGCCGTCCACCAATCTTGAACAAATACATTCCCCATGAACCGGCACGGTTTCCGCGCAGGAGAGGCTTTACGTTGCCCGTTCCGACTGGTAGGCGCAAAGCCATGAAAACACGAACGATTCAGACACGCCTTCGCTTCACGACGACCGTGGGTCTCACACTCGCTGTGACGGCCCTGGCGGCAAGCTGCTCGGATGGCGACACCGGAAACGCGACCACCGCGTCATCCTCTACGGCATCGAGCAGCACCACGGGGACCGGCGGGAGCGGAGGCGTGGGCGGCGAGGGCGGCGAGGGCGGCGTTGGCGGCGTGGGTGGCGTGGGCGGCCAGGGCGGCGAGGGCGGCGTTGGCGGCGTTGGCGGCGCAGGCGGCGAGGGCGGCGTGGGCGGCATCGGCGGCGCAGGCGGCCAGGGCGGCGCCGGCGGCCAGGCTCCCGTGAAACCTGCCGACTGCGAGGAGCTTTCCTTCGCGGGCATCGAGCTCGTCAGCCAGCAGGAAAACTCCTTCGACTCGGCGGACAACGTGCCCGTGATCCGGACGGCGAGCTCGCTACCGAACATCTCGGGCGACGCCATGTTCTCCGACAGGCTCCGGCTCTTGTTCGACGGCGACCTCGGCGTCGGCAACCATGCGATCGACGGCAATCCGAACCATGCGCTGCCGGACTACGCCACCACGTTCGTCCCCACCTGCACGGCCTGCGCCCTGTTCCACGAGGACCTCAAGGATGGCGCATACCTCAAAATCTACGCGGCCAAGTCGGGTGAGCTCGAGATCGGCGAGATCCTCACGCCGCATCAGACGGCGGGGACGGCTCGCTACCTCGAGCTGCGCGAGATCGTGAAGAACGCGGACAAGACCTATAGCTGGGTCGATGGAGGCAAATGCTACTGGATCGAGGAGGCCGCCTACGACGTCCGCCGGCCGAAGGGGTGCAAGCCCTACGTGAGCGGCGCCTGCCCGGCCGACCAGTTCTGCATGCCGACCAATGCGATCGGGACCGACGGAGAGTGCGTCACCGGCGGTGACAAGGGGCTCGGCGAGACGTGCGCGAAGGTGAGCTCCACGCAGTGGGACTCGGACTGCGCGCTCGGGCTGCGGTGCATCGACAGCGGCATGGGCCCCGTCTGCATGAAGGTGTGCGACATCTACTCGTCCGCGCCGGATTGCCCGACGGGGACGCATTGCGGCGGCGGCTACAACCTGTGCATGGACGAGGCGACCCTGCAAAACAGCGGCATCGATGGCGCGAGCCTCGGAGAGGCCTGCGCCACCAATGCGAAAGCGCTCTACTGCGGCGGGGCCGGGCAGCCGGGGACGTGCTGGGACGACGACGCCGACGGCCCGATGGAGGCGATCTGCATTCCGTTCTCCTCCGCGCCGTCGCAATGCGTCGCCCCGCAGACCGCGGGATACATCGCCTACAAGAATAGCAAGGACCTCTCGACGCTGTTCTGCATCACCCCGCCCTGAGCCTCCGCTCCTGTGGAGCGCCGGCAAAAGCCGAAAAGCATCTCCCACCGTCCCCTCCTGCGAGCCGCTCGTGCTTCCCGGCGGGAGCACGGCTCGCCCGTCGCGAAGGCCCCTGCGCGCGTGTAGGAGCGCCCTTCGCGTGACCACTGCGTAGCCATCTACTCCCCGAATCGAGTCGATCCGCCTGCCGTCACGTTCCTCCCGGGGCGCCATCCTCCGCGGGCTGCGGTCCGCGCGTCTCCCTGCGACGAAGATTCGACACCGTTCGCTTCCCAAACGTCGCGCCATGTGGACCGAGCCTTGCAATGGCATCCCGCTCCTTCACCGGACCCCTATCCAGGATGGCGCTCATGCCGAAAAAGAAACACTTCGTTTGGCTCGGCTTCGCTTCGTTCGTGTTCACGACGAGCACCGTTGCCTGTACTTCCACCAATGGTTCCGCCGTCCCGACGCTCATCGACGTGGCCCCGGCGGCGCAGCTCAGCGCCGGACTTTCGCATACCTGTGCTGCACTTCGGAATGGCAACTCGGCTTGCTGGGGCAAGGCCGACCGGGGTGAGCTCGGCAAAGTCCTGGCGGACGACGCCAATTTTTCAGCGGCGCCCCAACCGGTGCCCATCCTCGACAAGGTGATCCACGTGGGGGCCGGGGCCGCTGGTTCGTGTGCCGTGCTCGAGGACCGCACGGTCCGCTGCTGGGGCAACAACGGCGACGGCCAGCTCGGTGTGACGGCGGAATGTATCCCAGGCCAAACCTTCTGCATGGCCGAACCAACGAGCGTCAAGTCGCTCGAGAACATCGTTGCCGTCGTCGCGGGAAGGTCCCTCGTCGAGGAGGGTCTCCCCGCCAAACGAAACCATGTCGCCTGCGCGCTGGACGAGGGCGGCCTGGTGCGCTGCTGGGGGGGAAGTGACCAGCAAATGCTCGGACGCGGGAGCGGTGGAACGTTGAGCACGACACCCATGGTGGTGGTGGACGCCCAGAACTTTCCTTTGCGGGACATCACGCAAGTGGCGGCGGGAGCGTATCGGATATGCGCGCTCGACATCGAAGGCGCTGTGTGGTGCTGGGGCGCTGACGACACGTATGCTCAGCCCGGTGGTCTGTCCGCCGAACGGGTCGAGTTGCCCATCCCCGCGAAGACCATCGCGACGGGCGAGGGGCATGCCTGCGCGGTCCTCGACGACGGAAGCGTCTGGTGCTGGGGCCGCAATCAAAACGGCGAGTGTGGTGTCGCCTCGGGCGGCAACGACTGCTGCAGCGGGGACGAGCAGTCCTGCCTGCCCGGTTGTCGTAACGAGCCGGTGATCGTCCCGGGTGTGGACGGCGCCGTGGGTGTCGCCGCAGGCGGATATCACACCTGCGCGTGGTTGGCCGACGGAGACGCCATCTGCTGGGGCAGCAACCAGGCTCTCCAGCTCGGCAACGACATCCGGTCCCTGGAGAGACCGCCGAGCGCCGTCACGTCGGTCCCCGGGCGTATCGTCGAAATGGTCTGCGGCAGTCTGCACACCTGCGCGCGGACCGACAAGGACGAGATTTATTGCTGGGGAAACAATGAACGCGGGGAGACGGGCAGTGAGTAGACGTATCGGCTGGGCGCTCGCGATCTTGCTGCTCTCGGCTCCGGCCGAGGCGCAAACCGAGCCGGACGAAACACAAACCGAGCCGGACGAAACGCAAACCGAGCCGGACGAAGCGCAAACCAAGCTGGGCTTCCGTTATTGGCACGGCGACATTGCCTTTGGCGTGCGGGGAGGCGGTGGAACGCTCACGGTGGATGCGCAGCTTTATGCCGGTGTCTTTCTCGCGCGCGCCGTTCGGGTCCCGGGCTGGTCGCCCTTCCTGGGCGCCGGCATGCACCTGAGCGGCGGGGAGGTGACCGTCGATGATCCTCGCGGCATCGATGGGAAAGTCGAGGTCGGGCGTTTCGCCATCGGCCCCGAGCTTCGCCTGGGCGTCGCGCGAGGCAAGAAGGTCGAGCTCTTCTCGCGCGCTTGGCCCCATGTTCAGTTCTACGTGAGCTCGGCATTGACGATGGCCTTCGCGAGCACCTTGACCGACAAATTGCCGGAGGCAGGACATGGCTGGGCCTACAAGTTCGGCGTTGGAGCGTCCTTCCCCGCGTTCTGGTCGATGCTCGACAAAGAGAATGGGCCCTCGTGGATTCTGATCCTGTGTCCCAATTCGTACGCCTTCGATATGGAAGTACCGCTGGATGAACCGTCCAGGCGCCGTTACGGGATACGTCTGGGATACGGTTTCTAGCACCACCTTGCGAGGGACACGCGCCCGCGTCGATGGGAACCGGTTGTTGAGTGGGGGGCCTGTGACGCTGACAACGGGCCGAGCCGTCCTACTTGCTCGCTTTGAGCGTGGTGTAGGAGGTGATCAGATTCCGGTAGTCCGGGATGTGGTTCGAGAACAGCGTTCCCAGGCCCTCCACGTCATTACGCCAGTCGCGGTGCAACTCACACGCAACCCCGAACCAGCTCATGAGCTGCGCGCCGGCAGCAGCCATGCGGCTCCACGCTGCGTCGCGAGTCACCTCGTTGAACGTGCCCGAGGCGTCGGTCACGACGAAGACCTGATAACCTTCCTCGAGGGCCGAGAGAGCCGGGAAGGCCACGCATACCTCGGTGACGACGCCAGCGATGATGAGCTGCTTCCTTCCCGTTGCCTTGATCGCCCTGACGAAATCCTCGTTGTCCCAGGCGTTGATCTGCCCCGGGCGCGGAATGAACGGTGCGTCGGGGAACGTCTGCTTCAGCTCGGGCACGAGCGGACCGTTCGGGCCGTCTTCGAAGCTGGTGGTCAGGATCGTCGGCAGGTTGAAATACTTCGCGAGGTCGGCCAGAGCGAGCACGTTGTTTTTGAACTTGTCGGGATCGAAGTCACGGACCAGCGACAGCAATCCGGCCTGGTGGTCGACGAGCAGGACCGCGGCGTGGTTCTTGTCGAGACGGATATAGGGCGTGCTCATGATGGATATTTCTCCTCGGTGGGTTCAGGGGATGCCAATCCTGGGGCCCTCGTGCTCATGGACGGGCTCGCCGGTCGAGACGAGCAACTGCGCTTCGGAGCGGGCTTCGATGACGACGCCTTCTCCGATGTTCGTGAACACGACGAAGTTGTACGGCCGTGGGGTGAACCGGAGCAGCTCCCAGCCGCCCGCCGTGAAACCTTGGTCCCATGGGTGAGCACCGGTGTAGGACTTTGGTCCCATGGCGCCCGTGCCCTGGTAAGGTGTGTCTGCTGCGACACGGAGCGGCCCTGGAGCAGCCCTGAGCGGGCCGCATTGTCCCTGAAAGGAGAGATACAATGGCGACAGTGAGCTTCTCGTCGGACTGGTCACAGCAGCAGAGCGGCGACATTCGAGCTGGGGAAACCTTGCGGATCGAATACGCCACGGATAGGTTGTGTCAGTGCCGCGCGACGCGTTATGGACAGAAGGCCTGGAGCATCCGCGTCAACCTCAAATTTCACCCGAGCGGGCAGGAGCAAGCCGGCGATGTCTCCTCAGGAAACTGCGAGGTGAACGTGCCAGCGAACACCAGCCGGATCGAGCTATGGTTCAACAATACGGATCACACGGGCTGCTCGACCTGGGATAGCCGCTACGGCCAGAACTATTGGCTGGACGTGAAGGCTGCTGGGTAAGGGCCGCAGCAAAACCCGGGTCTGCCAACCGTTGACGCTCCACGCTTCGGCGGACACCGACACCCGCTTCTTGCCCCCGCAGCCGCGTGCCGAGCCCCCGAGGGTTGCGCTGTCGAGCAAGACTGCGGGCGCATGCCCCTCCGATCCTCCTCCCGCCCTCGCCATCCGCTCTCCTGCCTCGCCTTGGGGCTCCCCATTCTCTTGCGGTTCCCGCGCGGGCCTGGCGTTTGGCTGCGTGGAGCACGTATCCTGGGCGGGCGGATCACCCAACCGTCATTCCACAGGAGTCGACATGAATGAGCGAGAGAGAGAAGTCAAACTGCTCCGAGGGGTGTCCTCGCTCCTGGGACTTGGCAACAGCGAGAGGACGTTTCGGCTTTGGTTCGATCTTCTCAACGGACGAAAGGTCGTTCGCCTGTGGCCATCCGGTCTGATCCACCTGCGTTGCTCGCGCGATTGGGCGGATTGCCAAGATGAAGACCTCTCAGAGATCGTTGACGTGGACGTTCGACGCGGCAAGCTGACCCATGAGGAGGGAAAGCAATACGGCTACAAGGTCGATCCGGCAGATCTCCCGGAGTCGTGGTTCATCCATTTCGAAGGCCAAATGGTGCTCACGATCGTGTGCTTGGACATCGAGGTGGAGGAGCTCGACCTCGGGTCCCGGTATCCCCATCTCGCGCAATGGTGATGTCCCGGATGTGCCCGGACCCCTCCCTGAAGTGCCGTGGCCGAGCTCCGCTGATGGCGCTCCACGACGCCTGCCGGGTCTCCCCCTCCCCAACCCCCTCTCCGCGGCCTGGCCGGAGGCGCCGTTTGCGCTCACGATTGCCGACATGGCCGACCTCTTTTTTACCCCGTCGGGCGTCCGGCTGCGTCGTCACTCGAGCCGCCCCGGAGACCTCAACTGGCTGCTCCTGCCGGGAGGACCCGGCATCGGCTCGGAGAGCCTCGAAGGACTCGCCGACATCCTGGATGTGCCGGGGGCCATCTGGCTCGTCGATCTGCCTGGAGACGGCTCGAACCGCGACCCTCCTGGGAGCCTCGCGACTCCTTTTGATGCCTGGCCCGCGGTCGTGGCCGAGGCTGCCAGGGCGCTCCCGAACGTCGTGTTCGCCGGACATTCGACCGGCGGCATGTATCTGCTTTCGACGCCCGAGCTTGCGCCGCACCTCGAGGCCCTGGCGCTTCTGGACACCGCTCCGGACGCCCTCTGGCATCCGCGCTTCGTGGAGATGACCCAGGCGAATCCGTTGCCCGATGTCGAGGCGGCGACAGCGATCTACGAAGCGGATCCGCGCGACGAGAACATCGCCGCGATTGCGGTGGCGTCCGCGGAATGGAACTTCACCCCGGCCGGGCTTTCGGCGGGACGCGAGCTCCTCGCGAGGATGCCTTACAACAGCGCGGCGGTCGCGTGGTCGGAGGCGAATTTCGACCACGTCTACCGGGCCTCGTGGTGGCCGACTCGAATCCCGGTCCTTCGACTGGCCGGCTCGGACGATCGGATCGTCTGGCAAGGCGGTTGGCACGACCCGAGGTTCCAGACGCCCAACGTCATCGAGCGCGTCATCGAGGGCGCTGGGCACTTCCCCTGGATCGAGAATCCCCAGGCTGTGCGAGCGGCCTTCGCCGAACTGGCGCTCCGCATCGCCTGAGCCTCCTCCGACGGCAGGGCCTTCAGATGACGCAACTGAGCTCGATCATCGTGTCGTAGCAGCAGAGGCCGCTGCCGCTCGGATCCGGCTTCGGCCCGTCGTTCACCGAGTCGAGGCAAAAGCACATGTCCGTGTGTTCGCACGTGCACCCGAAATCGTAAGCCACCGCGATCGGACCTGCCGCGTTCTCCTTGCTCGGGCACCCGCTCGCTCCAGGCTGGAAGCACGCGAGGAACGGCTGGGCCTGCCCATTCCCCGCGCACGTCATCGTGCCTGACGACGACGTGGGCCCGGGCCCCGTCGTCCCATTCGACGCCGTTTGTCCACCCGCGCCCGTGCCGCCCGCCCCCTCCTGATCGACGACGACCTTGGCGCCGCAACCCGCGAGCGCCCCCGTGATGACGAACGTGACGCCCACGCCGGCCGCGATGCGATGCGCGACGCTCCTCCAGATATGAGCCGAGTCATTCATGCCCCGATCATACGCGACGAGGCCCCGCGGGAAAGCGGTGCGCGCGGGACACCTCGGCGTCGAGGTATCAAGGGTGCGCCGCTCGGCGGTCGTTCGCCTCGGCGACGCGGCGCTGGCAGCTCGCGAGCTGCTCGGCGGCGACGTCCTCGGACACGCCGAGCAGCTCCTTTCGTAGCTCGATGGGCGGGCAGTAGCGGGTGGCCGTCCAGAGCGCCGGGTCATCCAGGCTGGTGAAGCGCTGGAGGCGGGGCCATACGGTGGCCCAGGACTTCATCTTGCCGGTGGCTGGGTCGATCCCGCTATGCGAGGCGGTGACGATACGCGTGCCGTCCGGGCTCCACGCCGCCGAATGGGCCTCGAACTCGGGGATGCGGAGGATCGCCGGCTCGCCCGTGCCATCCGCGTTCCACACGCGCACGGTCTTGTCATCCGAGAAGGTGACGATCTGGGCGCCATCGGGGCTGAACGTCCCCACTCCCCTTGCTCCGCCACCAACGGGTGCGCCGTGCCCCTCGAGCCGCAGGGGCTTGCCCGTCCCATCGGCGTTCCAGACCCAGGCGGTCTTGTCCCAGGAAGCGGTGACGATGCGTGTGCCGTCGGGGCTAAACGCCGCCGAAGAGACGCCATCCTGGTGCCCCTCGAGCCGCAGGGGCTTGCCCGTCCCATCGGCGTTCCACACCCGGGCGGTCTTGTCTGCCGAAGCGGTGACGATGCGCGTGCCATCGGGGCTAAACGCCGCCGAATAGACGCGATCCTGGTGCCCCTCGAGCCGCAGGGGCTTGCCCGTCCCATCGGCGTTCCACACCCGGGCGGTCTTGTCCCAGGAAGCCGTGACGATGCGCCTGCCGTCGGGGCTAAACGCCGCCGAAGCGACGCGATCCTCGTGCCCCTCGAGCAGCAGGGGCTTGCCCGTCCCATCGGCGTTCCACACCCGGGCGGTCTTGTCCCAGGAAGCGGTGACGATGCGCCTGCCGTCGGAGCTCCACGCCGCCGAAGAGACGCGATCCTGGTGCCCCTCGAGCCGCAGGGGCTTGCTCGTGTCATCGGCGTTCCACACCCGGGCGGTCTTGTCCCCTGAAGCCGTGACGATGCGCGTGCCGTCGGGGCCAAACGCCGCCGAATAGACGCGCTCCTGGTGCCCCTCGAGCAGCAAGGGCTTGCCCGTCCCATCGGCGTTCCACACCCGGGCGGTCTTGTCCCCTGAAGCCGTGACGATGCGCGTGCCGTCGGGGCTAAACGCCGCCGAATAGACGCGAGCCTGGTGCCCCTCGAGCCGCAGGGGCTTGCCCGTGCCGTCGGCGTTCCACACCCGGGCGGTCTTGTCCCAGGAAGCGGTGACGATGCGCCTGCCGTCGGGGCTGAACACCGCCGAATAGACGCGATCCTGGTGCCCCTCGAGCCGCAGGGGCTTGCCCGTCCCATCGGCGTTCCACACCCGGGCGGTCTTGTCCCAGGAAGCGGTGACGATGCGCGTGCCGTCGGGGCCAAACGCCGCCGCATGGACGCTCGCCTGGTGCCCCTCGAGCCGCAGAGGCTCGCCCGTGCCATCGGCGTTCCACACCCGGGCGGTCTTGTCTGCCGAAGCGGTGACGATGCGCGTGCCGTCGGGGCTCCACGCCGCCGAATAGACGCGATCCTGGTGCCCCTCGAGCCGCAGGGGCTTGCCCGTCCCATCGGCGTTCCACACCCGGGCGGTCTTGTCCAAAGAAGCCGTGACGATGCGCGTGCCGTCGGGGCTGAATGCCGCTGAATAGACGACATCCTGGTGCCCCTCGAGCCGCAGGGGCTTGCCCGTCCCATCGGCGTTCCAGACCCAGGCGGTCTTGTCCCCTGAAACGGTGACGATGCGCGTGCCGTCGGGGCTGAATGCCGCCGAATAGACGACATCCTGGTGGGAGAGAACCACGCGCGCGATTCCCTGATGCTTGGCCCAGAGGGCCAGCTCGCGCCACCGCGGCGGAAGCTCGCCCGCAGGCTCCATCTCGCGTAGGAGGGCGAGGACCAGGGTCGGGTCGGACTGATGCTCGCGGGCGCTCGCCATACGGCTGGCATTACGCGCCTCGGCCGCCCGCTTGTCCGCCTGGGCGGCGCTCTTCCGGGCGTCGTCGGCGCTCTTCTGCGCCTCCGCGGCGCTCTCTTGGGCCTCTACGGCCTTGTCATCGGCCCGCCTCGCCTGGCTTTTGGCCTGCACGCCGAGGAGCGAGACCACGAATGCAAAGAACGCGAGAAACGCAATGACCCCGCCGGTCACCTGGCGGCGCCGCCGCCGCGACAGCGATGCGAGCCGAACGACAGCTTCGAGATACCCCCGATCCCGCTTCCCGAGCCCGAGCGTCCCCTCCGCGTCGCCTTCGGCCCTCTTCCGCGCGAGCCATTGCTCCGCCTTGCTCGCCGCCTCGTCGCGCCACAAAAACCCCTCCGCCTTGCCGTTCTTCTCCCATTGCGAAGCCGCGCTCCGCAGCTCGACCAGGAACTCCGCGTCCTTCTCGTTCTCGTCGAGCCATTGCTCGAGCTTCGCCCACCGCTCGATGAGCGATTCATGCGTCAGCTCGACGGTCTTGCCCTCGCGCTCGCCGCCCGCCTCGATGGAGAGCAGCCGCGCATCCGCCAGATGGTGCACCACCTGCTCGGCCATGGACGCCTCCTCCGAGAGCACGCAGAGCTCCTCCAAGCGCACCACCGCGCGCGTCCGCTCCGGCGTCACCAGGCGCAAGAAGATGGCCCGCGCGAGCCGCTGCTCGGACACGCTCATCCCCGAGAGCACCGCGTCCGCGTGCGCCGAGAGCGCGCCCGAGGCGCCGCCCAGCGCGCGGTACGCCTTCCGCGTCAAGAGCCGCTCTTCGCGGTCGCGCGCCTCCCATAACTTCGTCGCCGTGAACTGCAAGAGCGGCAGTGGGCTCTTCATCCCCCCGAGATCGCCGAGCATCTCGTCGCAGAGCCCCTCGTCCTCGAACCGATAACGCGCCGCCGTGAGCGGCCTTTGGAGCGCGCTCCGCATCCCCTCGGCCGTCATGGGCGGCAGGAACACGAGCCCCCGGGTCATCGCCGAGAGAAACCGCCGGTCCTCCGACACGCGATCGAGAAAATCCGCGCGGATGGTCACGATCACCCGCAGCGGCGACGACGCGTCGTCGGCCACGCCCTCGAGGCACGCGCAAAACGCGGCCCGCTCCGACGCCTCGCTCCCCAGCGTATACAGCTCCTCGAGCTGATCCACGACGAGCAGAATGCGGTGCTCGCCGCCGCGCTTTCTGCATCGCGCGCGCAGCCTCTCGCCGAGCGCTCCCGGCTGGGCCCGCAAGAGCTCGGCGATCGCCGCCGGATTGGCTCCGCCTTCGGCCGCGTTGCCCGAGCTGTCCACGAAAAACGCGAGCACGTCGGCGAGCGCGGCGAGAGGACGCCGCCCCGGGCGAAGGACGAACGCCTCCATCTCGCGGCCCGCGCGCCGGAGCGCCGGGATGACGCCCGCTCGCACGAACGAGGATTTCCCCGCGCCCGAAGCGCCCGCGATCGCGACGAGCTGCTGATGGCGGAGCTTGCCGAGCACCGCGGCGATATCGTCGTCACGCCCGAAGAACCGCGCCGCGTCCGATTCTTGAAATGCGGACAGGCCCGCGAAGGGGCTCTCGTCCTCGGCGAGCGCCGCGGGCTTCTTCGTCTCTGCGCCGAGCCGCTCGAGCAGCCCCACGAGCTCCTTCGCCGAGCCGATTCGCTCGCTCTTGCGCTTCTTCAAGCACCGATCGATCACCTCCGCGAGCGCATGGCCCGCGCCGAGCTTGTCACGGGCGCTCGGCATGGGCGTATCGAGATTGGAAACCCCCACGAGATCCGGTAGGTCGAGCGGCGCGAGCGGATGCGCGCCGGTCGCGAGCTCGAACAGGACGAGCCCCGCGGCCCAGATATCGCTGCGCCCGTCGAGCGGCTCGCCGAGCCATTGCTCCGGCGACATGTACGGCATCGTCCCCACGAGCGCGCCATCCTGCGTCAGCTCGGTCAATTGGGGCTTCGAGCCGACCGCGGCGGGCCATGTTTGCATGAGGTCGAGGGAGACTTGCTTGGCGATGCCGAAGTCGACCACCTTCACCTGGCCGCCGTCGGCCAGCAGGATATTTTCGGGCTTCAGATCCCGGTGGACGATGCCCATGGCGTGCGCGCAGGCGAGGGCGCGCGCGACGGGGAGCATCAGCTCCACGACCACGGCCGTGGTGTCATGCCCCCTCTCCGTCATTGCCTCGCGCAGCGTGCGACCCTCGATATACTCGAGGACCATGTACGGAGAGCCCTGCGCGTCGTCGACATCGTAGATGACGACGATATTCTCGTGCTTGCATTGCGCCGTCGCGCGCGCCTCGGCGAGGAAACGTGTTGCCGCTTGCCCCGTATGCTCGAGCAGGAACTTGATGGCGACGAGCCGGCCCAGGCGAACGTCACGGGCCAGAAAGACCATCCCCATCCCGCCCGCGCCGAGCTTGCGAATGAGCTCGTAATGTTTCAGGACCGTGCCAGGCTGCAAGTGGAGATGGGCGCCGGAGGCTCCCTCGGGCATCGCCCAATCGCGTGGAGCGACGGCAGGCGTGACGCTCGACGACGCGGCGAGCGTGTCCATCAGCGCATCCGCGGGCTCATGAGGTGTGGAGGCGCCTGCTCGAGCGGCGGAGGATGAATCGTCGGAAGGGGCCATGACGGTGCGCCTTATACAGGAGTGGACGTGGGGCACATGTTCTTCCGACAGCGCTTCCGTGTCAAAGGGCAACCCTCGCGCAGCCGCTCGGGTCCTTCCCCTCGGGACAAGCTGCTGCCGCTGCTGCGTCTGGTCTGGGTAGAATCGCGCAAACATCCCCCCTCGACCACGACAGCAGCATCACGAAGCACGCGAGCTTGCGCGTCGCATTTCGGATCTGGATCGCACCGAAGCTCGCCCTATTCCTCCCGCGGGGCCGAGAGACAGACCGGAAGCCAAGCCGGAGAAGCGGAGCCGAAGAGGCGGGCGATTCAGATTTCCGCGATTGTGGGGGACTGGTGACACATGGGCGGGTTCGCCCCACGATGCTTGACGGGTCCCGGGTCGAGACCCATCAGCATCGTGGTTGAGGTTGCCAGCTCGGAGTGCAAACCCACGGAGACGTCCATGGGCGGTCATTCGATCACGTATCGAACGCCGATCGATGGATTCGCCGGCTTCCCGACGAGCCGTGGCGGCTACCGGCAAGAGAAACCGACCTTCGTGACGTTGCAACGGAGAGGGAAAACCATGGCCAGCGAAAAGACGAACACCCGAGAGCCCAAGGAGAACGAAGCGCTCGTACGGCGGTACATCGAGGCCATATGCAGGGGCGACCACGCTACCATCGGTGAGCTGCTCTCGGAGGACATCGCGCACGACTTCAGCCGCGATGGGATACACCTCGACCTTGGGCGGAATAACGCCGTCGCGTGGGCGAAGCGCGCCGGACGCGTGGACGTCGAGGTGCTCGATCTCTTCGCGAGCGACGACAAGGTGGTGGGGCGCTACCGCTTCCGGATACCGGGGGACGTGGTGCTGGGAGGGAAAAAAGGGGTCTCCGCCGCAATGACCGGGATCATGATTGCGCGCATCCAGGCCGGCAAGATCGTCGAGGTATGGCACGAGCAAGACACGCTCGGCATGCTCCTCGCGCTCGGCCTCGCGATCGTCCCCATGGCTTGACGTGCATCGGCACGCGCTTGTGCGGTCCGGCCCGGACGTGGCGACGGGCCAGACCGCATCCTGGAAAAACGCCACACGGAGGGGAAGCAGATCATGAATATCAAAGAGCAATCGCAGTTGCACGAAGATCCTCGCAAGATCATCGGCCAGGTCTCGGCCAAGGCCATGGTCGACGAGGAGTTCAAGAACCGCCTGATGATGGAGCCGGAGCCCGTCCTCGCCGAGCACGGCCTCGATATCCCGGCGGGCATGAAGATCGAGATCATGAAGGCGTTCGAGGACGTCCCGGCCGAGCGCAGCCCGAACACGCTGTACCTCGTCATCCCGGAGGTGGAGGCGATGTCGCACGAGGAGCTCTCCACGGCGATGCTCGCCGCGGCGAGCTGCCAGACCACGGCCAGCACCGCGTGCACGACCCCGTCGTGCGTCTCCAGCGCTTCTTCGGCTTCGTCGAATAGCTGCAGTTAGAATATCGTGCACACGGCGCGCGACCTGCGCGCCGCGGGGCCATCGCCCGGGGCAGTTCGGCGCCGTGGGCACGACATTACGCTGCGGTGTGCGCGCGCTCGGCGCGCTCGCGCGAAAGCAGCGCTCTGCCGCGACCCCGGAGGACAGGGCCACGAAGATCAGGATCGGTGTCGTCATGCTGCAAATGCCCAAGCTGAAGAGCCACCTCCACGCCGAGATCCTCGGTGATCGCGTCCTGTTCATCGGCGAGGGTCGGTATTTCGTGGTATCGGGGCAGGTCTACGCGCGTGTCGTACCCATGCTCGACGGCCGGCGCTCGACGGACGAGATCATCGAGCTCTTGCTGGGCGATATTTCGCCGGCCGAGATCTACCACGCGCTCCTGGTCCTCGCGCAGAACGGCCATATCGAAGAGGCGTGCCACGCCCTTCCGGAGGGCGCCGCGGCCTTCTGGAATACGCTGGGCCTCGACACGCTGGCCGCGGCCGAGCACCTCGCCGCGAAAACCGTGTGCGTGATGGCCTGCGGAGACGTCCCGGAGGCCGACCTGCGCGCCCGGCTGGGTGTGCTCGGCGTCCGGGAGGCGCACGAGGAGGAAGCCCACCTCGCCGTGGTGCTGGTCGACGATTACCTGCAAAATGGCCTGGAGGAGATCAACCGGCGCGCCCTCGCGACCCGCAAGCCGTGGCTCCTCGCCAAACCGAACGGCATTTTCTCCTGGGTCGGACCGATCTTTCGGCCCGGCCACACGGGCTGCTGGGCCTGCCTCGCGCAGCGACTTCGGGCCAACCGTGACGTCGAGGAGTTCGCCAGGCGGGCCCGGGAACGGGCAGCGCCCTATCCAACGCGCGGAGCCTTGCCCTCGACCCTCGACGTGGGGCTCGGCCTCGTCGCGACCGAGATCGCGAAATGGCTCGTCCTCGGCGGAAGCCCTGCGCTCGACGGCCAGCTCGTGACGTTCGACGCCATGTCGCTCCAGACGCAGCGCCACGTCCTCGTCCGCCGCCCCCAGTGCCCGGCGTGCGGCGCCCCCGAGCGCCGCGCCGTCGAGGCCCCCGAAGGCCTGCACCTGCGCAGCGTCCCCAAGACCTTCGTCGCCGACGGCGGCCACCGCGCCGTATCGCCCGAGGAGACGCTGCGAAAGTACGAGCACCACATCAGCCCGATCACGGGCATCGCGAAATCGCTCGCGCGCATCACGGATCAGGACGGCTCGCCGCTGCACGTCTACATCGCCGGCAACAACCTGGCTGCGTACCACGATTCGTTCCAGCGGCTGCGCCGCAACTTGCGGAGCGCCTGCTGCGGCAAGGGGACCACCGACGCGCAGGCACGCGCAAGCGGCCTGTGCGAGGCCATCGAGCGCTATTCCGGCGTCTTTCGCGGCGAGGAGATCATGCGCCGGGCCACGGCCCGCGCCCTCGGCGAGCAGGCCATCGATCCCACGAGCTGCACGCTCTACAGCGAGGCACAGTACCGCGATCGCGCGCTGTGGAACGCGCGCGACCGGCGCCTCGACACGATCCCGCTGCCCTTCGACCCGGGCGCGGAGCTCGACTGGACGCCGCTGTGGTCGCTCACGCGGCGGGAGACACGCTACCTGCCGACGAGCTATTGCTATTACAGCTACCCGTCCTCGCCCGAGCGTTTCTTCTGCTTCGCGGACTCCAATGGATGCGCCGCCGGCAACACCGTCGAGGAGGCCATCTTGCAAGGGTTCATGGAGCTCTGCGAGCGGGACAGCGTGGCCGCGTGGTGGTATAACCGCGTGCGCCGCCCGGCGGTCGATCTCGACAGCTTCGCCGAGCCCTTCATCCAGCGGATGAAGGACCATTACCAGAGCCTCGGGCGCGAGCTCTGGGTCCTCGATTTGACGGGCGATCTCGGTGTCCCGGCGTTCGTCGCCGTCTCGCGGCGCCTCGGCTGCGCCGTCGAGGACATCGTCTTCGCGCCAGCTGCCCATTTCGACGCCAGGCTGGGCGTCCTGCGGGCGCTGACCGAGCTGAATCAGATGATCCCCGGCGTCTCGCGCGGAAAGCCCGACGGCACCGGCTACGCCTACGATGATCCGGAAGCCATCCACTGGTGGCGTACCGCGCGTATCGCCGATCAGCCACACCTGTCGCCGGACGAGGGCGCCCCGCCCCTGCGGCAGAGCGATTACCCGTCGTTCCACACGGACGACATCCGCGACGACGTCCTGCGCTGCCAATCGATCGTCGAGCGCATCGGCCTCGAAATGCTCGTCCTCGACCAGACGAGGCCGGACATCGGGCTGCCCGTCGTCAAGGTCGTCGTGCCTGGCCTGCGCCATTTCTGGGCCCGCTTCGCGCCCGGCCGCCTCTTCGACGTCCCCGTGCGAATGGGGTGGCTACCCCGACCGCTCGCCGAGAGCGAGCTCAATCCGGTGGCGATCTTCATCTAGGGAGGCCCGACGATGCGCGACGACGATCTGCACGAAGCGCGGCCCTCCGCCGCGAGGTACGCTTCCCCAGGGCGATCGCTCTGCGTCCGGCTGAGGGACGGCGCGACCCTCACGGAGCGGCCGGACGGCGATCTCGCCGTGCATTCGGCCTTCGGCATGTTCGCGTGCAAGCGCATGACCCCCGGCTTGCGCGCCGCGTTCGACGCCCTCGCCGGGTCTTTCGTCACGGTCGACGCACTGGCCGATCGGGTCCTCGGGACCGACGGCGAAGGCGCGCTGCCGCGGCTCTACCTTCACCTCGAACAGCTTCGGCTCTCGGGGCTGCTCCAGCACGCCGCGGTGCAGGAAGGCGCGATCGTCGCCGAGATCATGGGCCTCGACCCGCGTTATCGGTTCACGATCCGCGCGCTCTCCTCCGCGCAGCCGTACCTCTTGTCGCGCTTCGCCCATTGCCGTCGCGAGGGCGGCCGGCTGGTCCTGGAGTCTCCGGTCGGGCACGCGCGGGTCGTCCTCCGGGATCCCCGCGCGGCGATGCTCGTCGCCCTGCTGGCCGAGCCGCACACGCTGCCCAGCCTCGCCGAGCGCCTGCCGGGGACCCCGGAGGAGGTCGTCGCCGATTGCCTCCAGCTCCTGCTCAACGCGGACACGCTCACGACGGCCGGCGAGGGCGCGTCCGCGGCCGAGGACGAGGATCCGGCGCTCGCGCAATGGGGTTTCCACGACCTGCTCTTCCACGCCCGCAGCCGTTTCGGGCGGCATTCCACCCCCTTCGGCGCCACGTTCCGCCACGCCGACCGGATCGCGCCCTTGCCGGCGGTCAAGCCGCCGCCCGGCGACGTGACGATCGTGCTCGAACGGCCCGACCTCGAGCGAATCCAGGCCGAAGACCCCCCGCTCGCGCGCGTCATGGAAGCGCGGCGCTCGATATACACGTACGGCGAGCACCCCATCACGCTGGAGCAGCTCGGCGAGTTTCTCTATCGGGTCGGGCGCGTCCGCTCCTCCGGCGAATTCCGGGTGATGAGCGAGGGCGGCCATACGCGGGCGCGCATGGAGGTGACGAGCCGCCCGTATCCGTCGGGCGGCAAATGCTACGAGATCGAGCTGTACCCGATCGTGCGCCGGTGCGAGGGTCTGCCGGGCGGCATGTACCATTACGACCCGCTGCACCACCGGCTGAGCCGCGTGCGCGAGCGCGACGGGTACGTCGAGGCGCTCCTGCGGTATGCCTCCGTGGCGGCGCCGAATGGCGACCCGCAGGTGCTCATCGCCCTCGCGGCACGGTTTCAGCGCGTATCCTGGAAATACGACGCGATCGCCTACGCGACCACGCTGAAGCACGTGGGCGTGCTTTATCAGACCATGTACTTGGTGGCGACGGCCATGGGCCTCTCGCCATGCGCCCTCGGCAGCGGAGACGCCGACCTCTTCGCCGCGGCCTCGGGGACCAGCTATTTCGCGGAGACCTCCGTCGGCGAATTCATGCTCGGCAGCGGGCCGGGGGGCGGCCGCTGACCGCCATCGAAATGGAGCGTGCAACATGTCCATGACCCTCTTTCACCGTGCCCTCGAGGCAAACGCCGTCTACAAGCGTTTCAACGAGCGGTGGGTCGCCGATCCCAGCTTCCGCGAGGCGCTCTCGCGGGACCCGAAAGGAACGCTCGAACGCCACGGAATCGCGTGCAGCCCGGAGGACGTCCGCGCGCCGAGCGAGGGCGGCTACTCGGCAGCCACGCGCGCGATGTGGCAGATCGTCCAGACGAAATCGCGCTGGGTGAAAGCCTTCTACCGGGGGGAGGGCGCGCCCGTCGATCCGCGCATCCGCGCCTTCCGCGAGCGACAAATCGCGCGCCAGTGGCTCGATCTCGGTCCGTTCCACACGCGCTCCAACATTCACGCCTCGCTGAGCATCGAGCTGACGAAGGGCTGCTCCGTGGGCTGCTGGTTCTGCGCGCTGAGCCCCGGCCGCCTGAGCGCCGTCTTCCGTCACGACGAGCAAAACCAGGCGCTCTTCCGGGGCGTGCTCCACGCGTTGCAGGATAGCCTGGGACCCGCCGCGAAGACGGGCTTTCTCTACTGGGCCACCGATCCGCTGGACAACCCGGATTACGAGCGGTTCTGCCTCGATTTCCACGAAACGATCGGCGTCTTCCCGCCCACGACGACGGCCCTGCCCCTGCGGGATCCCGCGCGGACGCGAGCCCTGCTTGCGATGTCCGAGGCGCGCGGATGCTGGCTCAACCGATTCTCGATTCTCAGCCTCAAGCAGCTCGACGCCGTGCACGCGGAATTCACGGCCGAGGAGCTTTCGCGGGTCGAGTGCTTGCCCCTCAACCGCGACTCGGCCTTCGCGTTCAGCAACGCCGGTCGGTTCCGGGAGCGGGCGAAGAAGGATCCGGGGCTCATGGACAAGCAGCGCAAGACCCTGCGCTGGGCGCCGTGGTACACGGGCGACCCGTCCTACGCGGGCGTCGATGCCTACCCGCTCGCGAGCATCGGCTGCGTGACCGGCTTCTTGCTCAACATGTGCGACCGCAGCGTGCAGCTCATCAGCCCCTGCACCGCGGACGAGCGCCGGCCCCTCGGCTACATCGTCCACGACGAGGCCACGTTCGAGGACGAAACCACGCTCGCGGCCGAGCTCTGCCGCATGATCGACGAGGCCATGTCCCCGGTCGTCCGGCCGGACGACCGCCCCCGCTTCCACGACTGGCTGCGTTACGAGGAGCTGCCGGACGGCTTCCAGTTGGTGGGACGATTCAAAGGCCACGCGACCTTCGAGGGCGGCGAGCGCGCCGCAGCGTGGCGGGCGCTCGGGGATCTCGTGCGGGGCGCCGGGAAGACGGCCGCGGAGATCACGCACATCGTGGCGGGGATCGACGGCGTCGGTCCGGCCGCCGCGCAGGAGATGCTCGACGACCTTCTGCGCGCGGGCGTGCTCGACGAGGTGGACGGCTGACATGGAACCCACAGCGACGGAGCGGCGGCGCGCGGCGCTGCTACGGATCATCGCGCGGGCGGCGCCCCCCCACGAGCGCGCCCACAGCGGTTTTTTCTCACCCACCCCCGGCCAGGATCGGGCGCGGCGCGAGAAGCTCTCGTACGCCTTTCGTCAGGCCATCGGCGCTGGCGAACCGGGCGGCTTCGATGCGTACCTGCGCGCCCAGGGATCCAATGCCGCCGCTTTCGAGGAGGGGCTCGCCGAGGTGACCCTCCGGGATCCACGGGTGCTCCCTGCGTGGGCCCATTCGCTCGAGGCCATGCTGGGGCTCGGCCCGACCGAGCCCGGGGGCGAGGCGCCGTGGGCCGCGGCCCTGCCACGCTCCGCTCCCTACCCGGAGATCCTCGCGCCTCTGCTGCGGGAGCCGGCGTTGCGCCTGGACGAGCACATCGCGGCGGCAAAGCTCGACGTCGCGGCGCCGGCGCGGCAAGGGATGCTGTCCGTGCTCGCCTACAGGTTGTGGCGGGTCCTCGAGCCGGCCCTCGATTACGAGCAGCGCGTGGCTGCAACGAACGCGGGCCTTTTGGGCATGCGCGAGGCGGCGACACCCCCGCCGGGCGCGGACCTGGACGCATGGCTCGACAGGCTGGAGCGGTTCCCCGTCCTGGCCTACCTGATCGGGCTCTCATACGCGTACTGGCGCGGCTCCATGGCCGAGATCTGCGAGCGCCTCGCCGCGGATCGCGCGCTGCTCGTCGAGCGCCTGTTCGACGGCGCCGAGCCGGGGCGTCTGCAGAGCTTCCGGGGCGACGCCGGGGATGTGCACGGGCACGGGCGGGCCGTCGCGCTCCTCGGCTTCGAGGGCGGGCGCGCGCTCGTCTACAAGCCCAAGGACCTGCGCTGCGCGGCCGCATTCATGGATCTCGTCGCCTTCCTCGACGGCGCCGGTCTTTCGCCGGAGCTGCACGTGCGCCGCATCCTCGTTCGGGGGAGTCATACCTGGGAGGAGTTCATCGAGCACCGGCCGTGCGAGAATGCCGGGGAGGTCGAGCGCTTCTACACCCGCATGGGCATGCTGATCCGCCTCCTGCAACTGCTGGAGGGGCGCGACTTCTGGCTGGACAACTTGATCGCGCACGGCGAGCACCCGGCCTTCATCGACCTGGAGATGCTGGTCCAGCCACGGGTGGCGACGGGGCACCTCTTGCCCTCCGAGCAGGAGGCCCGGCGGCAGCTCTCCGAATCCGCGGTCGAGACCTGCGCCATCGTCATGCCGACGCCCATCGATGTCGGCGTGGGGACCGAGGATCTCGGCGCGCTGGCTGCGCCCCGCCCGTTCCTCAGCCCCTTCAAGCGTTCTCCCTCGGCGGCGCCGCGGCCCGGCCCGCCGAGCGAACGCGATTACGTCACCTGGACGCACCCGGAGCACGCGCCGGTCCTCGACGGGCAGCCGGCCGTCGCGGCGCGATACCTGGACCGGATCCTGGAGGGATACGGGAGGATGCAGGCGTGCCTGCGCGAAAACCGGACGGCGCTGCTCGACCCCCGCGGGCCCTTGCGGGGCTTGCGCGGCGCCCCGGTCCGGTTCAT
The DNA here is from genome assembly GCF_029960785.1 of Polyangium sp. 15x6. Taxonomy (GTDB): domain Bacteria; phylum Myxococcota_A; class Polyangia; order Polyangiales; family Polyangiaceae; genus Polyangium. Next base: position 46,056 of record NZ_JASBQE010000056.1, read on the forward strand.
CCACCGCGACACCTGGAGCTACCACAAGCTCATTCGCCGGAGCCTCGCGCCGCGGCTGCTCGCCGATCCCTTCCAGCGGGAGCTCTTCCTCCAGCAGCTCTTCCAGCCCGCCCTCGCGGCCACGGACGATGGCCGCGGCGCGTCGCACCCCGTGATCGCCCATGGCGAGATCACCGCGCTGCGGGAGCTCGATGTTCCGCTCTTCACCTCCCGCCCGAGCAGCGACGTGGTCTGCACGCCCGCGGGCGACTGCATCACCGGCTATTTCGACGGCCACGCCTGGGATCGCCTCGTCGAGCGGCTACGCACCCTCGATGCATTTCCCCTCGAGCAGCAGCTCGATATCGTCCGCTCGTGCTTCTCGACGGGCCACGAGGCGGCCGCCGCGCCGCCGATCGGCCCACCGCCCGCGAGGGCAGAGGCGGCCGGCTGGGTCGAGGAGGCGCAGCAGATCGCCGGCGCCGTGCTGGAGGACGCCATCACCGCATCCACCCCCGATAGGGCCTGGTTGGGGCTCGTCTACCATCCCTACATCGGCCATCTCTCGCTCGGGGTCCTGGAAGCCGATCAGCTCACGGGGACCGGCGGGCTGGCCATCCTGTTCGCGGACCTCTACGCCCTCACAGGCCAGGAGCGCTGGCGAACCGCCGCGCGGGGGGCCCTGTTCGCCACGCGCAAGGCCGCGGACGGGACCCGCGCCGCCTTCGTCGACCTCGAGCGCTCCGGGCATGCCCGTACGATTCCACCGTATTGCGGGGGCTTCATGGGCACGGGCGCGCATCTCTTCTGCCTCCGCTATTGTGCCAGGGCGCTCGGCGATCCGGAGCTCGACCGCGCCGCCGACGATTGCATGTCCGCGCTCCAGATCGAGGCGCTCCTGCCGCGCGCGTGCGCCGACGTCGCCTGCGGCATGACGGGGCTCTTGCTCGCGATGCTGGCGGCGGAGCAGCCAGGCCCCGCGCACGCCCTCGCGCCTGCGCTCGCGTCACGTCTCCTCGCCATGTGCGGCGCGAGCGGGGAGCTGCCGCAGCCGCCCTATCCAGCGCGGGATTCATCGATGGCCCGCCTACCCGACCCCACGGCCGGGCTCTGCATGGGCCTCGCCAGGCTCCACGAGCGCGGGTACGAGGGGACAGACGCGCAGCTCCTCGGCGCGCTGGACGGGCTGCACGCGGCGTGGCGGAGGCAGGATCGCGCGCCCGGCTCCCCTGGGCGGCTGCTCGCCGGGCTGGAGCTCGCGAGGTTCGGGCTGGGCCTCGACCAAGCGCTCACAGAGGTCGACGACGCGCTCGCCCAGGAGCCGCCGGCGGCAGACACGATCGCGCTGCTCGACGCGCTCGAGATAACCTCGACGGCCTTCGAGCTCACGGGCGCGACGCATCACCGAGCGCGGGCCTTCGCGCTGGCCGAGCAGCTCCGCGCGCTACGGACCTCGACCGGCGCCTTCTTCCCGGCGTCGCTGGCCGCCGACCGGCACCACCTGTCCATTCTCTGGGGCCTGCCCGCCATCGCGCGCGCCTTCCTCCGGCTGCAGTTCCCCTCCCGGGTGCCCTCGCTCCGGCTGCTCAGGCTGCCGCGCTGACCTGGGTCATCACGAAGCCGTTTCGCTGGGGCTTCGCCCCAGGCCCGACCAGGGGTTGTCCACCCCTGGACCCGGACCAGCGCAAGCGCTGGACCTGGGGTCGATGAACTGCGCGATGCGCAGTTCATCGAACAGGCCGAGGCAAGACCGGCGAGCGACGCTGCCAACCAAAACGGCTTCGATCGGTAAGCGTGTGGGCACGTCTCCGAGGCGCGTGGGCGCAGGAAAATCACGCGTGGGCGGGGAGCAAAGGCGCGCGTGGGGGGCGGCGAGGCGCGCGCGCGTGAGGTCGAGATGCGCGTGCATGACGTGGAGATCGTTCGGGAATGTCATGAAGGCGCGTGCCCGCGACGCGAAGACGCGTGGGCACGAGGGGAAGGCGCGCACGCGTGACTTGGCGACGCGCGCACGCGACCTGGAGACGCGCGCACGCGACTTGGAGACGCGTGCACACCACCTCTGGGTCGCCACCGGCCTGTGGGAAGAACTGCGCATCGCGCAGTTCTTCCCCCTGAGGTCCAGGGCTTGCCCTGGTCCGGGTCGAGGGGCGGATAGCCCCCGCGGGGCCCGGGGCAGCGCCCCGGCGCGGCGCGACGGCTTGCGATCTCAGCGCGTGATCGGCAGACGCCGGGGACTGGGCGTACCTGGCGCTGCGGGGCCGGTCGTGATGGCGCCGGACGACAGACGCCGGAGCTCTTGGAAGTTGTTTTTGCGGATCGAGTTGCGCCCGGTCACCGTGGCGTGAATCCACCGGGACCATCGCTCCTCCTCGCTGCTTGCGGTCCAGTCGAGCGGGCGCGTCATCCGCTCGTCAGACCAGGTCTGGTCCCCGACGGCGATCACGGCGCCTGGTGTGGACGCGGGCTCGGGCAGCTGCGCTGGAACGAGGCGCCGCTGCGTCTCGGCGAAATACGCCGGCCAGTCATGATCCGTGACGAAGACCTTCCCGCGTTGCCTGTCGTAGCTCGGCAGAACGATCAGGTTTTTCTGGTACGCGACGAGGCTCTCCAGGCTCGCGGCGACGGCCGGGTAGCGCCTGACCAGATGCTCCCGCAGGGCCTCGAAGAATGCGTCGATCGCGAAGCAGATCTGGACGAAGAGCCAGCGGCACGGATCGATGTGGTAGGGAAAGCCCGGGAGCTGGGGGATGGCCATGAAATCGATGGCGTCCTCCTCGTCGAGGTAGCGCTGATGATGGGCCAGCACGGCCTGATAAAAGCCTCTCGAGGGCTCTGCGTTGGCGAAGAAGCCCTCGATCAGATCCTCGTAGAATTGGGCGTAGGGCACGTCGTGCGTGAAGCGCATGTACACGGCGATCGACTGGGTCACGGCGCAGTTGTGAAGCGCCTTGATGCAAGCGGCGTAGGCGCTCATCTTCACCCAGTCGGCGCGCGAGAACGTGCTCGTCTCGACGATCAGCCGGCTCTTGGCCTCCAGGACGGGGTCCATGGGGCCCAGCATGCGCAGGCCATGGTTCAACAGGACGTAGCGGTCGAGCGTCTGGATCTTCCACCGCTCGCGGTATTGCGCCTCGGCGGCCGGCGCGTTGGGGAGTAGGTTGTACGGGAAAACCCAGTAATGGGCGTGGATCCCCCATTCCATCAGGTCGGTGAAGCACGACTTCCAGGTCTCGTACTTGTCCCCGGGCATCCCCATGATGAGCTGGACGTAGATGGGGACGTCGTCCTCCATCAGCTCACGGACGACCTTGATCTGCTTTTGGGTGGAGATATTGGCGCGCTCCGTCGCGGCCAGGACGTCCTGGTTCGTGTGCTGGATGGAGAGCACGTGGGCCGACGACAGGCCGGAGCCGATGAGCTTCTTGGCGATGGCGACCGTACGCTCGGGATTGTTCTTCGCCGTGTTGTACGAGAAATACGTCGGGTAGCCGAACGTCTGGTTGGCCGCGACGACGCGGTCGAGGAGCGCCAGATCCCTGGGCAGGATGCCGAAGTTCGCGTCGGCCAGCATGATGAAGCCGATCTTCGTGCGTCCGAACCACTCGATCTCGGCTTCGAGCCGCGCCATGTCGAAGAGACGCAGCTTCGACATGGTGGCCGAGCCCCAGTCGCAGAAGCTGCATTTGTAGGGACAGCCGCGGTTCGTCTCCCAGACGGCGATGACATTGCTGGAGAGCGTGCGGCGTAGCTCCTCGTAATAAGCGCTCTGCGCGATGTACGAGCTGTGCTCGAATCCCGAAGGCACCTCCGCGGGCCCGGTGCAGATGTGGGCGCTCCCGTCCGGTCCGGGCAGGTACAAGCCCGGGACATCGAGGAAAAGGGCGCCGTCCTGCGGGAGCCCGCGGGCGTCGCCTCGCGCGAGGACACGCTCGAGGATCCTGTTGAACGTGATCTCGCCGTCCTTGACGGCGATCATGTCGATGTACGGGTATTTGGCGAAGAATGCCGGATCCTTGTAGTCCGGCTCGGGCCCACCGGCGACGATCAGACAATCCGGATGACGCGATTTGACCTGCTGCGCGATATGGAGCTGGAGCCGCCAGTTCCAGGTATAACAACTCAGCCCCAGCACGTGGATCGGGGTATCCCCATAGGCCGAAAGGAGGGAGGTGGCGTCCCCCATCCGGTGGATCGGGGGCAGCCAATGCACGTCTTCTCCGCCGGGCCCGAGCCGTTCCCAGGAGGTCTTCAGGATACCCCACATGACGGGCAGGTAAGGAATACCCATTTCCATCAGTTGGGGTTCGCTGATCAGGACGTTCTTGCGACATGCTGACGACATTCGTGGTCCTCCGCGTCGAGACGCGTCGCATACGCCGGAGCCCACGCGCAGCGTCAGGCGCGTCGCCGGGCCGAACGTGGCCGCCCCGGCACGCTCGTATGGCATCTGGTCATCGCCCCCCTCCGCGTCCAGACGTCACTCGGCCGGGCGCACTCGTTGCAACAGGGCGAGATCGCGGTAAAGCCCTTCCTTTTGGAAGAGCTCCGCGTGTGTACCGATCTGGACGATGGCGCCGCCGGACATGACGACCACACGATGCGCGGCCTGGACCATCGATAACCGGTGCGCGATGATCAGCGTCGTGCGCCCCTTCATGAGCCGCTCGAGGGCCTCACGGACGAGCGTCTCGCTCCCCGCGTCGAGGGCGCTCGTCGCCTCGTCGAGGATCAAGATCGGCGGCGCCTGGAGGATGGCGCGGGCAATGGCGATGCGCTGCCGCTGCCCGCCGGAGAGCTGCACGCCGCGCTCGCCGACGAGCGTCCCGTACCCCTGCGGCAGCTCGCCGATGAATGCGTGCGCGTTGGCCGTCCGCGCCGCGGCCTCGACCTCGGCGTCGGACGCGCCTTCGCGCCCATAACGGATGTTATCGGCGACGCTGCCCGAAAACAGCGGCGTGTCCTGCGAGACGAGGCCGATCTGGCGGCGCAGCCACCGGGGCGAGAGGTCGCGCAGGTCCACGCCGTCGAGGACGATGCTCCCGCCGTCGGGGTCGTAGAGGCGCAGCAAGAGCGCGACGATCGTCGATTTGCCCGCCCCCGAGGGCCCCACCAGCGCGACCACCTCGCCCGCGTGGAGGGTGAGGCTGAATCCGCACAGCACGGAGGCACGCTTTCGCGTCGGGTAGCAGAAATCGACCTGCCGGAGCTCGATCGTCCCCGTGACCGAGGGCGGCGCGAGGCCGCTTGCGTGCTGAATCGTAGGCGTACGCTCGAGCAGCTCGACGACGCGCTCCAGGGCGCCCCCGGTCCGTGCCAGCTCCGCCCACACGTCGCTCAGGGAGCTGCACGAAAAGGCGACCATGAGCGCATACACGAGGAAGGAGAGCATTTCCCCCGCGCTCAGCGCGCCTTGCGTCATGAGGTGCCCACCATACCAGAGCACGAGGGCCACCACTCCACACACGACGAACGAAGCTGCGCCGAGGAACGTCCCGACGATGCGGCTGCGTCGCTGCCCCAAATGGTGTCCCCGGAGGATGGACGTGGAATACCTCTCCGCTTCGCCCTGCTCCTCGGCGAACGCGTGGACCGTCCTGATCCCGGCGAGCGCCTCGGCGGCGATCTGCCCGGCGCGCGCCATCGCATCGTGAAAATCCCGGGAGATGCGCCGGACCCGACGCCCGTACAGGACGGCACCGAGCGTCGCTGGCGGGAAGATCGAGAGCATGAGGAGGGCGAGCCGCGGCGACGCCTGGAAAAGACAACCGGCGCCCCCGATTATGGATACGAGCGCGCGCAGCAACGTGGGGACGCTGGTGGTGACGACGTTTTGCAGCGCGGCCGTATCCAGGGCGAGGCGGCTCGTGAGCTCGCCGGTCGTATGTTGATCGAAGAATGCGGTATCTTGTGCCAGAAGGCGCTCGAAAAGCCGCGCGCGCAGCCGGGCGACGACGCGCTCCCCGGAAACATTGAAGAGCGTGAAGCGCAGCGCGAGCGCCGCGGCTTGCACGAAGGTGGCGGCGATGAGCGCTGCCACGACGCCGCTCATGGGCGCGGCGTTCCCGCCACGGGCGGATGCGCCGTCGACGATTGCGCGGAGCATCTGGGGAAAAAGAAGCGCCGCTGCGCTCTCGACGGCGAGAAAGAGCGTGGCCCAGAGGATTCTCCCGCGCTCGGGCCGGACGAGCGCGGAGAAGTGCCTCCAGGCCCTCGCTTCGAAAGAGCGGGGCTCCGCAATCGTCGATTTCGCCGTGTTCCCCATGGCTGACGCCCTTGGCCCAGCGGGCCGAGGGCTTCGACCGCAGTATGACCGCGCGCACAGCGAGACGCCCGACCGGATGCGTCGGATTCGCGGTACTTCTCGACAAAGCAGGCTCAATCCTGTGCCAGCCTAGATCTTCCTCTCATTCACGCGGCCGCGCCACGCACCCCGATGGATCTTGGTTCTTCCAAGACGAACCCTATCCCCCACTTTCCCATTGCCTTCCCCAACAAACCATGAAACACAAAAAAGCGACGCCAGCCGGCGCTGACACACCGACCGGCGTCTGACCCGAAACCCGTCCAAGCCGGAGTTCCAGGCTATACCCAACGTAGACGTCGTCCTGCATCCTCAGCGACGGCCGGTCGATGCCGGAGATCGCTCGGACGTTGCGGATTCCCCTCGACACCGCGTATGCCCGGCTCGGGCTGGCACGTCGGCGGTTTTCGCGGATGGGGATGCGACTCCTTTTGATGCCTGGCCCGAGGTCGTGGCCGAGGCTGCCAGGGCGCTCCCGAACGTCGTGTTCGCCGGACATTCGACCGGCGGCATGTATCTGCTTTCGACGCCCGACCTGGAACCGCACCTCGAGGCCCTGGCGCTTCTGGACACCGCTCCGGACGCCCTCTGGCATCCTCGCTTCGTGGAGATGACCCGAGCGAATCCGTTGCCCGATGTCGAGGCGGCGACAGCGATTTATGAAGCGGATCCGCGCGACGAGAACATCGCCGCAACCCTCCCTACAGGAAACTCGCGCTGACGGACCTCTCGCCGCTCGAGAGCCTGCCGGACCTGCAATGGGTGGACACCGATGCTTGGGCCATTCGCCCCTCAACGCTCTGTCGATCCTGGATCCGGAGAGGGGGTTACTTCGGTACCGTCTTCGTCTGGGAGGAACACGGCGACCCTCGCGAGATCGCGGTGCGCGTAATGAACCTTCGCAATCTCGGCGAGCGCGTGCCGGCCGAGTCTTTCATAAGCGCACACGAGGAGCTCGAGCGCGTCCTCGTGATACTCTTTGGCATCCAGCCAATGCAGGTCGTGGCCGAACGTGAGCGCGGCGCCAGGTTTGCCCTCCGCGCATTCACGCTTGGCGGATTCAATCCATTGTCGCGCGCGTTCGGGCTGGCTGCGCCAGACTCTCCTGCGAGCCTCAGGGCTGCCCACGCGAACGGTGCCTGCGCCGGGCGGCAGCGCGGGGCCGAACGTGCCTAGGGTGGGAATCCGATCGGCCTCGAGCCAGCGCTTCGCGGGGGGATCCTCCGCGAGGGCGGCGCGGTCCTCTTCGGCAAACCATTCGAGCGCAGCGAGCACGGCGTGGACCGTGAGGGGCGCAGGTTGTTCGGGGTAGGTTGGATCCGCGATCCGCTCGCGAGCCCGGGTGGTAAGGACGGCGAGCGGAGTGGGCTCCTCGTCGCGCCAGGTTTCCGCGGTATCATGCGCATAATTATGGGCGATGTACGTGGGCGGGTCCGCGGGGTCGTCGTACCAGAGACCATGATGCAGGGCGTCGGTGTCGCCCCACATCACGCGGACGAACTCGGGCGGATCCGAGCGGTAACGGCATTCGAGCCGCGGGTCGAGGCCGTCGCGTGTCCTCCGCGAAAGACCGCGGTCCTCGAACCACACCATGATGCAATCAGGCGCTCGACCGAGGTCGTCCATGCCCCTCCATTCGGCCTCATCGAGGCTTCGCCAGAACGCCGCGAAGGTCGCGAGGTAGCGCGGCAGGCGCAGGCCGTAAACCTCTTGCATGCGCTGCGCAACGGCGGGGAAGCGCTCGTACATGAGCGCGAGCGCTTCGCGTCGGCGGCGCACCGTGGCCTCATCGGGGGTGAACGTGGCCTCGGTAACGGTGGCCCGCGCGAGCCCGAGCGTTTCCTCGAGGGGAACCCCGAGCGCGGATGAGACGCCGCGGGCGGCGAGCGCCGTGAGCGTGGCGGCGAGCTCGTCGAGCGCCGCCCGGGGCTCGTGCATTCGTGCGAGAGGCACGACAACGAAATCGGCGCTCGGCCCCCCAAAGCTCCCGGTCTCGGAGATGTGCATGCTCGCGACGAGACCGATGTTTCGCACGAAATAAGGTGGATACCACGAAGTGAGCTCGGCGCGCTCGTCCTTGACGGGAAAGAGGGTCCTCCAGCGCTCGCGCGCGAGCGCGAGCGCTGCCTCGATCTCTGGGTCATTCATGGTGTTGCCTGCATGGGATGCGACACGTAGGGGGGCGGCCCGCGCTGGAACCGTGCTCATGACAATCATCAGGAGCACGACTTCGATGAACTTCATCCGACACTCCTTCATCACATACGGCCCCTGGACCAACGAAACAGCGGGCAGCTCCTCCCAATGCAGGGCAAACGGCGTTCCTGGTTCGGCGCGCATTCGAATTGAAGAAGCGTGAGCCACCAGCTCACTTCCCTGCGGGCCGGGCGGGGCGGAGACGCGCCTTGTCGTTCGGATTTCGCGACGACGGATTGCACGCCGCTCCTGGAACATCGATCGGTATGATGACCGATCGATGTTCCAGGCTTCTTGTCTACTCGGGGGCAAAGTGGAGGGAGGTTGAGAGCGCCGTGGCGCCTGCCTGTCGAGCGGAAGCGCTAAACCTTTCTGATGAATCGGCATGGGAATTGATATGCCGAGGGGACATGTACAGATACGGAACGTGGGGGGCCGGGCTGTCGGTCGTCGCCCTGCTCGTTTCTCATAGGATGGAGGGGGCTCTGGCGGAGTCGCCCTCCGACGCGAAGAGGATGGTCGAATACCATACCGGAACCCTCGACATCCGGTTCGACAATCCCGCCTCGATTCCCGGAGGTCAGAATCCCCATCATATCGAGCTCTTCCTCGATGGCAGACCCTGCATGGAAATCACCCCCTCGGGCGAGACCTGCGTGTTGCGGGCGCCGCCGGAGGCGGTGTGTGATTTGTGGCCGCCGCTCGCGATGGGGGTCAATCGGTGCCTCATGGGGACCGATGGCTCGTGGAACGCCTATTTCCGGCTGCCTTCGGACCGTGTCATCGCAGACGATAGGCCCCACACGCTCACCGCGCTCATCTCGACGCCCGAGGGGGTCTCGGTGCGCGAGGCGCCCGTCGTGGTGAGGCGCGCACATGCCGATCCTTCGGCCAAGTTCGACATCCATTTTGTGGGGGACGTGAAGCTTCTGTGAGTGGTGGAAGGAATGCGACCTCCGAGGCCGCGCCGCACCCATCGGGGTCGCGCTGGACTTGGGCCTCGAACGCTGCCCGGCACGCCTGCGCCGCCCGCACCGTCCTGCGGTGCATGCGCGAATGGCGCACCCGAGGGTTGCATTCTCGATTTCGTCTGGCGTGAGATTGAACCAGAACCTCTGCGGTGCGCTGGGACGATGCCAGGGCTCGTCGGGGCGGCGCCCGTGGATGCGTCGGTGCCCTCGCTCGGCAGGCCCTCGCGATGGTCTACGCTGGCGCCCGGGGAACGACCGAAGCGGCTCGCCGGGAGCCGTGATGCCGCCGCTCAGCGCGTCGGCAGGAGCTGGAACGAAACGGTGATCTTCGCGCGCACGGCGATCTGCCCCGGCGCGAGCGTGCTCTCGGGCGAGGATTCCAGCCCACCGCCGGCAACGACGGCTACGTTCTGCGCAAGCTGCGGCGCTTCGTCCCACCACGCGTTATAGGCCGACGACCACCCGCTCCCCCCATCGTCGATGAGGAGCGGAAGGCCGACGGTCTGATCGAGCTCCTTCGCCAGCGCGATGGCCTTCTCCCTCGCAGCCTGGATTGCCATGGCTCTCGCCCTGTCGCGATGTTCGCGGAGCTTGGTCGTCCGAAATTCGATCCCGTGGACTCGATTGACATCACTCTGGATGGCGCTCATCAGAAACTGTTCGAACTTGTCGACCTGGTCCAGGGTGACGGCCATCGTGTTCTTCACGGCATATCCGACGAACACATTGCTATCATCTTGCCACTCGTACTTGGGCGCGATGCTGATGTAATCGGTATCAACGTCTGTGTCGTCGATTCCCATCCCTCGAGCGAGCGCCAGCACCGCCCGGACCGCATTGTCATTCTCGGTCTTCGCCTTGACGAGATCCATATCCACCGTCTCGATGCCGATCCTCAGCACCACCTCGTCGGGAACGACGTGGACCTCGGCATCTCCTGTGACGATGATCCTGGGGCGGGTGTCTGGGGTGGTCACCGTGGAGTCCGTCTCGTCCTGTGCCTGTGCGAGCTCGGGGAAGAGCAGGGCAGCGCCGATGGCCAGGGGCGCTAGAATGGAAAGACGCTTCATCGAATCCTCCTCTCGATCGGCCTCCGACGCTGCCAGGGCCGTCCGCCATGGAAGTGAGCAGTCCTCGTGCCACGTCGTGGCGCGTCCATTGCGCACATGAGAGGCTCCGCTCCCAGGATCTCGGTCTCTCCTTGCAGGCCCATCGTTGGAGATGCACGCCCGGGGGCATGTCCGCGCAGGGAGGAGGTCTCTCCTGAAAGCGCGTGCCGCGCAGGCGCCACAAGGAGACAGGACTTACCCAACCTGGCTTAGCTCCGCATGAAGGCGGCTGCGCACACCGAGAAGACGATGAGCGTGGTCCCGCAGACGAGCTGTGGGCTCACCTGGATGGGAAACAAGAAGGCCGAAAAGAGCAGGACGAAGACAGGCTCGGCGGCTTTCATCAGGTTGGCCGTGCCGAAGGTGGTGATGGCCATGGCGCGATAGAACAGGGCCAATCCGAGGAACGTGGCGAGGAAGGTCGAGCACAGGAGGATGGCGACGCCCTCGGGCGCGTAGCGCAGGCTGGAGACCCCTTCCCTGGCGATCGCATAGAGGACGAGCGGCGTGAGCGCGTACAGCTTGGTATTCAGCAGGATGGTGAGCGGCCCCTCCCGCTCGAGCGTGGACTTGACGACCGCATTCTGGATGGCGAACGCGGCCGGATACAGCGCGGCCAGCAGGAAGCCGACCATGCTCCCCATCGGGCCCACCGTGCCCTGGAAGGAGACGAGGAAGACCCCGATGAGCGCCGCGACGACCAAGAGCAACTCGAGCTTGCTCGGCCGCTCCTGGAAATAGACGTAGGCGATCATCATCGCGTAGACGAAGTAGAGCCTCCCGACGAGCCCCACGATGCCGGGGTGGATCCGCGAGAGGCTCTCGAAGAGGAAGATCAGGCCGATCGCGTTCAGCAGGCCCGAGGCCAGCAGGCCCCCGGACATCACCACCCGGGCTCGCGGTCCGAGCAGCCGCGCTCCCACCAGGCAGAACAAGAGGGTGAACCCCGCCTCGTAGATGGCCGCGAGCGGAGCGGTAACGTAGTCCAGGCTCAGTCGGATCAACGGAAACTGGGTCGCGAAGAGGAGCGTGGAGAGCAGCGACAACAACGCCCCTTTCCTGAAGCGCTTCTCATGCATCCCGGGCACCCTGGTGTGTGGTGTTTTTCTGCTGCGCGGCCCGAGTCGTCAGTCGGACTCGCTCCAAGTACCACTGCATTCAGCCTCGGGCCGCTCGCGACGAAAAACGCCACACACCTAGCGCCCGAGGAGCCAATTCTGGTGCGTAATCTCCGGGATGCTGTGAGCCCGTCCCTCGATGAAGGCGGCGGCGGAGATCTGGATCATCCGCGCACGGGACTGGAACTCCTCGACCGTGCGGGCGCCGGTGAAGGCCAGGCTCACCCCGAGGGAGCGCTTGATCTGCAGGAGAAGCGCCTTGGCCGGGCCCATGTATGGCACATAGCCCGAGACCCCCTCCACCCGGTGCCCCCGGAACGCGAGCTCTTCGAGGAAGCTGTCCAGCTCGGGCACCCCGCAGGAGGAATCATGTTCCAGCGAGGTGTACCTGGCGCCTGCATAGAACTTGTACTTCCTGCCCTGAATCTCCTTGAGCTCACCGCTGGCCTCCTCGGTACCGGCAAAGAGACGTCCCATCATCACCGAGCTGGCCCCCGCGGCCAGGGCCTTGGCGATATCTCCCGGGATGCGGATGCCCCCGTCGGCGATCACCGGGATGCCGACGGGTCGGGCGACCGAAGCGACCTCCTGGATCGCCTCGAGCTGCGGGACGCCCACCCCGGACATCTCCCGCGTCGTGCAGATGGAGCCCGGACCGAGCCCGACCTTGAGCGCGGCGATGGGGAATCTGCAGAACTCGTACGCGGCCTCCGCGGTGGCGAGATTGCCCACCACCAGCTTGTCCGGCGCCAGAACCGAGTACTTCTCGACCGTCTCCAGGACCTTCACGTGGAAGGGTTGGACGGTATTGATAATCACGTAATCGACTTCCGGCCGGACCAGGAGGAAGTCCAGCTTCGAGTGCTCGAAGGGTGAAGCCGCCACGAGGATGGGCGGGCGACCGTCGATGTGGAGCGCCTCGGGAAAGCGCGTGAGATCGATGCGGTACCGGGAGATCTGCTCGATGGCCGCCAACAGGTCGGCCTGGGAGAGCTCCTGGGTGATCGGCCCGATGGCCCCGAACTCCGCCAGCGAGCAAGTGAGCGCCACGGACCAGACCGTCTCCATGGCCGCCGAGAAGACCGGGAGCGCGGCCCGGACCCCCTTGATCACCTCGGCTTGGAGAGATACCTGGTCCGGACGGACATCGGTCAGGTCCGGGAGGATGGTGACGTCGTCGACGTCAGGCCTCTCAAGGAGGCCAGGGCAGGACGAGAAACCGCGGCCACACTGGCAGGGGCGAGTTTGACTGGCATGGAGTCCCCCATGGCCGCGGGACTCTATCACCATCCCCTCCTGGCGCCCGCCCTCCTGTATTGGCTCACAGGAGAGCGGACAGCTCGACGTCGACGCCGGTATCGTCCTGCGCGAAACCCGTCACTTCACGTCCACGATGGATCGGCGCCGCCAACTCGCCTACCCAGCCGGCCAGTATGCGCTCGATGTGGTTCTGCCAGAGCGCGAGCACGTCGTTGTGCCGGGTAGGGCGGGAGGCCGACGACCTCGTGCAGGAGGTCTTCCTCGTCGCCTGGCGCCGCCATGACAACCTCGTGACGCCCGAGGGCGCGCGGTCGTGGGTCTGCATGATTGCGCTGCTGGCACGTCGGCGGCTTTCGCTCTGACCTCACCCGCCCCACCCCACCGAAATCGTAGACGCGTCGTCTGTCACCGCACGGGCGGCGCCGCCTCCTCCTCCGCCCGCTTCCTCTTCCTCGCCCCCGCCCCCAGCGCCTCGAAGCTCGCGCGGTTTGCCTCGTCGTTCGCGAACTCCATTCGCCCCGCGCCCTCGATCCGCGCCACGGCCGCAAGAATCCGATTCCCCGTCCGATTCCGCTCCTGCGTCGCCACCGGCGCGCTCGCGCGCTTCTGCTCCTGCACTGCATCTGCATTCGTGATCGCCACGAGCGCCTGCGCGAGCGCGTCGAGGTCCTTCGCCACGATCCCGAGGGACGCTGCCTCGGCCGGGTTCTCCTTGGTGCGGCCGAGGATCTGCTGGATCGCCGCCTTCACGTCACGCATGTTCGTCTTGTTCACCTTCAGTCCGATCCCGTAGGCGCGCTTCACGTCGGCGGGCGCTTTGGCGCGGCGAACGGCCACGCGGATTTGCTGCATCTGCGCGTGCCCCTGTTCGAGCGCCACGTTTTGCGCGCTCGTCGCCGCGACGGCCTCGCTCCGGGCCTGTTTGGCGCCGGGGATGGCTTCACCGAGCTTCTCGATGTCCTCCGAGAGCCCCTGGACCAGGCCTTCCGAGAGCCGCGGGCCGAGGGCGGCGGCGTGGGTGACGGCGAGGTTCAAGGCTTTGAGGCCGAGCTGCGTGATGGTAGTGAAATCCTTGGCCGGAAGCGTGCTCTTCACAATCAGTGCTGCAGTCATGACGTTCCTCCCTTGACGCGTGATGGGGGTACGGCGTCGTATCCGTCGCAAGTGCTGCACGACCCATGCCAATGACGGTCATGAAGAGCGCGGAGCCGCCCGGGAAGAGCGTGGAGCCGCCCGGGAAGAGCGCGGAGACACCCGGGAAGCGCGCGGAGCCGCCCGGGAAGAGCGCGGAGACACCCGGGAAGCGCGCGGAGCCGCCCGGGAAGAGCGCGGAGACACCCGGGAAGCGCGCGGAGCCGCCCGGGAAGAGCGCGGAGGGTCTCGGGAAGAGCGCGGAGACACCCGTGAAGCGCGCGGAGACACCTGTGAAGAGCACGGAGCCGCCCGGGAAGAGCGCGGAGTGACCCGTGAAGACTGCGGAGCGAGATTGTTCACAAAGCGTTGTAAACAATCCCGCCCAAGAGCCCTCATGTCGGAGATTTACAGAACCAGACCTCCCTGTTAGGGGGGGCGATGGGCGTCACCGCGTTCCTCGAGTGCTACGGCTCCGAAGACTTCGACCCGGCCTCGGGCGGCACCGGGCTCTTCGGGACCAAGGGCCTCCTCCCGCCCGCTTGGTTTCTCTTCTTCGACGCCGCGGACTTCGCCTCCGTGCGCTCGAAGCACGATGGCAGTACCTACTCGCTCCTCCGCCGCCCCGCGTCCCCGGCCGCCGCCCGCGCCCGCGAACGGCTCGAGGCGCTGAAGCCCCACATCACACCGGAGCTCGACGCCGTGCTGCGCTCGTTCCTCGCCGCCGTCGAGAAGGCTTGCGCTCCCCGCGGTCTCGGCAAGCTCCTCGACCGCCAGCGCGTGCTCGTCTTCAACACCCACCGCTTCGAATCCACCCGGGCCGAGCTCATCGCTTGCATCGGCTGGTTCGACACGTTCGCCGCGAAGGGCTACTCCGCTCGCCTCGCCACGCGCGCCGAGTCGATCTTCGACCCCTGCGACGGCCTCGACTTCGACGAAGACGACCGGAAGCTCGACGTCGGCGACCCAGACGCGCTCTGCGGCTGGCCCTCCAGCGTGACGGACTGGGCGCCCCCCGTCGCTCCGAAGCCGCCCCCGCCCAGCGCGGACGCCGGTTCTCTCGACGCCATCCTGGCGCGCCTGTGGGCCCATCCGGCGGACCTCGATGTTCGCCTCGCCTGCGCGAAAGAGCTGACCGCCCTCGGCGACCCTCGCGGCGAGTTCATCACCCTCGATTGCGCCGAGAAGCTCACCAACCGAAAGCTCGAGCGTCACGAGCAGCTCCTCGCCGACGAGCGTGTGCACCACCCCTTCCGCCGCGCGCGTACCTTCCACCGAGGCCTTCCGGTCGAAGTGGAGTGGAACGCCGCGCCCGGCGATCCCCTCGTCGGCCACCCCGCCTGGTCCACCGTCGAGAGCGTGATCTTCTCCGGCCCTGTCGCGCTGCTCCCGCCCGTGCGCCAGCTGCAGGCGACGCCCGCGCTCATCCGCGCCATCGACCGGCCGGTGCCCTACGTCTCCATCTGCATGAGCGACGACAAGGACCCCGCGGCCTGGGCGGCGCTCGAATCCACCGAGCGCTTCCCGAACCTCGTCGAGGTCCGCGTTGTCGCGCCCGCGACCGTCTGGCTCCCCGAAGCGGGGCAGCGGCTCATCGCGCGGAGGCCCTCGGTGCGGCTACACGCCGGCTCGCCCCTCGTGCCACTCCCTCCGCTCACTCCCCTCACGGCCGAAGAGCACGCCGCGCGCGTCGCGCGATGGACGAATCCGCCGGAGGCCCGCTTCCTCGAGGGGCCTCGCTACGACAACGGATTCAGCTGACCGGTTCACGGGCTCGTTTCGATCGCCCGCCCCGCGGCCGATGCGCCGAACATCGTGAAGTGAGACACACCACTCGTGAACCACCGAGCGACGCATGAACGCTTCAGAACGGAGCGGTGAACCGCTCCAAAACGGAGCAGCCTTCGCTCCAAAACGGAGCAGCCCTGGAAACGGAGGTGCCTCCTGCGCCCCGCACTGCTGAAGCCGCGGCGGCAGCAGCGGCAGCAGCCGCCGCCGACCTCGGCGACCCAGGATCCCCCGGATCCCGCCCCCTGAACGTCGCCCGCCTCCCCTGCAACCAAGCCTTTCACGATCCGGCGCCCAGCTTGGCGCCCCACCCCCCCGATGCTAGGGTCCGGCCCCCGGGCACGGATGCCGGATGCTCTTCAGAACCGCATGAAACGCGCGCTCATCACCGGCATCACGGGCCAGGACGGCTCGTACCTCGCGGAGCTCCTCCTGGCGAAGGGCTACGAGGTCCACGGCATCATCCGGCGCTCCTCCTCCTTCAACACCGAGCGCATCGACCACCTCTACCGCGACCCCCACGAGCGTGGCGTCCGCCTCTTCTTGCATCACGGCGACCTCAACGACGCCTCCTCCCTCCAGTCGATCCTCGCCGAGGTCCAGCCGGACGAGATCTACAACCTCGGCGCGCAGAGCCACGTCCGCGTCTCCTTCGACATCCCCGAGTACACCGGCGAGGTCACCGCCCTCGGCGCCATTCGCCTCCTCGAGGCCATGCGCAAGATGCGCGTCGCCGCGCGCTTCTACCAGGCGAGCTCGAGCGAACTCTACGGCAAGGTCGCCGAGATCCCCCAGCGCGAGACCACGCCCTTCCACCCGCGCAGCCCTTATGCTGCGGCCAAGGCGTATGCCTTTTACGTCGCGCAGAACTACCGCGAGGCGTACGGCATGCACATCTCGAACGGCATCCTCTTCAACCACGAGAGCGAGCGCCGCGGCGAGACCTTCGTCACCCGCAAGATCTCGCGCGCCGTCGGCCGCATCAAACATGGCCTCCAGCGTGACCTCTGGCTCGGCAACCTCGACGCCCGCCGCGACTGGGGCCACGCCGAGGACTACGTCGAGGCCATGTGGCTCATGCTCCAGCAGGACCAGGCCGACGATTACATCGTCGGCACGGGCGAAACCCACTCCGTACGCGAGTTCTTGGAGCTCGCGTTCCGCCATGCGGGCCTCGACTGGCAGGAGTACGTGCGCATCGATCCCAAGTATTTCCGGCCGGCCGAGGTCGACGTCCTCCTCGCGGACCCCACGAAAGCGCGGGAGAAGCTCGGATGGACGCCCAAGGTCTCGTTCCCGGAGCTCGTGCGGCGCATGGTGGATTCGGACCTCGAGCTCGCGGCGCGGGAAAAGCGGGCGCGGGGATGAACGCGGCGTTCGGGTACGTCAGCGGCAGGCCGGGCTCCGCGATCGACGAGGCCCGGTTTTCCCCCAATGCCGTGACGTCCCCCGACGGCCGTTTCACGGTCGTCTTCGAAGGCGACGTCGAAACCCCCGAAGGCGTCCTCGCCGCGTACGCCGCCCGCGGCAAGCGCGCGCTCGAAGAGCTTCGGGGCGGGTTTGCGCTGGGTCTTTGGGACGCGAACGAGCGGACGCTCCTCCTCGCGCGGGATCCGGTCGGCATCAAATCCCTCTACGTCGCGACGGCCCCCGGAAAGCTCGCCTTCGCCTTCGAGGTCTGGCCCCTCGCCGCGCGGGGTCTTGCCGAAAAACGGTTGTCTCGCCGCGCGGTCGCGAGCTTCCTCGCCACGGGCGCCGTCACCGAGCCCGACACCATCCTCGAAGGCGTCTCGCCCCTCCCTCCCGCGACGATCCTCACCTACCGCGACGGCCACGCACGCAGCGCCACGTACTGGGAGCTGCCGATCGAGCCCCGAACGACCGATCCGCGCGACGTCGAGGCCATGCTCGCCGAGGCCGCTTCGCCTGAGGCGACCACGCCCCGTACCCCCGACGAGCGCGAGATCACGGAGGCCATCGAGGCGCTCGATCAACCATCCACCTCGTTCCTCCCCGCCTTCCGCGCCGCGAAATCAGCGGGCGTGGCGGCCTTTTCTGACCTCGGCCGGAGCGCAATTTTCCCCGCGGCGAGCCGCGTCCTGCACTTCGGAGCGCTCTTCGCAAAGGACCGGTCCGTCGAGCGCGCCTACGCCGGGCTCCGCTGCACGGAAATGACGGACGCGGTCGCCGCGGCCTCCTTTCGCGACGGTGGAATCGCCACGCACCCGAACCTGCTCCTCCTCGAAGGCACCGCGCTCTTGCCGGTCAGGATCCCAGAGAAGCTCGAGCCCTCCCTCGCGCGTCGAAACATCCGCCTCGATCGCGCGCTCGCCGCGCTCGACCTCGCGAACGACCTCCACGGCACGGCGCTCCGCGACGCCGACCTCGCATGCCGCCGCCATGGCCTCTCGCTCCGCGCCCCGCTCCTCGATCGCGCCGTCGTGGAACGCGCCCTCGCCCTCCCGCTCCCCGGCACGCTCCGCCATACCCGTGCCCGCCCGACGCCCGCGCCTCCGCTCGTCGCGTGGCTCCGGGGCCCGCTCCGCGCCTGGGCCGAACGAAAGCTCCTCGACGAGGCCCGGCGCTATGCTCCCTTCCTCGACGCACACGTCCTCGCCGTTCTCTGGCGCGGCCTCTTCGACGACAAAGGCACCTACGCCGCGCCCAACCTCTTCGCCTGGGCCACGCTCATCGCCTATCTGCAAAGCCATGACGCATCGATCTGACGGAGGACTCTGCTGACATGGGACTCGGCGCAGCACGCAAGACCGCGCTCGTCACGGGCGCCGCGGGTTTCCTCGGCTCGCACCTCGTCGATCGATTGCTCGACGAGGGCTACGAGGTCGTCGGCATCGACAACCTCATGACCGGCGACCTCGAAAACCTCGAGCGCGCCGGCCGCGACCCGCATTTCCACTTCCAGATGGGCGACGTCCGCGAGCCCATTCACGTCTACGCCGAGCTCGTCTTCAACTTCGCCTGCCCCGCCTCGCCCATTCATTACCAGAGCGACCCGCACGCCACGCTCACCACGAGCGTCATGGGCGCCCTCCGCCTCGTCGAAATGGCCCGCGGCCGCCGCTGCACCATCATCCACGCCTCCACCTCCGAGGTCTACGGCGACCCCACGGTCCACCCCCAGCCCGAGAGCTACTGGGGCAACGTCAATCCCATCGGCGACCGCTCCTGCTACGACGAAGGAAAACGTTGCGCCGAGACCCTCCTCAACGACGCCCGCCGCGCCTGGGGCGTCGACGTCCGCATCGCGCGCATCTTCAACACCTATGGCCCGCGCATGGCCTTCGACGACGGCCGCGTCGTCTCCAATTTCATCGTCCAGACGCTCCGGGGCAAACCCCTCACCCTCTTCGGCGACGGCAAGCAAACCCGCTCCTTCTGCTTCGTGCAGGACCTCGTCGAAGGCATCCTCGCCCTCGCCCGCTTCGGGCCGATCGAGAGCCCCGTGAACCTCGGCAACCCCGAAGAGTTCACCATTCGCGAGCTCGCCGAAGAAGTCCTCCGCCTCCTCGGCTCCGACCTCGAAATCATCCACGCGCCCTTGCCCGCCGACGACCCGCGCCAGCGCAAGCCCGACATCACCCGCGCCCGCGAGCTCTTCGGCTTCTCCCCGCGCGTCGGCCTCCGCGAAGGCCTCCGCGCCACCGTCGCCGATTTCCAGACCCGGCTCGCCGAGCGCAGCCCGAAAGGACGATAGGCCCGCCATGGTCCGGATCGCGATCCTCGCGACGCACCCGATCCAGTACCAGGCGCCGCTCTACCGCGCCCTCGCCGCCCGCGAAGACGTCGCGATCAAGCTCTTCTTCTGCTGGGACTTCGGCGTCAAGGAGACCCGCGACCCCGGCTTCGGCAAGACCATCCGCTGGGACGTCCCCCTCCTCGAAGGCTACGACCACGAATTCGTGCCGAACGTCTCGAAGCGCCCCGGCACGGACCATTTCTTCGGCCTCGTCAATCCCGGCGCCTTCGCGCGCATGTCCGCCTTCCGCCCCGACGTCATCATCGTCCACGGCTATGCCCATGCCACCGAGCACGACGTCATGGTGCGGGCCCGCAGAAAGGGCATCCCCGTCCTCCTCCGCGGCGAATCGAACCTGCTCGCCGAGCGCCCCGCGCACATCAGCCTCGCCAAGCGCCTCGCCTTGCCCCCGATCTTCCGCCGCCTCGGCGGCGCCCTCGCGATCGGCACCCTCTCCGCGCAATACTTCGAGCATTACGGCGTCCCGAAAGACCGCGTCTTCATCGCGCCCTACACCGTCGACAATTCGTTCTTCCAGTCCCAGGCCGGCACCGTCCGCGAAGAGGCCCGCGCCTTCCGCAAGGAGCTCGGCATTCCCGAGGACGACCTCGTCGTCAATTACGCCGCCAAGCTCATCCCCGTGAAGGGCTGCGCCGACCTGATCCGCGCCTTCGCCGCGCGCCCGCGCCCGAATGCCCACCTCGTCCTCGTCGGCGACGGCCCGCTTCGGGGCGAGCTCGAATCCCTCGCCCGCTCTCTCTCCGCCCGCGTCCATTTCGTCGGCTTCGTCAACCAGAAGCGCATGCCGGCCGCGTATGCCCTCGGCGACGTCTTCGCCTTGCCCTCGCGCTTCGAGCCCTGGGGCCTCGCCGTCAACGAGGCCATGAACCTCGGCCTCCCGATCATCGCCTCCGATCAGGTCGGCGCCGTCCCCGACCTCGTCGGCCCTGACAATGGCTGGGTCTTCCCCGCGGGCAGCGTCCCCGCGCTGACGCGTGTCCTCGACGAGGCCCTCGCGCACCACGACGCCCGCGTCGCTCGCGGAAAAGCCTCCCTGCGCCGCATCGCCGCGTGGGACATCCCTCACACCGCCGAAGGCTTCGTCCGCGCGGCCCGCGCCGTCTGGTCGCGCTCATGAAGCTCGCGCTGCTCTGCCCCGACCTCGTCGACGCGCCCCACGGCGGCATCCCCACCGTGAGCCGCCAGATCCTCCGCCAGCTCGAACGTATCGCCGCGGAGCGCCGCGTCCCTCTCGACTACGACGTCTGGGCCCTGCACGACGCGCCCCACGAAGGGCGCGACGTCGCGCGCGAAGTCGGCCTCCAAAAACCCCCGCGACGCTTCCTCTCTTTCAGCGGCTCACGCCTCGGCATGCTCGCCGCCGCCGCGCGCGAGCGCTCGGACGCCGACCTCGTCTTCACGACCCACATCGGCCTCGGCCCCGTCGCGCGCCTCCTCCGCCCGCGCGACGTCCCCGTGGTGCAGTTCCTCCACGGCGTCGAGTGCTGGCGCCCCTTGCCTGCTCACCAGCGCGTCGGTATTTGGGGCACCAACCTTTTGATCAGCAACAGCGCCTTCACGCTCGGCCGCTTCCTCGACTGGAACCCCGAACATCGAGCCACCCCGAGCAAGGTCTGCTGGCTTGGACTCTCGAACGATCGCGCAGTCGACGCTCGGGGGCTACGCTCGGACAAGCCGAGCTACGCCCCCGAACCCCCGCATGAAATCGCGCCTCCGCCCGAAGACGCCGGCCTCTCCGCCCTGATCGTCGGCCGCATCCACCCCGAGGAGCGCTACAAGGGCCACGCCGAGCTCATCTCGATCTGGAACCACGTCCGCCGCCAGTGCCCCGGCGCGCGCCTCGACATCGTCGGCGACGGCGCCGCGCGCCCCGCGTACGAAGCCCAGGCCAAACGCCTCGGCCTGCTCGAAAGCGGCGCCGTCCGCTTCTGGGGCCGCATCCCCGACGACGAGCTCCGCGCCCTCTACCAGCGCACCACCGTCTTCGCCATGCCGAGCCGCGGCGAGGGCTTCGGCCTCGTCTACCTCGAAGCCATGGCCGCGGGCGTCCCGTGCATCGGCTCGCTCGACGACGCCGCGCGCGAGGTCATCGTCGACGGCGAGACCGGCCTCTCCGTGCGGTACGGCGATCACGAGGGCCTCGCGCGTGCCCTCGTCGAGCTCTTCAGCGACGCCGCCTTCCGCGCCCGCCTCGGCCACGCCGCCCGCGCGCGTGTCCTCGCCTCGTTCACCGAGGACCATTTCGGCGCGCGCATCTGGGACGCCCTCGCCGAGCTCCATCCCCGAGCCTTCGCGGCAGGCACCGTATGAGCGCCGCGGGTGCCGAGCATCCGGGGGGTTCGGGGCGTAGGACGCCGGAGGCGATCCGCAGCCCCGAGCGGCAACAGACCGAACGGCTCGGCGCGCCCGGCATGGCCGAGCGTGTCCTTCGTGGCGTCGCCGCGATGAGCGTCGTCGCCATCGTCAGCTACATCGGCCAGTTCCTCGTCATCCCCATCGGCATGCACGCCTGGGGCCCTGCGCGTTATGGCGAATGGACCTCGCTCTCGGCCCTCGTTGCGTTCCTGACGATGACCGACCTCGGCGTCCAATCGCATGTCGTCAACCGCATGTGCGCGCATCACGCGCGCGGCGACCACGACCTCTTCCTCGCCGACCTCCACAGCGCCCTCCGCCTGCAAGCCCCGCTCGCGATCGGCATCTGGGTCCTCGCCGCGATCGTCACTGCGGTCTTGCCGCTCGAAACGTGGCTCGGCATCACCACCGCGACGCACCTCGAGACGTACCTCACGCTCGCGCTCCTCGGCATCGAGCTCCTCATGGGCGTCCCGCTCGGCGCCGTCCGCGGCACCTACCGCGCCACCGGCCAGCTCGTCCGCGCCGCTTACCTCACGGCCTTGAAGCGCGCCGTCGAGATGGCCTTGCCCGCCGCGCTCATGCTCGCCGGCGCGCGTTTCCCTGTCGTCGCGCTCGCCCGTGTCGTCTGGGCCCTCGCGCTCGACGCGTACGTCCTGCGCGACCTCCACCGGCAAAACCCCTGGTTCCGCCTCACGCCCCTCGGCGGCGATCGCGCGGCGGGCCTGCGCATGCTCGCGCCCGGCGCGCTCTTCTTGCTCGCGGGCCTCGGCGAGTTCCTCGCCAACCAGGGCAACCTCCTCGTCGTCCAGTCCGTCATCGGCGGCGAGGAGGTCTCTCGGTTCACGACCCATCGCAACATCGCGAACATGGGCCGCATGCTCTCGATCCAGTTCACGACCGTCGTCTGGCCCGAGCTCACCGCGCTCGACGCCCTCGGCGATCCCTCGCGCCTCGTCCGCGCGCATCGCACCACGGCCAAGCTCTCGGGCTTCGTCATCGGCCTCGCGCTCCTCGGCTTCTTGCCCCTCGCCGAGCCCGTCTACTCCGCGTGGACGCTGAAAAAACTCTCGCTCGACTTCCCCACGCTCGGGATGCTCGTCACGCAGGCCATCCTCTGGGGGTTCTGGGGCGTCGGCTCCACCGCGCTCCTCGCGACGAACCGCCAGGGCCGCGTCGCGGTCCTGCTCACGGCGAACGCAGCCCTCGTGTTCGCCCTGTCCGTCCTCCTCGTCCCGCGCTTCGGCATGCGTGGCGTCGCGGCCGCCGCGCTCCTCGCGGATCTCGCCCTCGCGGCCTGGATCGTCCCGCGCGCCGCGTGCCAGGCGCTCGGCGATCGGTTCAGCGGCTACGCCCGTGAAATCCTGGGCGCGCTCGGCCTCGGCTTGCTCGTCCCGGCCGCGGCCTCGGCCGTCCTTTGGTTCTTCCTCCCCGAGGGTCTCTTGCGGGCCATCGTCGTGCCGCCCGTCTTCGGCGCCCTCGCGCTTTTGCTCTTCTGGATCGCGCTCGCCCCCGAGGAGCGCGAAACTGCCCGGGGGATCGCCGGGAAAATCCGTCGAAAGCTCGGCGGCACACGGGGAGATGCCGCATGATCCCGACCAGCGACACGAAGGACAAAGCCTCATGAAAGACAAACACATCCTCGTGACGGGAGGCTTCGGCTTCCTGGGCAGCCATCTCGTCGAGCGCCTGCTCACCGACGAAGACGCGCGCGTCCACGTCGTCGACAACCTCAGCACGAGCCCCCTCGATCACGAGGCCTACGTGCGCCGCGTGAACGACCCGCGCCTCACGTACGACATCCTCTCCATCGAGGACTATTTCGCGCGCGGCTCGTTCGCGCCGTTCTCCGAGATCTATCACCTCGCCTCGGTCGTCGGCCCTGTCGGCGTCCTCGGGCACGCCGGCAAGATCACGAAGAGCATCACGGACGACACCTACCGCGTCATCGACATCGCGAACCGCTCTGGCGCGCGCCTCTGCGACGTCTCCACGAGCGAGATCTACGGCGGCGGCCGCGACGGTTATTGCTCCGAGAACGACAACAAGATCATCACGCCCAAGATCTCGGTCCGCCTCGAGTACGCCGTGGCCAAGCTCGCGTGCGAGATCGCGCTCGTCAACACGTGCAAGGTCTCGGACCTCTTCGCCGTGATCATCCGCCCCTTCAACATCGCGGGCCCGCGCCAGTCGGGCAAGGGCGGGTTCGTCTTGCCGCGCTTCATCAAGCAATGCCTCGCGGCCGAGCCGCTCACGGTCTACGGCGACGGCAGCATGATCCGCGCCTTCACGCACGTCGTCGACGTCGCCGAGGGCATCGTCCGGGCCTTGCGCCTCGGCCGTCGCGGCGAGGCCTACAACATCGGCAACCCGCAGAACAAGATCAGCATCCGCGACCTCGCCGAGCGCACCGTGCGCCTCACCGCCTCCGAGAGCCGCATCGATTACGTCGACCCGAAGGCCCTCTTCGGCCCGCTCTTCGAGGAGGCGAACGACAAGTACCCGGACGCCGACAAGGCCATGGGCGAGCTCGGCTGGCGTCCTCGCTTCGACCTCGACACCGTCATTCGCGACAGCGTGGAGTACATTCGTGCGGGGCGCCTCGACTGAAATTCCTTTGCCTTCGAAGCTCTCACCGAGGCCGCATCGTGGCGACGGAGACGTGCGCCCGCGCGTCTCCGTCGTGATGCCGACGTACAAGCGCGCGCGCCTCCTCGGCGCCACGTTGCGCTCGATCCTCGCCCAGACGTATGGCGATTTCGAGCTCCTCGTCCGCGACGACGGCCCGGGCGACGACGGCACCGAGCAGGCCGTGCGCGAGGCCGCGGCCGGCGATCCGCGCGTCAGGTACCACCACAATCCGAAGAACCTGCGCATGCCGGCGAACCTCAACGCCGGCATCGAGGACGCCGTCGGCGAGCTCATCGCGGTTTGCCACGACCACGACCTCTACCACCCCGAATTCCTCGCCGAGCTCGTGCGCCTGCTCGACCGCCACCCGCGCGCGCTCTTCGCGCACACGGGCCTCGAAATGGTCGACCAGGACGACCGCCCCCTCGGCGCCGTGCACATCGGCCCCTGGCCCGAGCTCACGCGCGGCCGTGCTTGGCTCGGCTTCATGCTCCGGAGCTTCAGCTCCCCGGTCTGCGCGTTGACCCTCGTCCGGCGCGAGGCGCACGAGCGATATGGCCTCTACGACCCCGCCTTCGGCTTCATCGCCGACGTCGAGATGTGGATGCGCCTCTGCGAGCACGGCGACGTCGCGTATGCCGCGCGCCCCCTCGTCCGCGTGCGCAATCGCGAGGACGGCCACGACGTCGACGTCAATCCCTGGCCGATCCACGCGTTCTCGTTCGCCATTCACCGCAAGTACGTCCCGCGCCATTTTCAAGGCCCGTTGCGCCTCGCCAAGGAGGCTGCGCTCGCGCTCCGCGCGGACCGGCAAGTCCTCCACGAGGTCGCCTCGCGCCTCCGTCACGGAAAACCCATCGGCCTCGGCGCCTCGCTCGGCCCCCTGCGCGACCATGCGGGCCCGCTCTCGCGCGCCCTTTTGCCCCTCGTGGGCCCGCTCGAATCCCTGCCTCAGCGCTTGGGGCTTCGGATCGCCTTCGGCGTCCTGCGCCCCAAACCCCCGGAGAAACGCTCGTGAAGACCTCGCTCCTCGTCGGCCAGAGCCCCCTCGGCATGATCCCGCGTATCCTCGACGAGATCGAGGGCAGCCGGATCCTCGACGTCGGCTGCGGCGTCGGCGTCTATGGCTTCATGCTCCGGCACCGCTGGCAGGACACGCCGATCGGCTTTCGCCAGGTCCGCGATTACGACCGCCGCGACCCGCGCCTCGACGAGCCCGAGCTCTTGAGCGGCTGCGACCTCACGGTCCACAACCTCCGCCGCACCGCCCATCACCGGAGCTACGACGAGCTCGTCCTCGCCAGCGCCGACGCCCTCCCCTACCCCGACGATTACGTCGACACCCTCCTCTGCATCGAGGTCCTCGAGCACCTCGACAAACCCGCGGCCCTGCGCGCCCTCCGCGATTTCGAGCGCATCGCCCGCAAGCGCATCGTCATCACCGTCCCGCGCGAGTCGCTCGACCCGCACACGGGCCACGACGAGCGCGCCTTCTTGCGCCTCGACACCCCCGACCCCGACGTCCAGGCCTGGACCTTCGCCGAGACGCACCGCTCCGCCTTCAGCCCGGCCGAGCTCCGCTCGCTCGGCTTTCGTTGCGGCCGCAAGGTCGAGCCGGGCCCGCGCGCCCCGCTCCAGCTCGCGATGGCCCTCTGGCAGACCTACGGCCCGCCCGGCGGCCAGCTCCTCGCCGTGAAGGACCTCGACAAACCCGAGCGCGAAAGCCACGGTGCCCTCCCCCAGGCGCCCACGACGACCGAGGGATTCCCCGATTACCGGCCTGCGGAGCGCCGCCCCGCGCATACCCCTGCCGCCGAGGTCGGCTGAACCGCACGCCGCATGGACGCGACGCTGGACAGGCCCTTCACGCCCGCCAAGGGCGCCCACGCGGGAGGACTCCTCGACCGTCGTTATGGCCCGCTCGTCCCGCATGCGCTCCTCGTGTTCATCGGCTTCGTCACGCTCTGGCTCGCCGACGAGCCCGCCACCACGCTCTACGTCACCGGCGCCGCCGTCTGCGTCGCCTTTCCGTGGATCATCCTCCTCGAGGTTCGACGCGCGCCGCTCGGCCTGAGCCCCATCTCCTTTTATTTTGGCTGGAACACCGTGGCGCTCGGCTTCGCGGCCATCCACCACGGAAACAAGCTCGCCGATGGCATCCCCATTCGTTTCAGCGTCCAGACGATCTACCCGGACGAGCTCGCCGGGGGGTATGTCATGTACCTCCTCGGCTCGTTCGCGCTCCACGCGGGGCTCCAATTCATGCGCCCGCTCTCGAGGCCGGGCGAGCGCTCGCCGCCCGTGGGCTCGGGCTTCTTGCTCCTCTGGGCGATCGGCGCCTTCTTGCGCATCATCGGCCCTGCCATCAGCGTCGGCGGATTCGGCGCCTTCAGCGGCCTCGTGCAATGGGGTTCGCTCACGGCCCTCACCGCCTACGTCGTCCACCAGGGCGAAAATCACCGGCGCGCCTCGTTCTGGATCATCTTCGCGCTCGGCACCGCCCTCGAGTTCGCCGTCAACCTGCGCGCGGGCTCGAAGGCGTTCCTCATGTTCAGCTTCCTCCCGGCCGGCCTCCTCTTTGCGCGCCAGCGGCCCTTGCGCCGCTGGCTCCCGGTCCTCGGCATTGCCCTCAGCGTCTTTTACCTCGGCGTCGTCGCGCCCGTCGTCGCCGCCTCCCGCCAGGCGGCCGAGGTCTCCGGCGAGAACACGAGCGACCGCATCGTCCGCACCTACGCGCAAGGCGATTATGAGACCGGCGACGGCATCGAGGAGCAGGCCACCGCCTTCTTCGAGCGCTCCTTCGAACCCATCCCCGCGTCCTTCCTCTACGGCGAGGTCGAGCGGCACGGCCTTCGCTTGGGCGAGACCTTCGATTACCTCGCCTACGCCTTCGTCCCCCGCCTCTTCTGGCCCGACAAACCCACCGTCTCCCGCGGCGGCTGGTTCTACTATTACATTGGCGCCGCCCGATCCGAGGCCGAGGCCACGACCTCGATCGCGCAGACCGCCGCCGGCGAGCTCTACTGGAACTTCGGCTTCCCCGGGGTCCTCTTCGGCATGGGCGCGATCGGCGCCCTGTTCGGCTTCCTCTGGCGGCTCACGACGCCGTTCCCCGAGCAGGATCCCATCCGGCTCGTGCTTTACATCGCCCTCGTCTTCAACATGATCGACATGGCCGAGGCGGGCACCACCCTCGTCAACATCGTGTTCCGCGCCCTCGTCCTCGTCCCCTCGATGCTCCTCCTCGACCGCACGGCGCGAAAGCGCGCGGAAGCCGCCCCTCCCGGGGCGCGAGCCTTGTCATGATCCCCGCCGCCCTCTCCCGCTTCGCCCACGCCTTGCCGCCGGTTTGTCACGCGCGATTGCCTCGCACCGGCCTCGGCAACATGCTCCTCGTCTGGGCGCGCGCGGCGGCGTTCGCCGAGCTCAATGGATTGCCCCTCGTCACCACGGGCTTCGCGGCCGTGCGCCTCGGCCCGTGGCTCCGCGGCGAGCGCCAGAAGCGCATTTACGTCGCCGACTTCCTCCCGCCCCACCCGGCGCGCCTCGCGCACGCCACCACGCTCGCGCTCGCGGGCCGCGTCGTCCGCGAGCCTCCCGTGGCGCGCCTCCCCGAGGACGCCGATCGAAAGGGCACCGTCTACGTCTACGACGCCCTCCCCGACTTCTTCATGAGCTTCGCCGAGCACCGCGATTTCCTGCGCCGGCGCCTCCTCGCGATGCTCGCGCCCGCGCGCCGGAGGGCCCTCGACGCGGCCGAGGCTCCTTTCATCGGCGTCCACGTCCGCGGCGGTGATTTCGGCCCGATCGCGCCGGGCCACGACCTCTCCCGCTCCCTCGGCCCCACGCCGCTCTCCCATTTCATGCGGCTCATCGAGGGCATTCGCGCGATCGTCGGCGCGCCCGTGCCCGTCACCGTCTTCTCCGATTCGAGCGACCACGAGCTCGCCCCCTTGCTCGCATTGCCGCGGACCACACGCGCCCCCGAGCGCCCGGCCATCGTCGACCTCCTCTTGCTCGCGCGGAGCCGCGTCGTCATTCCCTCCGCGTGGAGCACCTTCAGCATGTGGTCCGCTTTCCTCTCCGACGCCCCCGTCCTGCTCCACCCCATGGAACACGAGCACCTCCGCTCGATCCGCCCCGCCTCCCTCAATCGCCGCTTCTACGAGGGCACCGTCCCTGAAAACATCGCCGATTGGCCGCCGCTCCTCCGCGAGAACCTTGCCGCCTTGAAGACGAGGCTCCCGTGAGCGGCCTCTTCGAGATCGACCGATGAGCGAGGGACGAGGCACGACCGAGCCGGCCCGCATTGCCGGCCTCGACACGCTCCGCTTCGTCGCGGCGGCGATGGTCGTCCTCAGCCACCTCGGCCCGCCGCCCTTGCTCGCGGGCCTCGAACGCACCCACCGCGTCTCGTGGTTCCTCTCCGCCTCGTATGGCGTCGCCTGGAACGGCCCGGCCGCGGTCATCGTCTTTTTCGTCATCTCGGGCCTCTGCATCCACTGGCCCACGCTCACGCGGCGCCCGTACTGGCCCGAGTATTTCGCTCGCCGCTACGTCCGGATCGGCATCCCCCTCCTCGCCTCGATCGCCCTCTCCTCCGCCGTCGGCATTCCCTACGTCGGCCTCTCCGAGTCGATTCTGTGGAGCCTCCAGTGCGAGCTCGTCTATTACACCCTCTATCCGATCCTCCTCGCGCTTCGTGATCGATTCGGATGGCGCCCGCTCGTCGCCGCCTCGTTTGCCCTCGCGACCGCGGTGATCGTCCTCGTCGATCCCCGCGCGCTCCCGTATCCGGCGTATGGCTGGGCGCTGCAATGGGTCATCGGCTTGCCTTGCTGGCTGCTCGGCTGCCTGCTCGCCGAGCGGATCCGCGAACGCCCGGCCCGACCGCACCCCCGCATCTGGGCATGGCGCCTCGCCGTCTGGCTCGCGAGCGCGGTGGCCCTCGCGCTCCGGTTTCATTCGCCGATCGGGTATCCCTGGACGCTGAACGCCTTCTCGCTCCTCGTGTACGCGTGGCTCCTCGTGGAGATCCCGCACCTCGCGACCGTGCGCGTGCCACGCTTCTCCGAGCGCCTCGGCCTCTTCAGCTATTCGCTTTACCTCGTCCACCTCGCCGCGTGGGAGGTCTTCAAGAAATACTATCGCTTGAAGCTCGGCTACTTCGTCGACTGGTCGCTCCTCATGGCCCTCTCGCTCGGCGTCTCGTACCTCTTTTTCCTGATCTGCGAGGACCCCTCACAGAAGCTCGCGCGACGCCTCGCGAAATCCCTCCGCCCGAAACCCGCGGCGCCCCTCCCGACCGCCTGACGCGCGCCATGCGCTCGAACCACCGCGCCGCCGCGATCCTCGCATTCACCTTCGCCGCCGGCGCGCTCGCCGGCGCGCTCGTCATGCGCCGCGTGGACAACCGCGCCTCCTCTCCGCGCCCCGAGGCCACGGTCCCCGCCCGCGTCCCCCTCCCGCCCGAGCACCTCGGCGCGCTCTCGCTCTTCGTCCTCGCCGGCCAGTCCAACATGTCGGGCCGTGCGCCCCTGCCAAACCCACTCCCACCGGCCATCCCCGGCGTCTATGTCTTTGGCAATGACGGCCGCTGGCACGAAGGCCGCGAGCCCGTCGATTTCGCCGAGGGCCAGATCGACGACGTCTCCGCCGACCCCGGCGCGGGCGCCGGCCCCGCCGCGGCGTTCGCGGACGCGCTCCGCGACAGACGCAAAGATCGCCCAATCGGCCTCGTCCCTTGCGCGAAAGGTGGCTCGTCCCTCGCGGAATGGCGCCGCCAGCTCGACGAGAACACGCTGTACGGCTCGTGCTTGAAGCGCGCCCGCGCGGCGTCCACCGCGGGCACGATGGCCGGCGTCCTCTTCTTCCAGGGCGAAACGGACGCCATGGATCCCGCCCTCACGGCGGCGGACGCGCACCCCGACCCATCGAACTGGGCCGCCGCATTCGCATCCTTCGTCGCCGACCTCCGCCGCGACCTCGGCGCGCCCGATCTCCCCATCGTCTTCGCCGAGCTCGGCCCGCGGCCTACGGACGGCCGATTCCCCGCGTGGGAGCGCGTCAAGGAGCAGCAACGCGCCGTCACGATTCCCGGCGTCGCGCGCATTCGTACGGACGACCTGCCGCTTCAGGATGCCGTGCATTTTGGGTTCGAAGGGTACGAGGCCATCGGGAAGCGGTTTGCCGAGGCGATGGATGGGCTTTTGCGACGGTAGCGGGGCGGGGGCCTATTCGTCGACGACCCGGATAGGGAACCAGTCGAACCCGGTCACGCCTGCGTCGCGGAAAATGCCCCAGACCTTGGGGGTGATGAGGAATGCTGGGTAGGGGAGAACGGAGTCGCTCACGTCGCCGTTGAAGTCCACGTGACCGAGCCATTCCCAGGTCACATTTACATCGCGAATATCGACCACGTCCGAGGCGCGGTACACGATGCGGGTGGGGATCTCGGGGCGCGTCGTGAAGCTACTACGCCCGCACGGGCACGGTTTGTAGGGTTCGAGGCCAGTCGTTCGGGGCGACATCGGCGGCAAGATGTGCGTGGCGCAGAGCTGACGCCACGGGAGCTGGAAGTGCCCCCGTTTCTCGAACGCCGCGAAGACGCTCCGGAACGAAAACCCGGTGGCGCCGCTCTCCGCCAGCGTACGGGCCATTGCTTCGTCGACAAGGATGTCATTGTAGCAGGTCGCTGCCACCCGCCGGCCTTCGAGGATATGGAGGTACTCGCCGTCGACAACCATTGCGGACGTCTGCCGGGCACCGGCACCACAGCGCCTGCACGCTTCGGACATGTCGTAGGTCGTACCCACCCGCGGTCCCGCGAAGACCGTGTCGTGCATGTTGTAGAACATCAGTAAGTCCTCGCCCACCACCGTCTGGACGACCATCCGCGCCCATGGCAGGCGCCACGTGCGCGGCACGCGCATGCTCGCCGCGCCGGCGTGCGCTCGGCGGGTTCGTCGCAGCCGCACAATAACCGT